>JAJDCA010000010.1 GCA_029261055.1 Candidatus Omnitrophota bacterium | reverse complement strand
GTTTGTTCCGTGCAAGTCAATTCCTACGAAATACTTCATGGCTTCCTCCTTTTTTAAGGTTTATCCTTAATTGGTTAACAACCACTAACATAACCCACAACGGTTATGGGGGGAAGCCTTCTATATGATTATCAATCTTTCCCCGTATGAAGCCGATCGCATTATTCCTGAAAAATTTGGTCATACCGAAATGGGGCGTGACCTTCTAGCTCAAGATTATATTTTAAAACAACTCACAGCATCCTTAATGTATCCAGAGGACGAATTAGGCGAAGAATTCTGGGATCGTGTACATAAGAAGGCGTATGAAGAGTACGGTGTTACCGATATTCCGGTCAATACGTTTAATAAGGTTTGGATTGTACCGGAGAAGGCTGTGGTGTATGAGAATGCGGAGACTGATACAGCGTTTGTGGTGGAGAGTCATTTAAAGGTTATGTTGGAGGAAGATTATTTTGCTGCGGCGAATAACGTAGGGGCGAATCCACGTATTCGCCTAATACAGAATACGCATCCAATACAAGGGCGAAAACAGGGTTTCGCCCCTACAATATCTATTATTCGTGAAATCATCATTCCAGCCATAGAGAAAGAGGTTAATGAAGGTCAAAACTTTACCCAACTCCGCCAGATTTATCATTCCCTCATTCTTGCTACATGGTTCAAGCGCAACCTTAAAGAATCAATCCTTGGAAAGATTTATGTCAGACAAAATAAAATTGATGGTGTAGATATTGAAGATAAACAAGCAAAAGAAAAAATTTATACTCAATACATCGAGGCCTTTAAAAAGGGCACATACGACTATATTAAAGAAGATTACAATCCAGAAACGCAGCAAATTGTGCCACGGAAATATTTTTCAGGTGGATTAAACGTGATCAATGTCGATGCGGCTTTGATAGTCAGTTCGAATAAAGAAATTACTAATAGGATCACTATAAACAGTGGTGCAAAAGCCATTGTCGTAAACTTGAGTCCTCAATTAAAAGAAGACAAATCAATGATCAATAAAAATTCAGAAAATGAGTTAGTTAAGGTTTTATCATTACAGGCAGAAGCACATTTTGAGTATATGAAATGGTGGACAAGCATTTCACCAGATTTGACAGAGCTTATGGATAAAGAATTTATTAATTATGAAATATTTTACAAAATAAGGGGTTTTTTAAGGAAATATGGTATGTATCAGCCTGATACTTTATCGGAGACAGCTAAAAGTAAAGAAGAAGGGGCCCGTTTAATTAAAGAAATATTGGTTTGGAAACATGAAAAAGATCGAAAATCAAGAAAGGCAAACAATAAAATATTAAAATCTAACTCAAATCAAACAAGAACCTTAGATGAAGCTTTTAAAATTGTGAAAGAACATTATCCCTCTAGAGATATAATGGGAGAAACAAAGTTGTCTTATGTTTTTGTTGAAGAAATATTAAAACAAAATTCGATTAATGATGTCATGTTTGTCGGAGGGGCCATGAAAAGTGTTGTTTTGCTTTTAGCGCTGATGGGAAAATCTGTTGTTTTGGTTAATTTAGATGCGTCATCCAATTTGTTATGGGAGTTTAAAATTGACAAAATAGGAAGGGAATTAGGAGAAAAATTGCCCATAGAATTTATTACTGCAAATATTGATGATGTGGATATCAAAGACCGTTTTGATTTAATCACCTATTTTGGTCTTATGGGAGTAAGGCCTGATGGAAGTCCTAAACGATGGCTTGAAGTTGCAAAAAAAGCGATGCATGAAGAAGGATTTATACTTATCGATGCACGTGATGAGAATTTTATGCCTGATTATGATCAAAATAATACTATGAAAAAACATTTTCCAAAATTTTTTCCAAATTATAAATTTTTAGGGGATTTTCTAGACGACAACTCTAAGGGAGGAAGTAAGAGTAAGTTGTATTGGGTGAAAAAAGATGATTCCATGCTAAATGAAAAAAGGATATCAATTACAAGTGATAGCGTCATGGATATCGATAATTTGACGATTTCTCCTAATTTTTATAATTCTGAAAGTGAAAGGCGTGAGGCTGTAAAGAACCATCTCGACAAACTTAAGAAATCCTCGATAGAATACAAATTTTCTTCCCAGGAAGATTTTCAAAGATTTCAAGAAACATCACGAAAATTTATTTTAAATTTAGAAGGGTTTTCTGAAGAGATACAGATGTTTTTTCCGGTTTATAGAGCCTTTAATGAACCTGCGGTTTTGTATTATGAGCCGCAATCAGGTGATATGAGAAGTATTCCGGAAAGGCAAATAGCATACGATTTTATTCGTTTATTAAAGGGAAATGAACTTCAATTACGAATTGTATCTATATCCAAGCTTTTAGAGGAAAGGGAGGATGAGAGGCATAAAAAATTTAGGGTTTCAGATGAAAGATGGAATACCTGGCATGAAAAAGAAGAGTATAGACTTTTTCGAGGAGAAATTCATCCAGTGATGATTAAGGTTGTAGAAGGGGTCGCCGCTCACATGAAGGAGTATAAGGAAGACATCTCTATTCTTGATGTTTATGGGCTAGATGGTATGTTTTTAAAAAATTTAAGTCAATCTTTATCGGCCGTTCATCCAGAATTGAACTTTCAATTGAGTCTTTTAGACAAAAATGAGGTTCAATTGGAAAGAGCAAAGGAGCATTTGGAAAATCTTGACGGAACTCATATTTTTCCTTCAACAGATATTAGATATTTGAAAAATAATCCAGATTTTCTAAAACAAAAATTTGATATTATAACATCAATTGGTGGTATCAACACAAAAACAGATTCAATAGAAGAGTCATATCAAATAGTAGAGAATATGTATGAATTGTTATCGGAGGAAGGCGTGTTGATTATTTCAGGGCTGACGGGAAATAGCTTTCAGTCTAAAAGTCTTAGGGCGATTGGTTTTGAAGTTATGAATGTCACTGTCCCGCAAAATATTTCCTATGAGAAAAGTCCAGGGCAGATATATATTTTGAAAAAAAGTAAGATGCGAGATCCTTCTATGCTTGCTGATGTCAAAATAGATAATTTAAAAAAGATTAAAGAAATGGAGGATTTGATCAATAAATTTAAAGATAAATTACAGGAAGAATACAGCATACATTACGAAGAAGCATTGCCATTACTTCTTTTTCTTAGAGAGACATCTCAACTAAACCCAGAACGTGTCCCAGAATTAATTTATAGTATGGAGGATATTTTTCAGCATTTTATGGATTATGACAGTGGAAAGCGCATTCCGGATTATTTTATGAGGGAGGTCTTACCAAAACTCTGGAAGAATTATAATTTAAAATCGACTCCAAATTTTGATGAATCGCTTAAGAAATTTAAAACAATTGCAAAATATTTAATTGGTTTCTCAGCAAAAATGATAATTGAAGGGTATGGGATTGGATTCTATGTTATAACTGCGTTTCTTTCTACGCAATTTACTCAGAAAAATTTATATGAAATTGAGGTTTTTGGAAGAACTATTTTTGATTTTCTTCGTAAGATACCTCAGGATTTTCCTGATAATAAGAGTCCTGTTTTTTTAAAAGCTAGAATGCTAGATGTTGTTTTACCTGAGCTTATTAGGGGAAGCGGAGTTTTTCAGCGAGTTTGACCTCAAGCCGGTTGCATAGTTACTTCTGATGGCTCTCTGTGAGAACCATGCTGACTTGTCTGCCATGCAGTATAACGCAGCAGACGAGCCATTTCAAGATTGCGTTTTCTCT
>JAJDCA010000088.1 GCA_029261055.1 Candidatus Omnitrophota bacterium | reverse complement strand
TCCATCGACTGAAGTCTGTTCAACACGTCCATTAAATACCTTTAATCCGTCAACCACCACATTATACTTGTTAGTGCCTTGTCCAATTCTAACTACATAATCAGTGCCTGCTAACGACATTGTACCTCTAACAATGTCATTAATCGATATACCGCCTGCTCTGTTGTGGTCGGCATTTGAGTCAACTCCCTCGACATATAGTCCCCATAGATTATTTCCTCCTGTTGGCCATGCAATATGATTATCATGGCTATGCATTCCTGGCTCAACATATAGACCGAAACCGCCGTTAGTTGCCTTTGCTACATATCTTGATATTTGATTGTTGCTAACCGTAAGAGATTTATGGTTGTAATCTCTAACTCCAGAAAAAGTCTGATAATTACTACGTATACCATTTGCAAAATCTTTAATATTATTACTATGAACAATAATATCTTCCACTCCGTAAAAATCATCTGCGGTAATTTCTTCACCATAAATATAAATACCATACTGAAGATTGTTATCGTCGTTACTATAGTGAAATAACTTATTGTCTGCTATAGATCCTCTCGATCCCCATACAGCAATTGATGCTCTTCTGTGATTATTTGTTTCAGTTGCTGAAGCAGCATCATAAAAATGATGATTGTGAGAAATATCAAAATCCTCTACACTTTGTAATACAAGTCTACCGTTTTTGACAGTATTATTGTGCCATCTAAAGTATTTATAAACATCCGTATTTAACGCACCTCCTGCTCCTTGGTATGTTTCGACAAAATAAGCGTCCCCACAATCAAAGAAATTATTATCATGAATATTTACTCGTTCAGTTGCTACTGAATTAAGATTACTATCAGCAATTTGATTAAAGTCGTAACACTGATTATCATGGAAGTGTATACTCTTAATCGGACTAGCTGAACTACTTGCATAAGCCCCCATTATGATATTTCCGTTCTTAAATATATTATTATAAATATGGAATTCTTGCGGAGCATTACTGAACTGAAATGCATGATTACCATGAGAGTTTGTTGCATAACTAATATTTACATTCTCAATCCTGTTGTCTCTAAAAGTAACACCTTTATTGGCTGTGGATTCTGATGTATCGGTTGAGCTGGTGTGAACACAGCTACCACCTAAGTCGTTGAAGGTATTGTTATCAATTAATGCATCATTGCCTACTACTATTGACTCACATGGACTATTAAAAAAATCGCAATGATGTATCCAGACTCTTTCAGTATCCTTAAAATTGAGTGTGTCATTTACTAGCCAATCAGTATCGGCATTATTTGCTCTATTCCCATCAAATTTAATTCCTGATATTTCTATTGATCTATGGCCACTTGTGAGAGGTGAATAGAACATTGTGTAATGCTCTCTGACGGTTGCACCTGATGCCATTGGACTGCTTGCTATAACTAATGGTGCTCCTACGGTTATATTTAGGCCTGCAATATTAGTTATCTTATACTCAGCCCCACCGTTTACAAGTGTGTTATTGTTATGCCCTATAGCAGTTGATAAATATATATATCGATCAACGGTTGCATAATCCGTCCATTGGGTTGGTATTACGTCAACTGGTATAACCACATCTCCATTTGCTATAGATGCAGTTGTGGTTGCTGTAGCTTCATTGGCTCTTTTAAATGTGCAATCTGCTCCTATATACTTAACTCCTTCCTTGAGTTTTATTTGTCTATCTATTAACACCGTTGACTGGTTTGTGAAAAAGACAATTGATCCCTTTGCGAGGCCATCTATTGCTGTATAAATTGATGCCGATGTTGCAGTAGAGGTATCAATTTCAACTATATTTGTGTTATCTAGCTTTGTATCTAGTAACGCATCCGCCTGAGTTTTTGTATAGTATGTAGTAGGGTCTATTATGGCGGCAGAGGCAGCAGCGGCATCGGCGGAAGCGGAAGCGGCGGAAGCGGAAGCGGCGGCGGCGTTAATATCTACAAGAGGTTCGTTTATTAATGCTAAATCTCCATTCACATCCATAGATAACAACTTTTCTGTACTGTCTGTTGTTACAGGAATAATAGTTCTTGAGGTATATCTACTCTTGTCCTCATCTTCAACTAATTTAACACAACGATCAGTAATGTCTCTTTGTGCCTGTATTTGTCTTTGAAGAGCATTCAGTTCAGTCTGTATATTGTCAGGACTAACCTTCCCTGTGCTACTAAAATTTTTAGTTAATAACTTTAATGGATTTAAGTAGACTTTTACTTTATAGGTGTTCGCAGGAACAAATCCTGCGAACCAATTTAATCTGACCGTTCCTGTGCCTATCCCTGTAATAGTATAAGCTGTATTTAAAACAGGATAAGTGGTATTTTTGTTTGTCGAGTCCGTTACAACAACATTAGCTTCTGTATCACTAGATAGATTAATATTTATATCGTGATAAGTCTGAACTCCATCTGAGGTAAATTCTTCAAATCCTGGGTCTGTAGTTATAGTTGAAACTGCCATTGTTCTTCTGTTAGGGTTTATATATTAGTTTTTTTGTCAATAATTATAAATTATAGTTTTTTTATCTTCTTAGACTTACTTTTCTTTTTTTCTTTGTTGTCTATTCTTGTAGCAAATCCTGTTATCGCCATACCTATATTTGTGGTAGTAATCGGCAACCCTTCGTCAGAATTAAGTGTTTCTGATATTTCCTTAATTCCTATAGGGATAAAATGATTTCTAAATGTTTCCTGTAAAGATATGTCTCCACCAAAAACATTCTTTCCTGTAAGGACTTCTTTTGGAAGAGTGATTGAAGGAGAAAGCTTGTACGACAGAAACCTTCCTGAAGCTTGATATAAATCTATATCTCTTCCTGCTTCTTCCTCCCCGTAATTCTTTGAGGTTTGTGACGCTAATATAGCAAACAACCTGAATACTTGAGCAAATCTGCCGAAGACATCCCAACGCCAGTTACCTATTATTATTCTACCAAAATCACTTGAATCTGGATCGTCTCCTACCTCAAAGCCCGCCATTTTTGCAAACCACATCATAGCAAGGCCAACTCCAAGAAATTTTGCCATATCTTTGAATATATAATTACGTACTCTTTTTTCATTCCATGCCCTAAAAGGAACTACTGGAGCTTGAAAAGTTGAAACCGTAAATCTTGGAGCAAAGAATCCTTTGGCTATTAATTTGGAAATTCCACTTGGATGTCCTAGGTGTCCTCTGCCTGACATTTTATTTATAAAATCTGCTACGAACTTTAACTCTTTTGTTGATGCGTCAGGAAATGCATTAAGATATTGGTCAAATGCTAATATTCTTAAAGTATTCCCCATTGCAACAAATGACCTCTCACTTCTTTTTACTCCTGGTAAGAATAAGGCTATGTTATTATCGAAAAGCTCTTCTCTTTGGTTATCTCTTTTTTTTCCTATTTCAGTTAGCTCTAGTCCTGCTTTTATTCTTTTGTCGTGATTAGGGTGCAGTTTATGCATTTCCATAATCTGGTCATAAGTATGGCTATTAAAGAAGGTAACAAATCCATCTTTTAAAGTTTTTGTGGCTATAACTGGATGTGTAAATGCCCAGAATAACCCCTGATTGCCAACAAAAGATAAATCTAACATTGTCAATATAGGTCGTGATAAAGTAAGAGCATCTCCCACAAGGCCGAGAGCTGAAAGCTTTCTTATGCCCTCTATAAGATTAGATGCTTTTCTTTTTTCTTGTTCTAACTTTATTGCAGCATCTACAATTTTTTTTATTTGTTTGTCAGTCAGTCCTTCTAGCGTAATTCGACCTTTAGTTTTATCTCCTATTTCTGATTTAATCTCTTTTTCTATCTCATCATATTTTTCTTGAGCTTTCTTAACGTCCTTAGCCGCTTCCGTGATCTTCTTTAGTTCTTCGGGTGTTAATTCGGCCTTCTTAGCCGCTATAGCTTTATTTTGTAGAGCTGTAATAGAAAAGTCATCTCTCTTTAAAATGAGTCTCCTTATATTTAAAACTCTTGATGCTTCTGTTCCACTAGTGTCCGACGCTCTTGTTATAAGATCAATTGATTGGTCGATCTCAGAAATCTCTATCTGTTTGTCGTTAAAAGTTTTTTCGTCCCCTTCTTTAATAGCTTTAACCTGTTGTTGGATTAATTCATCTCTGGCGTTTAGTAATTCTCCAACTTTTATTGTAGCGGCTGCATGTTCTAATGCATCAAAACTTTTCTTTGAATGTTTAGGGTTCAATATGTCTTTAGAAACATTTTCTGTTTTTTCTGTTAGTTTTTTATCTTTTGCTTCGGTTAAATCTGCTTCAAGTTCTCTTCTTTTTTCTCTTTCGTTCTCTTCCAACCCAACAGCATCCCTAATATCTTTAGATGTCTGTATTTTTAATTGAATTGTATCTTTATTGGTCTTGGTTTTCTGATTGTTAGGCTTGTTCTCTTCTGGTACAGAATTGTTTAATATATGATCTCTAGCTTTCTTATCTCCATTCAGTGCTTTAATTACTGCATTAGCTGCCTTATCCCCACCTTCTATTTCTGCAAAAGAATCTTGGACTTCTTCATCAGTAACCGACTCTCTTATAGCATCTAATTCTTGGTCTGATGCTGGCAACCCATCGGCCATTAAAATTTTTAATCTTCTCTGGTCTATACCACCTGCAAAATCAAATGAAGCCTTTGTTCCACCACCTAATACAAATGAAATTATACTGTTTTGTACTTCTTGAATCAACCCTTCAGGTGATAAGTCTACAATTTTATGATTTTCATCTTCTAATATTTGAGTGGCCACATCTCCTATTAATTGAGTAGTCCTTTCCTCTATTGTTTCTGAAACACCACCTACAAGGAATGCTTTTGGAATAGCCTTAACTAATTCCTTTCTTGTTGTTTTAGTCGCTAAATCAAAAACTGTCCTGAACTGTTGATCTGCCGCTACTTTAGTAAAAAGAGCTTGTGGCAATGCCTTTATAACAGCACTTCCAAAAGCAGCGTTTAACTCCTGTTGTGTTGCTGTTTCTTTTGTCTTTCCTATTCTTTGCAAGAAAGCATCTTGATTTTCTCCAACATGTGATCCAATTAATATTGTATTACCTATTAATTTGCCTATTAGTTTCGACTTAACCGAAAGACCACCGCCTACAGCAAAAATTGGCAAACTACCAGCTGCCCCTGTAAATTTCCCTAAAAATGATTTCTGAAACTCTGGTGTTACCTTGTAGGTCTGCTCAATAGACTCTTGCATATTACCAAACTCTTTCCCGAATTGATCTAGAAAGCTTTTCTCTAATTGTTCAGCAGAATTTTTTTCTTTAAGCCTTTTGCTTTTCAGAAATAATCTTCGTATTTCAAATAATTTCTTTTGTACGTCTTGAAATGTTTTGCCAGAAAGTTTGTCTAACCCTTCAGGTTCATTCCCTCCAGAAAGCATAGACTCTAAGCTATTAGTATCTGTGCTTTCTGCAAAGAAGTCTGAATCACCTGTTATAGACCTCACCTCATTTTGTAGCTCTCTCATCTTCTTTTCATCTTCCGTATTAGGAAGATGAAAAGTTCTATGGGTCTCAATTCCTTTAGGTATTATCCTTGTTACAAATTCACCCATATCGAATCCTGATTTAGCAACACTTCCCATGAATTGATTTGCTGAATCAATAGCCAAGTCCTTCATAAACTTTGGAACTGGCGGAACAATAGCTGCTGTTGATCTCTTTAGGATTTTATCATCCTTATTAACTGCCTCGGGCTTGATTCCTAATGATTCTATGTTTCTAAAATAATCCTGTATCCTTTTATAAGAGTCACTGGGTGTAGAGGTTGCACCATAAACATAATTTCCTAAATCAGTTTCATCTCCTAAATCATTGCCAGAAAAATTAAACCTCTTCTTTACATGAGTATCTACAAGTGAGGAATGAACAATTTTTGATTTTTCTTGTTCATTGCCAGGAAGAACATCACCAAACTCTTCCTCTGCAACAGTAAAAGGTAGTCTGTCGTTATTGAAATACTCTCTTGTTTTAATGAATGACATTATTTTATTTTTCCTGAAAATAATTCTGATAGAGTCGTTTTTTGTATAAATTTATACTTTTCATTTATTGAAGAATCGAGAAAGTCATTTATGTAATCTTCTACTGTAACATCTTTTAGTTTATCCTTTTTTAGGTCAGTTTTTATTTTATCTAATAACCCGCTATATTCTGAGACTATACTGTTTATTAAAACCTCTCTTTTTGTCCTTCTTCCTTTGTCGGCTATTACTAGTAAATTATTAGTCTTCTGTATTAATGCTGATCTGATTTTAATTTCTTTATCTGAAATTTCTTCTCCGTCCATTTTTCCATCTGATAATCCAAGCATTTGCTCTTTGAGCAATTCATGCATCAAATTCATCTTTGCTTTTCTAGTGAGATTTTCATTATTAATTCGATCCATCACTGCACTAGTCCTAGCGTCTTCTTTCTGGATCCCATCACCCCCAAATAAACCAGAAATATACTCACCTACTTTATAACCAACACCATCCTTACTAGTATTTTTTATATCCGAATAAATATTTTTATATACATCACTATCTTCTGTATTAACTCCTTCTTCTTTTTCAGCTATTATATCAAAAATCAAATCCACTTTTTTTGTATTCATTTCATTTCTTGATGCTTCTAGCTTATCATGGAGTTCTGGATTTAAATCTCCTATATGTAGATCGAGTAGTATATCATTTACTACTTTATTAGAATTGATAGCCATTTTCTTTACAGCAGTATCTATAGAAGCCGACATGGTGATTTTTTTATTCTTTAGTAACTCGCCATATTCATTTGAATATGAATTTTCCTTCTCCAAATTATCCTTTATAGCTTTAAGCATTTCGATATCGTTATCGACGACTGCTTGAGCAATATCCGATTTTATGTTTCTCTCAAATATTTCTTCCATTAACTTATTCTGAAAATCTACAGCTTCATCTGCATCCGAAAGACCAGAAATTATTTCCATTGCATTTTCTGTATCGTCATTATTTGCAGCAACGAGAGCCGCTTGCTTTATTGTTTTGTCGTTTCTTTTAATACCTTCTCTTTGTGCATTAGCCGCTATTGAAGTTAATATTTTTTCTGACTGTAGGGCGTTTCTTTTTTGAATTTTGTTTTTAGCATTCTTGTTAAGATTTAGGCCATCAACAGAATTGTTTAACTCAGTTATTTTCCTGTCAGCTATCTCAACCCATCTTTGAGGATTGTCTAAATTTTCTTCATTTTCTATCTCTAGCTGAATATCTGATCTAGTTTTTTCTAAGTTTAATTCATTTTGTGCTATATCTGCATCATCCTGTTGTGATTCTAATTGCTTATTAAATGATTCTAGCATTCTAGCAACATCACTTGATATGTTAGATATATGCCTAAGTTCATCACTTTTTCCATGTGGAACATTAGGATTCTTTGAGCTAATATTAATGCCTCCTTTTTGAGGTATATTGATTTCTCTTGGCATTATACAGTTCTATTTATAAGGTTTCGTCTACTTTTTGAAGTAGTTATTTTTTTGCCTGTTCTTTTTCTCTTTTTAGTCGTGGATTTTGCGGATGATGTTCGACCAGATAATCCTGTTCTTGTATCTCCTAAAAAGGATACTCCTGTTGAGACAGCCCTTCTTTTAAGTGCTTTAGCTTTAGCTTGTGATTCATTTCTTCTATTTGTTGAACTTATATCTAAATCTCTTCTTGCTGTATCAAAAGGTTCCAATGAGTCTACAATTTCTAAATCCAACTGTTCTGCTATATCAACCATATTAGTCAATGATGTCCCTAACTCTGTTATGCCTAAAGAGGCGTTTCTGGCTCTTTGTCTCGCTAATATCTTTGCTTTCTGCTTAGTTTTTCTTGATGCAGTTTCGGTTGCTTGCTCAATAAGCTCTTTTCTTCTTTCAGCGTCGATCTTATCTTGCAGCCGCTGGACAGCCTCGATTTTTTTTCTTTCTTCTAAGTCAGATATTATAGAGAACCCTGCGCTTGCTGCACTTGCTCCTGCTATTAAAAGTGGTATAAAGAATGCCATTTTATTTGTAGTTTACGGTCATTGAATTAACCTTAACCCTAGTTGGTTCATCATTTTGTATTTGAATATTTATATCCTTGCTTGGATTTCCCTCAAGATAAACTGTTTTTGATCCATTAAAAGGAGTAATTGCTTCACCTGGTGTTATTTCTTCTAAGGCTTTAACCTCTTTGGGTTCGTTGTCCCCAATCTTTACTTTGAAATTAGAAGAGTTTTGTAGGTTAAAATGTATGGTTTCTACATTTTTTGTTCCTGTCCTGGTAGTTCCCCTATTAGTAAGATAATCTAAATATCTAGGACTCATCCTTTGTTCTTTTTTTAGTCCCACCAAAATTTTATCGGAAGCTTCTATAGTAATTGCTCCTGAAGATACTGTTTTTTGTCCTATATTTTTTCCGTCTGCCCACACATTAACGGTTTCTCCCTCTAAATGACTTAATCCTGTTATTGATGTAAGGTCTGATCCAGTAGTAAGTTTAGCACAATCTAAGTACCACCAATCAGTTGAGTCTGTAGCTGTTGATCTTCTTACTCTTTCTATATATCTAACATCCGCCCCATTTATATTTCTTTTTACAGACATCCATACTTCGTCTGCCCCTGTTCCGTAGTTAACTGCTAAAGATTCTACTGATCCGTCTGTTGTTAATCGGTACCAAGAATTGGTTGGCCTTCCCGCAACATTTATTTGCGTCATAACAGCTATTTCTCCATCTCCACGAACAAAGTATAGTCTTGGTATATTATCTCGCTGTACAGCTATCTGTGTGACCCCTGAAGAACCTAATATATCTTTAGATGTTGTGTTTATCCAGCTAGAAACATATTTCTCCACTTGGATGTTAAAAGAATACCTCATAACCCTACATCCGTTTCTTGAGACAAAAATAACAGAAGCTCCTACAAGAACTGCTTTTATGTGGTTTGATCCAGAACTATCTTGTCTCCTTACTGAAACATCATTTTCTGGAGATATTATTCCATTATCCAGTGCAAATATAGTGAATTCTTCTGCTTCTGATCCTAAGTGAAGTCGATTTTCTCCCTTAATCCATTTGGCTTTATTCTGAGTTGATGTGGATAAAAAATATTTAACAGCATGTGCAGCAGTAGAGCCTTCTTGAAAATTATCATAATCTTCTATTTTTGATCCTGCAACTAAATCTCTGCCAAATACCCATCGTCTCGATTCTGATACTTCAGTTGAGGTTGCATAACCCTGTCTTTCATTAAAGGCTTCTTCTTGCCATATTGCAGTTGCGTCTGTCGAATTAAGGTCTTTGTTTACTGTTACAGTTACTGTAGTAGCATTCGTGTAACCAGTCACCGTTACATTACCATAAATATTTTGAGTATTTATAGTAAATTTAACAAAGGTTGTATAATTAGTAAATGCTTTTGTTAAAACAAGCCTGAGTAGACCTGGTATTGCTGACTCATCTCCTGTATAGCTAAAATTATCTGTGTTGTCGCTCGTAAATGTTTCGTGTGAGAACCATGTTGAGCCACCATCTATAGATTTTTCTACTACCCATTCTCCAGACCAACTTCCGTCTGTAACAAATTGCCATGTTCCATCAACTTGTATTTGCTCAACTGCTATTGCTCCTAATGTGAAATTTGACGGATAATCAAGAGGGGAATCATCTCCACCAACATAATCTGTAGAAAAAGTGTAATCTGAAATACAACGGTATAATGGTCTAAGATTGCCAACAATAGTATTGTCTAAACAGTGAACGAAAGTCACTGGTGACGCTGAGGCAATAGCAGTATAATCCGTGGCATTCAATGGACTAGTCACTAAATCTGTCCAGCCGTCTTGTGCTATTTTTGAAGTATCATATAAATGAGGTCTATACAAATGGTCACAATTCAATGTATTAGGTGATTCATTTCTTTGGTGAACTAATTGAAAAATACTATTAACATAAGTAGCGTCAAACAAATCATCACTTGCAGTAAGCGTAACCCCTGATCCAGTAGTAGCACTAGCAGCTAAAGTTGTTGAGGTAGTATTTAATGCACCCCATAATCTGTTGGTGTAAGATACTTCTTCTATTCTCCAGTCCTCAGTGGAATATCTTTTTATCAAACTTTCTGGATATTCATCGTGTGTTATATAAATTATATTTTTGATTGGTTTTATATCTAATTCAAATAAATCTGCCTCTAAATAAGAAGTGGGCATCTCAAAAATTGTCTGTGCAACCCATTTATTCGCTGCCAAGTCTGTGGCAAATGTTCCAGAGGTATGAGCCTCCAAGCAATAGTATATTACTGCTGACTCTGTTACATAATTACCAACTACGTAAGAGGTTGATGTTGCCCATGCAGTAGCAGATGTTACTGTTAGTTGGGTCTTGTCGGTTTTCCATACTCTTATATATTGATCTCCGATTTCTAAAAAGAAGGTTTCTGATACACTGAATCCAAACTCTTGAATTCTACATTTTTTATTAGAGTACTTAGCTTCCCCTATATATTCTGTTCCTGGGGCAGACTCATAATCTCCGTTTATTCCTATTTCAAAATTCTTTACTTCCCTTGCGGTATGACGCCATATTTCAAGATCGGTACTACGACTAGTAGCTTCATCAACCTCTCCTGCTCCTATACTTACTAGAACTTCATCTGGCATTTATTAAGTGTATCTTTTTTGTTTATATCGACTTCTTTTTCCTTTCTCTTCTCTCATCCTCTTAGAATTTGTTGACTCCTTAGTTATGGCTTTTGTCCTAAAAATGCTATTATACATTCTTAAAAGCTCCATAGCTCTTTTTTCTTCGTTACTTAATCTAAGACAAAGTTTGTGCGACAAATAATATATTAATGATTCTCGAAATATTGGGGAATAGTTCCCTGTTGAGTTTTCTTTAAAAATATAATCTATCTTAGCAGAGCTTTCATCAGTTAACAGCTTTGTTCCATATTGAGCATAACTATCTGATGCTTCTGATGGAAGTAAGCTATTAAATGTTAAAATATCTAAAAAGTCTGTAGGTAGTGAAAATTGATTAGAGTATTGATGTTCTGGCTTGGCCGTATCTAAAGTTAAACTAGCTTTAGCCCATGAAAAATTTGGTTTAATATCTACTAAACAAAACTCTAATGAATCTTCAAAAAAATCATTACAAGATACTACTTTTGTATTTGTTACGTCATCTAAATCTGGAACTCCTTCTATTCTGGCTAGATTTAAAGCTCTATTGCAAATCTGTTCTTTACTCAGTCCCATATATATTAGTTAACGGCCTACATCATCAAAGACATAGGCCGTTAAACCTGTTATTTAATTTTTGTAAGCTACATCAAAAGTCAACAAAACATTGGTACTACCAGTAATAATAGTAGCAGTGTCAACTGTGATATAAACCCATGAAGGGTCTCCGTCGGAATCAAGTCCTGTGAAATAATAAGGTGTGCCTGAATAGGCAACTCCTAATGTTCCACTCTCATTGATTGCATCAAACCAACCTCCACTAGTTCCAAATGCCAAGCCGTTTACATAGCGATCTGGATCGCCAGTTGCTCCGTCATTGTCTCCTATGTCGATAGTTAATGCATCACCTGGATCGGCTGCATAAATTCTGATACCTACTATCATTGAGTCCTTGTAAGGTCTAAATAACTTTACAGTCTCTGTGGCAGCAGTAGCTGAATTTACCGTCCATGTTATAGGTTTCATTGTTTTCACAACCATCCCCATTTCTTGAGCTGTTACTGCATTCCCAGCAAACAGCGTATTTTCTAACAACTTTGTTGATAGATCAGTTTCATAATCTGATGTTAATGACATAATATTTTCCTCCTTATTTTAATTTATGGACTTTGATCTGTTAAGATACTAATAACACCTGGGTCTTTCTTCCTGACAGCAGCAACCATAGCATCAGCATATAGTTGTAATGCGTACCTCTTAGTAGGTAGCACGTCTGCTTTAACTTGTGGTTCCTGTCCGAATCCTAGATGGATTGCACTTGGTACCCACATTACACAGTTAGCAAAATCAGTAGCAGAATCTACAGTAACAGAAGGAGAATACATAATGTTGACTCCAGCCCAAAATGGGATATCGGCATCCATTAACGCTCTTCGAGCATTTGTATCCAAGCTCGCAATCTGCGAATCTGTTTGTAACAACGTATCTATGTCATGCTGTGTAGCAAAAAGGTAAACTGGTTCTGTTAAAGGTTCTCCCTTTAAGCTAGTTTTAATTTTTCCTAATGCATTTACAATTTTGTCGGTTGTTAATCCAACATTAGCAGGAGTCCCACCAGGTTGTATATAATTAACAGCCACCTGTTGATTAGATGTATCGAATGCTACAGTTTGAGTTCCACCACTTCCATCGTCTTCCGTTACTGATCCAGTAGCAGCAGCATAGACAATTTGGTCAATCTTTTGATTGAGAGAGCCCATCTGTTGCTCCATAGCTTCAGATTTAGGAAGTGCAATTTCCCCTAATAATATTTCATCCCATTTATCAATACCTAGTGCTTTCTCCCATTTACTATAATTAGCAAAGCGTTTCTTCCCTGTTAATTCCTCTAATGTTTGAGAGCCTAGCCTATCGGTAATCTCTTGAGCAGAACCAATATCAGCTAATTCATTTGTGGAGAATCTTTCGCCTCCACCTTTACGCACAGTCACTTTTGAACGCCATTTAGAGAATCTTTGTCTCCACTCATTGGAGAAGTTGCCCTCGTACTCTGACGTAAAAAATGCTGGCAAGTTATGATTTGTTCCAGACATAATTTATATTCCTTTCTTTAATAGTTAATAATTTTGTTACTATTTCGGAAAGATTTCCCGATATTCGGATCATCCCTAAGCTAAACGCTGCTCTGAGCGTCAGGCCTACTAAGGCATACATCTGTATGTTATCTCAATATAACACTGATATTTAATACCTATTTCATAAAATATTAAATTGTCAAGTTTATTATTAAATTTTCAGGGAAGCTTTTTGTGCAATCAAATCTCTAGTTTCTTGAACAAACCTCTCATCTCTTAATTTAGGGTCTTTATATCTAGGGTCATTAATCATTTCATTAATCTTAGAACCTAGATCAGTTAATGTTGATTGAATTTTTGATCCTGGTATAGATTGTTCTATTCTACCTTTAACCGCGTCATATAAAGCCATTTTGACTTTTGGATCGGCATACTTGAATTCTGGACTTTCTGAATCAATATTTAAATCTTGTAAACCTGCGGCCAGAACCTTATTTATTAATTCTGAATTAATACCTCTGTCTTTAGCCATAGATTCAATAACAGCCTTATCTTTATTTTCTTGTTCTAGTTGCAGGGCATTAATTTTTTCGTCTGTATCAACATTGAAATCCAACATGTTTTTCACTATATTATTCACTGCTTCTTGTGGAACATTATATTTGTGAAAGGAAGCAATCTGGTTATCGTAATATGACTTTAAAGATTCGTCTTCTTGTAATTTTTTACTGAATTCTTCGCCTATTTCAATCTTATACTCTTCAGCTTTTTCTGGAACACCATTTACTCTGCGATATTCTTTTAATGCAGATTCATCAACTTTTTCACCATAAGGATTTTTTCTAAGAATATCTGGATTGCCCAATTTCTTTTCTAATTCGTGGTGAGATTTCAATACTGTGCTCAGTCTCTGATTCTCAAATTTCTTTGTAAATTTTGCCATTTCACCAGCATCATCCTCTTCATATAGTTTTCCAGCGATTCCCTCAACCAAACCACCTTCTTCGTTAAAAAGCTCTGAGGCATTAAATGTATTTTCTTCTGGCATAATTAGTCCTGTAATTTATAGGTTAAACAAGTAGGTCTCTTGGCTGCGTATTTGCCATCTTTCTTTGGCTCATCTTTAAAAACTTTGTATCTAATACAAAATTGCCCAAAATATTGATCGTGTAATTTACGAACAAAATCTGGGTCTTTATCTCCTAATGATGAGATTTTTGGATGGATAGTAAGTTCTTCCTTAATCTTAAAATTAATGAAGTCATTATTTTCCATTTTTATCGAATTACCGATTGCAGGTTTTTCTAATTCCTTTATTTTTTTAAATGCCTTTTCTAGTTTTTTTTCCAAGTACGTGGTACGTGTCTTTAGGGAAATAACCTCTTTTTTTACATCGTAACCTTTTTCAGGTTTCACTTTCTTTTCTTCTACTTTATTTTCTTCCATTTATTTTTCTAGTTATATTATTAATTGGCTTTCTGTTTATCCTTGTCAGGATACCAGATACCACCGCTTTCATTCCTGTTTTTACTAAAGATTTTTCGTAATTATTTTTTTCCTTAAAAATTCTTGCTGTATTCGTTACTTCGTCATCTAACCACTCTAAATCGAATGGGTTGCCGTAATAAATCAAATCTCTTATAACTAGTTTTTGTGAAGGAGTTCTTTCTTTATCTTTTCTACCAAAAACATTTCCGTAAGCGTTAAATATTTCGTCTGGGGTTAGGTCTGGTATTTCTTTCCTAAACTCTTCTTCTATTGATTCTATATCCATCTATGAGGCTAAAAGTGCCGATTCATCTACTCCTGCTTGACTAAAGTTTTTTTCTGCTTCTGAAATAGTTTTACCTGTTTCTGCAATTTGTTGAAGTTGTTGCATCTGCTCTCTGGATTCTCTGATCTCTGTTTTATTTTTCTCATCTCTTACCCAGTAAGAAGGTGCGTTTTGGGCGTAAGTTGCATCTATAATTGCTCCATCTAAATTAAAGTTATCGACGGCATCTGGGTAAAGATCGGTTACTCCCTTAATCATCTCAAGAATAGTGAAGAATGTTTGAACCTTCTCGGCTTCTAACGCAAGCCCTATTCTTGAAGTAATAACGATTTCAGGAGTCTTCATAGTCGCCTTGTTATTTTTAAACTGAATCAGTTGTTCTGGAATTTCTGGCAATAAGTTATGTCTGAGAGCTATTGAAAAAACACGAGAAAGTTGTGGATCAAACGTCTCTATTTTTTGCCTAATTAATGTAGGGGTTATAAGACCGAGCTTTTCATTTCTCCTGAAAGTTGCTTCTGATGCACTCATTGTTTTATTTGTTTCCTCTGAGTCAAATATAACAAAAAGATCGTTTAGAAATGCTTTCTTAATATTATCTTCTCTTGAAGCAGCTAAAACTCTAGCATCTTCTGCATTAGGTGCGTCCATCCATGTTCTTGGAACAGAGTTAGGATTGGATTCATCAAATACAGTTGTGCCTCCGATACTAATATCCACATCGTTTTCATCTATCGAAGAAGGAATTAACATACGCGGGTTTAACCTTGCTTCTTCTAATAAGAATAAATCTGCTTGTAGTTCGTTGTGAGATTTTATGTCTGGCAATACCATAGCCGATGGACAATAGCCGTAAGGTAGTTTGCCCCATTTTCTAAATCGAGAAACCGTAAATGGTTGCTCATAATAACCACCAGTTCTAAGAATTTTCTTATTAGTTCTATCGTAATAAATTTCATGGTATTGATGATTGCCATTTTTTAAAGGAAAGAATTTTTCATATCTCTTTGGTAAAATCATGTGAATCACTTCTACCTCTTCATCCAAAAATTTATTTATACCGCTACCATCTGATGTTCTTAGTGCTTGTTGGTAATTTTGTTTTGTTTTTTCTGAAAGAGCTTCAACGCCAAATGAATCTATTAAATCTTCATTGGTTGATATAGATTTTGTTGATATTCCGTCAACTAATCCGAAAGAATTTTCTATTACCCAGTAAGAACCTGTTTCTAGAAAAGTGAATTTTAGTTTATTATCATTAATATAAGTATCCTCATTAATAATACATTCTTGTCCATATCCTGATCGGTCGTATCTTGCTTCATGTGAGGTTAAATAAAAATTACTTTGTTTCAATAAATGGTCAACTACCTCTTTAGATTCTGCATAAAATTTTTGGATGACTGGGTCTTTATTTTTTCTAAAATCACCATCCTTAAAATTAAGCCAGTTATCAGTGTAAGGGGTTAAGTGGGTCATTAAGCCGTCGGCTAATCTTTGATTGGCCTGAATGCCTACATAAGAGTATATAGATGCGTCTGTGTTTGGTGTTGATATGGAAGGTAGCATCTGGGCATCCGTATCTCTGAAAGGAAGTATATGTTTATTGAAATCAGACCATAGTGGCTCGAAAACTATTCTTACTGCTTCCAGTTTTTGTTGTAATTTTTCTACAACATTTTTTAATTTAGTTTCGCTTTCTGTTTCTAGTAAAATGTCAGGCATATCTAAACAGGGATGTTGTCATTAGGGTTTCTAAAGGAAGTGGTAAATCCTTTATCGGTAGGTTTTTTTCTATTAAGTAAGGCATGTATTATGCCTCGCCTTTTAGATAATTCCTTTAATTGGGTGTTAAAGTTGTCTGAGTTATCCGTAGAAGATGTTGCCCTTCTTGTTGGAACCCTCTGAGGTGGTTCTTTTTGTTTTTGTGAGAAACATCCCATTTTTTTAAATTTTTAGTTTAAATATTGTAGAGCTACCCAAATTTTGTGCTCCTGATTTTTCCATATATTTATAAAAAGGTGATTTATTCGAGCAAAAAATTATGTATTCTTCAATACCAGCTTTTTTATAAACATCATTCATTTGTTTTAACAATTTATAACTCTCTAACTTGTTTAACTTTTCACTGTCAAGCCATAAATTGTTTAATGCTATACCACAAAGTGAAAAATATCCAACCGTTTCACTATTTTTTTGAAAAATATGTGTTGGGGCAACAGTTATGTGTTCGTCTTCGGCAGCTAATTTATTTAGCGTGTCTAGTTCTTCTTGATTCGTTATGATTTCCGTTGTTAACATTTGTTCTTCCATTTATTTTTTTTGCAAACTTAACTCCTGATCTGTGCCTATTGGTAAATGATCCATATCCTGAGTTATCACTGCCTCTATTAATTAGTCCAGAAGTTTCCATTATAAGACCTCTAGCTTCTGCCTCTCCAGCAGTTCTTATGGCATCTGCGCCATGAGTGAAAATATTCTTAACTGGTTTTTTATCTACTCCATTATCTTTCTTATCTGTAGACCTGTAAGACTCCAGACAGGTTAGTCCTGACGGCAGGGTAATTTCTCCTACTTTAAATTCATGGGAGCAACCGATCTCATCAAACCATGACTTATCCAAAATTGTTCTAGTCCATGCTATGCCATTCCATGTAGAATCTATCTTAGGAACTATCTTTATTCTATTTCTCATACCTGCGTCATAAAAATGGTCAGTAAATCCACCACGTCCTAATTTTTGTTTTGCATCATGCGGAAAATATATTTTATCGATAAAGTCATATTTCTGATCCCACTCCTTAACTTTAGCCACATAAACCGCTGGGTGGTTTCTTCTTGATGACCAGTATTCCAACCACCTGAACTCTCCAAATATTTTTTGCCCGATCCACACTGCTGTAGAATCATCGTCTCCTATGTCCCAGAAAGTATAAACAGGTTTGGTTCTATCCCAAACTACTCTCTTTATACGACTTTCCTCCTTGATCTTCATCATTTCTTCTTCATATATCGATCCTGTAGCCGAACCCATAAAGATTTCCTCCAGGTAGGTAGGGAATTGGGTGAACATTGCATCTTTAAGATTGGAGCGTTTCTTTTGGTACCAGAATAATTGCTGGTCTGTCAGGTTTATGCCCTTAACTTTTCTTACTTTTTCCTGGTATTTTCTAGTTTCTTTACTTATTAATGACGTGTCTTCTATCTCTAGCTGATATTCTTTCTGTTTCCACCATGAGCAGAAAACTATTCGATAATCCTCGTGAGTAAGTTTTTGGCCTGCAACCTCTTTAGCGGAATCTATCATATCTTTAAATACTCCACCAATTTTACCCCTCTCAAACGTCCCTTCCAGAAATACAAAACCTTTAGGTGCTACCGCCTGTAAGCAACCACTTCTTATCTCATCTGCCTTTTCGGGGTAATTTGCACTTATCCAACCCATCTCTGATACCCAGGCCATACCGTATCCGTCCCCACGGATGCTACTCATTGCCTCTACACGGCTTCCTGTTGTGAATTCTATTACTGAGGTGCTTCGCCTGAACTCAGGCTTTATTAACGCACAGTTTTTTATTAATTTACCAAATTCCCTAAGTTCCTCATCCTCTTCTATGTCCGTTCCCAGTCTCTCGTATGGCCTCTTTACCTTCTCATCTAATTTCTTTTTACTAAAATCTTCATTCTTGTCCACTATTGACATCTTCACGTCTTTCTTAAATAAAGAATAGTAAAAATATATTCCACCTATCAATGTACTAATCCCTATCTGCCTAGCTTTCGGTAACAACATCTTGTGGTGCATACGATCTAGTATCTTCTCCTGCTCAGGCCATAATTTGAATTTTACTATCCTGTCATTCTTGTCGTCCTTTATCCAGTACATGTTGTTTAACACCCACTTGATGTCCTTGCACTTCTCGAAATATTTTGCGAAATCTATATTTTTTGACGATTCCATTAATTATAACAACGTCTTAGAAAATTCCTTTTCCTTTTTTGCACATTCCCTACACTTTCTCTCCACTTTATCTCCGTATAAAGGTTATAACTATATAATAATATCACTATTACAAAATATATTAACATCTTTTTCCCATATCTTTTACTAATACCGTTATACCTCGCAACACTTTTCTCGCTTTTTTCTCCATTTCTATCCCCCTATTCTATCACTTTCCTTTATACTCTTCCACCCTGTTTATAATATTTATACCGTTATTACTCAACCCTTCTCTCTCTCTTTTTTATTTTTTTTATTTTCCCCTGTTTATACATACCCCCTATTCCACGCGCAACCCCAATCTTGGGGGTTACCTTAATTTAAAACGAATATATGGATAACCAAAACACAAAAAACAATTTGCACAACCTTTTAACTCTTTGAGTATTAGGGATTTATTCATAATCTATAATAAATCATCACACTCCACTACATCGACAGTCTTCAGACCTGAATCAGCCTTGGAGATTATTGTATTAAATTGATTTATAACTACTTGTGAATTACCCACCTGATCACTCTGGACAAAGTGACCAGCCATCATGTTATCAAGTTTTATGGCATTCTGTTGATCCTTTACGGTATTTTTATTATTGTACATGTGTTTTTGCAGTAGTCTTCGCTTTTCTTTCAGGTTTGGCAGGGAATTCTCATCTATATTATGTCTAAGCCAAGCGATATAGAGATTCACATTAACGTTATACTTCATTCGACAGACAAGGGTATTAAGATTATCTGGGTGAATAGTTTTAGAGTTTTTATGTAGATAAGCTTCTTTATATATAGACTTTTTTGATCTGTAGGGGTGGGCCACTACTAGTTGTGCGTATTTAATTTGTTTTCTATTTAGTTGGATGGTTGATTCAACTTGTAGTTGGTTTTTGATTTGTAGTATGGCATCAAGTTTTTGTTCCTCTGGGAGTTTTTTGAATAGTTGTGCTTGTTTGGGTAATATTGGCATGTATTAATAATAACATGGTTGTCAATGTGTGAAGTGAACTAATGATCAGTATGTCAATGTGTGAGTTGTTGTAAGGATATGGTGTGAGGATTGCCTGTAGGGAGTTTTTATTGAGGTGGTGGTGTGTAGGTATAGAAAAGAGTGTAAGAAGTCTTGTGGGTATTTTTATTAATTGTTTGAGGGTGTGAACATATGAGCATGAATGGAATGGTTTATTGAGGTGCAGGGAAAGTCTTTATTTGTGAGCGGGTGGAGAGTCTAGTTGTAATAAATATAGAGAAATATTAAATAAAATAGTGACCAGGTGTTGACTAGTTTCTTTTTTGTGTTAGTGTGAGAGTAATTAAATTAATAATATTAATCACAAGGAAGAAAGGGTAAAATTATGACATATAGTGAAGTAGTAAAAAAAGGCTGGATACTGCCCTACAAAAGTAAATACACAATGAGAGACGTTAATTCTGTATTGTGTGATAGTCTTTTTGCCAATGAAAAGACATTAAGCGAGAAAGAAGCTAAATTTATTGTAAATTGCGCTGCCGTATACCATGACAGCGACATTTCAGATTCTTTATTGGGATTAACCACTAACCACTAACATTAAACAAAGGGTAAATTATGGAAACATTAATAGAATTAGATATATCAAGGATTGTGCAAGGACTAGTACCGGAAAATTATTTTGCTAGTGTAGCAGAAAAAGGTGAAAACGCAGGCAAAGAGACCTGGAACAACGCTAAAAGTGAGGTTGAAAAAAATATATTAATAGAAGATATAGAGTTTTTGAGACATTATTTCTACTCTTTTGGTGCATGGGAAAAGCCAGAGCTAGAAGAAATGACTGAAATTGAATTAAATGCTATTTTGTTGCAAATGATTTCATTAGAAATAAGAGAATTGCCATTAAATGATGATGGAGAAATCGACTTTGATAAGTATAAACAAGGAATCGAAGAAGGCTGTTATTCTGGCATGATATTTGAGCATAAAGGCAAAATATACATTTTGCTAGATGCGGGTGCAAGTGGATATGATGAGGATTAAACTAACCACAAAGAAAGGGTAAAAAATGAAAATAGAAATTAGTGAAACATACGCATCGAGACTAACAGATCACACGCCTGTTGAGCCTGGCAGTAAAGAGTACGCCAGAAACGGCGTTGCATTCCGTATATACGACGTTTACGATAATGGTGTTATTAGATACACATCACCATTATATTTTATATCTGGCTATGGTGCTGGAATAAATGACTATGATCATCTCTGGAATAATCCAGGTGATGAGAGAGCGCGGGCATTCCGCATTCTTTTCACATTGACGGCAGCTGCTGCTGCTGGAGAAAATGATGGTGGAACGTATAATAAAATTGCTGAAGCAATGGGCGCTATAAGATTTGAAAATCTTACTGCGGAGGATTACAGGGAAATAGAAAATCTGCTAAAGGCTTCAATGGGGCCGCATCTTGAAAGATGCGGAAATATTTGATAAAGTAACCACTAACCAAGAAAGAGGGAAATTATGACATACAAAATAGATGAAAAAGTTTACACCGACGACGATGAAGGATACATAAAAGCAATAGGAGGAAATTGCGATGACTGTCACAGCATGAATCGATCTGGCAATGTTTATATACATTGGAATTCTGGTATTTGCACCTGGACTCCAATATCTGAATTAACCACTAACCACAAATAAAATGAATAATAATGAAAAATATTAATACAAAGTATTACCAAGCAGTTCATTTCAATATCGAAGAAGATAAGTCGCTAAAGGAGATAGGATCGACAACTTGCCCTTGTAAATATGGGCCGGGAAAATGCTTCGATATAATAATCGAAAAGCTAGGGGTCAAAAAATTGAACCCTGAATTGGAGTATAATTACATTCAGGGCATGGGACATTATATATCGAATATCGCAATGGATAAAGACCAATATATCGCAATGGATATTTTGAATTATTAACAATCAAAAGAAAGGGTAAATAATGAAAGTAACACCAAAACAACGAGTTGAGAAGTATTACGAATTGCTCAAGCAGGGCAAAACATTGTATTTCACAAACACGTTGCAGTCTGTTCAAGTCTCGCCAAAAACACTTAGACGGTTTCAAAAAGCAAATGCAAAACTGTTTGATTATAATGACAAAAATACTTGGATTGCGAGAGGTAAAAATTGGGATTGTGCAGACGGCTATCGTGTAACCTTTACTGACTAAAAATTAACAACTAACCAAACATGGATATAGCTTACAGATTACTAATTGCACTATATATAATCGGGTACTTTGTAGTGTGTGGTTGTATCTTTTTTAACATAAATTAACAAATAAAAGAAAGGGTAAAATTATGAATAAATCAATGAAATTAGCAGAATATAAATCCATAAAAAAGCGGATTATCGCTATACATAAGCGCGGGAATCTGTAGATTTCCGTGGCAAGAGCTACGGAAAAGGAATAAATGCAGGAGACCGACCAGGTCTCGTATGCTTCAGGGGGTTTTTGTGGGATTATGAGTCATTTTTGAATGACTCAATCCAGAAAACCCTACAAATCGACTTAACCCACGCGTCAAAACAATTTGCATTGTGGGAAACATTGTAATTGTTCCTCGTACCCGGACTTGCCGGGTACCCTGAAACAATTATTAATCCCGCGCGACGCGGGTAATTGCGGTATTTACGAGAAAGGAAAAATAATGAATAATCAAACAGCAGAAAAAAGAGTAATATTAAAAATGGCTGGTGACTTCGCAACAGGTGGAATAGACAGAATTGAAGATTCCCTGAATCTCTGGGAATGGGCAACACCTGAGGAATGTCAAGATTATCTTGATGCCAGAGTATGGGATGGCGAAAGAGCGAAAGAGCTCGCAGAAGCTGGAATATCTGCAGAAAAAATAAGCGAAACAGGCAAAGGATATGATTTTGCCAACAACGACATTTCAATTGAAAAAATCAAAGATTTAACCACGAAACACAAATAATAATGGATAAACTAACAAGTTTACAGTCTAATCATTCAGCAAAAGTGAATATGGAACTTGTTTTAGCGGATTGTGTTGTGCCGATTGCACAAATGGGAGGAAGTTTTATAATATTAAAATCTCCAAAAGACTATCCACCTGGGAACGCGGAAATTGTTCTACAGGTAGATGATGCAGAAGACCGATTTCAAGTTTTTTTGCCAGATGGCTTAAATTCTTTATCTCTCAAGGTAAATATTAACCACAAAGAAAGGGGAAATTATGAAATACAGTGAAGTAACTGCAAAACAAATTGGACATGGATCATACTCTTACGGCGCAGTGACAGATACAGCACACATGCTATCGCTGGAGTTACGGAGGCTAATAGGTCAACGTCATTATTCTCTAGTCAATGAATCGCTGGAAAATGCCATAAATGAAGTAAATTTGGAATTGAAAATGGCGATTGAAGATGAAAAAAACCGACACGGCTTAACCACAAACCGATAAAAAATGAAAATATACGAACTAAAAATAGAGTATAAACTCGTTAGTGAAGATTCCAACATAAATGCTAATGATTCCAACAAAATATACAATTATATTAAACCATTTTTTGAGGAATATCCAATACAAGAGCAAATGCGAATTATTTTGCTAGATAATAAATTAAATATTTTAGGCCAAACCATGGTGAGCTTAGGTACAAAAAATTCAACATTAGCCGATCCATCAGAAATTTTTAGAGCAGCCATTGTAGCAAACGCCGCTGGATTAATAATATCCCATAATCACCCAAGCGGGGATCCAACTCCAAGTGCAAACGATATAAAATTTACAAAGAACATAAGAGATGCCGCGAAAATTTTAAATATAGAATTATTCGACCACTTAATAATTGGGGACGAATCCAGACAAGATAAATTATACAGCTTCCAAGAAAACGGTTTTATTTAAATCAACTAACCACGAACTAAAATCAGTGCTATAATATTAACAAATAAGAAAGGGTAAAATTATGAAAATAGACAAAAATAGTAAATACATGGAAGACAAGGGAATTCATTACGTTCTTACGAAATTTAGCTTCGATGGTGATTTGACCTTAGACTTATCTAAGACTTTGTTAGTCAACGAGGATTTGTACGTTGAAGGTAATTTGGATGTCTATGGGGATTTGTACGTCGATAGTGATTTGGATGTCGATGGGGATTTGAGAGTCAAAGGGGATTTGACCGTCTATGGGGATTTGTACGTCGATGATGATTTGATCGTCTATGGGGATTTGTACGTCGATGGGGGAGGTTGGTAGTCAAAGTTAAAATTAACAATAACAATTAACAATAAAGAAAAGGGTAAATATGAAGGAAAATAAATTATATTATCTATTAGTGAAAATAGATGGGAAATGGGTAAATAAGGGTAAAGCTTATGGAGTGGAAAATGCTATTAATGGAATGAGCAAATTGATCGATGAAGGCTGCAATGATGTTAGACTGTTAGATTATGGGTGGTATGCAATAGAAAGAGCTTTTAGCGTGCGTTATCGTCGTCATTTTAAGCTCCCTGGCATAAAAACAACTGTAGAATTTACTAATTATTAAATATTAACAAATAAATATAAAAAAGATGAGTGAATCCAAGAATATGAAAACTTATAAAATAGATAAAAACAGTGAATATGCGGTAGATAAAGGCTACTACTATCTTTTAACGAGGAACAATTTTGATGGTAATTTGATTATTGATTTAGATAAAACTGTCTTAGTCGAAGGAGATCAGAGAGTCGTAGGATATCAGATTGTCGTAGGAGATCAAAGAGTCGTAGGAGATCAGAAAATCGAAGGAGATCAGAGAGTCAAAGGAGATCAGAGAGTCGAAGGAAATCAGAGAATCGAAGGATATCAGATTGTCGAAGGAAATCAGAGAGTCAAAGGATATCAGAGAGTCGTAGGAGATCAGAGAGTCGAAGGATATCAGATAGTCAAAGGACATCAAGGCTATAATATTAAAAAATAAAAGAAGGGTAAAATTATGTATGATTCACCAAAAGTTGCACATTAAAATCAGAAAATATAAAAATAATGAATATAAATAATTATATAATTAAAAGGAATAAGATTTCGCTTCGAGTTAGTAAATTAGAAAAATCGAATAACGAATTGAAACAAAAGTTTATCTGGGTAATTGGAAGTGATATAGAGCTTTACGCTGAAGATGAGTTTTTAAAAAACATACAATTAGGTATCTTTAAAGAAGATGGTAAATTTAAAATCGTGGAAATGAACAGTGGACTATATTGCTCGATTGATGAAATCCGTAAGGTTGCTATGAAAAATCTGATTACCAGATTAAACAATTATAGTGAATATGAGTTTCTTGATATAATAAAAAAAGAAACAGAAAGACAGTTACATTTAAAAGATAAACAATTAAAAGAAAGGGTAAATTATGGAAAACAAGAATATGAAAACTTATAAAATAGATAAAAAAAGTGATTATGTGGTAGATAAAGGCTACTACTATCTTTTAACGAGGAACAATTTTGATGGTAATTTGATTATTAATTTAGATAAAACTGTCTTAGTCGTAGGAGATCAGAGAGTCGTAGGATATCAGATTGTCGTAGGAGATCAAAGAGTCGAAGGAAATCAGATAGTCGAAGGATATCAGAGAGTCGTAGGAGATCAGAAAATCGAAGGAAATCAGAGAGTCGAAGGAGATCAGATAGTCAAAGGAAATCAGATTGTCGAAGGAAATCAGAGAGTCGAAGGAAATCAGATTGTCGTAGGAGATCAAAGAGTCGTAGGAGATCAGATAGTCAAAGGATATCAGATAGTCGAAGGAGATCAGATAGTCGAAGGATATCAGATTGTCAAAGGAGATCAAAGAGTCGAAGGAAATCAGAGAGTCGAAGGAAACCAGATAGTCAAAGGAGATCAGATAGTCGAAGGATATCAGATTGTCAAAGGAGATCAGAGAGTCAAAGGATATCAGAAAATCGTAGGATATCAGATAGTCGAAGGAAATCAGATAGTCGAAGGAAATCAGAGAGTCGAAGGATATCAGATAGTCGAAGGAAATCAGATTGTCGAAGGATATCAGATAGTCGTAGGAGATCAGAGAGTCGAAGGAGATCAGATAGTCAAACAATATCAAAGAGTCGAAGGAGATCAGATTGTCGTAGGAAACCAGATAGTCGAAGGAAATCAGATTGTCGAAGGAAATCAGAGAGTCGAAGGATATCAGATAGTCAAACAATATCAAAGAGTCGAAGGAAATCAGATAGTCAAAGGAGATCAGATAGTCGAAGGATATCAGATAGTCAAAGGAGATCAGAGAGTCAAAGGATATCAGAAAATCGTAGGAGATCAGAGAGTCGTAGGAGATCAGGGCTATTATATCAACAAATAAAAGAAGGGTAAAATTATGAAAGAATTAACAGACAAACAGAAAGAAATATTAATATATATGTTTAAGTTTTTTGCAACTGAACAGCAGATACCGACTTTAAGAATGATCAGTAAAGAATTTGGGCATTCCTCTCATTCTGCTAGTTTCGGTCATCTTAAAGCCATGAAAGATAAAGGTTACCTGGAACTTAATATCCTAAGTAATTATAAATTTACGAATAAAACTAAAGTGTTAATGGCGAGATTAGAAGTATTATGAAAATAAATAAAAATAGTGAATATATTAAAGATCAGGGTTGTTATTTTAAATTAAATAAATTTTCTTTTACAGAAGATTTACGTATCGAATTAAATAAATATTTGAGAGTCGAGGGTGATTTGGAAGTCCAGGGTGATTTGAGCGTCGAGGGTGATTTGATAGTCGAGGGTTTTTTGATGGTCGAGGGTTGTTTGAGCGTCGGTGGTTATTTGAGAGTAGATGGTCATTTGATAGTCGAGGATGATTTGATGGTCGAGTGTAATTTGAGCGTCGAGGGTGATTTGAGCATCGAGGATGAATTGAAAGTAGGTGGTGATTTGATCGTAGGTGGTGATTTGGAAGTCGAGGGTGATTTGAGCGTCGAGGGTGATTTGAGCGTCGAGGATGAATTGAAAGTAGGTGGTAAATTGAGCGTCAAAGTGATTATCGATTCGTTTTATGCGAAATGGCCTTTCAAAATTTCTTCAGAGTCACTATCAATCGGGTGTGAAAAAAGAGGTTGGGAACAATGGGAAGAATTCTTTTATAACTCGAGTGAAGTGATCGAAACTAGTCGAGACACGCTCAATTTTGAGATAATCAAAAATGGTTATGAATGTGCAAAACTTTACAAAAAAACCTTTTTTAAAAAATAATTAATTATGAAAGTATTAGTGGCGTGTGAATATAGTGGAGTTGTTCGGGATGCATTCACAAAAAAAGGGCATGATGCCATGTCTTGCGATATTCTGGCAACTGAAAGTCCAGGTAAGCATTATAAGGGAAATGTTATTGATGTACTAAATAATGGGTGGGATTTAATGATTGGCCACCCACCTTGTACTTATATATCTTACGCCGGCACTAGTTCGTGGAACAATCCAGGTAGAATAAAGAAAAGATTAGATGCCCTGGAGTTTTTTAGGATATTATGGGAAGCCCCGATTAATAAAATATGCTTAGAGAATCCCAAAAGTTGTGCTAGTCCAGTAATAGCTAAATACAGTCAAGAAATTCAACCATATTATTTTGGAGATATGGAATTAAAGACAACCTGGTTGTGGTTGAAAAACTTACCTTTATTAGAGCATTACAAAGAAGATACATTATTTGAGAAAAAAACACACTGCGATAGACCGGCCCCTATTAGTATAGATAATACTAAAAGACAGAAAAAGAGATATTACACTGATGCTTTTAGTCGTGATCCTAAAGTTAGAGCAAAAACTTTTCAAGGCATAGCAAATGCTATGGCATCCCAATGGTCTTGACATAACCCACTTATCCCTTATTAAGAACTAAAACAGGATTAGCCTGTTTATAAATTTCTTGAGGTTCTCCCATCTTTAATGTTCCTCTTTCTGTATCTAATTTAGTCTTCACTATTATTTATATTTTGATTATTTATTTCATCAACTGTTCTTTCTACAGCAAATTTCAGGTTTTTTAGTGCTTCAATTGTTTGATCACCTTTTCTTTCTGATCTTGTCATAAAACCTTCTAACGATTTTATTTGCTTATCTATCTCTCTTCTAAATATATCAAATGGTTGATCGTCGCATTCCTTTTCTTCTGTCGGTAGAATTGTTGATTTTTTAATAAACTGTATATTGTCGGGATAAATAAGCTCTATTCTGCCGTCATCCCTCTCTATGATGGCGGCAGAACATGAGCCAACTCCGTCGTTCAGCTCTGTGTAATCTATCCCCCATTTATGGAAATAAGCCTCTCCGTCTGAAACTTTTATATAGCGGTGATACTTGTCTGCCTTAACCCTGTCCTGCTTAAATACTTTAACTCTTCTCATTTCTATATCATATTTCATCTTTTTCACTTTTCTTTATTGTTAATTAAACTTTGCCCCTAGAAATAGCTAGATGATTTTTTAGTTCATCTAGCTACATTGTTTACTACATGATTATCCAGTCTTCCGACAGCATGTCTGTCTGTGAAGCTAGCCAACCAGTCAAGACCTTTTTGTCTGCTGTGAACATACGTATACTTCCAAGAGCATCGAATGTATCACCTTGAACTTCAGCGTCTATGACTTGCCTTAGTTTTTCATCATGTATTGCTGTTTTTGGAACTTTACCTGCTGGTAATATGAAAAGAAACATATTCTTTCCGTTCCATCCTTCACGCTGTACGCGCTTCCCATCTTTTAGTGCTTCGAGGGCTTCCCCGAATTTTAGTTTTTCTTCCATTTTCTTTCTTCCTTTTAGTTATTTACTTTATTATATCACTTCTTTAAATTACTTGCCCCTTGGTTGAGACATAGACAACTCTTAATGAGATCCTACACCCCACTATATCCCAGAGTCATAAACTCTGATGCTACTATACTAGACCTTTCAAATAAATCTACTCTGCACGTTTCATTATAATAGATAGTTTCCCTAGTTTGCCCCTTGTATATCGTCTTTGCTTACTCCCAGGCTTGGAGAGTTGGCAGCCTGCCTGTAGTTCAGGACTTTCCTATTATAATATAAATATAATAACTACGATTTCTTCAAACCATCGTGAAGATTAAACTGTCCCTGATTCAATATTGCTCTATGTAGTATATATTAACGGGTGGAGTTCTTTCTAGCTCTTGACCTTTAACAAGAGCATTGAAAACCATTAGTATATTTACCGTATCAATACAATGGTAGAATCAATTCAGCATAAGCCGATCAAGCATATCTGTAAAAGATACTTTCTCCATATATACTACAAAGAACAATACTAGGACAAAAATAAAGCCCTAGAGGAACCATCTCTAAGGCTAAAAATCGTATAATTACATTTCTGTAAGTTATACTATAGATAAATTTTTTGGATTATTGATGGTTCCAATAAATCATTGTTGGTATAGTCGCATAGAAAAATAATAATGCAAGTAGTTTTTTAAGAAATTTATTAAGGAAGCAAGTCGTTCGATAAATCATTAATTTCTTTTATTATCAAAGTAATGTCACATATTTTCTTATGAGACATAAAACCATCCATTTTTTTTGAAAGTTTTACTGCACACGATCTAATTTCTCCAATACCAAACTCTAGTTCTAGTTCCCTTTTAGTTTTAGCAGTCGAAATTTGCGACAACTCCAAGTATAGTTTGTTTATAGTTTTCAATTCCATGATTTTTATTATTAGTGTTAATTATTATTATTGTTAAAAGTCGCAGCTTAGGACTTTCACCTCTCGCGGAACACTTTGGACGGTGGCTTAAAAAGCCTATATTCTTTTGCTTCGTAAAAGTTTCTAACCTCAATACCCCAATTTTTTTCAATCTTAGAAATAAATTCATTTAAATCTTCTAATCTAAAATTATTGAATATATGACTACCAACCTCTCCCATCGCAGCTTCTGCTATATCTTCATAGGAAAGGATAATCCAATGGTTTGGCTTTAAAGTATTACATAAATTAAGTAATTCAAATTGTTTCATAATTATTAATGTTATAAGTAGCATATGTCCTAAACGGAGTGTAGTGACATAAACTCCCATACACTACTTATATTTATACGAAAAGCCATGACCTAAATTGTATTCACAGTTTCAGTCGTTCAATTAATATTAACACAGTATTTAAATTTCTTCAATTGATTTATATTCATGTTAAAAAAAATCTGTATCTGGTAGGGTTGGAGCTGCCAATATTCTGTTAGCTTCAGCATAGAACTCTTCTGCTGTTCCATAAGTCTTTACTTCCTCGAAGTCATTTCTCATAACGAATTTAATATCAATAAGACCAGTATTTATTATCTGGTCTTCTACATAATCTAGAAATTTTTGTTTCTCAGTCTTCATTAATTTTACTCCTACAAAGTTTTTTAAGTTTATACCATTTCAACCATTTACCAGTAGAGGTCTTGGTTTTTAGTTTCTTGTATAGGTTTTTCCATCCCATTTGTCATAAGGTTTGTTGTCTATTCGATCAGAGAAGTTTCTAGTATTTCTCACTGCATCAGACAATAAAGCTATTAACGCATTATCTGGAGATAGCTTTTCTAGTTCTAGTTTTATATAGAACCTTAATCTCATTTCTAGCTCTTTGTTGGTGCAACAACACTTTCTTCCACCTACTTCTGGAAGTCCTCTATTTTCATCTTCATTACTCATATTATTTATATTTGATTGTTAATTGATTTTGGATTTATTAAAAATTTTAGTCGCTTCCAAGTTCTTTTGTTGGCATTAGTAGTTTAATTTCAGAATTCATGTTTTTTGAAATTAAATTCTATTCTAGCTCCATATCCGTCGTCCCAGCGTTTTATTATTAATCCAGCGGCAACGTGAGAGTCTTCTTTAAATAGAGCATCGAGTATAGCTTTATCTATATTATCCCTATCTGGTCTGGAAAGTCTTAATTGCCCCTTATGCTCTTCTTTTTTCTTTTTCGACCATGACTTAGGCATTGTGCTGTAAGATGTCCAGTTGAGCCACTGTGTGTCTTTAGGGATAGACGGTATAATATCTCTTATTCTGTCCTTAAAGGCGTGGTATCGCTTAACTACAGGTCTACCCTTCCATTTATCCCTTTGAGTCATTCGAGGCTTTCCCATAGGCTCTATAGATATGATAATATTGTCTTTGATATGCTCGTATAATTTACCTAGAAACTCCTCAGACTTCTGTGGATAAAGTTTTTTAGATACTTGCTCTTGGTATTTAATAGGCAAGTCTTCTATGTTCATTCTATTCTTCATAAACTAATAAAGTGAAATATTGTTTTAATTAAAATATAGAAAAGAAACTCACCTGTAACAATTGCCTGATTTACTATCAAGAATCCAACCAACAATAATATTAATCTATCAAGGTATATTTTCATTCTATTCTTCATAATTTTATAAATATGAAGCAGACCAGTCACATACATCCTCTAGGTCATGTTCCACTTGATTGTTAGAGAATAAAGCAACTCCATCATTATCCCATTTGTGGGCTTTTTCGCCATTAATGACATGAAAGCTAGTGTCTCGCTGCCATTCATCATATGTTTTATAGCAATTTTTGTGGTATTCTAATCCTGTTTGACTCATAATTTAATTGGTTATAATTGTTTAAAAAAAAGGACTGTCTCGGGTAAATAAGACAGTCCTTAACCAATCACATGAATCACTCTTATGAAAAAAGTAATCAAATAAAAAATAAAGAAACTCAATTTACCCGATCATTCCAATATTACAATTAAAAGATATTAACACAGTATGTCTTTAAATCAAATTATTTTATTATTTTTTAATTCTGCCCCTTGACGTAGTTAATTTTTAGGGTATTATGCGGGCATGGGTAAGAAGGGTAAACTGGGTAAGGTTGCCGATAAAAGGCACGCAGATAGAGCTATAAAATTAGTTGCTGATGCGGTAGAAGCTATTACAATGCTTGTAGCTTCCAAGAGAATTAAATTAACCAATTAAAATTGAAACTCAAGAATTATGAAAGAAATAAAAATAATAGATCACGAATTAATTCCAGGAGCAAAACGCTGGATAGATAAAGATGGTAATCACAGAGAGTCAATATCTGGGTATTTGTTTGAATCTTCAGTGTGTTTTAAGATTCATCCATCGGAAGAAGGGCTTCATTGGTCTGAGCAGAAAGAAGCAGGAAACGTTTATTCAGTTAAATTTGAAAGAGATAATTACACTTCACCTGACTTTGAAGAAAAAGAAGAGCTGTTTAACTGGATAGATGAAGCTGTTTTTGAAATGGAAGAAGAAGATTTTTTCAAAAAACAACAAATAATAGAAGAACAAAAAAAATTAGAAAGAGAAGATATACAGAATCATTTGTCGGAAAAACAACTATTAGAAAAAACAGTCGATATGACATATAAGGCATTAGAACTACCAAAAATAAAATAAAATGAGTGAAGATATAAAAAATATATACGAAGCAATGCTTCATGTTTACAATAAGTTGCAAAAGGTAATTAATACAGGAGAAATTGATTCCAGTTTTGCACAATATAGCTATGCATCTGAGACAGATTTGCTTAATGCCGTAAGGCCATTAATGGTTGAAGCTGGTATTGTTACCTATTGTTCAGGGATTGATAATATAGAGTCTACTATTTATGAGACAACTAAGACTTACAAAGGAGAGAATAAAGTTTCATCACATTCTAAGTTAGTGGCTAAATATACTTTTAGGTTTATTCACGTATATTCTGAGACTTCGATAGAAATTTGTGCAGTAGGTGAAGGGGTGGATTCTACCGATAAAGACGCATACAAGGCTGCTACAGGTGCTTTAAAGTATGTATTGCGACAATCATTCCTACTTATTACAGGGGATGATCCAGATAAAGATGCTAGTGAACCTATAACTAGGTCATCTAACAGTAGTTCTTATAGTTCTAAAAAGACCTTCAAAAAGAAAGACGATCTTCCTTGGTTAAATAAAGAAGATAGAAAAACTGGTAATCAGACAGAAGATTGGAGTGCTATTAAGATTATGATTCAAGGGGATAAAACTGGTAAAGAATGTTGGGGATATATTTATGATAATTACAAATTAAGCAGGCCTATTAAGGCTGAAATTGAAGATATGATTGGTCTAAAAGAGTAACAAGTAACAATATAATTGATTGTCCGAGGGGTATGAATGGCCATTTTACATATAAAGTAGGAGGCATCCGAAATATAATCGTAGGTGGTTTGCTGGAGGATAAGATTGAGAATTCGGCAGAAACCGAGGACATTAGAAGGAGTAGGTGAGTAGGGGCACTAAAAGCTGAAAGAAATCTAATGTTATCGAACCAAAAGCAAGGAAACTTATACATATCCCGCGGACAATCAATTAGAAGAAATTAGTAAAAAGAGTAAAAAGTAAATGAATAAAGAAATAAAAGAATTAGATGATAGTATGGAATTTAAACCAGCTATCTTTGATACAAATAAAGACGATCTAAGAAAGGTTGTAGAGGAAACAAAGAAACTTACCTTAAATATAGAAGCGTGCAAGGAAAATGAGCTAACAGAAGTTTATAATACAAGGATTAAGCTATCTAAGACAAGGACTGCTATTAAAAAAGTAGGTAAGAGAGCTAGAGAAAAAGCTATAAAATATCAGAAAGATATTATAGCTTACGAAAAGGAGCTTATAGAAATTATAGAACCTGAAGAAGTTAGATTAAAAAAAATAGAGAAGGATGTTGAAGAACATAAAATCAGAAAGGAGAGATTGGAGTCACTTCCAGATAGAAAGGCTAAACTAGAAAATATAGGTAGAGACAAATATCTTAGACTCGATGAAGATTTGCTGAAAATGAGCAATATAGAGTTTCAGTCTTATTTTAACGGATGTAAGGCAGATTATAATCAATTACGAGAAAAGCAACTTAGAATAGATCGTGAAGAACTAGAGAGAGAGAAAGCGAAGCTGGAGCAAGAAAAGAAGGATGAAGTTTTAAGAAAAGATAAAGAAAGCAAAATAATAAAAGAGGAAGAAGAAGAAGAAGAAGAGAAAAAAAGTGAAGAACAATACAAGAAATTTTCTGAAGCTGAAGAAAAGAAGAGAGATGAGAATAGGGTGAAATTAAAAGAGTTTTATAAGAATTATGGATTCTTTGAAGATGACAAAAATGATGGATTAATGGTTCATTCTGAACAGAATTATGACGAAGGAACAACAAAATATATAATGTATAAAAAGATAGGAGAATTAGAATTATGAGATCAATAAATAAAATAGATGCTCATAGAAGACCAGATCGGGCTTAGTATACTATTAGTATTAATTCCGTCGAACCATTATCAGAGGAAGGCAGTAGTCATTTTCTTGTGGAGATAGTTGTTGATGGTAAGCGTGCTATAGTTCTCGGACATGAAGCAATTAAAGCGATAGAAAACGCATTGAATTTATAAATTATGGCATCACCCAATATTAAAGAAGTGAAGGATTTATTAAATAATAGACTAGAAGAAGTGTGTAGACATTTACTCCCTGGAGGTACCACAAAAAACGGTGCTTACTTGATCGGTGATGTTCACGGTGCTCCTGGCAAATCTATGAGTATAAAACTGAATGGAAGTAATAGGGGTGTGTGTAATGATTTTGCTGAACAGGGTGATGGATTTGACGTTATAGAGCTTTGGGCAAAAAACAGGAGCATTCCTATAGGTGGACGTAATGGAGACGCATCTGTAATGTCTGAAGCTTGTCAATTCCTTGGTTTAACACATGAGAGTTTATCGGTTAAACCTAAAAAGATTCCTCAAAAGGGATTGGGATCATTAAGTGGTAGTGAATGGCATCAAAAATTTAAGGACAGAAAAATATCTGATGATGTTTTAAGGAAGTATGGTATTAGACTTTTTACCGATAAGGATGCTATTAATAGATCAAAGAATGAGCATTTTGTAGCTTTTCCTTTTAAAACTAGAGACAAAGAACTAGTAAGAATAAAAGCGGAGGGACTAAATTTAGTTGATGGGAAAAAAGAGTATAATGGATCATCTACTCCATACTCTACTTTGTTCGGTTGGAATATAGTTACTGATACAGCTACTAGTATAATAATAGTTGAAGGAGAAAAGGACATGTTAACTTTAGCCATGTTCTGTGAAAGCATCCCTGTATTATGTATGCCAAATGGTGTGCAAGATTTGAAGTGGATAACTAATGATTGGGATAGTTTACAGTGCATGTTGAATATTTATATATTAACAGACAATGATAATGCCGGCGATAAGTGTGCCGAGTCGATCGCTAAAAGGCTGGGAATGGATCGTTGCTATAGACTCTTAGTAGATAAGAAATACAATGACATTAACGAGTGTCACATGAAAGAAGGGTGGAGTAATGAAAAGACTATAGAGTTACTCAATAACAAAAAAGATTTCCGACCTAAAACAATTATTACTTTTACTGACCTACGAGAAAAGATTCACGAATTTAATACATCAAAAGATTATCAAGATAGAAACGATAATTTCTTTCTCAAAAATTTCAGGTTTTCAATAAAACCAGGTCATTTAATTATAATTACAGGCGAAACGCATCACGGTAAAACAGAAATGGCTAATCAAATGCTTTTATCTGAACTAATTTCAGGAAAACAATGTGCTATGGTGTCTTTGGATCAACCCGACTTTGAAATGGCCTCATATATCTATAATCAGTTATTGGGACATAAGCCTACGAATTTAGATGAAAGCATTTATTGCGAGAAATGGTTAGATGATAGAATTAAATTTGTAGGTAAAGATAGAAGTATAAAGAATATTAACGATATGAAGAATGATCTGAATTATCTAATAAAAAGAGATAATGTTAAGACTATTCTGATCGACGGCCTTGGTTGGTTAGCTCAAAAAAAGGACTATGAAAGACAAGAAGATATTACCGAAGAATTAAAGATTTTTGCGAAAGAGACAAACGCAAGCGTAATGCTTATACATCATATCAATCCAACAGCCGTAAATGAGAATGGTTACAGAACTATGAATGATATGATGGGTGGTAAAAGAATTCCTGTAATTGCTTATGACGTGATGATAATGAACAGGAATAATGTTAAAGAAGGACAGCAACCTAGAGGTTATATTAATATGGATAAACAGAAACACTGTAACTTTGGGAAACCTAGACTTCAGGTTGATTTTCATCAACACGCGAGATTGTTCTCTAATGTTGGAGATACTTCTTTAAGTAAAGGAATTATAGAATACGAGAAGACAATGAAAAACACAAATGATAATGAACCATTTTAATTAAATAAAGGAGGGAAATAATTATGATAGCAACAAACCAAAATATGAAAAATGAAAAAATGAACATTGGATTGATATTTGAGACAATTCAGCAATTGAAAGCCTTAAATGACTTCATTAGTGATAAAATAGAAAATGAAAGTTTTACTAGAGATGAACGATATAGAATAGGAACTTCAAATCATAAAATAAGACTAACGATAGATACACTGGAAGAAATAAAAAGAATATTCCACGAAAAAAACTGGGTAGATAGAGAGGCCGTAAATTCTAAAGAGACAGCCAAGATGATATTTAGTTTTTGCGAAAGTTATTTTCTTCTTAATAAGGGTGGAATAATAAGTAAAAAAAGAACACACCATATATCCATAAGAAGGCAAACGACAATGTGGCTAATCCGAAAATATACAAATTTATCACTTCAAGAAGTTGGTGACATGATAGGATGTAGAAATCATGGAACAGTTATGCACGCAAAAAGAACTATTGAAAACGAAATAACTACTAATTCTAACGATGGGAAACTTGCACTAAATGCAGAGAAATCTCTTTTACAACATTTCAACCTGGAGGCTCAGTGAAAGTAAAATACGAAAAACTAAATCTAACGTGTAATATTATTGCTAATGGATTAACAGAGGTTTTTGGGAAATGAGTAACGAATTATATCTATGGGAAATTAAGGTTATGACGGATTATGAAATTTTAATTAAAAATCTAAATCATATATTATTATCACCATCAAAGTGGCAAAAATCGGATAATGAAATAATTAAAGAAATAAAAAGATTAAAATCTATAGAAATCAACATTAGAGAACAAGAGCTTTTCATTATGAAGATTTGGGCAGCTGTCGGTGATGACAACTTAAAGTTAACAGGTGAAGAGGTATTAAAAAAAATAAGGCACTTAATGGAAATTAAACGCCAGATGATGATGCAAGATTATAAACAAAAAATGAAGAAAGAAGATAGATGAGTAGAAAATATTACACTAAAAAGAAATGCAAGGAACTGGCGGAAGAGTGGTGTTCTGATATTAAACAAACATCTTTGGAAGATTTTATTTATGAGCACTTGAATCAAGCGTTTGAAAAGGGAGTCTCGTTGGAGAATGAAAAAAAACAAGTAAATGGGTTAAATGTCTTATATGAAATAAGAAACGCAGTTGGTGATCCGCACTGTAAACTTATGCAGGATCAACTGGTCGATAAGATTAAAGATTTAGTTGAGGATAGTAAGCATGTTATACAATTAACAAAACGCATGGAAGAATTTCATGGATCTTATAAGAAATTAAAGGAGGTAGATAAATCCAACCTTAAAGACTGGCCAGCAGACATACAGAAACTAGAAAATGGGGCGTATCAAAATAATTGCTGTATTTGTAATAAAACCTATATCGGCCCAAAAAGTAGTTATGTATGTTGGAGTTGCAAAAATAATATCGAAGAAAAATGAGTAAGGAAATAAAAATCAAGACGTATAAAGTACATGATTTATCCAAAGAACTCTATACGGAAGTTTATCTTAAATATGAAGCTGATAAAGAGATCGATCGACTTAGGAGGTTATTGAGAGATGCTAATAAGGGAGCGGCTAGAAATATGAAAATGAGTATACAGATGGCAGAAGAGGAAGATAAGTATAAAAAGAAAATCGAAGAGCTACAAATAGATAATAAGGAATAATGGACAGCCTTTATAATCTCAAAGTGATACATTATGAAAATGGTCGATATAAGGTTTTTAGTTCTGATAAGTTAGATTCTTACTACTTGGTTGATTTATTATACAATCAAGGCAATGGAGAGTGTGCTTGTCCTGACTTTAGAATCAACTGCTGGCCGATGCTTAGAAGGACAAATAATCCTCAAGGGTATTATATTAAAACAAAAAAGGGTGTAGTAATAAATAAGTTAAGAACTAGGTGTAAGCATGTAGAAGCTGCTAGGATATATTTTTTAGAAGAAATAATTAACAAAATAAAGAATAAGGTATAAAATGGAAATTAAATTCAGAGCATGGGATAAAGAGAATAAGGTAATGTTAGATTGGGATTATGATGCACAAAATATCCTAGAAGCTATACCATTAGGGGTAGGTGACGAATACACGGATTGTTTTGAGGTCATGCAATATGTTGGATTGTCGGATAATAACGGTAAAGAGATTTATGTAGGTGATTTGGTGATATGGATGAATTTTGGTGAACCCATTCCTGTGACCGTATCAGAAGAGCATGGGTACAGGTTTATGCTTGGGGGAGATATCATCTGTAAATCTTTTTGTTCTATAATATCAATTGTCGGAAACATATATGAAAACCCTGAATTATTAGAGAAAAATGGATAGTGAACTTAAGAGAGAGCTATGGAAAATGTGAGATATAGATAATGAATAATCTAGTAGGTAAGCATGCTACTTTTTACCCGAATGTAGATGATGTCGTAGGATGCCTTGCAAATCCTGGAGCGACACTTTATATAGGTGAGGTAATAAAAGCTCTTCCAGTGAAGGATAAACGTCGTTCTTGGACTATTATAGTTAAGGGAATTAACACTGGAAATACTTTAACTATAGATTCAACCGATCATTACGCTCAATTCCATGATTCTATAGAAGATGCTAGAGAATATAGGGAAAGACACAAATGTTATCCAGTGCATCTAAGTATATAATAACTACACACTATTGTTAAAAAAAATATTATAATCAACGTATACATTTTATTCCTTGTCTATAAGATTAATCAACTTTTCTGTTTTTTCAAGTAATGCTGGGAATTTCCATTTATAGAACTCCTTTTCACTATCTTTCATATCATTAATACTGTTTGAAATTTTTTCTAATGTGTCGCTCATGGTTTGAGTTCTCTTTTCTAACTCTGTAATATTCATGGCCATTGTGTTGAACGGCGGACTAGATGTTGCCTTTTTAGTTATTTTTTCTGTGTCTCTCCTTTCTAAGATTTTAGTGATAAACTCAAAGACTATCCTGAGTAAAACAACTAGGATTAACCCAGTACCTATTTTATCGAAATTCTCTAATTCTTTATCGGATAACAAATTAGTGGCCATTAACAAATTTAAACTATCTAACATATTGGTAATCGTTGTCATTTAGAGGCTGTAGACTCTCATCCTTTGTATTACATCCTGTTAGTAGAAGATATAGTAAACTAAATAATAATATGTATGTTTGCATTTTCTAGTAGTTCTAATGGTTTATCTTTCCATTGGTAGTTTGCCTCAAATGGTCTTTCTGCCAAGTATCCGTTCGAGTCTCTATAAATATGTGAGCAAATGTAGTGACCCCTATGTCTGTCATTATTTCTTCTGTAAGCTATATTTCCTATCGCAACACCATAACCAGTCTCTAACTTACTTTCCTTAATCTTCTTTCGCATCCATAGACTATTTCTATCAATCACGTAAGAAACGAAACCTCTTCCATGATCGTCACAATCATAATAGTTTGTTGCGTGTTTTACAGCTTCTTCTTCTGTTAGTCCTGAAAATGATAAAACGTTTAAGCAATTTTCATAGTATTCATACCTTATCCGATCCATCACCTCACGATTAATTAAGCAATAATGAGTGTCTAAAGGATGGTTGTTAAAGAAAAAAGCCCTATACTTATTTTTATATACAGCCTCAACTTCTTGACCTGTTACTATATCTAGATCAATCATTCGACTTTTACTATTACTTTATCAAACTGTATAGTTGTCGTGTCGTCACCAGCTACTGTAGAATAAAGAACTATATCAATACTTCTACCTATTGAGGAAAGTAAATTAAGTAGTTTCTGTACGTCTGGATTATCAACCTGTTGCTCATAGACTTTAATGTATTTATCGACTACTGAATCGCCGAATGCCTGTATAGCCAAGGCCTGTCCTGGTGTCAGGTTGTATTTATAGATCACGTCATGGAAAATCAACATGAGTGACTCAGGTCTTATGTCTGTGTGGATTCTTTGTAATCTTCCAGCTATATCACTTAACGCCTCTTCAGTCTTAGGCTTATCTAATAGTATTTTGTTTACCGTAGGCTTTATGAGAAACTCTACAATTAATGGTTTGGCTATTGGTAAGATAGTCTGCCAACACCCAACCAAAAACAATAAGGGAATCAAGGCCGATAATTTTAATTTGGTTCTCATTTTTTTTCTTTTGTTACGTAATTATAAAAGCTCGCCAGTGTAATTCGTGCTTAATCGTGGTGAAGCTGGTGTATTATCAAACTGTCTAATATTTTTAACATATCCATCAGTTCCATCGACTGAAGTCTGTTCAACACGTCCATTAAATACCTTTAATCCGTCAACCACCACATTATACTTGTTAGTGCCTTGTCCAATTCTAACTACATAATCAGTGCCTGCTAACGACATTGTACCTCTAACAATGTCATT
>JAJDCA010000087.1 GCA_029261055.1 Candidatus Omnitrophota bacterium | reverse complement strand
CGTTTAGTTTCAGCATCACTGCCCGATGAATTAGTCACAATTAGTGTTACGGTATATGCCCCTTTTCTTCTATATGTATGGATTGGGTTTTGTTCTTTACTGGTTCTACCGTCTCCAAAATTCCAGAACCAACTATCAATTAAATCTTTAGGACGTGATTGATCTGTAAATACTACTGTTAGTGGTTTTCTTCCTATTATTGGTGACGCACTAAATTCTGCGTTTATAATAGGAATTTCTACAATAACTAATTCTAGCTTTTTCTCTTCATCCGAACCGCCAGAGCCGGTTACCGTTAAAGTTACTGTAAATTTCCCTTGATCTGTATATACATGTACCGGGTTTTGATCAGTGCTGGTTCCGCCATCACCAAACTCCCAGAACCAGCTATCAATTAAATCTTTGGGGCGTGATTGATCTGTAAATACTACTGTTAAAGGTTTTTTTCCTATTTTTGGCGATCCACTAAATTCCGCGTTTATAATAGGGATTTCTACGACAACTAATTCTTGCTTCTCCTCTTCATCTGAACCGCCAGGACCGGTTACCGTTAAAGTCACTGTAAATTCTCCTTCATCCGTATATACATGTACCGGATTTTGATCAGTGCTGGTCTCACCATCGCCAAACTCCCAAAGCCATTCATCAATAGCCCCAAACGACAAATCTGTAAACTGTACGGTTAATGGTTGCATCCCTCTTGTTAAACGAGCTTTAAAGTCTGCTTCAGGTCTTATTAGGGGATCGGTTCCATCATCTTCAATAACAGTAACATTATGCGAATTTCTATTCCCAACATATATCATGTTTGTTTTGTCATTTACCGCGATGCTTCCTGGTAAATCACCAACATTTACCTTGGCAATAACCTGGTTTCTCTCGCCAGATATTACATTTACCGTACCCTCTAAGATCTTTGACGCATAAATACGATTAGTTGAGGAATTTACCGCCACTCCACCAAGATCATTGCCGGCAAAGATAGTGTCTATAATCTGGTTTGTATCGCCATCTATCACAATGATGGAACCGTCTAACGTATTTGCTACATAAATCATATTTGTTGTGTTGTTTATGCCTATTCCTTTTGTTGTACCGATAAAAACGGTCTTAAGAATATTGTTTGTCTCTCCATCTATTATGCTAACGTTACCGTTTATATCTGTTGTATAGATACGATTTGTATTAGAATTAACTATGACCTCATCCGGTCTGGTTCCAATTGTAATTAGATCAATTAACTCGTTAATTTCTCCATCTATGGTACTTAATGTATCTACAGTTGTATTTGCTATATAAATACGATTAGTTACGGAATTAACCCCTAATCCTCCTGGAGCATCACTAATTTTTACAGTTTCAACAACCTGGTTTATATCTCCATCTATTACGCTTAATGTATCATCAAATCTATTGGCCACATATATACGATTTGTTGCCATGTTAACACCCAAACCCTGCGGATTATTCCCAACTTTAATAGTATCAACAATACGGTTATCTTCACCGTCTATAACTCCCACATCTCCAAAACTTGAAGTAGTAACATAAATACGATTGGTTTCAGCATTTACAGCGACATTAAACGGCGAATCAATTATTGCAACATTCAGATTGATGGTATTAAGTATCTGATTTGTTTCACCATCTATAACACTTACGGTATTATCTTGCCAATTAGCAACATAAATAGTATTAATTGAAGTGTTTACCCCTAACGCTCTAGGGCTATCTCCTACATTTACAGTATCAATAACATTAAGAGTAATATCGCTGTTTTTATCGATATCTTCGATTTCGCCTTCATTAATATCTTCATTTTCATTAGTATCACTATCTATTTCTATTACATTTACAGCGTCGTCTTGTTCACTGACAACATAAATGCGCTTAGTGCCGGGATTAATTTCTATCTTTGTGGGAACTACATTAATTAATAAGGTCTTAATAACCTCATTTTTGTTTCCATCTATAATGCTTAAGGATCTATCCTCGGCATTAGCAACATAAATTAGATTGTTCTCTGGAGTGACGACTACACTTACCGGGTTGTCGCCCACTCTAATGGCCACAATAACCTGGTTAGTATCTCCATCTATTACGCTAACAGTATCATCAAATTCATTTGCCACATAAATGCGATTAGTAAAATCATTAACCGTTAATGAAATAGGATTATCCAGATCTTTAATAGTCTCAATAACCTTGTTAGTTTCGCCATCAATAACACTAACACTATCATTCAATTTACTTGCTACATAAATGAGATTAGTTGCGGTATTTACCGCTAATGCACGGGAGTCGACTATCTCCAGATCATCAATATTATTAACAATCTGGTTTGTATTACCATCTATCACGGTTATTCTTATACCACTACTGGCAACATAAATCCTGTTGGTATCAATATTGATCGCTATTGCCTGAGGAAAAGAATCCACATCAACTGAGTCAATAACGTTATCTGAATCAGTATCAATCACGCTCACATTACCGCTATTC
>JAJDCA010000086.1 GCA_029261055.1 Candidatus Omnitrophota bacterium | reverse complement strand
TTGGGTATTTTTGTACAACCCCCAAAATGTGGTATTCCAGGATTTTTGCTCCTAAATGATGTTGTGCTGGAGTCTCACCATGATCTGTCGGTGCCAACCTCTGTGAAATCACATTCAATAAATCCATTACGCATCTCAGCTTCATTGCTCATATCAGATGCCAAAGCATGAATCTGATTCTCCAAATCTTCATCATTTTCATATTGAAAAGTAAGTTCATATTCCCCACCATCTTTATCCAACTTTTTCGCGTGATAGCACGAGAGATGGAAGGTTTCAATAGCCTCTCGTGACTTACCTTTCCCCCGAACAAACTTGCTGTTGTTTTCAACTTGAAGCCATAGGTTTATCTTTGTGGTTTTCATACCTGATGGTGTGGTGGATTGCTCAACCGCTGCCAGTGCCCGGTAAATGGTGGCTTCCCCAAGTTTGAACTCTTTGACCAACTGGCCAATGCTGGCACCTGCCTGTCGCCTTGAGTAGATGGCCTGCTTTTTATCATCCGTCAGTTTCGGTGGTCTACCAAACCGAACACCATTTTCTCTGGCTTTTGCTATTCCTTCGGTTTGTCGTTCGGTACGAAGATCGTTCTCAAACTCAGCTATACTGGCCAACATGTTGAACATAAGCCGACCGGTTGACGTACTGGTATCAATGTTTTGATCCAACACCAGCAGATCAATTCTCTCGTTCTGGAAACGGTTGGCCAGTTTAGCTAAATGAGCTACTGAACGGGCCAATCGGTCAAGTCTGCTGATAATCAGTGTATCCCCTTCCCGAAGGTAGTTTATGCAAGCCTGAAATTCAGGACGGTCAGATGTGCTACCACTTCGCTTTTCCTGGTAAATCCGGTCACACTTGGCACGATTCAGCTTTTCAAGCTGGATTTCCAGACTTTGGCCTGAAGAACTAACACGGGCATAACCTATTCGGGGCATGGACTATCAAATCTCCTGAAAGTTTTTGATTAAACAGTTATGATAGTATATTTGATAGGTGTTTTCCAGTACTATTAAAACGTGTACTTTTTGATACAGTATGAAAGAGGGATTTTATGGCAGAAAAACAACGTTTAAAAATTTTGAATCAAAATGAAGTAAATCTTTTGTACCAGCGTCCACACTTTACTCAGGAGGAGCGAGAACAGTATTTTACACTTTCTACGAATGAACAAACTGAACTTAATGAATTACAAACTATCAAGTCCAAAATATTCTTTTTATTACAGCTCGGTTATTTTAAAGCCCGTCAATTATTTTTCTTGTTCACACCAAGCGAAGCAGAAGAGGATATCAAATATCTCAAACAATTAAAATTCCCTGATTTTTCAGTTAAAGATTTAAATATATCACAAAAAACTCGATTAAAACACCAGCGTCTAATCCTTGGTCTTTACAATTATCGCAACTGCGACATTAAAACCAGTAAAAAACTAAAACAACGAGCCTCACAAGCAGCTATCATCTGTGGTAAACCAATTTATATTTTTCGTCAACTTCTGCATTTTTTAAAAGAAGAACGAATTGTTTCTCCTTCTTATAGTTCCATGCAGGATATCGTTGGTAAAGCTTTGACACATGAACAAAACCGCATGGCTAAAATTTTACACAAACATCTTCAACCGTCTAATATTGAATCATTAAATTCTCTTTTGGAAGATGCGCCAGGTATATATCAAATTACATCTATCAAACATGAGCCAAATGGGTTCAATGTTACAGAAATCAAACGTGAAATAGAACGTGGAGAACGGATTAAAGAGCTTTATACGTTATCACAACGTGTGTTACCAATTCTGGAAATTTCCAATGAAAGTATAAAATACTATGCTTCACTTGTAGATTATTATTCTGTTTTTAGATTAAAACGATTTGATTCTTGTATTGCCTATACCTATTTATTGTGTTTCATCCATCACCGTTATCAACGTCATTCTGATAACCTTTTGGCAGGCTTCATTTTTCATGTTAGAAAATTTATAGATGCCGCAAAATTATCAGCCAGGGAGAGTGTTTATAAATACCAGGTTGAGGCCGATCAAAATTTACGCAAAGCGGCTAAAGTACTTAAGTTTTTCACAACAGATAATATCCCTGACGAGACGCCATTTAATGATGTACGGGCAAAAGCATTCGCCATTCTTGGACGTGATAAACTGGATAAGGTTGCAAACCATATCACATCAATAATATCTTTCGATGAAACTGCCTTTCAATGGGAACACATTGATGGTTTAGGACTGAAATATAAGCATTATTTGCGCCCAATTTTATCGTCAATAAATTTCAAGGGTACGCCCACACAAATTGGAATTATAGATGGGCTGCACTTTCTTAAAACAGCTTTTTCCAAAGGTCGCCCATTAGGACAGTATCCTATCAAAAAAATACCAATAAATTTTATTACTGATAAAGCTGAAAAATATCTATATACGGTAGCAAAAGATTGTACTCGTGAGCTTATTCCGGATCGTTACGAATTTTATGTATACCGTTTGTTGCGCGATCGTTTAGAGGCTGGAGATATCTATTGTCGTGACAGTATCCGATTTCGCAGCCTTGAAGATGATCTAATTGATGAAAAAACCTGGCAGAGCAACAAGTATGATCTTATTGCACAATCTGGTTTGTCAATCCTGCAGCAGCCTATAGTAAAGCATTTGGTCACTCTTGAACAAGAGCTTGAGGAGCGAATTGTTAGAGTTAATCAACGAATTACAAATGGTGAAAATGAATATATCAAAATCAAGGAAAAGCGTGGCAAAGAAAGCTGGAGTCTTAAATACCCAGGTGAAAAAGATGAAACTAACCATTCTATTTTCGACAGCTTTAAACAGACTAATATTAGCAGCATTCTGAACTTTGTTAATCTGCAATGCCAATTCATGAATGCCTTTACTCACGTCTTAGATCGTTATGTAAAAACACAAACAGACGAACGTGCAATAGCTGCTTGTATTCTTGCTTGGGGTACAAATACGGGTCTTGGGCGAATGGGACAGATTTCTGATATTGGATATACAGCACTTGCATCAACATCAAACAATTTTATTAGAATGGAAACTCTCCGTGAGGCCAACGATTTAATCGTTAATAATATTGTGAAACTACCAGTTTTTTGCGAATATAATATTGATGGTATATTGCATTCCAGCTCTGACGGTCAGAAATTTGAAACTGGTTTAGCAACTATCAATGCACGTTACTCACCAAAATATTTCGGCCTCAAAAAAGGAATTGTTTCATACACTCTCGTAGCCAATCATATCCCGATCAATGCCAGAATTATTGGTGCGAATGAGCATGAGAGCCATTATGTTTTTGATATCTTGTTCAACAATACCTCAGATATCCAGCCTAATATCCATTCTACAGATACGCATGGTACAAATGAGATAAATTTTGCAATCCTTCACATGTTTGGATATCAATTCGCCCCTCGTTATAAAGATATCGCCAATAAAATTGCAAACTCTCTTTATGGTTTTAAGCATCCTACTAAATATGAAGGTCTTCTCAAACCAATACGTCAATTAAAAAAACAGCTAATTATTGATGATTGGGATTTAATCCAGCGTATTATGGTATCTCTGGCATTAAAGACTACTACGCAAAGCATCATCACAAGCAAGCTCAGTGCTTATGCACGCAAAAACAAAACCCAGGCCGCATTATGGGAGTATGACAATATAATCAGCAGTATTTTCTTGCTCAGATATGTTGATGAACCAACGCTACGTTGCAATGTGCAGCTAGCATTGAACCGCGGAGAAAGCTACCATAAGCTGAGAAAGGCAGTAGCCTTTGCAAATTTTGGTAAACT
>JAJDCA010000085.1 GCA_029261055.1 Candidatus Omnitrophota bacterium | reverse complement strand
CATGATCCTCGCCGCGTGGTACAAGCGAAACCTTCGCGAGAGTCTGTTAGGCCAAGTCTACATGGACCAAAACAAAACCGCCGGCGTTGAAACCGACGACAAACACATCAATCAAAAAATTTACGACCAATACATCGAATCCTTCAAGAAGGGTGTCTACGACTACATCAAAGAAGACTACGATCCAGCCACTCAGCAGATCGTCCCGCGGAAGTATTTTTCGGGTGGGGAAATTTATCAAGAATTATTTGATTCTGATAGTGCTGTGCTTGTAGAGGTCGACAGGTCAACGTTGCCGAAATTATCATTTGACCAACAAGCTACAGCCGCTCGATTGATACAAGGTGAAGATGAGTTGTGGCTTTATGGCATTAATTTTATGGAGATGAATGGTGAAAATGGGGATGGGTTGAAGCTCGTTAAAAAGGATGTAGAATCGCGCATTAATTTTGATGTAGCAATGACGGTAGGAGAAATGCAAAATGTTGTTGCAAAAATACAGAGTGGTGTTTTGATGTGGGAATCAGCAAGAAAGATTGCGGTCGATAAAGGAAATGTATTTATTGAAGAAATAGATTCCTATGATGATAACGGGACCGATAAACAATTAGATAGATTAAAAATCATTATTCGGGAATTCTTTGACACTGTAAATGATCCAATGTTTAATGAAGCGAAAAAGGATTTAAACCTTAGAAAATTTTTTGTGCCCGAAATTGTTTTAAAGGAAAAAATTCAGAGATGGATTAAGTTATTTACTTCGTTTACGGAAACAGCAGTTAAAGGTTATTTAAAGAAGGAGTTAAATAAAGATTCTTTGGATAAAAAAGAGTTAAGTCCTCTTTTGGCCGGCGTAATCGAAAGAAATAACGAGTTTTCAAAGACTGCAGAGATTGTTCATAATGCTTTGCTTAAGGACAATGCGATGATGGCAAGCGAACTTAATAAATCGTTAGAAGAAGTGAAAGAAATGTTAGATACAGGAAAAATTTCAGAGTATGAATTGAAGGAAGTAGCTGAAGAAATTAAGAAAATAGAGGGTATTTTAAAAAAGTCTTCTTCAGGCAAGTTGACTGATTTAGGGAAACGAGATGTCGCCATGCTGAACCTTGCTCAAAAGCAGGAGGTTTTAACGATATTAAGAGGAGTAGATTCTTATTTTGAAGAACATAAGCCTGTTGGGAAAGTTGAAAAATATTTAAAAGAAAATTTAAAATCATCAGGTGTTTATAATAAATGGGATGTGGAAGAGCCTGATTATCAGATACAAAATAAATCGTTAATGCAGACAGGTTTTAAAGATGTTCTCTGGCAGGACGAGGATACAGTTGTATTAAAGACGCCGATAGGTGTGATTAAGATTGCAAGGAGTCCATTGCGGCATACCGATGGTTTTGGTGAAGAGTACATGTTCCTTCTTTTTGAAGATTTTCCACAAATGTTAGAAGATCAACAAACTTATCAGCGTATGGCATTAAGCAGGATTATCAAGAATATTCAGTCTCTTTCTAGGGATGTAAAATTTTTGCCTACCCCCGATTCAAAAGGGAACGTATCGACGAAGTCTTTGGGAGAGATTATTTTGTTATGGAGAGGTATGGATGAAAAAGAAAAGAGAGTGGATCAAGAAAAACTTCATTTTGCAGCGCAGAGGATTATAAAAAATTTGCAGCTAGGCGACGTTTTGGTGGATGGATTGGTAGATACATCCGATCCTCGACTTAGTTATGGCGTACCTGTAAAAAAGATTGTCTCTTTAAATTTGAAAGATTTCTTGATGCCGGATTTTTGGCTAGATTTTTTATTCTATGGTGGAGAAAGGAAAAAAAGTGAAGCCAAGTGGGGGTGGATCAATAAGACTGTTGACAAATTAAATGTCCACAGGGGAGTTTTGGTAAAAATTAGAAAAAGAATAAAAGAGCTTAAAAGGGAAATAGGCCTTAGTAAATCTAGTGTAGAATCGGCTATAAAAAGTCCGTATTTTGTAGCTGGTATAGGACTTCAGGTAGAGAAGGCAGAATTTACGGACATTCATTTGTTTAAGATGGAAATAAAAGAATTAGAAAAGTTGAAAAATAAATTATTTCTTGCCGAAGAAGATTTTTTAGATGTATTTACATTGATTCAAAATGTAAAAAAAGAAAATTTAAATAATATGGCCATGTTGGCGGAAAAGGAGCAGCAAGTTGATGGTGACTCCGCCTTTAGGGTAGATCTATCGATGAAAACAGAAGCTGAATTGGATGAAGACAATATAATCAAACTGATAGAGGGAGACGTATTTTTAAGTGAGGATGAGGTGAGGGGTTGGTCTGCCAAACATGACAATAATGGGGAAGTTATTTATCATGGTAAGGGGGGCGAAGTTAAGGAATGGGCTGGGGATGAAGAAATAGTAAAAGGACAAAATGTTTTTTTTGCGAATGATTCCTCAAAGAAGACAACATTCGATGATACTTTCTTACGATGGATGAAAGATGGTGATGCTCTTTATGAAATAGAATATTCTGACGGAAGTAATGCATTTGTTTTTCTTGATTCGGTTATGAAAACGACGCCAGCTGATGATGTGGCACCTTTTTTAAAGGCAGAAAAAGGGGCGACGATAGTATTTATGAAAGATATTTTTCCAGGCACAAAGAGTAATGCAAAGGCAATAGTTTATAACTATAAAGAAAAAACAGTTAATCTTTTTTGGGAATACCGAGACCTATTAACCAATCCAAAAACTAAGAAGCCATATATTAGTGACGTTATATTAGTCATTCCTCCAAAGGAGCCAGCGTTTAAGCCTTATTCACGGTTAAAACTTTTTTATAGGAAAGCGGTGAATGCTGAGGTAAAGAAATTGAAACCAGGAGATGTGCAAAGTAAAAAAGCTTTTTTAAGCGAGGTGACGGACAAAAAATGGTGGAATGATGATTTTGCTATGAAGGCCATTGAGCAAAAAGATGTTAATCCCCTTGGTGGTATCGACCTGAACCCGGCGATGTTGAATTTGCAGATCAAGCGCGACGGGAGCGGGGTGCCGTTGCCGATGCCTATGCAGGATGTGGATTTGGGGATGCGGGTGGATGGGTTTGTGCCGATCATTTTTAAAGCCGTGCCTGTCCCCAGCATGCTGCCCCGATTAGGCCTTTCGGAAAGCGACCTGAAGCGTGACTACACCCATCAATACCCTTCAGAAGGGCAATCCCTACCGATTGGTGAAATGAGTTTTGGATTGGAATATCGCGAAAAGTTTTATCGTGAGTTTCAGGCTGAAGTATGATTTTCTCATTATGCATGAAATATGATAATTTTATCGTGAACATAGGTTGTGTTTATAAGTGAATAGGAAGTATGGAGTGTTTTTATGGGTTTCTTCAAAAAAAGTCGTAGAAGTATAAGTTATCGTATTTTATCCTCATTTATGGCGTTTTTATTTGTTTTAACCTCTACAATAACGCCAAGTTATGGGCAAGTTGTGCCAAAATCATTATTAAATATGCCAATTCCAGGGACGATGGTGTCTATTAGTGATGAATTTACGCCAGCGATTATTCGTGGCATGACTATTTATCCGAATAATCCGCTGATGTTTGATTTTATTGTGGATCGTGGAAATTCTGGACTATCAGGTGTTGATCTCAAGGATGAAGCTTCGGATATGATTAAATATTTCCTCGCCTCCTTGACCGTGCCTGAAGATGAACTTTGGGTCAACCTTAGCCCGTATGAAAAAGATCGTATTTTGGGTGAAGGTCTTGGGAAGACCGCGATGGGCCGTGATCTTTTGGCTCAGGATTATGTTCTTAAACAAGTGACCGCTTCTTTGATGTATCCAGAAGACGAGTTGGGTGCAGCATTTTGGGAACGGGTGTATGAAAAAGCTTACGAAGAGCATGGAATTACGGATATCCCGGTTAACACTTTTAACAAAGTTTGGATTGTACCGGAGGAGGCGATTGTGTACGAACACGAAGCCAGTGCGTACGTGGTGGGGAGTCATTTGAAGGTGATGCTGGAGGAGGATTATATTGCGATGGAACATGCGGATCGTAGGGGTTTGATTCATCAAACCCAAGACAAGGGCATGATAAATCATGCCCCTACGCATTCAAATATTACAACGTCTGTCATTCGCGATATTTTGTTACCTGCCATCGAACGCGAAGTCAACGAAGGCAAAAACTTCGCCAAACTCCGCCAAGTCTACAATGCCATGATCCTCGCCGCGTGGTACAAGCGAAACCTTCGCGAGAGTCTGTTAGGCCAAGTCTACATGGACCAAAACAAAACC
>JAJDCA010000084.1 GCA_029261055.1 Candidatus Omnitrophota bacterium | reverse complement strand
ACTTTTATATTTTGTCATTCTTATGGTGGTAGAAACTTTTGTCTTAGCGGGCGGTTTGATAGTTGCCTACCTCAGAAAAGGACAACGCATTTTAAATTGGAAATTTGACGGACAACTGGCTAAACGTTTGATAAAAGATGCCTGGCCCTTATTGTTTTCTGCCATTTTTGTAACGATTTATATGAAAATTGATCAAGTCATGATAAAAAACATGTTGGATAATGAATCCCTTGGTAATTACGCGGTGGCTGTGAGATTAAGTGAAATGTGGTATTTTATTCCTATGGTTATTACAAGTTCACTTTTTCCAGCGATTATTAATGCGAAAGAAAAGGATGCAGCGCTTTATAACGAACGCCTACGGAGACTTTATAGTTTAATGGGGTGGATGGCAATTCTTATTGCTGTTCCGCTTACTTTCTTTTCTGGAAAAATAGTATTTTTATTATTTGGTTCCCAGTACACTCAAGCAGCCGGAGTATTGAAAATACATATTTGGGCGGGTATATTTGTTTTTTGGGGTGTTGCCAGTGGTAAATATTTATTATCTCAAAATTATACAAAAATTGCTTTTTTGGGAACATTTGTAGGGATGATAAGTAATGTGATTATGAATCTCGTACTTATTCCAAAATATGGTATTTATGGGGCGGCTATTGCGACAGTCATATCTTATTTTGTTGCAACATTTTTTATTATATTTATTAGAAAAACTCGAGAACAAGCTATTTTAATGATTAAGTCATTGAATTTATTTTATTATTTAAAATTCAACAAAGGATGTTCCACATGAAGAAGATTATCAAAGAAATTTATTGTCATTTATTTGCGAATCAAAAAAGTTATGCGTTAAATAAATTCTTATTTGATTGTAGTCTTCATGGATTAGGTATTATGAATTATCAAAACAGTACAATAAGTGGTGAGAAACATTTTGTGACTAAAGTATTAAATAATTTAATAAAAGATATAAAGAATCCTGTTTTTATTGATGTTGGAGCAAATGTTGGGAATTATTCTAAGTTACTTTTGAATGAGTACCACAATAGTATTATTTACGCAATAGAACCGCATCCTAAAAATTTTGTAAAGTTAAAGGAGCACTTATCTAGTAGTGTGAAGACCATGAATCTTGCATTAGGTTCTTCCAAGGGGGACCTGGTACTTTTTGATAGAGATGATTTTGAGGGTAGTTCACATGCCTCCTTATATGAGGATGTTATTAAGGAATTACACCATAAAAAAACGGTTGAAAGCAAAGTAAAAATTAATACTTTAGATAATTTATCAGTGGAGTTAGGGATTAATAATATAGATTTACTAAAAATTGATACAGAAGGCCATGAACTGGAAGTTTTAAAAGGCGCAAGCAAGTTATTAGAAAAGCAAAGTATTTCTGTTATCCATATTGAGTTCAATGAAATGAATGTTATTAGTAGGGTATTTTTTAGAGATTTTCGTAAAATATTGCCCGGTTTTCGATTCTTTCGATTATTACCAAAATCCATGATAGAAATACAAGAGCAGCCATTGTATTCCGAGATTTTTGCATTTCAGAATATTATTTGTATAAAAAAAGAATTGGCAGGACGTTTATAAGATTTTATAGGTGAATTATCGTCATTAATTTTTTTAGGAGTTTTATTGATGCAACAAGATGTTTTTGAAACACCCATACTATTTCTTATCTTTAACAGGCCGGATACAACCAGGCAGGTTTTTGATGCTATCCGTCAAAGAAAACCTCGATATCTATATGTCGCGTCTGATGGCCCTCGACAGGATAGAGTGGGCGAAAAAGAAAAAGTAGAAGTGGTTCGTAAGATTGCGACAGATGTTGATTGGGATTGTGAAGTTGTCACGTTATTTAGAGAAAAAAATCTTGGGTGTAAAGTGGCAGTGAGTTCCGCTATTGATTGGTTTTTTGAACATGTTGAAGAAGGCATTATTTTAGAAGACGACTGTGTTCCTAATCAAAGCTTTTTTCAGTTTTGTTCAAAATTATTGAAAAAATATAAATATGTTAATAATGTGTGGGAAATTAGCGGGGTAAATTTATTTGCAGGACAGGTTGTTTTTGATGCCTCGTATGCTTTTTCTAGATATGGTGGCATTTGGGGGTGGGCGACATGGAAAAGGGCTTGGGCAGCGTATGATGTGAATATGGATTCATGGATGGAAAAAAGAAAAAATACTAAATGGTTGAAATCTGTTTGTACAACTATGAGTGAAAGAATTATCATACGACAGCAATTTGATGCAGTGGCTGTTCAAAAAGAAATTAATACTTGGGATTATCAATGGGTTTACACAAAGCTTTTGTTTAATGGGCTTAGTATTATTCCACAAGTTAACATGATCCAAAATATTGGTTTCGGAGAAGGTGCAACTCATACGACAAAGAAAAATACTCAGTATTGTTTCACGCAATCAGAATTAAGTGATGAGCTTGTCCATCCCGAAAGTGTTTATGAAAATCAAGAGTATCAAGCGCTTTATTCTCAGAGATTTTTTGTGCAGCGTACATTTTTAAGAAAAGTTCTAGATAAAATTAAGGGAGTCATAAGTGAAAATTTATCAAGGTCTTGAGAAAAGTATAGTCATAAAAGCCAGAGGAAATAAATTGAGTAATGTTAAGCGTATTATGAAAATTCTTATGCAAGAAAAGCGTATACCAAGAGAGATCTTTATTAATGATATTTTTAAGTCGGTATATTTTTATTCAACGGCAGGTCTTAGGTCTTGTTACGGGGGTGGAAAATGGGTGATTGGGGAAAAATGTTTGATTGGTGCACAATTGATTTGTGAGAGTAAGGATGCTGAGATACATGTGGGGAAGAGTACGTTTATTGCTGGAAGTGTTGTGACTAAAAATATTCCTTCCTGGACTATAGCAGCTGGAAATCCAGCAAAGGTTATTAAAGAAATCCCTATAAATGAACGCTAATTTTATTAAAGATAGGAGTAAATTTTGGGAGTTATAAAAAAAGTAAAAGAATCATTTATTTTTTTAAGAGAGATAAATGAAAGAATTAAAAAAATTCAGCAGGCGTTAGGTAGAATCGAACATAAACAACTTGTGCAAATTGGTGACAACAATGTGAGAAATAATGAATTTCAAGTGTATTCTCAATGGGGTGAGGATGGAATTATTCAATATTTAATTAGTAAAATTATTATTGAGCATCCAATTTTTATTGAGTTTGGTGTTGAAAATTATATGGAGTCAAACACACGATTTCTTTTGATGAATAATAATTGGGCTGGTTTAATATTTGATGGTTCTGAGGCTAATATAAATTATATAAAGAAAGATCCCATTTATTGGAGACATAACTTAAAGGCGGAGCACGCTTTTATTAAGAGCAATAATATTAATGGGTTAATTGAAAAAAATGGCATAAAAGGTGATATTGGTTTACTTTCCATTGATATCGATGGAAATGATTATTGGATTTGGGAGAATATAAGTGTTATAAATCCGCGAATTGTTATTTGTGAATATAATAGTATTTTTGGAAATGAAAAAAATGTAACCATTCCGTATGATTCTAATTTTTATCGAGCAAACTCTCATCATTCAAATTTATATTATGGGGCTTCAATAAAAGCTTTTACTTCATTGGCAAAATTAAAGGGGTATAGCTTAATTGGATCCAATAGTTCAGGAAATAATGTTTTCTTTGTTAGAAATGATTGTATGCAAAATTTGACACCAGTAATGCCAAGGGAAGCTTATGTTGAGTCTCAATTTCGTGAATCCAGAAATCAGGATGGTGATTTAACATTTTTATCGTATAATCAACGTTTGAGTGAAATTGCAGAGATGCCACTTATAAATTTAGATGATAATAAGCAGTATAGGGTTCAAGAATTGTATGAGGTTTAAATGTCGGGCCAAAAAGGTGAGCTAAAATGAATAATCATATTGTTATTACAGGTGCTGCTGGTTTTATTGGTCGTTATGTTGCCAAAGAATTTTTTAAACAAGGATTTGAAGTTCATGGTATGGGCTGGGGAAAATTTCCTGAATATACGGATTGGGGTTTGTCTGCTTGGTATGAGTGTGATATTTCAATGGAAACGCTTTGTGAATTTGCAAATAAACCGATTATAATTATTCATTGTGCAGGAGCAGCTTCTGTAGGGCATTCTATCAAACATCCTAGGCAGGATTTTTGTCAAACTGTAGATACAACATCGCATATCTTGGAATATATCCGTTTATTTAGCCCGAAAACCCAATTGATTTACCCTTCAACGGCTGCCGTATATGGCCAGGTTGATCGAGTACCAATTGTTGAGGATACAGCATTAGTTCCAGTATCTCCTTATGGAATTCATAAATTGATGGTGGAGGCTCTCTGCAAGATGTATTCGACGTATTATGGGCTATCAATTACTATAGTGAGGTTTTTTTCTATTTACGGGGATGGATTACGAAAGCAGTTGTTATGGGAGGCATGTAATAAAATATCAAATAATGATACAACATTTTTTGGAACTGGTGAAGAGGTTCGAGATTGGTTGCATGTAACAGATGCCGTAAAACTTTTAGTAGTAGCTTCTAAGTGTGCTGATAAATCATGTACTATTTTAAATGGTGGTGCGGGTGTCGGTGTGAGTGTGAAAGATGTATTACAGCATGTAATGAAATGTATGGACACCAGTCAGATTCCTACGTTCTCAAAAGAGGTAAAATCAGGAGATCCAAATATTTTGGTTGGAGATATAACTCAGGCTAGAAACTTGAATTGGTCGCCAAAGGTTGATTGGAAAATAGGGATTTCTAATTATGTTAAATGGTATAAAAAATGTCGATAAAACGCGTAGCATTTGTTTGGGAACAAATTGGCTGGATGGGTGGGGTAAATTATTTTAAGAATTTATTTTCAGCTATCAATGTTTTACCAAACTCAAAAATTAAACCAATATTAATTACAGGAAATAAGTCAGATTGCCATGGGTTAGATGAATTTGTTGAGGTTATTCGTACGCCATTATTAGATCGAAGATCATTGCCATGGATAATGAGCAAAATAGTTAAAAAAATTTTGTTTGGTAGAAATTATATGCTATTTTTTTTGTTAAAGAAATATCGTATTGATTTAGTTTCACATTTTGGGGATTTTTGGAAGGGAAGTAATATTCCCTGGATGCCGTGGATTCCAGATTTTCAACATATGCATCTGCCCGAATGTTTTACGGCTAACAATTTGCGTAGTAGAGATGAATGTTTTTCAGAAAATATCCTTAGTGCCAATGCAATCATTTTAAGTAGTAAAAATGCACAGAATGATTTACATAGCTTTTGTCGTAAACAGAAAATTAAATTACCAAGAAATTATGTTTTACCTTTTATGAGTGAATTGCTATTAGAAATGAAGGAAACTCCTAATAATAGTTTTTTATGTGACAAATATAAATTAGATCGACCTTGGTTTTATCTTCCTAATCAATTTTGGGTGCATAAGAATCATCAAGTGGTAATTGAGGCTTTACGATTATTAAAAAAAAGTGACGGTAGTATACTTGTTATTTCAACAGGTGAGGTGAAAGACTCTAGAGATCCTAAATATTTTGATGGGCTTATGAATCAAGTCAAGAAATATGAATTACAAGAAAATTTTGTAGTATTAGGAAAAGTGTCATATGAAGATGTGTGTGGTTTTATGGCACATTCAATGGCAGTTATTAATCCTTCTTTGTTTGAAGGTTGGAGTTCAACAGTTGAAGAAGCAAAATCGATGGGAAAGACATTATTGTTATCAAATATTGATGTTCATCGAGAGCAAGAACCTGAACGTGGAATATATTTTAACCCAAAAGACCCTAAAGATTTAGCTGCCAAATTAAAAGATGTTGTTTGTAAATTTGACATGAGCATTGAAGAAAAATATGTGCAAAATGCAATTAAGAATATAACAAGCAGAAAATTAAAATTTGCTGAAAACTATAAAGCCATCGTTATGGATCTGTTAGGAATTTAATATGTTGAAATACAATCAATCGTTTGACAGGTTTTTTGTTAATTAGAGGTAATTTCTATAGCGATAAAAATGAAACTCCTTTTAGAAACAACAACCAATCATGTATCCCAAGATGTGTTACGAGAGTTTGAGCAGGTTATTCTGTCTGATGCGAGCAATGAAGCTGTTGAGGTTCGGAATGGGTTGTTATCCAGGGGACTTTTTAAGATTTTTAGAACATTACCCTTCAGAAAATGCTTGGCGTTGAGGGGGGAGGCGGATTATTTTGCGGTGTTAATGGGGATGGGGTATTTTGGAAAATGTTTGCCTCATTTTTTGCGGGCCAGACGTCGGTATATTTATTTGTTTGATGCCTGGAAGCATCATCATGATTTGATTGAAAAGGCGGTTCGAGTGTGTCGGTTGGATGGGGTCTTTCTTTCATCCTCTCAGGCTGTTAAAGATTTTCAAAAGAGAAAATTAACGGTTAGCTGTCAATGGATTCCGGAGGGTATTGATGTTCATCAGTATTCTTTTAATCCCTATTGTGAGAAAGATATTGATGTTTTACAATTTGGAAGGTTATGGGATTGGTACCATCAGGAAATTAAAGACGCGCTTATTCAATCAAAGAAGAAGTACGTTTTTCATTTAGGCGGAGGACGGTTTGTTTTTAAAACCCGGCAAGATTTTATTCAGGGGCTTGCACGTTCCAAAATATCCATCTGTATCCCTTCCAATATCGGTCGTCCCAATTTTGAAGATAATTATTCAACAATGACTAATCGTTACCTGCAATCAATGGCGGCCAAATGTCTGATTGTTGGATTCATGCCGGATGAAATGAAAGAGTTGTTTGCGTATAATCCTATTATAGAAATTGATAGATCCGATCCTTCTGGGCAACTATTAGAGATATTGGCGAATTTTCAGAAATATGAACCTCTTGTTGAAAAAAATTATGAGGTGGTTTGCAGGGAGCATACGTGGGCAAAGAGGTGGGAAATAATTCAAGAAAATATTAAAAATTCGGTAGATTTGAATACAGGAAAATAAGGGTAAAAAATATGAACGAAAAGATTCCAAAGAAAACAATTATTATTTTTTCAGACTGTTTTGGCTATAACGTAGGTGGAGCTGAGTGGTATCTATTGGAAATTTTAAAAGAAAGAGAACGAGAAGGCTATCGAATTTGTGTGGTCAGTCTTGAAAGGTTAGAACATTTGCCGAGTTCAATTCGTAAGATGAGTCTACCGCCCCACTGGGAAGTGAAGACAATTCGCTTGAGGATGCTTTATTTGAGATGGTTTCTGCCTTTTGTCTATTGTCTGAATAAGAAAAATTTGACCTCGTATTTTAAAAATTTAGATTCTAAATGCATTCTTTATAGCTATGGTCGATTCGCCCCAGCGGCTATAAATGTATTTGGCGGGGATACATATTATTTTATTAATGATGAATATGGGCTTGGATGGAATAAAATTTACGAGACAGGATGGAAATTTTCTAAGAAAGCTGTTCGTGATATTTTTAATTTTTGTTGGCAGAAGTTATGGTATCGCGATCTTATGAAGTGTATGAAAAAATCACAAGTCATAGCCCTTTCAAGATTTTTAGCTAAAGAAGCTGAGAAAATAAATAATAAAAAAACAAAAATTATTTATCCTAAAATTGATTTGCATAAGTTGCAGCAACGATTTCAAAACATTGATTCTATTTCAGAAAAAGACAGAGGGATTGTTATGGTAGGAGACAATCGGCTGAAAGGCAGTGACATTTTTAGGAAAATTGCACGACATTTTCCAGAGGAGAAATTTTTTATTTTTGGAAAGCAGCATGTTAAACCGTTAAATCAAGGGAATATTACAATGATGCCCTGGCAATCTGAATGCGCGCATGTTTATAAATATGCAGAATTACTGTTAGTGCCATCTCGCTGGTATGAAGGATTTGGAATGGTTACTGTTGAGGCGCGTTCTTTAGGCATTCCTGTAATTGCTTCTAACCGCGGAGGTATCCCGGAAGCCATGAATTATGAGCGTGAATTTCTTGTAGATGATTTAGAAAATATTTCCTGCTGGGTAGAAAAAATCAAATCTGTTTTGAGCCAGAAAGAAAATAATGCGGACAACACTCTATAATTATTCACAATTACTTATCCGTGGTTTGATAACTATCGTTGTGGCTTACATAATGGCTAAGCTCATTTTACGAAACCCTATGTTTCCTTTTGTTTTGATGTGTGGAGGATTGTATTGTGTTTTTGCTCTGAAATATCCGCGATATCATTTTTATTTTTATCTACTGACGATTGTCTCATTTCTTGGCTATTTCAATTTAGAAACGTTTATACGGGTACCAGGCGCTTTTAAAATTTATGATTTATTGTTTTTTATGACAGTTTCCCTTTTTTTTATAAGAAAACTTCAGGAAAATTTTATTGCGAATCATTTGAAAAGTGTACCGCGTTTCAAAATAGCGGAGGGTTTTTTATGGGTATTATTTCTTATCGCCATTTTTCAAATTATATTTACGTCATCAAGGTACGATCTTTCACTGATATCTTGTTTTAAGGCAGGAAGAAATTATTTGTTTGTGTTTGTAGGTGTATTTGCTATGCAGTATTTTCCTTCAAAGGAAGAGGCCGCAAAAATAGTAAAATTTATATTTATTATGGCCATTATGCAATCATTGCTGGTTATTTTACAAAATATAATTCCAGGTGTTCATTTCTTAGGGTTTACCAAGATTATTGATCAATCTATTGGGGAGCATCAGGTTCGAAGGGTGTATATTCCCGCTATGCTTTATGTGATGGCTGTTTTTTCAATGTCTTTTTGTATGTTAAATTTGAAAACAAAGATTTTTTCAAAAAGATTTCTTCTTGGGGCATTCTTTTGTTCGGGGGCCGCCATATTATTAAGTTATACACGAACGCTTTGGATGAGTGCTGTCTTATCAATAGGATTGTCTTCTTTATTTTTTGCAAAACGTATTTTTTACAAAGGAATTATTATTGTTCCTGTGGTAGTTATTCTTGGCATATCTGTTTTATTTGCAGGTGGGGGGAAAGGTCTAAATATTCTTAAAACGCGCGTTGCTTCGATTTATGATGAAATTTATAATTATAATGGTAATTTTGCATACCGCTTTGAAGAAAACATAAAACGTCTTGATCTTATTAAGGAAAATATAGTGATTGGTGGTCCGGGCTTTGTGCATACAAATGATGCTCCGGATGTTTTTAATTTTCACTCGATTGACAAGGGGCGGTCGGCGTATGTGCAGACGAATGATAGTGGTACTTTAACATGGTTGCTTTCTTTTGGGGTTGTCGGGGTTGTTTGGGTTATCTTTTTATTATTCTGGATGTTGAGAAGTGCAAAAAAAAGCATTGCTGTCAAAAATGATGAGGCAGGTATTATTGTAGGTGTTGCTGCGTATGTTTCCTCTGTGTGGCTTACCAGTCTTACGACTACGGGTTTTACTTTTTACCCCGGGACTGTTGCCTTGGGTGTTTTCGTATATATCTGTGCTGTCTTTACAAAGGATATGGATAGGGGGGGGTGTCAGTCATCATGAAATGGGTAATTATTGCTCCGGGATATCAGCCTTGTGGCGGTGGCGGCAACTGGGCGTATGTGCGCGAATTTTCAAAAGCTCTTATTCAGAATGGCGTTGAGACGCATTTGATTACGGTAACGAACAAGCCGGATTTGATGGGGATTGAAAATTTAGATGGAATGAAGGTGCATCATATATATTCTAAAGATACAGGTGCCGGCCCTTTGCGACCTGAGAGTAGGAAGAAAATTACAGAATATGCGCTTAAACTTCATGCGACGGAAGGTTTTGATGTCCTGAATCCTCATGTAGCTTTTTCTCTGGAATATAAAAGGATTCCTAAGGATATACGGATTTTTCACACGCTTCATGCTGTGATCAGCTATGAATATTCTCATGGATGTTGGAAAATGATCACTTCTTTTGTGTTAAACAAAAAGAATATATCGCAGTTTCTTATTTATCCGATAAAAATTATTGTTTGTTATTGGCTTGAACGCATAGCATTGCAAAGAGCTAATAAAATTATTGTCATGAGCCGGTATGTTAAGGGAACTATTACGCGGTTTTTTCCCAAGATTAATACGGAGAAAATATTTGTCAGCCGTATAGGTGTTGATCCAAAATTTAAACCAGTTTCATTGGAGGCAAAGGCTGCGTTAAGGAGAAAATATCATATTGATCAAAATCAAACAGTATTTTTTACGGCACGGCGATTGGCATACCGCATGGGGCTACTGAATTTGATTGATGCAATGGCTATGCTTGTTCGAAAATATCCAAATGAAAAGTATTGTCTTTTGATAGCCGGTAAAGGTTTTCTGATGTCTAAATTGCAAAGAATGATTCAAAAGCATGGGCTTAGGGATTATGTGAAATTATTGGGCTTTATTTCAGATGAAGCGCTTGTAGAATATTATCAATTGTCAGATTGTTTTGTTTTGCCGACCGAAGAGCTGGAGGGTTTTGGAATTGTTTCCCTGGAAGCCATGGCATGTAATTTGGCAGAAATAGCTACGCCTGCCGGGGCAAATCCAGAAATTCTAGAGAAGTTTCATCCGGAGCTTATGACACGAAATGTCAGTGCGGAAGCTCTCTATGAAAAATTATCTTTTTTCATTAGTGAAAAATCACGATATAGCAGTGTAGAGAATTATGATAAAGTATGGCGTTTATATAATTGGAAGGCTGTTGTGGATGAGATCAAAGCGTTAGTATGAAATATATAATTGGGTTGTGGCGCAAAAATGATTGGCCACATCGATAAGTTGGAATATAACATTTTTGAGAATCTAGATTATGATAAAAGTATTACAAAATTTTTATAAAAGCTGCGTAGTAAGGCTAAACAATGCAACTCCTTAAATCCTTCCTAAAACATTCCCTCCGTCATGGACGGTCATTCCGGAAATTTTTGAATGAGGTGGAGACAACAGCACAGTTTTCGACTGAGGAATTAGAGAGTTATCAGAATTCCAAGTTGGCCGATACCATCCGTGTTGCTTACAATCATGTGCCGTTTTATCGGGATATGTTTCGGCAACATAAATTAAGACCGGAAGATATCCAAGTTAAAGAAGATCTGAGAAAATTACCGTTTATTGATAAAGATGTAGTGAAAAAGCACTTTGGGAATTTTCGTAATAAAAATTTTAGAGGATATGTGTCTACAGCAGAGACTGGAGGGACAAGCGGTTCTCCGGGGACATTTTTAAGGGATTTGGATTCGATTAATTTTGAGAATGCGATTGTTTGGCGGTTTTTTAGAGAAAATGGGAAGTCGTTATCTTCAAAAAGGATCACCATACGGGGAGACATTATCTGCCCTGTGGATCAAAAGAGGCCTCCTTTTTGGCAGCGTGATCCGTTTGCTAAGGAGATTTTATTGTCGGGGTATCATATCAATGATACCAACATGAAGCTTTATGTGGAGCAGATAAAGCTATATCCGGCGTATGATCTGTATGCGTATCCGTCTACGGCGTATTTGCTTGCAGAGTATTGTTTGCGTAATAATGTCGATGTTTCTTTCTCAGCTGTTTTTACCTCTTCGGAAATGTTATTTGGGCATCAACGGGAAAAAATTGAAAAAGCTTTTCAGTGCAAGGTGTTTGACTGGTATGGGCAGGTCGAACGTGCTTCTGCCATTGGGGAATGTCCTCATGGAAATTATCATATTCAGGAAGATTATGCTATTACAGAGTTTATTCCTACAGGAAAAGGTTTGTATGAAATTGTCGGTACAACTTTGCATAATACGGTCATGCCATTGATCCGTTATCGAACGGGTGATTTGGTTGAATTAGATCAAGATAATCCTTGTGCCTGTGGAAGTTGTTTTCGTAAAGTGAAGAGTATTTCCGGAAGAGAAGGCGATGCCATTAAGACCCCGGATGAGAGGGTGGTAGGTATATTGAATCATATACCGCGAGGTGTCGACCATCTAATCGAGCTGCAATTTGAGCAGACGGCACTGGATACTGTGATTTTGCGTATTGTCTGTACGGATGATTTTTCTCGAAAAGATAAAGCCGTACTTTTAAAGAAAGCGCGCGAGCATATATCCCGGGACATGAAATTTATCATCGAAAAAGTCGATCATATCAAGCGGAGTGAGCGGGGAAAGTTTATCCCTGTAGTCACCCATTTAAAATAAAGGTTCTATGTCAGTGAAAAAAACAATATTAATGCTTGGGCCGGGGCGGGATGGGCGTGGGGGGATAACGACGCTTGTTAATATTTTTCTAAAAACAGAGCTTAGTGAATTATATAACATCATTTATCTTAAAACTCAGTGTGAAGGGACGCGGTTGGATAAATTTTTTTGTTTTTTGAATAGTTTTTTTAAGTTTTTATACATAATTTTATTCAAGAAAATTGATTTGGTTCATATTCACTGTGCTTCCCGGGCAAGCTTTTATCGTAAAGGGTTTTTATTTTTTCTAGCCAAGATTTTTAATAAAAAAGTAATTTTCCATATCAATGGAGCAGAATTTATAACATTTTATTATCAGGAAAGTCCGGCATTTCAAAAATGGATTATAAGAAAAGTATTACTTAAATCTGATTGTGTTTTAGCTATATCGAACCAGTGGAAAGAGGATTTAGAGGGCATTATAGAGGGTAAAAGAAATGTCGATGTTCTTTTTAACCCTATAACCATTCCACACATTTCACGCAACACTCACAAGAGGCAAGAAATACATATTTTATCCATGGGATTCTTGTGTCACCGTAAAGGAACCTATGATGTGTTGGAAGCGGCCAGCCGGATTAGCGAAAAAATTCCAAATGTTAAATTTTGTTTATACGGCGACGGAAATAATCAAGAAATGAAGAGCTTGGTTAAGAAGTTAAAGTTGCAGGAACATGTCACTATGCCAGGATGGGTTCAGGATAAAGAAAAGGCATATCTTGATGCCGATATTTATGTTTTGCCGTCATATAATGAAGGCCTGCCCTTGTCTGTTTTAGAAGCGGCAAGTTATCAGTTGCCTATTGTTACCACACCCGTTGGCGGCATTCCAGAAATTATCGAGGATGGAAAAAATGGTTTCCTCATTGAGCCAGGCAATGTTGACATGTTAGAACAGAGGCTTATGGAATTAATTCAATCTCAGGAGTTGCGTCAAAAAATGGCAGAGGGGGCTTTAATTACAGTACAAACACATTTTGAAGCAAGTAAAATTGCAGATTCATTAGATAAAATTTACTGTCGATTAATTAAGAGATTGGCTGAACAAATTATTTAGCCAATCTCCAACGGGTTTAATTCCCCGAGGCTTGCCTCGTTGTAATGTTTTAAGTCGATACCTCGAGGGCTTGCTCCGAGGTAGTTCATTAACAACCCAGTAGCCATTTAACTCAGGATAGATTTTTTGAAATACATTTCTTATGGATAATAAAGAAGATATAAATATATTAGCAGTTGGTGACATTATGACAGGAGGTTGTTTGTCCGAGAGGTGGTTTGACTATAAGGATAATCTTTGGCCTTCTTATATTGATAATCTTTTTAGGAAGGCTGATGTTAAATTTTGTAACTTTGAATGCCCTCTTTACAGATTACAAGAGCCACCTCATGACGGAAAGATGTTATTGTATGCGAAAGAGAAAACGATTGAAGTTATTGAAAAAGCAGGTTTGAACGTAGTCTCCTTGGCTAATAACCATGCAATGGATTTTGGTTGGGATTCTCTTGAGGAAACAATTTATTTATTAAGAAAAAGAAATATTATTTGTATAGGTGCTGGCAAAAATTTAGAAGAGGCTAGGAAGCCAGGTATTGTTTTAGTAAAAGGTAAAAAAATAGGTTTTTTAGCTTATAGCTGCTTAAATATTTTCCCTAAAGAATATCAGCCTATGGCGGACCATAATAAATCAGGCGTATCTCCTTATTTTCTAGAATATGTGGAAGCGGATATTCGTAGTCTACGTAAACAGGTGGATTTCATCGCAGTATCCCTTCATTGGGGTGATGAATTTATTTATTATCCAAGCCCTTTGCAGCTGAGCCAGGCAAAACAAATAATAGATTGGGGCGCAGATGTTATTTTAGGGCATCATCCTCACATTATTCAAGGTTATCAAGTTTATAAAGGGAAACCTATTTTTTTTAGTTTAGGTAATTTTTTGTTTTCACAATATCATGCTACTAATGGGGGACGTTTGTTGACGTATAACAATGATGGTGAATTCAAAAATAATAAAAAAGTATCGAGAGTTGGAATGGTAGTGACAATTAATATTAAGAGTAAACGTTTTGATATTCTTCCTGTCCAGCAAAGCAAAAATAAACCTGTCCTAATTGAAATAAAAAAATGGCAAATGCGAAAATATTTAAGAAAGATAAAAAGATTATCTTTATTTTATAATTTTCGTTTTTATAAATTTATTTATTTTTTAGTAAAATTAAAATTTGAAATTTTTCATAAAAAATTATTAAAACCATTCAATTTACTTGAAACTTATGGAGTTAAAGCTTGTTTTCGTAAATATTTAAAACGAGTTTTCTAAGTAAAAGTTAAAATATCCAAAGTAAGATTGGAGTTATGCCGTGTTAAGTTTTTTACGACTTTTTACCTTAAAGAGAATAAAAAAGCATTTAAAAATGTACATTTCTTTAATGATTACATCAAAAAATCGGAAAAGTTTATTTGTTCAGATTAAGGAAATGGTTTGGCTTTTTTATGTTACAAAATATTTCCCACATAATTATTTTAAATATCGAATATTCGAGAAAAATAAAGATGTGAGAGATTTTGTATATTATATCCCGGGAGTCCTATACGATTTTATTCGTAATGATGTTATAAATAATCAAGCCTACCTGAATTTAGTAGAGAATAAATACATATTTAACAAACTCCTTAATCTCAGCAAACTGCCATGCACAACAATTTATGGTCGTTATGTTAAAGGAGTAGGATATTTTAATTATGACAATGAATATATGTCCGGAAAAGATTTTTTTAAAGAAATTGAGGGTGATTTTATTACGAAACCGATAAAAAGCGAGGCACAAGGCGGAGCTATTCGATTGATTCGTGTACATATTGATAAAAATGAAAAGAAATTTGTTGTGAATAATAAAACGATGAATTTAGACGAATTCCAGGGCTATATGATTTCTGATATTGCAAAAGACTGGTCGGAAATTATGCTAGAGAAAAAAGTTGGACAACATGAATTTCTAAATCGACTAAACAAAAGTTCTTTAAATACAATAAGAATTGACACATTACGCCGGAAAAAAGGGGATGTAACTATTTTAGGTGCTTTTTTGCGGGTAGGTCGATCGGGTAACCATGTAGATAATTGGTATCAGGGGGGGCTAACGATAGGGATTAATCTTGAAGAGGGGTGTCTCTATGAAGTTGGGTATGATGCAGGTGTTAATAAATATTTAGAGCATCCTGATAGCAAAATAAATTTTAAGGGGATAAAAATTCCTTATTGGATAGATGTAGTGAATAAAGTGAAGCAAGCAGCGGTAGCGATTCCAAATATTAATTCTGTAGGATGGGATGTAGCTGTTACAGAAAACGGACCAGTTATAATTGAGGGCAATAGTGATTCTGGAATATATCCTATTCAGTTGAATGACAGGCCATTGTTGAAGGATAAAGTTTTTAATGCAACGATGAGAGAATATCTAAAGAATACAAAATTTGAAAGAAAATATGAAAAATATTTTAATAATAAGTACTAGTCCAGATGGCCGTGGTGGTGTAGCGACAATTGTTAGTTTGCTTATGGCGTCTTCATTAAATAAAAAGTATAAAGTGACACACTTAGTGACTCATATTGGTGGAAATGTATTTATAAAACTTGCCTATTTACTACGTGCCTATTTAATGTATCCATTTCTCTTGTTAACTGGAAAGATTTCTATTGTTCACATTCATGGGGCAATGAAAAGTAGTTTTTTTCGAAAAAGTTACTTCATGTTGCTGGGCAAAATGCTGAAGATTAAAATTATATATCATATGCACTCGAGTATGGTTGAGGAATATTTTTTAAAACGATCCAGGATGAAGCATTTTATAGTGTGTAAATTGTTAAATCAATATGACGTTATCATCGCCTTAAGCCAATCCTGGGCGCAGATAATGAAAAAGTATACTTCTACAAAAATTGAGATTATATACAATGCAATACCTATTCCCGTAAATGTGAACAAAATGTGTAACGATAAAAAGAAATTTGTTGTTCTAACCTTAGGTGAAATTGGTGACAGGAAAGGGACACAAGATATTCTTAAGATTGCACATAGGCTAAAGGATAAACCTATTTATTTTAATATAGCGGGCAATGGAAATGTCGATAAGTATAAAAAAATTGCAGAAGAATTAGGTGTTAGTCAGAAAATACAATGGTTGGGTTGGATTGATGCAAAGCAAAGAGAGCAAGCAATGTTAAATTCACATATGTATTTACTTCCCTCTTACAATGAAGGTTTGCCTATGTCCATTTTGGAGGCGGTTAGTTATGGCCTACCCATTGTTTCAACACCTGTTGGTGGAATCAGTGAGTGTGTCCAAACAGATGCTAATGGTTACCTAATACCTCCGGGTAATATAGCAGGGTTTTCTGGTAAAATTATGTATCTATTTGAGAATGAAGAGAAAAGAAAATATATGTCAAGAATGAGTCGGAAATTAGCAAAAAGTAAATTTGATATCCATTCCATGGCCAACCAAGTTGATAATTTATATAAGAATTTATTAAGTTGTAAATTATGATCCTTCCTAAATTTTATAATATCTTAAGTGGTTTTTGTATTTTGATAATATTTCTATTGATGTCTTGCCGGGAGGGGTATGCCTTTAACATTCAGCATGAACATCCTAGATTGATAAATAGGGCTCTTTTACAAGGGATTGAAAAAGATAGAAATAAAAATAATATTGCAAAACAAATACGTAAAGATGCTAAATTTAATTTACCGACACCTGAAAGTGAGCTTTTCGTCAACGGAGGTGGAAATTCTCAGATTATAAAAATGTTCGGAATTGCCTATTTAATCGAAGGTAAAGACAAATATTATCATAAAGCAAAAACATTTATTGAATATATGCTGTCGGTAGCTGTGGAGAAAACAGATTATCAAATAATATCACATTTAGAGGCATTAGCTTATTACTATGATATGTTCTACGATGTCCTTGAGGACGAGGAGAAAGATAAACTAAAAATTGAAATTTTTGACAGGATAAAATTATTACAAAATAAAAAAAAGGGTTTGCTGAATTATGGAGGGAGTCATTTTCACTATACTAATAGAATGGTGGTAATCGCGAGTCTGTCCATTTTTGAGGGGGACTCAGAAATGGAAAGCATTATTAACACAGCCTACCAAAATATGATTTCGGGATTTGTCCCTTTTTTTAAATTTTTGTCTGAAGATGATGGTGGTTTTCACATGGGGTGGGAATATAGCAGGTATTATATTAAAGGAATCTGTGAATTTTTTGATGTTTGGCGAAATGCAACAGGTGAAGATTTATTTGCAGAAAACCAGTGGTTGAATAAAACTTTTTATTTTTTATTGTACGGAATGCGTGATGATAAAACCAATTGGGGTACAGGTGACAATCATGCCCGTCATGCTGGGTCAATTGAAAAGATAATTTTTCAGAAATTGGCGATGGAATATAATAACGGTTATGCACAGTATGCAGCGCTTGATTTTGAGAAGAAACGAAGAGGATGGCCATCGACTGAAGAGTTGTTTTATGATTTATTTTGGAAAGATGAAAGCGTGCAAGCAGTAGCCCTTGAGAATTTACCTTTGGTGAAACCATTTGAACGAGCCGGCGCTTATATTTTTAAAGAAGGATGGGAAGGGCAAAATGTTACCGCTTTATTCAAAAACACCCCAACCTATTTTTTTAATCATGCGCATCGGGATGCGAATCATTTTGAAATTTGGTTTAAGGATGATTTAGCGATTGATAGCGGGTTTTATGATGCGTATTGGTCGAGCCATTGGTTTAATTATTATATCCGCACGGTAGCGCATAATACGGTGACGATTTTTGATCCTCAGGAACGGCTGGCCGATTGGGATAAGATTGAGTCCAATGATGGTGGACAGCTTTTTAGCCAGACACATTTTGCTCAACCTCATAATGTGGCACATTTGCAAAATGGCATGTTTAATATTGCGGAAACCAAACTTATTGAAGATAATGAAAACTACGCGTTAGCCGTTGGAGATGCCACCAGAGCTTACAGCGCGCATAAATGTGAATTATTTAAACGCCATTTTCTGTGGCTGAAAAAAGTTGAAAATTGGGATCATCCGATCATTGTGGTATTTGATCAAGTCGTGTCCACAAAACCGGAGTTTGAGAAGCGATGGTTGTTACATTCTATTCATAAGCCCGAGGTTAAGGATAATGTGATTACGATTAAAAACGGCGGCGGTAAGCTTTGGAATTATATCATCCAGCCGCAAGAATTTGCAGTGGATGTGATCGGCGGCAAAGGGCGTGAATTTGAAGTGAACGGGATTAATTATCCTGTACAAAAGAGTATTCATGGCGGGGTAGAAAAAGCAGGTGCCTGGCGGGTTGAATTAACGCAAAAAACGCCGGCGAAAGCAGTGAACTTTCTCAATGTTTTGGTCCCGACAGAAAAGAAGACAAAGAAACCGCCGATGATTGAGCGTATTTCAAATGGTGTGCGTATTGAGAATTGGTCGGTGGTTTTTGAGAATGATAGGTTGAATGTAGAGACAAAATAAATCATGAATGTTTTGCTCATCAATCCAAAAAGAAACAAGCTTGATAAGCTAAGGAATTATTTTCGGGCGCATTATCCTGAAATTAATTTGATCGAATGTCATCTGCCAAGGCACATTAAAGATAAATGTTTTTCAAAAACAAGTATGGTGGGGCAGTATATTGTTAACTTTTTTTATCTTGTTTTTCAGTCAGAAAAAATAAAAAAAGATAATATTGATTTTGTCATATTGTATGGGGCATTAGCCGCATTGCCGTATCTTGCTTTGGTGAAGATATTTCCTTTCTTAAAACCCAAGAAAAATATCCTCGCACTTTTTTGGTATTTACAGAAATTAAAAAATAATAAGCTAATCCACCAAATACTCAAAGTGTTCTTTAATAATGAAAAATTGATTCTGCATGTGCACAGTAAATGGGAAACAGAATTTTATGTCGATACAGCCGGCAAAAACATTCTGTATTACCCTTATTGTTTGGGAGATGTGCCCTTTGATCCAGAATGTGGAAAAGACAAAAAATACATTTTTACAGGCGGTTTTACCAACAGGGATTATGCATGCCTGTTTGAAGCCGTGAAGGATATTGACCACAATTTTATTGTCATATGTTCCAGGTTAAATCAAATCCCTACACCTCCGCTTAATGTTAAATTACTTATGGATGTTCCAGACAAGGTTTTTAACGGTTATATGAAGAATGCTGTGGCCGTCATTGTTCCCTTGAAGGATGAGTCCGGGGCAAGCGGACAAATGCTGGCTTTAGCCGCCATGGCATTAAAGAGACCAATTATTTATTCAGAAGCGAAATGCCTTGAAGATTATTTAAAACCCGATGTGACAGGATTAGCTTATGAGCGTGGCAATACAAATCAACTACGGGATCAAATCACATATTTCCTCGCAAACCCTGAAAAAGCCCATAAAATGGCAGAAAATGGCTTCACCGAATACCAAAATTGCTTCGCTAAAGAAAATTTTTATAAATTTATAGGTAGTTTAATAATCTAAGAATAAACATAGTGTTACTATGTATATTTAGTTATTTATAAACCAAGGTTTTAAAATGGACAAAGTAAGAATAGAACAACTTCAAGATGGTGTCGTAGTTAATCGGGCCTGGTTGAAGGGTAGAGGGATAGATGCCTCGCTTGTGGATTATTATTTACGAAGGCGATTTTTTTGCCAATAGTAAGATTTCTCCGGAATAATTCTATATTTATTATATACTTGACTTTTGAAAGCGTATATATCAAAATAGACTTGATTTTTGAAATTAACAGCACGAAGATAAAGGGTTATATTTAATGGAACGCATTGTTGAAAAGAAGTTAAATGTTTGGAAATCATTGGAGCGGCGCAAGCCTTTATTGGTTAGAGGCGCTCGGCAGGTAGGTAAGACTTTTTCTGTTAGAAAATTCGGGAAAGAATTGTTTGAATCTTTTGTAGAAATAGATTTAGAACGAAATAGAAATTGGCATAAAATATTTGATTCAGACCTTAATGCACAAAGAATTTTAGCTGAGTTGGAGGTTGTGACAGGACAAAAAATAGTTCCGGGAGAGACACTTCTCTTTTTTGATGAAATTCAATCTTGTCCTAGAGCTATTATGGCTTTGCGTTATTTTTTTGAAGAGTTGCCTGAAATACATGTGGTGGCAGCGGGCTCTTTGTTAGAATTTGCGTTAGAAGATATTTCTTTTCCAGTAGGGCGGGTTCAATTTCTTGAGATGCATCCTATGAATTTTGTGGAATATTTATGGGCTATTGATAAAAGAAAATTATCGGATATTATTTGTCAAAAACCGGGGAAGGTATCAGAGGTAGTTCATAATATGCTTATTGAAGAATTAAGGAATTATTTCTTTATCGGTGGGATGCCTGAGACGGTAAAGGTTTATTTGAAGTCGAAATCTATTTATGAATGTTTTGATGTTCATAAAGAATTGTGTGAGACGTTTCGTCAGGATTTTGTAAAATATGCGCCAAGGTCAAATATTGGTTGTCTTGATGCCGTTTTTTCTTCTCTGGCAAAAAATGTTGGAAAACAAATTAAATATTCACAATTGTCTCGCGATTTTTCACATCCAACGATAAAAAATGCATTCGATTTGTTTTGTAAGGCAAGAATAATAAAGAAAATATCATCAACTATTCCAGGGTTTCCTTTGAGGGCAAATGTCTCACAGCATAAATTTAAAGCGATTCTAGTTGATATTGGATTATGGCAGTATCTTTGTGGAATGAGGGGGGATGTTGAATTTCAAGAAAAAGATTTACTTTCTATTTATAACGGAGCCATGGCCGAACAATTTGTCGGGCAGGAATTAATGGTTGCTCAGCAGTCAGAATTATATTATTGGGCAAGAGACTCAAGAGGCAGCTCTGCGGAAATTGATTATTTAGCTGTAGAAGATAATGCGATTTTTCCTATTGAAGTAAAAAGCGGCTCTAGTGGGCGTATGCGTAGTTTGCATATGATTTTAGAGCAATATCCGCAATGTCAAAAAGGAATTGTTTTTTCATCTGCTCCATATGCTGAATTGCCAGATCAGAGCCTTTTATTTTTGCCATTGTACTATGCCGGTAGTTTACAAATTTAAAAATGATTCCAATGGAAATCAATGACACAAACACACCAACAATTTAATGAAGTTTTTTCCGGCTTAATGCGGTATGTCAAAGAGCGGGATTATGCGGGGGTGGATCCGTATGATGGGTTGAATAGTGTGTTGTTTCAAAAAAGCCCTTTTAATAAGAATGCTTTGTTTCGGTTTGTGTGGATTCAAGTTTTTCGTCGAAGTCCTGTCAATTTTCGAGGCTTAGCCAGGGTGCCGGCAAGTTTTAATGCCAAGGCTGGCGCGCTTTTTTTATTGGGTTATGTGAAGATGGCGAAGCTGACCGGTGAGGATGTTTACATTCAGGAATGTCGGCGTTTATTTGAACTATTGCAGAAGGCTGTCATCAAGCGAAATAAAGGGATTGCGTTTGGATATAACTTTGACTGGCAGGCCAAGGCTTTTTATGTGCCGACGGGTGTTCCGAATATTGTGACCACGGTTTATATCGGCCATGCCTTAATGGATTATGATGAGTATGCCCCAAACGCAGAGGCAATGCAAATTGTAGAGGGTATTAAAGATTTTATTCTGAATGAAATGATTATATGGGAAAAGGAAGAGGCCCTTGTTTTTGGATATATTCCCGGACAAAAAACAGAGGTGCACAATGCTAATTTGATGGCCGCTTCTTTGTTAAGTCGTATTTATGAAAAACAGGAAGACAAAAAATTGAAGGAAAAAATTCTTAAGTCCGTTAATTTCTCTATCGAAGATATTCGGGACGACGGGTATTGGCCGTACGGTAATCAATCGCATCATGTGTTTATGGATAATTTTCATACAGCCTTTAATTTGGAAGCATTATTGATGGTTCGAAAGAATTTAAAAACGACAGAATATGACGATGTTATTCAAAAGGTATTTCAGTATTATCTGAGCCATATGTTTCTTGAAGATGGCACGCCGAAGTATTATCATAATCATCTTTATCCCGTGGATAGCCATACAATCGCCGAGGCCATTATTTTTTTAAACAAGATTATTTTGCATGAAGATGCTCTGTTTAGCGATGATCAGAAGAAACAAGCGCGGGCATTAATAGAATCTATATTCACTGTGGCAGCGCGAGATTTCCGCGATAAAAAAGGATATTTCTATTATCAAAAATTGCCATTGTGGTTCAACAAAATTCCCTACATGCGCTGGTCCCAAGCCTGGATGTTTTATGCGTTGAGTTGTTATAGGGAAGTGATTGATAAAAGTCCAGGATAGCTATTTAAATTAATGTAGCGAGCAGTCAATCCGTCTATTGGAGGTTATGTTAAAGCCTTACGGCTCAGAGGACGTAGAATTATTGTCGCGTCCAATTCGCCTACAGGCTTTAACATAACCTCTTGTTAAGACGGATTGACCGAAACTTAAAGCAAGACCCGTAATCGCGTAAAGAAAATATTGACACATTCGGTGAATTGGAGGCCGAGCAGAACGAGGTCTCCTCTGAGCCGAATGTGTTAATATTTTCTCAAAAGCGATTTCGTGTCTTTAAGGAATGCATAAAAACTTATGATGACCAAAAATAATAGATTAAAATTTTTTCATTCTGAAATCGATCCATTGACGATGCCCGAGACGTTGGGGGTTGTTGAGACGATTATTCAGGAACGCAAACTGACGCAGCATGTGGTGGTGAATGTGGCTAAGCTTGTTTTGATGCAAAAGGATAAAGGGCTGCGGGATATTGTTAATTCGTGTGGTTTGGTTAATGCCGATGGGCAGGGCATTGTGTGGGGAGCCAAGCTGCTTGGTTTAAATATTCCGGAACGCGTGGCTGGGATTGATTTGTTTTTGAGTATCGTAAAATTAGCTGCAGAGAAGAATTATAAATTATATTTTCTTGGGGCTAAAGATGAGGTTGTGCGTAAGGTGGTGGATATTTTTCAAACACAATATCCTTCGTTGAAAGTGGCCGGTTTTCGTAATGGGTATTTTGCGCAAGAGGAAGAAGCTGAGATTGTTGATGATATTCGATCTTCCCAGGCTGATGTTGTGTTTGTTGCGATGGGCAGTCCTCAAAAAGAGGTTTTTTTAAATAAGCATATTAAGAATATGAATGTCCCCTTTGTCATGGGTGTGGGAGGCAGTTTTGATGTGGTGGCCGGCGTTACGAAACGGGCACCGTTATGGATGCAAAAGTGTGGATTAGAATGGTTCTATCGATTTTTATGCGAACCACGTCGGATGTGGAAGAGGTATTTGGTGACGAATACATTGTTTTTAGGAATGATATTAAAGGCTTTGGTAACGCCGAGAAGGAAGTAAGAAACAATCTTTATTTATAATATGGACAAATTGTTATCTGTATTGACAATTTGTCCATTATAAATAACTATAAATCAGCAAGGATATTCGAAATATTATTAATTAGACCTTGCAAAATAGTCAAAATATGTTATATTTGATCTTGTAAGAAGGATGAATTCATATAATTTGCATATTATTGAAGGAATGAAAATATGGATATTGAGTTGCTGCAAAGAATAATTATTGATTATCAGAATAAAAAAAATGTAATCTTAACAAGCCGAGATTTAAGGGTGGACTTTGTTCCAAATATGGCTATAGGTATTGTTGGATCAAGGCGGTGTGGAAAAACATATAGAACCCATCAATTGGCTGGTGAAATGAAGGCTGTTAAAAGTCCGCAAGATATATGTAGAGTACAATTTAATGACCATCGACTTAGCAATATTTCGGCAGAGAATCTACATGTCATTGATGAGGCTTATTATGCAATTTATCCGGATAAACGAGGCACAGAAGATGTGTTATTTATTTTTGATGAAATTCACCGCATTAATGGCTGGGAAGATTATATTTTATATCTTCTGGAAGAAAGAACGCATAAAGTTGTTATAACTGGTTCTACAGCGACTTTAATTCGTGGTCAATTTGCTTCTCAACTACGTGGAAAAATATTACCGATAGAGTTGTACCCTTTTTCGTATAAAGAATTCTTGAGGCATTATCAGATTAAAGAGGATACGGTTTCCTCAAGAGGACAAAGCTATTTACAAAATGCGCTAAAAAAGTATTTAAAACAAGGGGGTTTTCCGGGGGTATTGGATATTGATGAAGATAGGCATATTGAATTACTGCGGACATATTGGGACACAATGTTGTTAAGGAATATTATGGAAGTTCATGCAAAAGAGCATATTAATATTTCTGTCTTAAGGTATTTTGCAGATGCATTAGTGACAAGGATTGGCTGCCCAATGACAACAACTAAGCTCGCAAAAGATATGAAGACTAATGGTTTTAATTTCAGCATGGAAACGCTTTATCGTTATTTATCCTATTTATCAGACGCGTATATGATTAATACCGTTGAAATATTTTCTGAATCAGAGCGGGTGAGAGCGAGAAATTATAAGAAGGTCTATTGCATAGACTGGGCTTTGGCCAGGGCTGTATCTTATGGGGCAGGGGTAGATGACACAAGGGCATTAGAAAATCTTGTCTATATTGAATTAAAACGTCGAGGTTATGACGTGAGTTATTATAAGACAAGAGAAGGGTACGAAATTGATTTTGTGGTTACAGATAACAAAAAAAACATGGAGTTAATACAAGTAGCTTTTAGTTTAAAAGATGAATCGGTTAGAGAGCGGGAGTTTAGAGCATTAGCCGCGACGGCGCAGTATTTAAAACCAAAGATTGTGCGTGTAATTACTTTTAATGAAGAAAGTTTGGAATCTAAAGATGAGACAGTAATACAGGTCGTTCCGGCTTGGAAATGGCTTATTGAAAATAAGCAAAAAAAGGAAAATACGTGAAGAAGAACGTTATGATTATTGCAGGAGCCAGGCCGAATTTTATGAAGATTGCGCCTGTCATGCGTGCTTTAAAGGAAGAGAAAGATTTCTTTAATACATATTTAGTTCACACCGGCCAGCATTATGACATTCAAATGTCAGACGTCTTTTTTAAGGAATTACACATTCCGAAACCGAATATTTCTTTGGGAATCGGATCGGCGTCTCATACGCAGCAAACCGCTAAAATCATGCTGGCATTTGAGAAAATACTCGAAAAAAAGAAACCTGATATTTTGATTGTTGTCGGCGATGTGAATTCAACCATGGCCTGTTCTTTAGTGGCCGCTAAGATGGGCGTTAAAATTGCCCATGTTGAAGCAGGGTTGCGGAGTAAGGATAGGACCATGCCTGAAGAAATAAATCGTATTGTCACCGATGGGCTATCCGACTATTTATTTGTCAGCGAACAAAGCGGTATGGATAATTTATTGTCTGAGGGGGTCGATAAGAAAAAGATGTTTTATGTGGGGAATGTGATGATTGATACGTTAATATCAAATCTTCCCCGAATACAAAAATCATCTATTCTTGAGGATTTAGGTTTAGCCAAAAAAGAACCTTATGCCGTCCTCACATTACATCGTCCAAGCAATGTCGATTCCGATAAAGCATTATCAGAAATTTATGCGATCTTGAAAGAAGTGTCCCAAAAAACTAGGATTATATATCCCATTCATCCGCGAACAAAAAAGATGTTACAAAAGCATAAATTTAGCGATCGTTTTGAGCGCATGCAGAATTTAACTATGATCGGGCCGTTGGGGTACATTAATTTTATGAAATTAGTTCAAAATGCCAATTTTGTTCTGACAGATTCCGGAGGGATTCAAGAGGAAACAACGGTCTTGAAAGTGCCTTGCCTTACAATGCGTGAAAATACCGAACGCCCGGCAACGATAGATGTGGGTACAAATGTTTTAGTC
>JAJDCA010000083.1 GCA_029261055.1 Candidatus Omnitrophota bacterium | reverse complement strand
ACTTTTATATTTTGTCATTCTTATGGTGGTAGAAACTTTTGTCTTAGCGGGCGGTTTGATAGTTGCCTACCTCAGAAAAGGACAACGCATTTTAAATTGGAAATTTGACGGACAACTGGCTAAACGTTTGATAAAAGATGCTTGGCCTTTATTGTTTTCCGCGGTTTTTGTAACGATTTATATGAAAATTGATCAAGTCATGATAAAAAATATGCTGGATAATGAAGCTCTTGGTAATTATGCGGTGGCTGTGAGATTAAGTGAAATGTGGTATTTTATTCCCATGATTATATCAAGTTCACTTTTTCCAGCAATTGTAAATGCGAAAGCAAAAAGTGAATCTCTTTATAATGAACGCCTACGGAGACTTTATAGTTTAATGGGGTGGATGGCTATCCTTATTGCGGTACCATTTACTTTTTTTTCTGGAAAAATAGTATTTTTGTTGTTTGGTTCCCAGTATACCCAAGCCGCGGGAGTGTTAAAAATACACATTTGGGCAGGGATATTTGTTTTTTTTGGTGTTGCCAGTAGTAAATACTTAGCAGCTCAAAATTATACAAGAATTATTTTTTTTAGAACGTTCTTGGGGATGGTAACCAACGTGATTTTAAATTTTGTACTTATTCCAACACATGGTATTTATGGTGCTGCTATTGCGACAGTTGTATCTTATTTTATAACAACATTTTTTATCATATTTTTTGGAAAAACTCGAGAGCAAGCCATTTTAATGATTAAATCATTTAATTTATTTTATTATTTAAAACTAAACAAAGGACGTTCCTAGTGAGAAAAATTATCAAAAAAATTTACCGTTATTTATTTGCAAATCAAAGAAGTTATGGGTTAAATAAATTCTTATTTGATTGTAGTCTTCATGGATTAGGTATTATGAATTATCAAAATAGTACTATAAGTGGTGAGAGGCATTTTGTGACTAAAGTATTAAATAATTTATTAAAGGGTATCAAAAAACCTGTTTTTTTTGATGTTGGAGCAAATGTTGGGAATTATTCTAAGTTACTTTTGAATGAGTACCACAATAGTATTATTTACGCAATAGAACCGCATCCTAAAAATTTTGTAAAGTTAAAGGAGAACTTATCTAGTAGTGTGAAGACCATGAATCTTGCATTAGGTTCTTCCAAGGGGGACCTGGTACTTTTTGATAGAGATGATTTTGAGGGTAGTTCACATGCCTCCTTATATGAAGATGTTATTAAGGAATTGCATCACAAAAAAACAATTGAAAGTAAAGTAAAAATTAATACTTTAGATAATTTGGCAATAGAATTAGGGGTTAATAATATCGATTTATTGAAGATTGATACAGAAGGCCATGAATTAGAAGTTTTAAAAGGGGCAAGCATGTTGTTAGAAAAACAAAGCATTTCAGTCATCCATATTGAGTTTAATGAAATGAATGTGATTAGCAGAGTATTTTTTAGAGATATTCGTAAGATGCTGCCTGGATTTCGTTTTTTTCGATTATTACCAAATTCAATGATAGAAATCCTAGAGCAACCTTTGTACTCCGAAATTTTTGCATTTCAGAATATTATTTGTTTAAAAAAGGAGTTAATAAAAATTTTATGATATGTTCCCCAATAATCCTATTTGTGTATAATCGTCCAAATCACACAAAACAAACAATTGAATCATTACAAAGGAATGAGTTGGCTAGTGAATCGGAATTATTTATATTTTCTGACGGCCCTAAAAATTTGAATGATCAAGATAAGGTTTTTGAAATTAGAGAGTTTATAAAGTCGGCAAAAGGTTTTAGAAATGTAATAATTTACGAAAAAGATAAAAATATTGGGCTGGCAAATTCAATTATTGATGGCGTAACAGAAATTGTTAATAAATATGGAAAGGTGATTGTGCTTGAAGATGACCTTGTGACGAGCAAGTTTTTTTTGAAATATATGAATGAAGCTCTTGAAATGTATGAGCATGAAGAAAAAGTTTGTTGTATACATGGATATAGAATGCCAATTAAAGGCCAATTACCTGAAACATATTTTATTAAAAGAGCTGATTGCTGGGGTTGGGCAACATGGGCAAGAGGATGGAAAGTGTTTGAAAAAGATGGAAGAAAATTGTTATTTGAACTTAAAAAAAGAAAACTTACAAAAGAGTTTGATTTTAACAATAATTTTGGATGCACGCAAATGTTAGAAAGCCAGATAAATGGAGGCAATAATTCATGGGCTATTCGTTGGATAGCGGCAGCCTTTTTAAATGATATGTTGACTCTTCATCCCGGAAGATCGTTAGTAAGAAACGTGGGTTTTGATGGGAGCGGTACACATTGTGATACAGATACCTCATATGATATAAAAATAACAGATCATCCAATATTATTAGAAAAATTAAATATAGAAGAAAATAAAGATGTAAGAAAACGGATAGAAGGGTTTTATAAGGCTTTGAGACCTAATTTCGTAAAAAGATATATGAATTTAATTAAAAGGTTAATCAGGAAATTAATCAGGTTAGGAAATTAATGATCGAGAAAATTATAAACAAAGACCAATTACTCGCCATCATCATTCGGGCGAATTTTGAGAAGGATGGGATCGATTTTTTTACGCCGGATGATTTTTCCCAGCAGTTAGCCTATATGAAGCGGCCGCAAGGGTATGTTATTACGGCACACATTGCGAGTACTGCTGCTATTGCGGATGGAGGGAAAACTTTATGAAGGCAACAACAAAAGAACAATTTGAGAAGTGGCTTAGAGGTGTTGAGGACGTTGATCTGGAATTTAAGGAAGCTAAAAATAATTTCAGTAAAGGTCGGGGTTCTTTGAATGATTATTGTGCCGCGATTGCAAACGGAAATGGTGGAAAGCTTATCCTTGGAATTCAAGAAAAACCTCGAATTGTGCAAGGAACAGACTGGCGAAAAGGGACTCATACAAAGTTATCTCATGAATTATGGGAATCTTTGCGGATTCATATTGATGTTGAAGAATATTTTTATGAAGAGAGAAGGGTTTTGATTTTACATATTCCAAAACATCCCGTTGGTATTCGTGTGAAGTCAGGGGGAAAAGCTGATAAATATATGTATCCTATCAGACGAGGAGAGTCTTTGGGGGAAATGGATGATCAGAAAATTCGAGAAATTTTAAATGAAGGTCAGGCAGATTTTACTGCAGGTAATGTAAAAGGATTGTTGTTTGATGATTTAGATAAGAACGCAATTAACGTATTTCGGCATAAGTTGGCTAAGAAGTCTGGCCGCAAAGAATATTTGAATTTTGATGATCGAAAAATTTTATGCAATGCGGGGTTAATAGATAGCAACGGAATCTCATTTGTCGCTTTGATTTTGCTTGGCAAAGAAGATGTATTGCGAAAGTATTTATCGGATGCGGAAATTATTTTTGAGTGGAGAAATAATCCTCAGCAGACTAATTATGATTTTAGAAAAAATTGGCGGGCACCGTTTGTTAGTATTGATGATGAAATTTGGGAAACCATAAATGTGCGTAATTTGCGGATGCCGTTCCAAGAAGGTTTTTTTCAAAGGGAAATCTGGGCGTTTGATGAGAAATCAATTCGTGAAGCATTACACAATGCCGTTATGCATCGGGACTACTCTCTTAAAGGGAGGTCAATATTTATCAAAGCATCGCCACAGAGTTTTTATATTGAAAGTCCAGGAGGATTTTTTCCACCTGTTACCCTGGATAACTATCTTCAGGAAAAATCTTGGCGGAATCGACTGCTTGCGGAAGCTTTAGAAAAAATTGGTTTAGTAGAAAGATCTAGTCAGGGTTTAGATGATATCTTTGAACAGACAATTCGCGATGGCAAAGGAGTGCCTGACCTTTTCAAAACAAATTCTGACGCAGTGCGTCTTTGTATTCCAGCTCAGGTGAGAGACAAAGATTTTATTTTGTATCTGGAGCGAATAAGTAACGAACGTCAGGTCCATTTGTCTTTTGAAGAAATTTGTGAACTTGAAAAGATTCGTGAAGGTCAAAAAAGTATAGACGCAGAGTTCAAAGAGAAATTTCTTCGTTTAGGAATCGTTGAATCAATAGGAAAAGGTCGAGGAACAAAATATATTTTATCCCAGAAATATTATGAAACAATAGGAAAAAGTAGTCGTCATACACGCCTAAAAGGTTTGACTAGAAATCAAATTAAAGAATTAATTTTGAATCATATTAAAGATGGAAAAGAGTGTACCGTACGCAATCTTATGATGGGATTCCCGGAATGTAAAGCAAAGGATTTAACAAATATGCTTCAAGAATTAAAAAGGGAGAGGAAGGTCCATTTTGAGGGGAAATCCAATCAGAAAGGGTTTTGGAAGATGATTAGATAGTTTTATTAGACATAAATAGGCTTATTCTAGACATAGAACATTCATAACATATTGTATTTAAACAACTTATTGTCTAATTAATTAGACAAATTTAGATAACAAAAAATTAATTATATAAGTGGATTATGCAAAAGGAGTATATGAACTAATCATGATCGAGAAAATTATTTCGGTAACACTTTTGGAGGCTCTCCAAAGAGCGAAGTGTCTAAGAGAAGAAGCCGATTATTATAACAGGTGGTCTGAGGCTGGGTGTCAAAAATTATTAAAAGCCGCTGAGATTTTTTTAGATAAAGCTAGTCAAATCATATCCAAGAAAAATTAATTTTTGGAAAAAAAAGAGATCACTG
>JAJDCA010000082.1 GCA_029261055.1 Candidatus Omnitrophota bacterium | reverse complement strand
GGATAAATCTGATCAAAGGTCTTTTTTAACGTCTGGAGTTTTTTGATATTTTCTTTTATTTTCTGCGGGCTGATGGACTGATTATTTTTCTTAAGAAAGGTGATATTGTAGCGTTTATATTTTATGTCTTTTTTTGTTTCGACAAAGTAAGTGTCATTCACCTTTAATAAGTTATCAAGAAGAACTTTTTCTTGAGTTGTTATTTTTTCTTCAATAGAAGAGAGGAGGCCATATTCGAATTCTTTTAGGGCATTGGTGATAATTTCAGCGATTGTAAAATACCTCGGGCACTCAATTTTACGTTCACCCAGCCATTCGATAAGAGAAAGAAATATGGCTTTGGGCTTTTTTAATGTAGAGCAAAGCGCAAGGGCTTCGTCAATAAGTAATGCCTTAGCATCTTCGTTAAATTCTTTAAATCCAAAATTATTCAATAGTATCCGACGGTGTCGGTTGAACGTTTCAGAGGTATATTTATCAAAATGAATATTTGAAGATAAAATATCAAAGTTTCGACAGATAAACAAAATATCTTCCTGATAAGATGATCGGATGCGCACAAATCTGCTAGTAGCTTTGAAATAACCAAACTGCAAGATAAATCCTATTTTATTGGTTGGCGTTCTAAGTTCTCTCAAGGTTCTTTGCATATTTTTCGAAAGACGAAAGAATTTCTTTCGTTCCGCACCTGTAAATCTTGGGGGGGAATCAAAGGAGAGAATTTCAGAGCTGGTAAAGATTTTTAGAATGGTTGGCATAAGAATATTTCAGAGAAGAGGGGGCTTTCAATTTAATCTAACATAGCCATAGGATGGGCAAGATCGCTTCTGGCCCACATTTTCTTTTCACATTTTCCGCAAATTAACGATATATCATATTTTGCCCAAGCATTAACGCCGCAGGAAGGGCATGTGTACTTTTCACGTGTTTCTTTTTTTTCTTCCACCCCAAACTCAATGCCGGACGTGCTGTCGGCCCACGTAATTTTAAATCCATTACCTACTAAATTCTGACAGGCTTTTGTGAACACTCCATTGGGACTAATATAATGCGTCATGTTCTCACCGGTTTTTTTAGCGCCTGGTTCTCCTGTCTGAGAAGGGATAAGGCCAACTCTTTCCATCATTTGAGCCCATTGTTTATTATGATAACCTCGCCGGCCCGGTTGTCCGAAATGATACTGCCAAAGATGGACCATTTCATGAACCATAGTTGAAAGCACTTCTTCGATGGGCCGGTAACGAAAATGCTGCGGGTTAAGCGCAATTTCATCGGTTATTTTTCCGTTTAAATTCCTATATCGCTTTGAAGAAAAGTGACCATAAGCCCGTTTGTTGCGTTGCATGGTAATCAAACAGGGCGGGAGCTTGGTATCAAATAGAGTTTTATTAAAGTGATTATAAGCTTTTGTTAATTCATTGTATGCCTGTTGAGTAGGAGTTCGCATAAGAGAAAAGGGTAATACTTTTGGATTGTACAATCCAAAAATAACAAAATTTAAATCCAAATTCAATGACTTTCGAGAATATTTTTCAATGCTTCACAACAGAGCGATAGGCCTTAATGGCAATACCAGGAAGGGATCGAGCATAAATAGTGGTGGTAGATATATCAGAATGACCCAAAAGAGTCTGTAAATGGGCTATATCGACCCCAGGAGAGGCGTTTAGAAGGTATGTGGCGTGTGAATGCCTGAAAATATGCGGGGTCAATGGCGGGTTAAATCCGCAGAATTCGGATATTTCTTTGCAAATTTTCTGAATATACCTGGTTGTGTATTTTTTACCCCAGGATGATAAAAATATAGGGCCGTCTGTCCGGCCGGCAATGTGTTCTTCCAAATCTTTGGCCAACGTATTGGAAATAGGCACAAGCCGTTGTTTGCCGCCTTTAGCAAAACGTACAAGGATGGTGGCTTCACGGACATTTAAGTCCTGAATTTCCAAATTAACAAATTCCGAAACGCGAACCATAGATTCATATAATGTCTGCATAATTAGGACGCGTGGCGGCGAATTACGGCGTTTTTTGGTCAGAGTAATCTTGTTAGCGCCATCGATGGCACGGTCAATATCATCCTGATATTTGAATTTATAGAGTTGTTGTTTGTATTTTTTGGAACTTGTATCGCGCGGTTTGCTGTTGGTATAAAAAATAGAATGGAATTGTTCCGGAGAAATCTTACTGTTGGCATGGAAGTTGATATAATCTTTGAGACCTTTGAAGTGTTTGGGCATGAAAGGAGTATAGCAAAGAGATTAAATAGTGTCAAATTAAAAGTTCGCTTTTTGTATCTTTTGCGAACTTTTGTATAAATTAAACTTCAAACTGAAATTGTTCCAAACGCAGGAAATATTTATTTCGATATTGATCTATAAAACTTACATTCGGCAAAGGCTCTTCTTGCCCTTGTGATCGGCCAAATAAAAGCTGTAAATTCATAACCGGTGTGATGCTATTAATCACCGGAACAAGCCCATTCTCAATATGAATGTTTTTCATACCATCGGTAAACATGGACATATCCACAGATTGGCCTTGAGTTTTGAGATCAAGATAGTCTTGATTAAGATCGATACCACCTTTTTTAGAAGATACTGATTCATCGTTCAGTCTTCTTTTTGTTAACATCGAATTATCCGGGAGAATCAACCCTTCTTTTTCAAGGTCGTCCAAAAATTTATCAACTTTTTTTAAATGTTCGAAATGTTCAGGATTTGATATGTGCCCTTGTCTTATTCGTTCTTCTTCATCTTGAGCATAAATATTAAGAAATTCTCGAAGATACCCCTTTTTTAAAACATTTTTTTGTACTTTTAAGAGATTCCCATTATCTAACAAAACATATCGTTTTGGATTTCGTGATTGATATCCAAGTTGTTTTGGAGCATAAATATCTTGGAAAATGTAGCCTTCCTTTAAGAGCTCCCTATATAAATAAAAATAAGCTTCATAATTAATTTTCCGAACTCGTCTATGTCGTCTTTGAATTATTAAAAAAGGAGCTTGTTTTGAAATTGTATCCCGTAAGTTATTTGGCAAGTTACTCATTTGATTTTCATCAAGTTCAAACAAAAATGGTTCTGGTGCTCGACCTCTAAGAACACCTACTTTTGCTTCATAATACCCTGTTCTAACATCATTAATAATTTCATTTTCTGATTGATTCCTACGAGCACCTAAAATAAGGTTTGGGTGGTCTCTACGTGGAATTATTTTGATAACAAGATCTGGATAATCAAAACTTTTAAAAAGAAATATTTGAGTTCCTCGATCAAACATATCAAATACTTCCCAGTATGATTGCGACACTGCATTTAGTAATTCTTCTCCATTCCCAGAATCATTAAATTTATTTATCATCGTATGTCCATCAAAATTCTTTTCTAAAAATCCTTTTGTTTCTGAGAATTCAGCATTATAAAAACGGGAATCATACGCGATAGCGCTCATAATAGTCCTAAAATTTTCCTCTATTTGAAAATTATCTAGTCCTACTAAACTTCCACGATTTTTGAAATCCTTAAATGTTCTTATCAATTGTATATATTGATCAAAGTCATACCGTCGTTTTAAGACATCCAGTCCATGATTAATAATATCCTCTGATTTTTTTAATTTCTTAATCCATTCTGGCAATATATTGTTTTCTTTCTCGAGCATTGCTGAATCATTTTTAAAAATCTGTGCTACCGCTATAGAAATCATACTGAGATTGTTATTTCTAAATACAGGTAATGTTATTTCATTGGTTTCTGTGGAATCATATTGAATCTTTACACCACCCGAAAAATATCTTCTCGGTATAATTTTCTGACTACTCGTGTCGTATTCTTCTTTTATTAAATCGTATACGCCCGTCTTGAAGGCATCTAAGTATTGATTATAAATTTTATCTTTGCTGTCTTCGTCTCCAAACTCCAACCCTCCAATCTTCTTTTGATCAGAATAAGCCTGGTTCAACACACTGGCTTTTAGATTTTCTTTGTACCAGCTGGCAAGGATAAAGGAATGATAGACTTGACGGAGTTTGGCAAAATGTTGGCCGTGATTGACTTCGTCTTCTATCACGGGAAGGATAATTTCTTTAATGAAATTGGAAGCCAACGAATCAATGCTTGAATTTTTATTTTTTGGATTCTTCCCCCCATTTTCCATCTTCATAGCGTAGTAATCTTCCTCCAACATAACCTTCAAGTGGCTCTCCACTACAAACGCTCTATCCACATTCTCATATACCAATGCCTTAGAAGGTACAATCCAAACTTTGTTAAATGTGTTGACTGGAATATCTGTGACGCCATATTTGGCATAGGCTTCTTTGTAGACTTTTTCCCAGAACTCCTCCCCTAACTCCTCTTTTGGATTCATTAACGAAGCCGTGAGTTGTTTAAGCAAATAATCCTGTTCAAGCAAGACCTGGCCCATCTCTGTCCGACCGAATTCATCGGGGATGATGCGGTCCGCTTCATAAGGGCTCAGGTTGACCCACAGGTCATCCTCCGGTAAAGTAAGTGCTGTCAGAAAATATTTGACAAGCTTTTCGGATTCAGCTTTTGTTTTTGCCTCCTCCATGTCCGCATCCCCGCTATCCAAAATAAAATCAAACTGAAAGGGACTCTTGGGATGAACAATGATCCCTTTTAAAGTGGGTGGTACGTAAGCCGGGCTCAGATGTACCATAGCCCCTGCCGAAGGCAAATCTAGTGATGATTGAGCGTAGACCTGCGGTAACGGTGCTATAAACGTGCTTCCGAACGACATAATGACGCACAACGCCGTAAGGCGGAATAATATATTATTTTTGTACTTTCGCATAGAAATAGACTATATGGGTTATTTACTAGTAAGTTTAATATATTATTTATATAATTGCCAAAATATCTGAATTTGAGTTTCTTGGATGGATTATTACAAAAATGGTGGGATAAAAACCTAATTACAAATTTTTGTGTAACGCTGGAAGAACTCAGAACGAATTTTATTACCCTGTGATCTTGTCTACCCTACTGCAATGCTAGATTAGTCCAAAATACCGAACTTTCCTATGACGATCTACATCCATTTGGGCCGTAATAGCCAATACTTATAATATAAGAGCGTAGTTCTCATAATCTAAGGGTCAGTTAGATGGGAAGATATTTTAAATAACCCTTTCAATGTATGATAATGTATATTATCATACATTAGATAAATAAAGCATTTGAAGAGGTATTTACATGGAAACATATAAATTTGAAGCAAAACTAAATTTTTATAAGACATTGCCGTGGTACATTTTTACTATTTTTGGTATAACTATAATTTTTGGTGTAATTGGATACTTGCTAGCTCAAGGAAGTGGCGCGTATATTGGAGGTATATATGGCTTCATTGGAGCAAGTGTATTTTGTTTTCTTGTTTATTGTAAAGTAAAGGCTTCTGGGGTGGTCATCGAGGTTACGGATGATGGTATTAGTCTATCATATCACAGCATTAATAAATATTTAGAATGGGAACATATTAAACGGGTTACACGCACACGGTCTATATTATCATCAAATCTTATTCGTCTCGAAGGTAATGACCAGACCATGATTATTAATTTAAAACTACAGCCACGCTGGAAAGAGCTTATTGAATTACTACAAGAAAAGGTTCCAGCACATGCCATTTCAAATTTTTAAAAGAATATTTCTATGAATAATTAGAATTAACTAACGTATACACATGAAACCTGATAAAAATCCCCTCAAACAGCCTAATACGAGCCCTAGAAACCACGATAAAAGTGCCTTGCCTGTTGATAAGCATATTCAGGATTGGCTTGCTAATATCCAAAACACTCATACACGGCGCGCCTATGGAATTGATCTTAATGATTTTATGTTGTTTAAAAGAATCGAAACATCGGATCAGTTTAAATCTGTTGAACGATCCGATATGATTACTTGGCGTGACTCTTTAACAAAACAAAAAATATCCATAAGAACAATTAAAAGAAAGATGTGCGCCGCATCGAAGTTCATGGATTTTCTTTGTGATATTAAAATTCTTTCTTTAAATCCCTCAATCGGGGTTCAGCGGCCCAAATTGATTGCTAACCAGGGCGAAACCCCAATCGCAAGTGATTTTCAAGTTAAACGGATTTTAGAGGCGCCTCCGGAAGACACAATCAAAGGCCTTCGGGATCGCGCAATCTTAGCGACTCTTTTTTTTCACGCTTTGCGAAGAAGCGAAGCAGCCATCTTAAAGGTTGGTGATGTTTTTGAATCCGAAGGTGTTAAGAAATTCAGAGTATTTGGTAAAGGAAGCAAAATTCGTGAAGTTCCAATTAATCTAGGGGCGGTTCGCACAATATATAAATATCTGGAAGCGGCTGGCCATAAAAATAATTTAGACTCCCCCCTCTTCTGCCCTGTGAGTAATAGGACCAAAAATCAAGACAATAAGCATCTCGATCCCCATTCGATTTACAGAATCGTTTTATTTTATGCAAAAAAATTAGAGGATGACTTTCCGAAAGGATTCGGCGCTCATGGTACCAGAGCGCAAGCGATCACAAACGCTTTAAAAAATGGAAAAGATTTAAACGAAGTTAGAGAATGGGCTGGGCATGCCAATATCGCTACAACAGCCCTATATGATAAACGCGAACACGCACCGGAAAATAGTCCTAGTCATAGTGTTAGGTATTAAAATAATGAATAAAGAATGGGTTATTCAAAAATTTAATAAAGATTTAAAGCTTTGGGAGTTTATGACGCCTAAAGATCAATTAATGACACGAGAAGAAATGATTAAAGAATTAGAACAATTTGAACGCAATTACCCCAACATTGATTTCCGTGGCCATAATTTTATTAATAATGAAAAGCATAATAGTGATCATTATAAATAAATTAAGTTCCCTTTGTTTACTTATCCCCAAAAACAGCCGTTAGGATCTGTACGAACTTCTTCAAGTAGATCGTCTAAATCTTCGTAAGATTCATAAAGATGCCATTTTAAATCGGCCCGTTTCCAATAAAGTTTCCATAAATTCTTGCTTTTTACATATACTATTTTACAGTCTTCATCTAAATATTCCTTGTCGCTTTTCCATGCTTTTCGTTTGTGTCCAACCACATAGCTTTGTTTTTCTTTTATAATGTGTAACGGCAGTTTTTCATGGCCATATTTATTTAATTTTGACAAAATATAGAGGATTAACTTGTCTTGCATTTATGCCTCTCGGATTTATTGTGTCAGAGGAATACGCATGTACTTAGGCTAAAACCTAAAATTGGTCATCAGGAAAATATGAAATCTTGCGTATACGTTGACAACAATTTAACGGGACCCATTTATACGCGCTTCAAGAATTTTTAATTCATTAATAATTTGATCAAAAGTTGGAGGTTTTTCAAAAAACATTTCACTCATTTGCAGATAATCCTCTTTCAGTAACTTCACTCGATCAGCTTTTGGTGCCAGCCGCAATGTCCCGAAATTTGCTTCTTCATATTTTGCCCATGCGGCAGAGAAAAAAATATTTTTATGTTCAGCAACACGTTGCAATAATTCTGATTGATTTAATGCCCGCTCTAATATGGATGTCTTAGAAATTTTATATGTATCATAATAATGCCTCGACATTCGCGTTGGAGTTACCCTATCATCTGGTTGATGATAAAGCATATGTAAAATCGTCGCTTTTTCCCAAAATGTTCGTTCCGCTGATAATACACGAACGCAGACTATTTGATCAGCCATGGCATTCTTTACATGCTGTGCTACGTATGATATGACCTGGGACTGCTCAACGGGCCAATGGTCAGATCGTGCTCCTAACTCAACCTTAACGACTGGTCTAAGGTAGGTACTACTTTCATTAAGAAAAACACTTGGATATTGAAAAAGAATCGTTTGCTGATCTGAATCTGCAGGATCAAGACAAATGTTCCATGTATTTATGTCATGAAGAACATCAGCAATTGAATTCTTTAAACCTGGCATAATTATTTTAATAATCGTTTCTTGGCAGGCCTGTTGTAAGCCTGCTATGCGTCTCTTTTTTTCCTTGTTGCTCGATGATTTTTCAGGATCGTTATCTCCACTATATCCAAGATAATCACGTTCGATGGATATATCTACGTCCTCTGAAAATCGTTTGATCACATTGTAAACTTTTGAAAGTGACGTGCCTCCTTTAAACGTGAGATGTTTTCCAATACCCTCTAATAAAAAAAGTTGCTTGAGTATCCAACAAACCCAGAAATCCTTCTCGACAAATTCTATAACCAAACCCATCTGATCTGTAACTCTTTCAAAATAAGCAAGTCGATCGTCATCGGATAAGCATGCAAAAGCATTCATTATTCAGACTCCTCTTTTGATAATTTTCGGAATATATTTGCAATCCATATCGGCGCATAACGGATATCTTTCATTAATTGTTTTTTATCCTCCACGCTTATTTGCCTATTAAGTTGACCCATTACCTTGTCATTAATATATTCTTTCCCTAAAAATTTGAGTGCTTGAATTACCAACCCGCTCATGCGGTTAGCTGTAACCATGTTTTTAGGTGTTGTCCTTTTCAGCACAATTTTTCTATTCCCAATTAAAACTGTTCGGCTTGCACCATCTGTCAAAAAGACAATTTTCGCAGGCACTTGGTCACTTAATCCAAGTAAGTTGGCGGCATAAGCCCCCGAAGGCTGAATTCGCAAGCTATCCTTCCCTGCCAAAGCTCGCGCGATTTCCTTATAGTTTGCAGATTGTTCACCAAGGATATGATGTTTCTTAGGATAATAATATACCCCTCGAGTCAGACGACGAATTTTATCAGCATCTTTTAACCGGCCCAAAGCTTTTTTGATAGCATCTCTGCTTCCCAAATCAGCAAAACTAACCGGTGTAAATACCCATCCCCTACCTTTTCCATAAACTATTTTAAGTATTTTATTTTGAATGCTTTGCATGTTATATAGCCTTTATTTATGTCACCAATACTATATATTATTAGTGACATGAAATCAAGGAACATCTAAAAACTCTTTTTTTCTTCTTTAGGCAGTATGATAAAGTTTTTCACTTTTATTAATGATCTCCTTTAAAATTGGACGCATCCATATCGGAGCAAGTGGCGCATCCTTTTTAAGTGTTTCAATATTCTCGATTGACAACCTAGAACAGATTGTGTTAATTTCGGAATGCATTATACGCTCCTTACCT
>JAJDCA010000081.1 GCA_029261055.1 Candidatus Omnitrophota bacterium | reverse complement strand
GGATAAATCTGATCAAAGGTCTTTTTTAACGTCTGGAGTTTTTTGATATTTTCTTTTATTTTCTGCGGGCTGATGGACTGATTATTTTTCTTAAGAAAGGTGATATTGTAGCGTTTATATTTTATGTCTTTTTTTGTTTCGGCCAAGTAAGTGTCATTCACCTTTAATAAGTTATCAAGAAGAAGTTTCTCTTGAGTTGTTATTTTTTCTTCAATAGAAGAGAGGAGGCCATATTCGAATTCTTTTAGGGCATTGGTGATAATTTCAGCGATTGTAAAATACCTTGGGCACTCAATTTTACGTTCACCCAGCCATTCGATAAGAGAAAGAAATATGGCCTTTGGCTTTTTTAATGTAGAGCAAAGCGCGAGGGCTTCGTCAATAAGTAATGCCTTAGCATCTTCGTTAAATTCTTTAAATCCAAAATTACTCAAGAGTATACGGCGTTGCCGGTTGAACGTTTCAGAGGTGTATTTATCAAAATGAATATCTGAAGATAAAATATTAAAATTTCGACAGATAAACAAAATATCTTCCCGATAAGATGATCGGATGCGCACAAATCTATTAGTAGCTTTGAAATAACCAAACTGCAAAATAAATCCTATTTTATTGGTTGGCGTTCTAAGTTCGCTCAAGGTTCTTTGCATATTTTTCGAAAGACGAAAGAATTTCTTTCGTTCCGCACCTGTAAATCTTGGGGGAGAATCAAAGGAGAGGATTTCAGAGCTGGTAAAGATTTTTAGAACGGTTGGCATAAGAATATTTCAGAGGAGAGGGTGCTTTCGATTTAGTCCAACATGGCCATAGGATTGGCGAGATCACTTCTTGCCAACATTTCTTTTTTACATTTTCCACAAATTAACAATATATCATACTTTGCCCAGGCATTAACGCCGCAGGAAGGGCATGTGTACTTTTCACGTGTTTCTTTTTTTTCTTCCACGCCAAACTCAATACCGGACGTGCTGTCGGCCCACGTAATTTTAAATCCATTACCTACTAAATTCTGACAGGCTTTTGTGAACACTCCATTGGGACTAATATAATGCGTCATGTTCTCACCGGTTTTTTTAGCGCCTGGTTCTCCTGTCTGAGAGGGGATAAGGCCTACTTTTTCCATCATCTGGGCCCATTGCTTATTATGATAACCCCGCCGGCCCGGTTGTCCAAAATGATACTGCCAAAGATGGACCATTTCATGAACCATAGTTGAAAGCACTTCTTCGATGGGCCGGTAACGAAAATGCTGCGGGTTAAGCGCAATTTCATCGGTTATTTTTCCGTTTAAATTTCTATATCGCTTTGAGGAGAAGTGACCATAAGCTCGTTTGTTGCGTTGCATGGTAATCAAACAGGGCGGGAGCTTGGCATCAAATAAAGTTTTATTAAAGTGATTATAAGCTTTTGTTAGTTCATTGTATGCCTGTTGAGTAGGAGTTCGCATAATAGAAGGGTAATATTTTTGGATTGTACAATCCAAAAATAACAAAGTTTAAATCCAAATTCAATGACTTTCGAGAATATTTTTTAATGCTTCACAACAGAGCGATAAGCCTTAATGGCAATGCCGGGCAAGGATCGTGCATAAATAGTGGTGGTAGATATGTCTGAGTGACCTAAAAGGGTCTGTAAATGGGCTATATCGACCCCAGGAGAGGCGTTTAGAAGGTATGTAGCGTGCGAATGCCTAAAAATATGCGGGGTCAATGGCGGGTTAAATCCGCAGAATTCAGATATTTCTTTGCAAATTTTTTGAATATATCGAGTTGTGTATTTTTTACCCCAGGAAGATAAAAATATAGGGCCGTCTGTCCGGCCGGCAATGTGTTCTTCCAAATCCTTGGCCAATGTATTGGAAATAGGCACAAGCCGTTGTTTTCCGCCTTTAGCAAAGCGGACAAGGATGGTGGCTTCACGAACGTTTAAGTCTTGGACTTCCAGATTAACAAATTCCGAAACCCTAACCATAGATTCATATAAAGTCTGCATAATTAGGACCCGTGGGGGTGAATTACGGCGTTTTTTGGTTAATGTAATTTTGTTGGCGCCATCGATGGCACGGTCAATATCATCCTGATATTTGAATTTATAGAGTTGCTGTTTGTATTTTTTAGAGCTTGTGTCACGCGGTTTACTATTGGTATAAAAAATAGAATGGAACTGTTCCGGAGAAATTTTACTGTTAGCATGGAAGTTGATGTAATCTTTGAGACCTTTGAAGTGTTTAGCCATAGAAGAAGTATAGCAAATGCTTTAAATAGTGTCAAATAAAAAGTTCGCTTTTTGCATGTTTTGCGAACTTTTTAATGTAAGAAATTTTTCTTCTCTCAATAGGCTGAAATGTAGAAAAGTGATGACTGAAGTCCTTAACGTCCTCCACGTCTTCACCGAAACCTAGAATCAGAGGTCCGTTGATTAGGTGCATCTTGTAGATCACAGGTGCAAGACCGGTAAAATTTTTTTCAAAACCCACCGGCTGCATCTTCACCGGCAACGGTACACCGTTGCCATCACGTTTAATCGTCATATTGAGCATCGCGGAGTCTAGGTTGATACCACCAGTGCCATCAGCTGAACTTACTTCTTTCTTAATCTTTGTTTTCATGGCAACATCTGCCGTTACCCCAAAATTTTTTACAAGAACATTAGAAATACGGTCCTTTTCTTCACTATCTTGATTATAATATGTGGCGGTCGAGCGAAGTGCTGTCATCAAATGGGAACCCACTTCTGCAGGTAATTCTTCTCCTGCAGACCAAAGGAGGGCTTCAAGCACTTGAGGATTGTCATAATATTTCTCTAATTGTTTAATCGCGGCAATCTGTTTTGTCATATCATTACTATGTTGCAATACGGCGATGACAACATCTATTGGTGCCTCTGGCAAGGTATCAATATTAAATCTCTCCATCAAACTATTTAATTCACTTAACATGCCAATATAAACAAACGGATCATCTACACCAAGATTAATTTTCCTAACTACTTGCATAATTTGGTTAAATAACTTCTGAGGAGACACATTACTTTCTCGATTAAAAGGCTGAATTGAAGAATTTTGATTTTTTGAGGATAATGCTGCCTTTGGACTATCAATATTATTGATTTTTAAAACACCCATTTCAGTCTTTTGTACAATTTCTTCCAATATTTTTATTAAATGATCAATAATATCTAACTTATGCTCCCCCCTACCATCATAGGCATCTTCATAAGGTGCCTGTAAAAAAACGTCCATTCGAATTTTCTTCAAAATAAGTATTTGCTCATTAAGAGCTGTATTTAATCTATGCATTCCATCGATTTTTTCTGCAGTTAGCTCTGGAAGCAATCGAAAAAAAACATCCCGGACATAGGAAAATTTGCTGCTTGAGATACTCCTGCGCAAAAATTGAGCTAAGATGTCGACATTGTGCGAAACAATCTCAAATATGATTTCCTTTTTATTAGAATTTAAATACCCGTGGTACGCAGTATCAATTAATGAATTCAAAATTGGCTTTCGACGCTCATATTCCAAATCATTAGGATCCATCTTCTTAAAAAGGTCAATCATTTCTTGTTTATATGTATTCCATAACAAAACCCCCTTTTCTCCTTCAGGATATTTCCCATCGTTTGGGGTAGCATAACTTTCAAAATAATTCTGGATCAAATTGGGTATTGCCTCCATAGCGAGGTAGTAATCATCAGAATTTGGATTTTCCAAAACTCCAGATGCCCATTGAAAAAGATGGCTTTTATCGGGCTTCGATAATTGAACTAATGCATTAATTCTATCTCTACTGTTTATTGCTGTTCGTGCGATATGCCACAACGAATCAATGGCTTTTCTAGAACCAATTTTTCGTAAACTGATGATAATATTGTCCGTAAGTCCAATATCTTCCTGGATCACTTCTTGAGTATTTAATTCTTCCCACACTTGTATTAAATAATCAATCCCAGCAGGATGTTTTAACTCGCCCATAATATCCGCGGAAGATCGACGTTCATACCATTTACCACTTTTCAGTATTTTTCCTAAATTAGGCAATTCTTTCGTGATAGCTGTTTCTAATTGTTCGTCATATTCTGAAAGGTTAATAAGTTCAACCATAGATTTAGCGCGTACGGTCCATTTGGCATGTGTCAAATTTTCTTTAAAAAATGGAATAGAATCATCTTCCAATACCTCAGACCAACCAGCATACCATGAACGCCATTTGTCATTATCATACGTATAAAATTCTCCTGAACCTAAACGATCTAGTACAAACAAAACAACCTCGTCTACTAACTCTTTTGCAGATTCCTTATCTTCAAATTTATGAGGAATTTCTATGACTTTATTTATGAATTCTTTTGAAGCCCTTAATGTATGAATTTTGCTTAAGACGTAAAGTGCTTGCCGGTAGTCTTCAAAAGAATCTGTTGATTGAAATAACCAATACAAAACAGCATATGTTTTGTTATCATTGGAAGGCACAACTTTTTCTAATTCTTTAAGAAGCATGATCGTATGCGTAGTATTAAAATGTCGTGAGTCTGAATCCCTTGTCATTTTAAGAACACGCCTAAGGGCTTCAACTTCAAATCCTCCATTAAAAGATTGCCCTTCATTCAATATAGATAAAATGCTATCCATATCTTCTCTTAATTTAACCGAAAACTTATTTTTGAGAAAAAGCTCTGCCATTGTCTCCCAAGCCAAATGTAATGGAGTATTTTCAAAAAGCATATCTTCTATATCAAACAAATCATCAATGGAGGAACTAAACCAAAAATCATCTAAATTCTCACCAAGCTGACTAAAAACCTCCTTAAGAGTATTAAAAACTGACACCATAAATTCGTCATCAAAAAATAACTTGTTTTCATTTCTCAACTTTAAAGAGTCCTTCATTAAATCTGTAACCGTACTCCCGATTAAACTAAGAATATCTTTGAATTCTTTTTTGATAAATTCAGGATTAAGATTTGTCAAGATTTTCAGGGCTTCTAGAAAAATTTCTTGATCTATTTTTCGATTGAAATAAAAACCATCATATTTTTTCATTTCGCCTAGAAAAATCTCCAAATTATAAAATATAACACGGGAAAGACTAACACCGGAATCATCTTCAAATTTTTGTTCTTTAAGTAAAGTATTAAACAATTCTAAAGTCTTAGCTCTACTATAGGCACCCGTCAGACCATATCTGTTTTTACTAATAAGTACTCGAATAGCCGTAAAACGGTTAAATTTATCATTATTTCGATTAGAAACAATATTTCTTAACCCTTTCATTAAATCTTCCGTTAGATCTCGATACAAATGCACATAAATATAGTCAGTTATATGTTCAGATTCTAAGTCCCCTTCCCCTTCCAAATAAAATTTGTCAAATTGTCTCCTTCTGTTAATATATTCAACGGCTTTAATTGTCGCATATTGAACTCTTGCATCGTTACTCTCTAATCCTTTGATAATCTTTTTCACAATTTCTCTTGGCTTTACTAATTTATATAACGCTTCAATGGCTTTATGTTGTTCATCTTTATTGATCGAAGTAAAAACAATATCCCATAATCTATCTGTTTCGTCGTTTTGTTTTCTACTTAGAAATATTTTCTCGCTCACAAAGTTTGCTGTTGTACGAATGTCAGCATTCTTGCTTTTTAAATTATCATTTATGATCTTAGGATATTTTTTTCCAAGAATTATTAACACATGTGTCAGTTGAACTTTTGGATTAAAGAACCTATAATTTTCTGTAGATGCCCTTTGTTTTGACAAGACCTGAAAAATATTTTCTATTAAAGATGTACTGATTTTTGAATCCGCACTAAGAATAATCTTTTTTAAACTACTTAATGTAGTAGAGTATAGATTATCACAACTTCCATTAGAACAAGGTATGTTGTCTTTATCTCTCCACTTTAACGCTACGTTAAGATTTTTCATCACCGACTCCACATCACTAACCTTTCCTAACACACCAATGATTTCAACAGGAAAAATAAGCTCCTCAAGAGAACCAATAGAATCTAATCTTAAACTTTCTTTAAGAAGCTTAACTTCTTTTTCTGCAATATTGTTTATTTCAGCATTTTCAGGATCAATTTGTTTAAGCAGAGTTAGTACTCGAAGTCTAGTTTGTTTATCCTGGCTTTGCGTTAAAGCTTCTCTTAAAAATTTAATATGGTTTTTACCCATTTCGGGTAAAATACCACCTAATTCTTGACGCAATTCAAAGATTTTTGTATCTCGCCAAATAATAAAAAGATCCCTAAAAATATCCTCAGAGTTACTTTTGGCAAGATTATGGGCAAACTGTTTTCGTGTTTCAATATATTCCTTTTCATCAGATAATACTTCTAATTGTCTACGAACGACATCAGCCGTGCGAACACCAAGGATTTTAAAGACAATTGACTTCATCAACGGATCATCAGTTTTTTCTAGAATCACATCTGCGACATTAGCATCCTCAGGACCCGTAATTTCCCCTAAAAATGCCATCGAAAAGGCTAATACTCTATCAGGTGATATATTGGGAAATTGATACAACAATTCTTGAGGATTTTTAATAAACGTAATAAGTTTGGCAACTGTTTTTTCCTTGTTAAAATTGCGCATTTTCTGAACAGCTGTTTCATAATCCGCAGGGGTACCTCCGGAATGAAAAAAATCCTCAATAACCTTTTTAACCCCTTCCAGATTACCTGAGCTTCCATCACTTCCTTTCTTTTTAAATTGCGTAAGATTCTTTTTTTTATCACCTTCACTCAACTTTGATATTACTGTATCTGTGCCTATCATACCGGCACTGGCCAGATACACATTTTGAACGCTGACATCTTCCTTAAATTTATTCAAAGCTTTTTCCGCTTCTGATGCTTGGCTGGCGCCCACTAGTATCCCGCCGATCGTAAATCCCCCTACTATAACACCCCCGACAACCTTAGCCGGCTTGATAATATATTTTTGTATCCATTCTGACATCATGCTTCCATCCGCGCTCATCTGGGCATTTAACCCTCCTGAAAAATATTTCCGTGGGATAATCTGTTCAGTGGCAAGATCATAATCTTCCTTAATATAGTCATACACGCCCTTTTTAAATGATTCGACATACTGAGTATAAATTTTCTGATTAATTTTCTTATCCTGTGTGTCAACGCCTTTGGTTTTGTTTTTGTCCACATACACCTCGCCTAAAAAGCTTTCTTTGAGCGTGGATTTGTACCAGGTGGCTAAAATCATGGAGTTGTAGATTTGACGCAAGTTGGCAAATGTTTCACCTTCATTGATTTCTTTTTTGATTTCCGGCAACAAGACGTCCCGAATTACTTCAGATGAGACCCCACTGACCACTTCGACCTCATTGACGGTTAAACTATCCAATCCATAACTTTCTTTCCCTAGATTTTTCTGCAAAGCAACAAAGTCTTCCTCTAACATCACATCCAGACCACTTTCGATCACATAGGCTGTTTCCTCTTGTTCATACACCGTGGCCTTTTCCGGAACGATCCAAATTTTGTTAAAGGTGTTCATCGGAATATCAGTAGTACCGTATTTTTCGTACGCCTTTTCATGAACACGGCTCCAGAATTCTTCGCCAAGTTCGTTCTCAGGATACATCAGCGATGAAGAAAGTTGTTTCAGGAGATAATCTTGAGCAAGAAGGTCGCGGCCCATTTCGGTGTCACCGAGCCCTTCGGGAATGATACGGTCTTTTTCATACGGTGAAAGATTGACCCAAATCTCTTCTTCGGGCACAGTAAGGGCTGCCAGAAAATATTTGATCAGTTTGTCTGCCTCGTCTTTAAGGGGGTCGCCCTCTAAATCGGTGTCACCGGTGCCTACAATAAAATCAAATTCTAATGGATTGTCCGGATGGATAGTCAGCCCATGAATCAAGACCGGCGTAAACCCTTCGGTCATTGGCATCAAAGTGCCAGGTACTGGCAAATTTAACACGGTACTAACTGTCTGTGCTTGCCCTCTAACAGGAATCATAATAGTGCTGGCTGTAAATGCAAAACAAATAACCGCTGACAACAGCCGATAGGTTAAACGTGTGCGTCGATTTTTAATGTACGTAATCATCCTATTTCCTTCAAAATGTTTGATGTGAATTTTACAATAGAATTATCCAAATTTTCCATTAGATACAGTAATTATGTAATATTTTTTCGGGTTTCGCCAATTTATTTCTTTAAGCTGTTTTTTGGATGGATTATTACGAAAATGGTGGGATAAAATCTAACTACAATCTCTTATGTACGACCGGAAGAATTTAGAACAAATTTTATTATCCTAATGATAGGGTCTACCCTACTGCTATGCTAGATTAGTCCAAAATACCGAACTTTTCTATCGAAGATTACTCCTTTATGTTGGGTTTAAGCCTATCAACGTGAAAAATATAAGCATGACTATTCAGATCCTTACCTAGAGGTTATTGATGATATTGATTGGTATTTTAGAGACGGACACGCAGATTTATCGAATTATTTAGATATGTATCATGATAAATACCGAATTGGAATTTTTAAAAAACCAAAGACGGTTTACAGTAACTTAGAAATTATTTTCTATGCTAATGATGAAAAAATATTTAGCTGGTTAGGGCATGGTTATTCTTCAGTAATAAAAGTTCGCAAAATATACAAAAAATAAATTTTTTCTTGAATTATTATTTACTTATGATAATATATTTTATCATAAGTAAAAATAGAGGAGGAAGATTTCAATATTTTAAACTTTTAATAAATTTCAAATGACAAAAAATTTACCCCAACCCAATAAGTTTAATAAATTTCTACAGAAACGTAAACTCACATCACAAGAATTTCATGCCTTATCTAACGTGCCGGCTGAAGTCGAATGGTTTGCTAATATTGAAAACTTACGCACACGCCGGGCTTATCGTAACGATGTTCATGATTTTATGCAGTTTTTAGGAATCTTTGAACCTGAAGAATTTCGGATTGTCACACGCGCGCATATCATTGCCTGGCGCGATTCTTTTAAACAACGTAATCTGATGCCAAACACCGTTCGGCGAAAACTCTCGGCCATGGCATCACTTTTTGATTATCTTTGCGAAAAAAATGCCATTACCCATAATCCGGTTGATGGCGTTAAACGTCCTAAAAAGGAAAGCAACGAAGGGAAAACTCCGCCTATTAGTGACCGTCAAGCCATGGCTCTTTTTAAGGCTCCCTCCCCTCGAACTTTAAAGGGAAAACGTGATCGCGCGATTTTATGGACATTTTTAGGCCATGGCCTCCGTCGAGAAGAAGTCTCTAATCTTAGGGTTTGCGACCTTCACCTTCGTCGAGGCATTCCTTATCTTCGAGTGCATGGCAAAGGCGGGAAAATACGCAATGTAGAGGCCCATCCGGCCGCCATACGGTGTATAGAAACCTATTTAGACATCGCCGGACACGGTGACGATCTCAAAGGCCCTCTCTTTCGCCCTGTTAAAAACAATTATGATGGAAATCTTAACAAACCAATCTCACCAGATGGAATTTATCAAGTAGTGAAGCACTATGCGCAAAAGGTGGGTATTTCCGGTGAAGTACCTGGTTTCTCCCCCCACTCTCTACGTACAACAGCCATCACAAATGCCTTAGAACACGGTGCAGAGCTCTCTGAAGCCCAAAAATGGGCTGGGCACTCAGATATATCAACAACACGTATTTATGATAAACGAAGACATCGTCCAGAGAATAGTCCGACTTATCGGATTAAGTATAAGGGGAAATATTAGAAAAAATGACTGAATCAAACTTCTGATGGACATTTGACTAGTCTAATTTAAATCAATTGGAAAGTTTTCGACCATATTAGCTTTTGAAACCATTTTTTTCGGCTTAGCTATCTTTTCATCAATTGCAGGAATTTCTGCATCACCTTCTTGCTTTTCACCTTGTAATGTTTTCTTATATGTAGCTAAATGTTCTTCTACACCATTTATATTTTCTTTATGAGCTTCTAACTCTTCATCAGTAATAAATCTTGAATGCGCCTTCCCTTTTTTATCTTTATGCAATACTGTAATTTTTATAGGGTCCTTTATGCCTCCTGGATTTACTTCAATAGTATGATGTAAGGCCCAAGCAACATAAAATACACCATCTTGCCAATTTGGAGATTTATCTCCCCAAAAAACTCTTCGCATAAGCCCCAAAAAAGAATCAGCAATTATTTGACCTCCCCCCATTGAGACATACCACATATCAACAGTCTTCCATTCCGGTTGAAAATCATTTGTAGCAAATTCGCACAAATGAAAACTGTCGCCCTGAGGAAATGCAACCAAAGCACCAAATTGACCAGGCCTCATCCCCGTCGACCCAAAATCTTTTATCCCAGCCCCTGAAAGATCCCTACCAATTTGAATATACGGTTTTTGAAACCCCTTGCATTTCCAATACTCTTCAACCACATCATTAAATCGTTGGCCTAATCCTACCTGACCAGTTCCTGTTACAATCACCCTATCTTCTATTATATTAATTTTTTCAACCTTTTGCTCTATAGTCTTTACCTGACCAGCACCAAATGTAGCAGAGCTGTCAGCTCCAACAACAACACCATCTTGACATAACATTCCAATTAAAATAGTCATGATTATCCCCTAAAAATACTGTTAACTTTCATTTCAGGAAATGCACGATAAACTGCGGATACAAGTTTTGCAAAAGGTTGGCTTATAACGAAGTGGGATAGTTGACAAATGTACTCCGAAGCAGATTTATCCAAAGACTCTAAAAGTTTTTTGCCTTTAGATTGTCCCTGATTAGTAAGATTATAATGCCTTAAATTATTTTGTCCTTCATATAATATTTCTACATCACCATCGTTGTAAAGTTCATTCAATACAGAATATACATTTTTATCAAACGGACCATAGTCATACGGTTGAAAATCAAAATGTGGCCCATCTACGCTTTGAGGAATCTTTTGATCAATAATAAAAAGCAGTTTCTGCGTTTGAACAGGCGTATGACTTTGACCTTTAGAAGCTGCCAAAGCGGCTAAAACTATTTCTTTTTGATTCATATTCGTATTCTATACCAGTCGATATTTATTTCAATGAGAAAAAATTAAACACTGCTTTTAATACTTGATAATATACATTATCATACATTAAAGGTATTATAAAATAACCCCATCTGGAGTTAAGTTAATCTAAAAAATATTCTATATTTTTTCATATATTCTCACTTAACAAATTCTTTTATTTTTAGTCTCTGTAACCGCTATCTTCTCATCTAGAATACTAACAAGAGACTCTTCCCACAATACCGTTGGAAATTTTTCAATCAAGTGATAGTTGTTTGGTTTCTGTAAAAATAATTAATCTTCTACATGCTCTTGTTATTGCCACATAAAAATTTTTGGAACATTCAAATTTATGAGTATCTAAGATTGCCACTGTATCGAATTCTAATCCCTTAGTAAGCAATGTTGTCCCAATACATTTTCCTTGAACTTTTCGCCCTACCCTTCTTTTAATATTTCGAATCTCCTTCATAGCCTCATAGACAGACACGTCCTTATATTCTGCCTGAGTAAGAGCTTTGCATAAGTCAGAAAATAGTTCTTTTCGGTAACATTTTATCCTTGGTAATTTTTTTATTTCTTTCAATGTTTTTGAAATCAAAGACATTGAAACCGATTGTTTCAAGCGTTCTATGTTTTCTTTTATTGGATTTATAAGTTTTTTATCTAATTGATTCTGCTTATTTTTTAATCCATTAGCAGTAAACCATTCATCCCTACTTGTTGTACCATTGAATAAAACAGGCATTAATTCATATAAAGCACTATAAATATTTTCTGTATTTATAGATGTAAATTTGTGTGAAAATTTATAAAAATCATTACTATCTATTGCTTCAACTAATAAAAACGCATTATTGAATCTGCCAATAAAAGCTTTTCTTACATTAACGCTCGTACTATCAGGATGAATTATTAAAACACCATTTTCATTAGTTAACTCCCAGATTTTTTTGTTATAGTCCGACTTATACGTATATTTATCATTCTCTGGTGTTTGAAGAATTTCAATATGAGATTCATATAAACTTAAATCGATGCTCTCTCTTTTTTCTAATTTAGCTCTTATACATTTTAAACAATCGCCTAAATCAGAATTAATATTCTTCCACCTCCAAGGCTCAGATAGGTCTGGCACTCTCTCAAAAGAGGTTAAATCTCTATCGAAGTCAACCAATTCTTGGCCTTTAAAACCAAATATTCCTTGTAGTGGGTCACCAAAAATATGAATTGGCAAAATATCGGATAATACAGTTAAAAGTTCATGCTGTGCAAGTGTACAATCTTGATATTCATCAACAAATAATCCAGCATAAGTTGCTTTAATGACATGTTGAATTGGTTTTATCTTAAATAGAATTTTTGCTTTTTCTATAATAAAAGGATAATACTCGCTAGTATTATCCTGCTCCGGAATATCATCCCCACAATAAAATGCATTTACATATTTCTGGGCAATGCTTGTAATTGTTTCAATTTTATAACAAAAATGCTCAATGTCTTCTTGCTTCTGAATTTTTTCCTTTAATGATGCTACGCCAGCATGAGTATGTGTAAGGATTAATTGCTTTCCATGTGTATGCCTTAAACATTCAGCAATAGAATGTGTCTTTCCGTATCCCGCAGGCGCAATAACTAAACTTTTTCGCTTTGAAACAAAATCACCATAATCCACTACTCGTCCACCCAACTTGAAAGGTCATCTAACTGATTATTTAGTTTTCTATTTATCATCTGATCAAAATACTTAAAAATAACATCTCCTAACATTTCACCCTGAGCAATATCCTTAAACCACTTTTTATCTTTAGCAGTTTTCCCAAGAGCTTCCCTCTTCGCAACAGATTCAGAATCCATCCAATTATCATTAAGCGTTTCTTCACATCTGCTATTAACTGATTCTTTAACAGCATCTTCTGAATTAATACTTACTATGTATTCAACTATTTCTTTTATCCCATCCCAATGCAAATCATGGAATACTTGATTTTCAATAGCATGACTACTATCACAATCAAAAATTTTTATATTTAAGCTCTTAATTTCATCTTTACTGGGATCTAAAATACTGACATCCGAATCACAAAATGTACAAACCTTTAAACCCAACTGCTTTAATTTCTTTGCTCTCGCAGTAAAACTGTGTCCATCGCCACATGTATAAACACAATTTTTAAACGACATATATTCTTTTCCATTTTTCTTTCTATAAGCATCCAAGGCCCTGCAAATTCCTATTTCTGTTTTTCCTTCACATATTATAACTTTCTTAGCATACCCCGCCTCTGGGCATGCTCTTATAACATCTTGAAAATTTTCATCCGGGAAAAATACGGAAACATTGCCGTCGTTATTATTCATAATAATTAAATCATTAGCCTCTAATTCAGTAATAACTTCGTTAGAATGTGATGTAATAAACACTTGTCCTGTGTTATCTTTCTTTATCGTTCTAATTAATTGTTTAACACGATCAGGTTCTAACCCTTGCTCAACCTCATCAATTAACATAATCCCGCCATGCTTCGCAAGAACAGTTTGTATCGCAATCGAAATAAGTCTCTTTGAACCTTTACCTTTTAATCTAAATGGAACCACTCCATCATGTAAACAGACCCGCCCATCCTTGATAGAGATATCTTTAAAATCAATTGTTGTTTTTGTCTTAGACAAATCTAAGCCAAAATTTGATGACATTTCCTTTATCTCATTTGTTATCTCATTAAGTTGCTGAAATTCACTAGAATCTATTTTTTCTTTTGCTGCTCTTAAAGCTTCAATAACTATATTATCTTTTTCAACATCAGAAGAATCATTTACTCTTAATAAGGCATATAACGGATTACCTTTGCTCCATGAGAAATGACGATCTAAATAATCAGATACCATAAATAAATTAAATTTTGCTCGTTCATTTGCAGAAATTCTAAGGGGCTCCTGTCGACCGTTAACAACGTGCCACTGAGGCTCCAAATCCTTTTTTACTTCGAGTTTTATAGTTAGAATTTTCACACAGTCATCGTCCAAATCATCTTTTATATTACCATCATTATCAAGCCCTCTAATATAAAGACCATATTTATCCTCATTAATGAAACTTTCTGGAAGATCTACTAATGACACTTCTATTTCTATGGCATTCTCAACATTGCCATTATAAAAATCACTATCATAAAATGAATAATTCCAACTCAATGATAACACTGAAGAAATTGCATTTAATATTGTGGTTTTTCCAGCATCACCCCGCCCTACAAAACAAATAAAGTTCTTGTCAAATCTCTGGGAAAAGCTTTTAATTCCTTGATAATTTCTTATATTCAGTTCATATATTTTTGCCATATACCAACCCTAGATTTAGGACATCAATGTATTATTTTTTTATCTTCTGTTTTCTCAGAAAAAACCAACATTAATCTTTCGTCAGGAATAGTATCTATCAATTTCTTGAGAATTTTATCTGAATGAGTCTTTCTTGTACCAATTAATTTACTACCAATTAAACTTTTAAACAAATCATTAGAAATTCGAGGCTCATCATCAAATGTGATAACATGTTTTTTTTCTATAAATTTTTGCCAAGAACAAATTGTATAATAAAATCCATACGGCTTGTCACGATGTGTTGGTAAATCTCTCGAGCATAATTTAATAAAGAACGGACAATCGCAGGCTCGAAGCTGATCGCAGTTTAAAACACTGTCATTATTACAACTACCAGCTAATGCTGACATTTTTTTAATTTCAACGAGCATGTGCTTGTCTTTTGATTTATAAAATTTTTTATTTTTATGATTAAAACACTTATATTGAACAAATATCAGCCGATCTTCATTATAAAAATGATAAATCATATCTACTCCAAGACATCTTTCTATCGACGTATTATGTACTTTTTGAATAACTAATTGTCTGTTATTAAATTCTAAAAGATGTTTTCCATCGGGAGTTTTATGGATTATTTCATGCATTGAACTAAACTCCCAATCAAGTATTTGCTCTTCAGTTAAATTTATATATCGAGGCGGCACATTAAATAATTCAAAAGCCATTAAAAGCGCATCTCTAGATTCAAGTACAACATCTAGCTTATTTTGATTTTTATGTTCATGCTTATTATCAAAGTAATTCTTAAGAGCTGGATTATTTCTTATAAGGTATTTCTTTAAATTTTTCACCTTCTCAGGTTTATCAACAATTAAATTTATTTCACCTTCATTTTTGAATCTATTGGGTTGGAGGTTCAATGCTTTAACTATATCCTCAAGAGTAGCCTTAATCTTATTAGTTTCAACGCATGAAATACGATAGTCAAAAGTTGTAATTTTGCCTTTATTTTTAATTTTCGTTATATAATACAGACCGTCAGTTAAGTCACGAACAATAAGAATCGATCCTTTTGGAGGTAATCCATCCTGGGAAGTCGCAAATGTAAATTTCTCAGGAAATAATACTTCCCAATATTCCGGTACTTCAAAATGCTTTTTTAAAAAATAGAATTTCAAGAACAAATCGTTTGCCTCTCCATCGAGGAACTAGAATATCTAAAATGCCCCTCCATCGGATCATTTAAATCTTTGTAATAAGATGCATAAAGTCTTGAATTAATTATTATATCTAAAAAATATTCCAAATTTTCCAAGCTTTGATATTTATAAAATATTTCCTTACTGCTGTGTTCAAAATTGCCCTCTACTTATCATATTTAACGTTTAAACAACCTATATATAATAATATTTTACAATAAAAAAGGCAATCCATTATATGGACTGCCTGCATTACCTCCGATAACAAAAGTTATCGGAACCATTATTCTTATCAAAATAAATGCTTCTTATAGCACGTTTATCGTCGAGAACATTTATTCCTATGCCCGTATGACTGATAACATATTTTATCATTCATATGAAAGGATGTAAATTATTATCTGACAAATGTTTATATCATGACCATTGATTAACTGATTGGCTTTCGTTTGAGGAAATTATTGTTGGGGTTAAAATTTTTTTATGCAGGTTTACTCAAATAAAGCCTATTTCTCCTTACTTGCTTCAAATATCTTCTTAGCCCTTAATTGATATCCATCCAACTTTTTCTTCATACCGAGACTATAAAAATAATCAAACATAACCAAGTATTCTAGAAAGTAGTCTATTGAACTCTTAATATTAACATCTATGTATTGAAAACTCGGTTTGGGCGAATAAAATGTTACTTTTTCATTTCTAATCACGTTTGATTGTATACCCAAAATACTTGGATGAGAAAAATTGCAACAAGTTGAATACAGCAAATTGTAATCAACTAACTCATTAGCAGTCTTTGCCATCTTAAAAATTGAGATTCCTGACCAAGTTGATAATTCCCTGTCATTCTTCACATCATATGTTTTCTTAAATTCTTCGACTTTCTCCAAAACCCTATCCTCTTTTGATAAAATATCCTTTGCAATGGCATAATTTATTACTTCATCTTCCATTTTCCAATAATTTAACATCTTTTTCATTTGAACCCATCTATAATCTTCGAATCTTTGAGCTCTTACGTTCTTAAGTTCCTCATCTGAAATCATATATTTAAATGTAATCAAACTTTCTAAAATAGAACGCAAAATTACTAAACCTGATTGTCCGTACCCCTCTAAACATAACACTCGTATTGAATTATACTGATTCATTACGTTATTTAAAAGATACTGAAATATTGTTAAAAATAAAGGGAGCTTACTTCGTCTAAAATCATTTTCGTTAGATTTACAATTATACTTATATCGCATTTCATCAGCAGTCAACTCTAGCTCTTCAGTTATTTGAAATAACTCAAAATGCTCCTTGATATTTTTTTGTTTAAATTCGTTTAATTCCATTCTAAAGCTTTAATTTGAATTGATTTTCTCTAAATATTTAATCATTTTGTTGTTAAGTTTACGCATATTCTGAATAAGATTATTACAGACAAATAAAGTTGTTATAAATTCTTGCCATAAATTCGTTTTAAACCATTTATCTTCTAATAATACTTTAGCAATGTAAAATTTTTTAGCATTACTATGAGCATAAAAAGTCCGGATTAATTAAACAGTAAATTAATCATTTTCAGCACACAAAGAAATTTCAAAGATATCTAAATTAAATTACACCGCCCAATCAATTTTATGAAAATCTCGCATTAATTTCTGACCTGTAGATTGATTAACTGATTTACAGTAAATTATTCTCCCATGTAATCTCTCTTTAAATTTGTTAATGGACTTTTCACCAGACTTAGGCCAGTCATATGTCTTCCAATATTCTTCAATTTGAGACGAAGGACCATGCAAATAGCACTTATGGATAATTGCCTTAAGCCGCTCTCTTTCTCCAGACGGAATGTTTAAAGCTTTATTTACAATTTGCCCAGTCACTTCTTGCCTTTGATAATACATTTGAAATTCCGTCTTATCATTCAAAAGGAAGCCTTCTTGTTTAAACATATTTAATATTAACGATGTCAGATTTTTAAGTTCACCATTTCCTGAAATCGTAAAATCATCTGAATAAAATGTATATGTTAACCCTAAAGAACCAATTGCGGATTGTATCCTTTTTTCTAAATTTAACATAGTTAGTAAAGCCAAACATGGACTTGTAACAAACCCATGAGGCAAGCAATAATCTACCGTTGTTAATCTAGTCAGAATCTTAGCTTGTGATTCTGAAAAACCAAGACTCCCAAATATCTTTTGAACTCGACTAGAGTGAATGCTTGGAAAAAAATTCTTTATATCGAATTTTGCTACACAATATTTACCAACATGACACGCAGCATTTGTTTTGGCAGAAAACCCCCTAACATATCCATGCATAGATTTTGGAAAATCTTGCTTTCGCAGTATGTGTTTATCAATTTTCTTTTGAATTTTACGTAAATCCGGACTTGGTGGATAAAACTTTCTTCTTTTCCCAGACTTACTTTTTACAACAATACTATAATGTTGAGGAAAATTGGTGAGAACTTCATGCAGAGTATTGTACGGTAATTCTAATAGTTCAACTAAAAATTGGACAGCGTCATTATCTAACTGAAATTGTTTTTTGCTCACACCATGAATTTATATAAAGTTTTGCCAAACATAATTTGCAAGGTGAAAAGATGGTTTTGAAAATTTTAACAATAATCATAAGACATTCAAGTGCTGTTTTCACAGCCCCTAAAGACATCTTATTAGATTGTTTTTGTTTTCGCCTCATCTTTTCACGACAATAACGTCTTCTTTTCATGGCTGCTCACCTCCTCTCTTCATTTGGGTTTTTCGTTATGCCAAGGATAATCCTTCCTTGAAAGAGCCACAAAAACCATATTTCTATAGTTATCATGGAAACATTTAGCCATTTACCAACCGAATTGTGTTGGGCGGATATATGTTGCAAGTCTCTATTTGAGGGAACTAGAGAAGAATCAAACAATTAAAAAATTGATGACCATAAAAAGGAGTTTTAATGTGCAGTCATTTTTTTGAAAAGAAGCCAAAGAACAATAGCAAGGTAACCTTACTGTTGTTTATTATACTCCCAAAACCTTATAGGTCAAACTTTATAAAACGTAGTGTTAAAAATATACTGACCCCAGTTAACAAAATCAAGGCAGGATTGAATCAATTTACCTATTTGAACAGCTTCACCATACCTCTATATTAAATATAGGTTAGAGAAAAACCCCTATTTGTCAATGACCTCAAATCTTATTAACATGACATTTCTCTAACATAAGAAAATTTTAGCCCACTGTTAGCCGAAGTCAAACCATTAAATGTTAACATATTTATTTCTAACGACTTATCTAATGCTGACCTTCACTGCCTACCTATTCTTTCAAACTCTCTGGAGTTTCTTCACCTATAAATATTTTGCAAATATTTTTATAACCATACTTTCTGTATGCTTTTAGAAACTCTTTTATGTCTTCCCAAGCCTCAGGATACTCCTTTTTTATTTCTTCAATTACCTTCTCGACACCTTTTAATTCTTCCAGTGTTGCTATTGCCGGCATATCCTCCCCCTTTTACAAAAATAATTAATCCCCACTAAATGAAAATTTTTTTCTTTTCTTATCAATTACATTCTTAAATTTTTCCTCAACTTCAGCAACTGCACCATTTAGTGCCAATATTATCTTTTCTACATCAACAGGTGAATAAGCATACTGCGGACTAGCAAGATTTCCTATTAAGCGTATTTTGTCCAATGCATTATTTATTCGCGTCTCTGCTAAGCGTTTAAATTTATCCTCTTTAGTTTCATTAGAATTTTTTTCATTCATTATGTCCTCACTTTTTTCCATATTCGGGTTTTATTTGTACATCAGTGATGTATTTACATATTGGGAAATCACATTTCATAAAAACACCCATTCTTCCCTTTTCCAACTTTAATACTCTTTTTTTATGCCTAGGACAAAAAACATCTTTTCTAACAATCTTTTCCAACGTTTCAAACGGAATCGTTTGAACAACAGCACATTTTTTACATTTAAATTTTGGTTCTGAAATTACATCAACAATTTGAAATTGCCCACCACATTTTAAACACTCCCCTAATGTTGATTGATTACTTGAGACTTTACTCTCTTCATTAAGTGCCATGCCTTGAGATGATGATTCAAACAGTTCATTTTGTATTGATTGGCTCGCAACAGATTCTAGTTTTTTCTCTTCAGCATTTTTTCTCACAATAAGAGACAACGATTCTTCTCTCTTTTTAATAACTCTTTCATGTTCTTCTTCAGCTGCAATCTTCTTTTTTCCAGATTCATCAACTAGCTTCTTAAGCTGATCCAACAGTTTCTTCTCAGCTATAATCCTTTGGTGAAACCATGTTGAGGACCAAACACGAATTATTTTCCACCCTTTATCTTCTAGGAAACTTTGACGATATATATCTCGCTCTCTCGCATCCTTACTACTGTGATACGTGGCTCCATCACATTCGATACCACAAAGATATTTCTCATCATATGCCGGATCAATAACAGCAAGATCAATTTTATAGCCGGAACACCCAACCTGCGGCTTCACTTTATAACCATTGGTGAGAAGAAATTCGTATACCTCAATCTCAAAATCACTTCCAAATTCAGCCTCACTTTCCTGGCCATCCATTAACGTCGATGACAATGAATATATTAACCCTTTTGCATTATCTTTATCGCTTTCATCAACCATTTTGCAATATTTAAGATATTTCTGTAATAATTTAGGCCCTAAATTAGTGGTGTTCTCCACCCTCAGCTCACTAGGATCTATAGATGCAACTATATGTATTTCCTTCTTAGCTCGGGTTATCGCAACATTAAGCCGATTTTCTCCTTTTTCCTGACTAAATGTACCAAATCTCATTTTAATATCGCCCCCATGAACCTCAGGTGCATATCCTACTGAAAAAATTATTACATCTCTTTCATCACCCTGTACATTTTCAATATTCCTAACAAAAAATCCTACATCCTCTTCTCCATTTTTCCTGCTTAACTCTTTTTCATATACTCGTCCAAATTCGCGATCATCTGAAATAGCCCTATCCACCTCATCCCATATAGCATCCTGCTGCTCACCTGAAAACGTTACCACTCCCACAGTAGGCCTGTCAATATCATCTATCCCCATCCACATTTCCTTTAATAATTTAACAATTTTCTCCGCCTCTGTCTGATTACGCTTCTTAATAAAAAGACCTTCAACTTTATGGTAGTAAATTGCTTTTTTGCTTCTATATTTTCCTGGATGAGGTGCAATTTGAATATGCCCTTTGTAAAATGCATGATTAGAAAAGTTAATTAAATCTTCATGTTCAGAGCGATAATGCCAATCCAACATCAATCTTCCTGACTTTGCAGTCTGACCATCTGCCCTTCTTTCGAATTGATGAATACATTGATCTAAAAATGATTCTGCTTTCCTCATATTATAAAACTCTTCCTGTTCATCATATCCTTCATCATCAATATCAATAGAGCCCTCTTCCTCATCTTCCACATAAAATGATCTTGCGACTCTATTAGGCGGCAACTGATGCTCATCACCTGTGACAAATATTACTTCTCCTCTAAAAGCAGCTGGTATCGCCTTATGAAGCTCAAGCTGTGAAGCCTCATCAAATATTACCACATCAAACAAATCAGTTTGATTTGGCAGCATTTGAGAAACTGTTTCCGGCCCCAACAGCATAACTGGAAATAATGGTCGGATAGAGCTCTCATAGTACATTCGAAACATCTCTCTCATAGTCTTTTTTCTTCGTTTTAAGGTTAGCTTTCGCTCTAAATCTCTAGGCTGATTACCTCTTCCTGACACCTTCACTTTAGCTGCTAAATAATTTCCTACTAATTTATATTTCTTATCAAGATTTTCTTTTAATTTATTTCTTTTTTCGTTATAAACTTTTTCAGAGAAATTTTTGACAGCTATATTCTCTTTTTCAATGCTTTCAATCCAATTTTCAAGATATGCTTGCCTTAAATCTTTAAAGGGATCCTTACATTCAATCATAGATACCGCGTTAAGCATTTCAATCTCAAACTCATTAATATTATTACATACTTGTTTCCAACTAATTACACCCCCGTAATTTCCTAAATATTTTGTTACATCACTATACATAGTCTCAAAAGCATCATTTTCTTCAAGACTTTCTCTAATAAGCTCAATAGATTCTTCATCAAAAATGCTTTCCAATATTTCAGGTATACTATTTAAATTTTGTTTTTTTTCTTCAAACAAAATATACATTTCTAATAATTTCTTCATAGATTTAATAGAAGCGGCAGCTCCAGAATCTGACAACTTATTCTTTAAATAATCAATCCAATCCAACTTTATTTTGCCTATCATATAAAAAATATGTAGTTGCCCATCAAGATACTCAATAAAAATTTTTATTTCTTTACCATTCATTCTTGTCGGGAAATTATTTGAAAATTGAAAATATTGAGTATCACTTTTATGCTGAACTAGAATTCTTGTAGCATTTAGGTCATTAATGAATTGCTTGATCTCGATTTGGCTACCATTATAGAAATTCAAACGAAACTCAGAAAACTTAGAATTTAATTCAGGATATTTCCCTGAACTTGCGGACTCAAATTCTACGAATTCTTCATAAGCGGTCTTTAGAATATCCAAACACTTTAATACACTGTTCAAAGAATCAATTCTGCTATTCAAATCACCATACGACATCCCAGCTTCCAACTCTAACTCTCTTTCATACGGACTCATTTTCTCTAGCATTTCTAAGAATGATAAATTTGATATTACAAATTTTCTTTTATTAAAACTAGTCAACTCGATTGATTGAGCCAAATCATTAACATGGTTATTGAATAATCGTTTCGCCTTGTACCATTCTGGATTAAATATCCTAAACAATGACTTATAATTTGTATCAAGCTTTTCTAACTCTCCCTCTACACGGCTCCATTTTTCTCTATCTACATCCTCCTTTACCACCAATTCATCCTTAACATGATTTTTTAATTCTCCCACTTTCTCACTAAGTTTTCTTAATTCAGGTAACTCAACCCCTTCAAAAATATCATTTAAAAGCTTTTTATTTTCATTAAAAAATTGATAAACACTCTCAGGATATTCATCGTTTCTTGGAATTAGTTCATACTTAGTAAGAAAGTCAAATAACTCCTCTTTAGCAACCAATTCATATTCCTTAAAAAACTTTTTATAGACCCCTACTAATTGACGTCTTATAAATCCTTCCAATTTCAATAATTCCTTCATATCCTCCCGATGACCAAGTATTTCTTTCTCATCCAACCCATCTATAGCTACAAAACTTTCTGGTAACCTAGCAATAATTGAGCTTAATATCCCCTTCCTTCTAATTAATTCATTTTCTTCAACGCTTCCATTTAACAATCTCGTAATAATCTCATCATCCTTTGACTGATTTATGTTCGTAGAAATTTGCTCTAAATATTCATGTCCGGCTTGCACCTCATTCAATTCATAGTTCTTAGTAACATCACGCACATTTTGCTGAACTACTAAATTTTCAGCTTCAGAGAATTCCCGATTCATTCTTTCAAGATTATCTGTCAAATCAGCTACATTCGCCTCACTAGTATCCACATTATTCCTAAAATCATATACATTTGATAAGTTTAAACTATGATATGCCTTCGCATCATCTATATATTCTTTAATTTTCTCAAAGGACGCACAAAAATCATCATATGAATATTTAACTGTGAGTTTTTTAGGTAATTCCAAGCCTGCAAATTTAGATTTACATAATGAGTAACATTGAAATAGAGAAAGCCCATTATCTCTTACCTTGTGTAACGCCTCAGCATATCGATTGATATAAGCAACATCTTCATGAATTGCTTTTGAAATCTCATTTAACTCTTTAGAATTTTTTCTAATTCTGTGATCAGTAATATTATTAGCTTCATCTATCGTATTTTGTATCTTAGCAAATACCTCATCTCTATCCCGAGTTCCACTATGGACTAATAAGACATGATCAATTAACTTTGAGTTTTTCATCCGATTATAAACTACATCAAGAGCCGCTCTTTTTTCACATACTAATAGAGTCGTTTTACCCTGAGAAATATTATCCGCAATTAAATTGACAATAAGCTGACTTTTTCCTGTCCCAGGTGGCCCATCGGCAACAAAGCCGGTATCTTTCATATTTCTTGCAGCTAAAATAATTTTCTCTTGTGTGCCATTTGCCGCCACAATAAAATGTCTATCATTTTCCTCAACACCCACAGTTTCATTTAACATTTCTTCGGTTACCGGCCTTACATCTCCCAAATCAGTAGAGCCCAACATCAATTGGTCAACAACTGGGTCTGCCATACTACTAATATTATTCTGATAATCCATATAGTCACCTATTAACATTGAAGAATGCATAGGAAATTGACCAATTACAGCAGCTGGAATAATTGTTAAATCTAGACTCTCTCTTGGAGGAATATCATTTTTCTTCATAGGTTTAACAGATGCAATTCTATAAAGTTTTTCCGGAGTAAACCCACTTTTAATTTCTTGCTCTAAACTGTTGTAATCGTCTTGTAAAATCAATTCAGCCTTTTTGTTTCTATAAAATTTCTCCTTAGATAAATTATTATGCACTTTAAGACCAGCACCGGTGAAAACTTCAGATGCATTAACAATCAAATCCTTCAGAGAACAATCTAAAACTTTATCTATAAAATTATCAGGAAACTTAGTTCCATTATTTTTTTCTAATGCATCAAAAATTAATTCATTAATTACAGGGCTACCCTCTATACAGACTTTCCATATTGGCCGACTTCTGTTCGTTTCCTTTTCTAACGCACAAGGAAATAAAACTAATGGAGCTCTAAAATATAATTCATTTTCGGTGTGAAATGTTATAAAAGGGAATCCAAAACTAAAACAAGCATCTCCTTTATCTCGAATTAAAAACTGAACTTCACGATGAAGCGTAGTTAAATGCTTAGACAGCTTTAATCCTACTGACTCTTCTTCATTTTTATTAGGTGAGAATATTGGTAGGATTGAAAAGTTGGTTTTTGAATTATCTAATAAATCAGTTATTAGTTGGTCGCCTATACCAAATTTATACTGATTTAACTCCTCAAGACTAAAAACACGCCGTTTAGGCATGCCCGTTAATCTTAGACTTCGATTCGTTGGGGAAACATTTTTTAGACGATCCCTCAACCATTCAAGTTGTTTTACTCTTTTTTCGTCCATAAATTTCTCACCTTAATATTATAAATTTGTTAGCCCCCTGTTAGCCTGGGCATTCTCTATATTTCTTAACCTATTTAATCTTGACTACTTATCTATCCTTGACCTTTAGGGTGCCGACCTGACGGTCATACGGCCTTCTATTTATTTTCAATAACCCGTGCAACATTATGCCCACATTTTTCACAGAAACCATTCAATATCAACGGTCCCTGTTGAACATTCCCGGTGTAATCTACAATAGTTGTCGAATCCGCACAATTAGAACACCAAACATTTTTTAATAATTTCTTTTGATGTGTTTCGGAAATCTTCTTCCAAACTTCCAATGCCTCTGGAGTAAATGCGGATGTTTCACCTTTATTAAAAATAATTTGAGGGCCTGACCACGTCTTTTGTTTCCCGTCAGATGTTTTCACACAAACTTCTTCTGTAATATTTTCATTCACTATGTGTTTATTATTTTTTTCATTTGCAATATTAATATATTCAAAAACCTCTCTTATACCATTTGCTATAGGATAAATTCTTACTAATTCCGACAAGCTAATCTGTTCTTTATCGAAAAGAGCAAGGTCAATATTCATTTTAAGATTTTTTTTCATAACGCTATTATTATTTTCTATCTTCCTGATATTCTTTTTTATTTCAATTCCACAAGCCCTAATTCATCCAACACCCAATCAATATCAATATTCAAAGACTTTACCTTATTTTGTTTCTCAACACTTCCAATATGCCCCTTCATCAATTCTATCAGCTTCGGTCTTAATTCTTCATCTTTTGAGGCTTCTCGCGGCGTTGCATTTTCTAAAGCCGGTATCTTATCATCCAGGAACTTTATGTAATGATTTTTGTAAGATTTGCTCATAAGCTCTTTCTCAATTTCAGGAGACATGGGCTCAACTTCTTCTAATTTTTTCTTTTCCCTTGGCCCTTCTGCCAGCTGTTTAGCCACATCAACAATCATCTCTTTTTTAAAACTAACAAGCCCGCTGAAATATTGCTCCATCATCTTTTTGGCAAATGCAAATTTTTGTTTTGTAAAGGCTTCAACATTCATATGATCTGAATATAAAACAATATTTCCTAATACCCCGACCCCTTCTTTCTCTGGGTCTCCTTTATGCTGAAATACCAAAGGCATCTCCTTCTCAATCGCTTTCGATTTTCCTTCGCGTAACCATACATAGTATTGAGTTCCTGGAGGATCTTCTTCTTTTAATTGTTCGTCATCCCTTTCAAATTCCGGATATTCTTCAAGTATGGCCTCAATTTCATGCCTCCCCCCTTTCATGTCATACATTGCCCGGCACTGATGAAAATCCATTGTATTTAATGTCGCTTTGCGTTTTTCCTCAGCTATTTCACGCGTTAGTCGGCATAGGCTTCCAAAGTTCTCGGATAAATAATCTTTGAAAGTAAATCCCTGTCTTTTTTTAATTTCTCTTTCTGCTTCACGCACAGCAATTTCCTCAAATTCTTTAGAAATAAATTCCGATATCTCAACCCCACCATGTTCAGCCCGGCTAAAATGCGAATAATGAGTCAACCATGTAAATAATTTTGTAAATCTGGATATCCGCCCTGCTGTCTTTCGGTCATATAAAATGAACTTCCCTCTTTTTTGATCAAACAAATCTATGCACTCCATAGCTTGATGATCTAAAATCTTCTGAATCTCGATGATCGTCCCGCGTGAATGACAACGATAATTCATCATCACGCGTTCATCATTATTTAAACCTTCCCATTTTTGCGCGGCCCACTTATCGGCCAAAGTCTCTCCTTGCCCATCTCTTTCCACAAAAAGAAGATAATATACAGCAGCCCCTGCCGTAACTTCCAAATCTTGTTCCTGAGGGCTATCTCCAAGAGACATTTTTTGAATAGTTTCTTCAAACTTATATCTATCGCAATAAGAAGCCATGAAAACCGTTGTCTTTTGAATCAACGATCCATCGATTTTAAGCCATGCGTCATATCCGTTGATGCCAAATGGAAAATGTGGACATTCAGAGGTGCACTGAACATCTGATCCTCTTTTTGCGCCGCAGCAAGAAGGACATATCTGACCTTCTAAGGCAGGACATGCGCGCCTGCCTTTTCCTTGGCAGATAATACATTTATTGGATTGATCCATAAATATCATTCTCCCCTGTACTTTTTATATCTTTTGCTTGCCGTACAGACAGGACTCTTCATTTCTTCTCATCTTCCTTGTTTGCGGGGCAGATGCAAAGTCATTTATTTTCCGAAGAGACAAATTAATGAGTTTAGTAAGCGTATCCTGAATTGTATATAACGATTCGATCATACTCGCAACCTGGGCTTCAACATCATCTTCCCTATCAAAACTCTTCTGCCTTCTCTACCTTCTCATAATTAACCACATCTACCGCTAAAGCATGTAAATCCATTAATTCATTGCGGATTTCCGGTGGCCGAAAATTTTCATCATTAGCCAAGGAACCTCTCACCTTATCTAAATGATCTATTGCAGACAACAAATCCGTTGATTCAAAATTCTCATAAAGGTTCTGCCAGTCTTCTTTCGTCATTTTTTTCACATTTAAAAATTTCCCCCCGTATAATTTTGTCAACATAAATCTGGCAGGATTGATTCTTCTAATATTTTACACCACTTTCCAGTGCCCCCCTTTATCCGGACCAACGCGTTTGATTACTTGTTTTCGTTTTAATATATCTAATCGTTTTTGTACAGCTGATTCATTAATCCCAAGTACGGCGGATATTTCTTTTCGTGAAATTTTTGGGTTGTGTTTTAATATATTTAATAATTCATGTTGTTTTTCCGTTAGAATCTGACCACCTTTTCTGACCACCTCTTTCTGACCACCTTTTCTGACCACCTTTTTAGGTTTCAAATCTTTTTTCTTTAATTCAAGCGGAAACGTTATTCGATAATAATCCACACCTCCGTCAACAACAGGCTCTTTTGGATAATGGAATAACCAACCGTCAAACATTTTGTCGAACCCATAACCCGCGTTTTCAGCAAGTTTAATAACCCTGAAAATTTTGGTTAAGATTGGATTACGTGGAAGAGAAATATCACTTTTACGCAGTTCTTCATAGGGCTTTGGCAATGCCCCGGGATTTAAGAATTCAATCCTATCAGAAAACACGCGAATCCGCGGTTTCATTGGAGAAAAATAATCAGAATGAACAAGAAGGTTGACAAGGGCCTCCCTTGCCGCTATTACTTGTGGCTGGTCTTCATCTCTAAACGGCCCTTTCATCGCAAATGGAATATCTATCTTTTTCCTCAGTCGTTCCCAAATCGCAAAAAAATATTCATACACATTGTCATACTCCATAAGACGAAATTCATACCGTCTTTCGGCATCACTATATGACGTTCCCATAATCTCCAGATAATCAATACGAAAATCTGTGATATAATCAGCAACCGCATCATCTGTACCAAAAGCAAGAAGTCCGCCGATGGTAATTTTCCCGCCTTCAATTACGCGTAATTTTCTAAGAAAGGCTTCTGTCGTTACCTTGCCATAAGGATGTTTTTCATTAATCCGTTCTAAATAACCCCTGTAACTTTCCAGGCTTTCCTTTTTAAGATCGTCCGTAGAAAAAGATGTTTTTTCTTTATCTTTAGTTCCATAGGCCGCGTCGCGATACAACGAATCAACTTCCGCTTCTGTTAGACGCAAATCACCGCTTGCTGAACGAATAAATGTATTCTTGGGTGTATTAAAATAAACTGGTTTTTTCTCAGATAGCGGCACATAAAAAGCAAGGACGTCTTTGCCTTCCATGTTGAATTTCCTGGCTTTTACTTTGATTTTATGATTAAATTTTTCACCACGTAGTGTCGTTGTAAAATCCTGTTCAATTTTCTCTGGATTTTTCACACCAACAACATCATATCCTTTACCAAACTTTTCTACACCAAAAATCAACCACCCGCCTGCCGTGTTAGAAAACGCGCTGACTGTTTCCCAACTATTCTTCGGGATAGCTACCTTTGCTTCCTTCACCTCAAAGTCTTCCCATTCGATATCAGAAAGTTTCTTGATCAGTTCTTGTTTTGTCATTATTAGATTATCTGCCTTCTTAGTTAGTACCTACTAATTATAAATATTATGAAAAACTCATTTGAAATTTTTTATATATCATATCATATCATTTAAAATCAGCACACCCGAAATTCAATTTTAGTAGTCATTAAATTATCAAATTGTGGTAAACCTGAAAGGTTTTCCAAACGATGTGGGCAGAGTGTTAACTTGCTTGTGGTAAAGTCACAGACTTTTCCATCAGTAAATTAATACGTTCCAAAGGACTGTCCACAGAGTGTCAGCTTCCCTTCCCCACATTTTTAAACCTCACCTAATTCCAAATACGTGAGCTGTTAAATATAAGAGCAAACCACTAGGGCCAAGACAATAATATAATAATTATATTTGGATTTTAGCAAACTATCATGTATAAATTATTATAGAAATTTATTCCTCTTTATTTTCCATCCATCGTTTTCCTGTTGGGTAAGCCGTTCGCGACTGGATCGTTGCCTGCGAGTTGGTCTGAACATAAGTCTTACCTAACATTTTTTCCAATTCCATTCCCCATCTTTTTAAAAATTTTAGGTCTAATAAACTCCGAGATCAGTAGCGATCTGCCCTCCCCTGTCCGTTGTCAGTGATGTCTTCTTTTTTTTCTTTTTTGGGTTTTTAGGGTGGTTCTTTTGTTTTTTATTTACTTA
>JAJDCA010000009.1 GCA_029261055.1 Candidatus Omnitrophota bacterium | reverse complement strand
CATGATCCTCGCCGCGTGGTACAAGCGAAACCTTCGCGAGAGTCTGTTAGGCCAAGTCTACATGGACCAAAACAAAACCGCCGGCGTTGAAACCGACGACAAACACATCAATCAAAAAATTTACGACCAATACATCGAATCTTTTAAAAAAGGCGTGTACGACTACATCAAAGAAGACTACGACCCAGCGACACAACAAATCGTGCCGCGTAAATACTTTTCGGGTGGGGAAGTTTATGATGCGTTGTTTAATAAGGACGCCAGCGTATTAAGTACCGTCAATGATGCAAGCTTATTAACACTGCCCCAGTTAAAGTTTGACAGCGCCATGAAGGCCCTAGAGGTTCTCAATCAGGATATTTATACGGTAAGTCTACTGGAAGTAAGTGACAATGAGAATGATCTGGCCCTATTGATTAATCAAACAGAAGCAAAGCTTGTCTATTCAAACGAAGTGGATTTGGACAGTTCTATGTCCACCGCCTCACTTGAAGGGCAAAAAAATATTTTGGAGGAGCTTTGGGGGATATTCAATAGGATAGAAGGGATTCCTGAGACATTTGAATTCCCATTTAGTTATTTTACAGGAATAGGAATTAATCGTGAAGTGGTTTTAAAAATAGTGAATAAAATATTAAAAGGTACAGGATATGAAGTTTCTGATAAAGGAAATATAAGTTTTGTAAGGATAAATTATTTTCTAAAAGAAAATATTCATGAAACTCTTTCTGACGCTATAAGTCAGTTTGCAAGTCGAATACAGGATGATTTTATGACAAATAAGCTGAAAATAATGAAGGAGAGTCTTAAAAAAAATGTAACAGGAAAATGGAAGTTAGAAGAAAATAAATTGCCAAGTGTAGGGGGTATTTTTAATGTTAATGAAATAGGTGAAGAGGATGTGAATTTAAGAATTCTAGTGGAAGGTTTAGGCGAAAAGGATACTGCCAAAATTCATTTGGCTGGAGCTAAAGTGAAAGATCTTAGAAGCTTTGTGTCTAGGAATCAGAAAGAAGCGGTGAAGAAGAATAACGAAATACAAAAAGATAAAGATGTTATTAAGAAAATATTTCAAGATAAAGTCAATGAAAAAGGTTCTATTGGTCTTATCTTTCATGTCACCCAAGACAAGGATAAAGATTATGTTGTGTTACCTAATGATTTTAAAAATTACACAGGTATGGTAGAACGTAAGATTAAAACTTCTGACGAAGAGTTTATAATATTAAATGGTAAAATTTTTACGTTTATTGATGTCAAGATTGAAACGTTATTAGACGATTCTATGGTGGCAAGCGAGCTTAATAAATCGTTAGAAGAGGTAAAAGAAATGTTAAATACGGAAGAGCTTTCAGATTATGAAATTAATGAAATAGATAAAGAAATTAAGGAAGTAGAAGATTCTGATGGAAATGAATCGTTGGTTTTTGTTGATGCCGCGATGCAGACGCCGAGATTTTATGTCATCGCTCCTTTTTTAGAGACGGGAAAGGCTACAAGGGTAGCTATAAAAGAAATTTTTCCGAAGACAGTTAGTGGTGCAAATGTGTACGTATATAACTATAATAAAACGAAAAGAATTGATCTCAGTGGGTACAAGGATTTATTAATTAATTCAAAAACTAAAAGCCCATATCTTTCCAACGTTACATTAATTATTTCTAAAGATTCCTCGGCATATAGGCTTATGTCAAATGTAGTATCAACTTACAAAAAACAGGTGACTAAAATAATTGCGAAGCTGCCGGGTGGAGATTTGAAAAGTGGTAATAATTATGAAGAATTTCTTGAGCAAATTAGTGCAATTGATGAAATATTTAAAGATTCAGCGATGAAGGTAGTTGTGGATAAAACTGGCAAGCCAGTTGGTGGTATCGACCTGAACCCGGCGATGTTGAATTTGCAGATCAAGCGCGACGGGAGCGGGGTGCCGTTGCCGATGCCTATGCAGGATGTGGATTTGGGGATGCGGGTGGATGGGTTTGTGCCTATCATTTTTAAAGCTGTGCCTGTCCCCAGTATGCTGCCTCGATTAGGCCTTTCGGAGAGTGATCTAAATCGTGATTACACGCACCACACCCCTTCCTCAGAGGCCGACACCCTACCGATTGGTGAAATGAGCTTTGGATTAGAATATCGCGCAAAGTTTTATCGTGAGCCGCAAGGCGAAGATTTGGAAGATTTGTTGATGGGTTAAGGCAAGCATAAACATACCTCGCGGGATTGCCTGATTTTTTCAAAAGCAAACCCCCGAGGAATGTTTAATCGTCGACGGCTCAATTAGTTAAATACTTACAGTATATTTACATAATATAAAAATATATCCCCACGCGATTCCCCAAGGTAATCCTCGAATATAGTAAAGGCATAATTAACGCACGGAAATTCGTAAACGTTTAGCTGATTGAGCTGGAAAAACTATCTGAAACAATCCTCGGGGGTTTGCTCTCGAATAATCCAGGCAATCCCCCGAGGTTTGTCGACGGTTAAGGCATTTACATAAATTCGTAAATTGACAATATAGCAAATATGTTATATCCTTAGAGGGAAAAATGGGGATAAGAAAATGACAAAAAAATTAGATAGTTTTAGAGGATATTTAGAAGAAGAACTTAAAGATGAAGAATTTAAGAAACATTATGAAGAAGAGGGGCGAAAGTTAGAAATTGGATACAAGATTGCGCGATTACGACATAAATTAGGTTTAACGCAAATGCAATTGGCGAAGAAAATCCAGACTTCCCAGACCGTTATTTCTAGGTTAGAAAGTGGCAGTTATTGGCAGTGTAGCTTGAGAACCCTTGAAAAAATTGCTCGGGCTACCGGAACACGTCTGGTCATTAACTTTAGGGTGTAAACTGTATTGACACTTCATTTCCCTCGATGCTATAATCACACACTTTTTCAACTCAGGGACAGCTAACAATAAGAATATTAAATATTTCTAACTTTAAAAAAGGAGCGTTTTTATGGGAACAGGTACGGAGACACAAAAGAAGATTGCTAAAGATGTGACAGAGTTAATTGGAAATACACCTTTGGTGCAGTTGAATAAGGTGACGGAAGGGTGTTATGCGACGGTGGTAGCGAAATTGGAATGTTTTAATCCTCTGAGTTCTGTCAAAGATCGTATTGGGCTTGCCATGATCGAAGCGGCGGAAAAGGCGGGGAAAATTAATAAAGAGAAAACGATTTTGCTTGAGCCGACGTCTGGAAATACGGGTATTGCCTTGGCATTTGTGGCAGCGGTGAAGGGGTACAAGATAACATTGGTGATGCCGGAAACTATGAGTTTGGAAAGACGTGCACTGTTAAAGAGTTTTGGAGCGAACTTAGTGCTTACCCCGGGACCGGATGGTATGAAAGGGGCGATTGGCAAGGCACAGGAATTAGCAGAATCTGATTCCAATTATTTTATTCCTCAGCAGTTTCAGAATGAGGCTAATCCGGAAGTTCATCGCAAGACAACGGCGGAAGAAATATGGAATGATACGAATGGTGAAGTGGATGTTTTTGTTTCTGGTATCGGAACAGGTGGAACAATTACAGGGGTTTCGGAAGTGATTAAAAAACGTAAGCCTGAATTTAAGGTGATTGCCGTCGAACCAAAGGGATCACCGGTTCTTTCCGGCGGGGCACCTGGACCGCATAAAATTCAAGGTATTGGCGCAGGTTTTGTGCCGGATGTTTTGAATAAGGATATTATTGATGAGGTTGTTCAGGTCGATAATGATGAGTCTTTTGCGATGGCTCAGCAGCTTATGCGTCAAGAAGGATTGATGGTGGGCATATCTTCCGGTGCGGCTGTGTGTGCAGCACTTGAGGTTGCTAAGCGGGAAGAGAATAAAGGAAAGTTGATTGTGGTGATTCTTCCCGACACTGGCGAGCGGTATTTGAGTACAGATTTGTTTGCAGAATTTAGAAGTTAGGGGTAAATTTAAAGAAGCAAGAGGTAAGATGTAAGAGGCAAGATATAAATAAATCTCAAATATTAAAAACCTAACGATTGGTTTCCAAATGTTGAAGTTTAAATAGTATTTCTTGTGTTTTGCATCTTGCTTCTTGCATCTTACTTCTTTTTTTATGGTTTCTTTTTCTTTTCAAAATAAAACTTTCAAATTTCTTTCCCTCCTTGCTGTTTTGTTTCTTTTCATTATTTTAGGTCGTTATTTTAATTTTGATCCTGAATACTATCGGAATGCCTTATCAAAGTTTCCTGTGGTTTTGTCTGGTTTGATTTTTGTTTTTCTGTACGTGCTCACAACGACATTTATTTGGATGGGACCTAAGGATGCTTTTCGGGTAGCTGGGGCAGTGTTGTTTGGGCCTTACATCAGTACGGTGTTTGTCTGGATTGGGGAAATTTTGAACGCGGCTATTTTATTTTTTCTTAGTCGCAATTTGGGGCAAGAATTCGTACAGGAGAAATTTAAAATAAAAACGGGGAATATTGATAAGGTCAAAAAAGAATCAAGCGCTTTGAGTGTGCTGGCATTACGGCTTAATCCACTTGTTCCATTTCGATTCCTGGATTTAGGGTACGGTTTGTCCAGAGTGTCTTTCCGAAAATATTTTATCGTTATTGTGATCGCTTCTTTACCGAGAATTTTTTGGCTTCAATACATTTTGTCCGGTGTCGGCATGAATGTCTTTAAAGATATCCCTGCTGTGATGGATTATTTTGGGAAGAATTTTTTTCTTATAAAATACAGTGGGTTGTATTTTTTAGGGGTGGCCATTTTGTCGCTTGCGGCGGTGATTGTTAAGAAGGTTAAGAAATAATTATTAAGCTGAATACCCTAAATTAGGCCCCAACCATTTTTCCATTTTTACAATAGTCATGCCTTTCCGCTTCGCATAATTTTCGACTTGATCACGATTAATTTTTCCTAAAGAAAAGTATTTAGCTTCAGGATGGGCAAGATACGTACCGCTGACAGAGGCTGCGGGCATCATGGCAAAGCTTTCGGTAAGGGAAATGCCGGACTTCGCTTCAGCATCGAGCAAGTCAAAAAGTAAGGCTTTTTCGGTGTGGTCCGGGCAGAGGGGGTAACCTGCAGCTGGGCGAATGCCGCGGTAAAGGCATTGAAGGATAGATTTTTCATCTAAATTTTCCTCCGGCGCGTAACCCCATAATTCTTTGCGAATGCGTTCGTGCATGTGTTCTGCAAAGGCTTCGGCTAATCGGTCGGCAATCGCCTTGACCATAATGCTTTTGTAATCATCGTGGGCATCTTCGTATTTTTTGACTAGCTGGTCAATGCCAATTCCGGCTGTGATGGCAAAGCCCCCGATGTAATCTTTGATGCCGGATTCTTTAGGGGCAATGTAGTCGGCCATGGCTAAACAAGGTTGACCCGGGCGGCGTTCGGTTTGTTGACGGAGGGTGTGAAGAACCGTTTTAAGGGTCGTGCGGTTTTCGTCCGTGTAAATTTCAATGTCATCGCCGATGCTGTTTGCTGGAAAGAGTCCGACAACACCGCGCGCGGTTAACAGTTTTTGGTCAATGATTTCGGCGAGGAGTGTTTCAGCATCATTAAATAATTTTTTGGCTTCTTTGCCGATTTTAGGGTCTTTAAATATTTGAGGGTATTTCCCTTTTAGTTCCCAGACTTGAAAAAATGGCGACCAGTCAATGCTTTGTTTAAGAGTGCTAAGGTCGTAATTATCAAAGGGTTTTACGCCTAAATACGAAGGCGTGGTCACAGGAATGTTTGGCCAGTCGGATGTCATTTTTTGACGCTGCGCCTCAGGCAAAGAAAGGAATTTCTTTTCTGATTGTTGTTTCAGGAATTTTTCACGTATTTGTGTGTATTCTGCATCTATTTTAGATTTTAAGGTGGCTTTTTGTTTTGGGTCAAGTAAATGGCGGCACACACCAACGCTGAGCGAGGCATCTTTAATGTGAATAGCCGGCGCTTGATAAGCCGGTGCAATTTTAACGGCCGTGTGGTTGATGGATGTTGTTGCGCCACCAACGAGAATAGGAATATTTAATCCTTGGCGTTGCATTTCTTCGGCGACATTAATCATCTCGTCTAAAGACGGTGTGATTAATCCGCTGAGGCCGATAATATCAACTTTTTGTTCAATGGCGGTCTTGATGATTTTGTCGCAAGGAACCATGACGCCGAGATCAATTATTTCAAAATTATTACAGGCTAAAACAACACCGACAATATTTTTGCCAATATCATGCACGTCGCCTTTAACTGTCGCCATCAAGATTTTACCAGCGGAAGAAGAGGCGCCTTTATCTTTTTCTTTTTCAATAAACGGTTGCAGGTGGGCCACGGCCTTTTTCATGACACGGGCGCTTTTGACAACTTGCGGTAAAAACATTTTACCCTTTCCAAAAAGATCGCCAACTATATTCATGCCGTCCATGAGGGGGCCTTCAATGACGTCCAGAGAGCGTTCTGCCTTTTGGCGGGCTTCTTCCGTATCTTCGTCAATGTATTCCACAATGCCTTTGACCAAAGCATGTGACAGGCGTTGTGCGACAGGGTTTTGTCGCCATTGAAGATCAACAGTTTCTTTTTTGCCTTCTCCGCGCACGGTTTCTGCAAAATTAACTAACCGTTCGGTGGCATCATCTCGACGATTTAAAAGAACATCTTCAATAAGCGTTAATAAATCTTTTTCGATGTCATCGTAAACTGTAATCATACCTGCATTCACAATGCCCATGTCCATGCCAGCTTTAATGGCATGGTAGAGAAAGGCGGAATGCATGGCTTCGCGCACGGCATTATTACCGCGGAAAGAAAATGAAATATTACTCACGCCGCCACTGATGTGGCAGTGAGGAAAGGTTTGTTTAATTTGGCGCGTGGCTTCAATAAAGTCGACGCCGTAATTATTGTGTTCTTCAATGCCTGTGGCGACAGCAAAAATATTAGGGTCAAAGATAATGTCTTGCGCCGGAAATTTTAATTCTTCTGTCAGAATTTTGTACGCACGTGTGCAGATTGCGACTTTACGTTCCAGGCTTTCCGCCTGTCCTTTTTCATCAAAAGCCATGACAACTGTCGCTGCGCCGTATTTTTTAATTTTAAGGGCTTGTTCTTTAAAAGTCTTTTCACCTTCTTTGAGGCTGATGGAATTGACAATGCCTTTACCTTGTAGGCATTTGAGGCCAGCTTCAATCACGTCCCACTTGGAGGAATCGATCATGACCGGGATGCGGGCAATGTCGGGTTCTGAAGCAATGAGATTAAGAAATTTAACCATGGCCGCTTTGGAATCTAACATGGCTTCGTCCATGTTGATGTCAATAATTTGTGCGCCGTTTTCAACTTGTCGGCGGGCTACGGAGATGGCTTCATCGTAATTTTCATCAATAATCAGTTTGGCAAATTTCTTTGATCCGGTCACATTGCAGCGTTCACCGACGTTCATAAAGTTGGACTCCGGTGTCATGATGAGTGGTTCCAGCCCACTCAGGAACGCATGAGCCTGGTGGGGCCCCGCTGGGTGAGGAGGAATATTGGCAACAGCCTGGGCAATGGCTTTGATGTGGTCTGGGGTCGTTCCGCAACAGCCGCCGACAATATTAATGAGACCGCTTTGGGCAAATTCTTTGACGAGTGAAGCCATTTCATCGGGTGTTTGATCGTATTGGCCAAATTCATTGGGCAGCCCGGCATTTGGGTAACAGCTAATGTAACAAGAGGCGACGCGTGCGAGTTCGGCAATGTAAGGGCGCATGTCTTTGGCGCCGAGCGCGCAGTTTAATCCAACGCTAAATAGATCGGCATGTGCGATCGAATTCCAAAAGGCTTCGGTGGTTTGTCCGGACAAGGTGCGGCCGCTGGCATCTGTAATTGTGCCGGAGACCATGAGAGGAACCTTTGTTCCCATTTTCTCAAAATAAGTATTGGCCGCAAAGAGGGCTGCTTTACAATTGAGCGTGTCAAAAACGGTTTCAATGATGAGCAAGTCCACCCCTCCGTCAATAAGTCCCCGAATTTGCTCAGTGTAAGCGTCCACAAGGCGGTCGAATGTTACCGCACGGTATCCGGGGTCGTTGACATCCGGAGAAAGAGAGGCTGTTTGATTAGTCGGTCCAATGCTACCGGCTACAAGACGAGGTTTGTTGGGGGTTTTTTCTGTAAATGCATCTGCCGCCTTTTTGGCAATCTTAGCGGAGGCGACATTAAGGGCGTAGGCCTTATCAACCATTTGATAATCCAGAAGACTGATGGCATTGGCACTAAAGGTGTTCGTTTCAATAATATCAGCCCCGGCTTCAAGATAAGCGCAGTGGATTTCTTCAATAATTTTGGGTTGTGTTAGTGAAAGCGCATCATTGTGCCCTTTAATATCGCAAGGATGTTGCGCAAAGATGTCGCCACGATAGGCCGCTTCATCGAGCTTGTAGCGCTGAATCATCGTGCCCATGGCACCGTCTATGATGAGAATACGTTTTTGGAATAGGTCGAAAATGGCGTTGCTTGATTGAGAAGGCATTATTTAATAGTGTATGATTAAAAAATTGATAATTTGCGCTGTACGCAGGCATGATTATATACGGGGAAGAAAAAAGTACAAGGACAAAATTTATAAACGAGGCTTAATTATACCAATTCCATTAAATAATGACCACAATCCATTCGGCTATTCTAAAAAAATCTTGCAAATTTGGCGAAGATGATTATCATAGCTCCATTAGTTTAAATGTAATGTGAATCAAAGGAGGAGTAATATTATGTCTCAAAAAGCAAATTCTGCTCAACAATTTGAATATAAAGCTGAAATGAAGCAGCTTTTGAATTTGATTATCCATTCGTTGTACACACATCCAGAGGTGTTCTTGCGGGAATTGATTTCTAATGCATCGGATGCCCTTAATAAAGCGCGGTATCGCATGTTAACAGATAAAAATGTATTGGATGCGGATAAGGAATTAACGATTCGTCTTGAAGTAGATGCCAAGGCGCAGACATTTTCGATTGAAGACAGTGGTATCGGCATGACAGAAGATGATCTTATTAATAATATCGGAACCGTAGCCCGTTCTGGGACTTTAGAATATTTGCAAAAAGCAAAGGCAGATCAAAAAAATGCCGCTGAGGAATTAATTGGAAAATTTGGTGTGGGTTTTTATTCCATTTTTATGGTTACCGATGAGGTGACGATTGAAACACGGCATGCAGGAAAAGATTCTAAAGCTTATCGATGGAACTCGACGGGTGAAGGGACGTACACGATTGAAGAAATTGATAAGGCCGATCGCGGGACAAAAATTTCTTTTAAACTTAAAGATGAATACAAAGAATTTAGTGAAGAAGATAAAATTAAAGAAACGGTTAATAAGTATTCCAATTTTGCCGAATTTCCGATTTTTTTAGGCAAAGACAATGTTAATACCGTCAGCGCCCTTTGGCGTAAATCAGAGAAGGAAATTAAAGAAGAAGAATTAAAGGAGTTTTATAAATTTGTCAGTCATGAATATGAAGATCCTCTAGATCATTTACAATTATCCATTGAAAGTACAGCAGCTAATTTTAAGGCCTTGATATTTATTCCGGCTTCCGCCCCATTTGATTTGATGCGTAATCCTGATCGTAAATCGCTGCATCTTTATGTCAATAAAGTATTTATTCAGGATGACTGTAAAGAGCTTCTCCCTGAATATCTTCGTTTCCTAAAAGGCGTGGTCGACACATCCGACTTACCATTAAATGTTTCGCGTGAAGTGGTTCAGTCGAGTGCGGTGATGGGAAAAATTCGTAGCGTCTTGACGAGCAAAGTGTTGAATTGGTTGAAGGCTTTGGCGAATAAAGATAAAGAAAAGTATGCCACATTCTCCAAGAATTTTGGGCCATTATTGAAAACAGGCCTAAATTCAGATTTTACAAATAGAGATAAAATTATTGAGCTTTTACGATTTGATTCCTCGCTGGCAAGCATTGAAGGCCAGACATCTTTGAAAGAATATGCTTCACGCATGAAGGAAGGGCAAAAGGAGATTTATTATTTGTCCGGCGATCATCGAGAAGCATTAGAGAAAAATCCTAATTTAGAATACTTCAAAAAGAAAGAAATTGAGGTATTGTTTTTGACGGATCCGGTAGATGTATTTATTGTGCCGTCGATCAATGAATATGATAAAAAGCCAATTAAATCTATTGAAAAAGGTGATATTGATTTGATGCCTGAGGATAAAGTCGACAAGCCGGAAGATAATTTGTCTAAAGATTTGCTTGGGGTATTTAAAGAAACCCTGAAAGATAAAGTGGCCGATGTTGTTCCTTCAAAGCGTTTGGTGGATTCAGCGGCAACGCTCGTTTCAGACAAGGATGGCATGGATCCTCAGATGGAAAAAATGATGAAAATGATGAATCAGGGCGGGGCCATGCCAGCGGCTAAGAAAGTCATGGAAATCAACACAGATCATCCTTTAATTAAGAATCTTTCCCGCATCTATATTCAGGATGCCAAAAGTCCGATGCTGGAAAAATGTATTACGCAGATTTACGAAAGCGCCTTATTTATCGACGGCAACCTTCCACCTGCCGCCGACTTCGTCAAACGCATGACCGAAATCATGCAAGAGGCGACGAAGTAATAATTGTAAACAGATACATCAAACACCCCGTGGGTTTGCTATCAGAAAATTCAGGCAATCCCGCGGGGTGTTTTTGTTTTAACCATTAACTAATCCCAGCCGTCTTGGTCACAATCGTACACGAATCCGAGGTTCGTGTACGGTTCTATGACCTAGTCTTAGGAAGATTGCAAAAAATTTTAATTCGCCGAAAAAGAAGGAAAGGCTTCGAGGATGCCTGAAGGTTTGATCAGGCGCATACGTGTCACAATCGGCACAAGTCCTTCGATATTGATATCTGCGATCGACTGTTGAGAGACGGGAAGCGCTGTTCCCCGTTCATTGCGTTTAATTTGCAAACTTAACAAACTGGAATCAAGATTAATCCCCCCCACAGGGGCTGCCGTCAATAGAGATTCATCTGCTGTTACGATGTATTTAGGAAATGACGGATTGCCCTTGCTGTCTTCTTCCCACATTTCTTTTAATATCACATTAAGAGTATATTCGATGTATTCAATGGGTAATCCAGGAGCACTGGAAGAGATGTCTATGAAGATAGCAAAAAATTTAGAATAATATTTTAATCTTGTCGCATCTAATCTTCCTTTACGGGTGATGAAGGTTTTGGTTTTCTTTGTTGGGGAGGAAGTTTTTTCTTCATAGGTTGTTTCAATATTGTTTTCTGAAGTTTCTTTGTCTTTTTTAACTAATGTAAGTGTAATTTCCATGTTTATTCTATCTATGTCTGTTTCAACTTCCAGGCCTTCTTTCAATTTATTATCTAGCCAGTCTTCGACTCTTAAATGTTCATTTGTATTTTTCGCTTGTCTTTTAATTTTCATTTCAGGGACGCCATCAATCCAGCTAATACCGGCATTTTCTAGGTCACTAATGAAATGATTTTTATTTGTAAAGAGTTGCGATTGGCCTGCAATGTATGCTGTCATCGTCAAAAGTTTTTCTTCAGAAAGAGTGTCTTTGAAATATTGGAAAGCTTTAACGACGTAGGGTTCAATGCCTGATAGATTTCCGCTTAAACCGACAAAAGTTAAGGCTACATCGTAAACGCCGCGCTTTTCAATAATAATAGACATGAAGGAATTAAAATTATAGTTAAATAAAGAATAAAAGGCAACAGGGTGTTTATGTAAATAAGGTGTGATCCTAAAATTTGCCAATTTTATCTTGTTCAGAGCTTGCTCAAAATTGCCATCATAGATATCATTAATGATTTCTTCAGGGGATGATGGAGGGGTAAGATTTTTATCTGCTTGCAAGGGTTTTGATTTTTCGTTAGACCAAGTTGTTTCTTTTGTTGTGATGCCTGTCACTGGATCTATTTTTTTAGAGCTTGGGAAAAGATAATTTGATGTAAATGACAACTCATCAGCTTTGTCAAATTCTTTCATGACGGCTTCAAAAGTTAGTAGTAAATTTAGTTTTTCAGTTCCTTCTGGGACAATACCGATATGACTGATACGGTTGACCGGTTTGCCTTGAATGGTGACTGTATCATAGGAAAATACAGCTGTATTGGTGAGGGATATTTCTTTCATGATTTCATCGCGTATTTTCTCAAATTCTTCCGGCGTGCCTGGCCATTCAAGCTCGGGGAAGGAATTTGATTTTTCGAGAACTTTGAGTGTAGTGGCAACATCCTTTATGGTTTTTTGGTTTTTAGGAGAAGATTCAATAGTCTTAATAGATAGCGTGTAGACATTGCCTTTGATTCTTTCAACAAACCTTGACTCCGCAATGGCTGTTCCGGCGGCTGCAAAGAGAATGATGCCGGTTAGAACAATGTTTTTTAATTTTCCCATCCAGGCGCCACCGGAGAAATATCTGCGCGGAATAATTTCCTGCGTCGTCGGATTGTATTCTTCCTGGATAAAATCATACACACCGGTTTTAAAGGCGGTTAGATATTGGTCGTAGATTTTTTGGTTGATCTGTTTGTCTTCGGTGTCGACACCGAGCGTTTTGCCTTTATCTACATAGATTTGGCCTAACAGACTATTTTGCAGTTTAATTTTGTACCAGGAGGACAGGATCATGGCATGATAGATCTGGCGCAGATTTGCAAATGTCCGGCCTTCGTTGACTTCGCGTTCGATTTCGGGCAGGATGATTTCGCGGATGATAGATGTCGTAGGGGTAACCCTTGTGGTTGCCATTTTTTCTTGGGCGGGCACGAGGCCCGCCCCTACGTTATGTTGCATGGATAAATAATCCTCCTCCAACATCACCTTCAAACGGCTGTCGAGAATAAAGGCTGTGGGGCCATCTTCATAAACGGACGCTGTTTCCGGTACGATCCATATTTTATGAAAGGTGTCCACCGGGATGTCCATGATTTCGTGCTCTGATGATATTTTTTCGTGCATACGTCCCCAGAATTCTTCGCCCAATTCTTCCCCCGGATACATGGCCGTTGCCGTGATTTGTTTTAAAAGATAATCCTGTGCGAGGAGGTCGCGGCCCATTAGGGTGTCACCAAAGTCTGGCGGGATGATGCGGTTTTTTTCATGGGGGCTGAGGTTGACCCACATCTCGCTTTCCGGGATGGTTAAGGCCGCCATAAAATATTTGATCAATTTTTCAGATTCTGCCTTAAGGGCGTCACCCTGTAAGTCCGTATCTCCAGTACTGATGATAAAGTCAAAGGCTAAAGGATCTTCGGGATTCACTGTCAGACCGTGGATCATGACCGGTTGAAAATGTTCTCCGCCTTTGACCATTGTACCGGGAGCAGGGAGATTAAGCAGAGCCGATGATGATGTTTGGACATACCCGTTTGGCACGAGGGTAATCGTGAGAAAAGACACGATTATCCAAATAAAAAGGATTTTTCTAAAATTTTGTAATTTTTGTTTCATTTTTTGTCTTGTTGAGAAGATTCTTAAAGAATCTATATTTGTATTAAGTATAAAATATGTATTTCAGATATGCCAAAATTTTTCAAGTTGACAAATAAAGGCTTGATGATATAGTTATCCAGGCTGCGGAAACGTAAATCTTGCCCGAGGAACTCCTCAGATTTAGTAAACGAATTACCATGAACGACGCAATTTTATTTTTGGAAGACGGGACGCATTTTTTGGGTCAATCGCTATCCCATGTTGGAGAAACTGCAGGCGAAGTTGTCTTTAATACATCCATCACAGGTTATCAGGAAATCCTCACTGATCCTTCCTACGCCGGTCAGATTGTCACCATGACCTATCCTCTTATTGGGAATTATGGGGTGAATGAAGAAGACATTGAATCTGATAAAATTCATGTAAAAGGTTTTGTGGTTAAAGAATTTTGTCGGGTGCATTCCAATTATCGCGCCACACAAAGCCTTATCGATTATCTTAATACCAATAAAATTCTCGCCATTGAAGGCATTGACACACGAGCCCTAACGCGGCATTTACGTTTGAAGGGGGCGATGAAAGCTATTATCTCCACGGAAGATTTTGATTTGGCAAGCTTGTCGAATAAAATAAAAGACGTTCCTGCTATGGATGGTAGTGATTGGGTAGGGCAGGTTACAACAAAAGATCCTTATGTGTGGAAGGCTGAGAAGGCTAAATACAAAATCGCGGCGATTGATTGTGGGATTAAATTTAATATTTTGCGTATTTTAAATAAACTTGGATGTGATGTGCATGTTTTTCCTGCCAGTGCGTCCATGGATGAAATTAATGCCATAAAGCCCGATGGATTATTTGTTTCGAATGGTCCGGGAGATCCTTCGGCTGTAGCATATGTGATTGAGCTGCTTAAGAAATTTATTGGAAAATTACCTATCTTTGGAATTTGTTTAGGGCATCAGATGCTGGGCTTGGCCTTAGGCGGTAAGACCTACAAATTAAAATTTGGGCATCATGGAGCGAATCATCCGGTAAAAGATGGATTAACTGGCCGGATCGGAATTTCTTCGCAAAATCATGGGTTTTGCGTCGATGTTGAAAGTTTTGGCGATGGGGAAGTTGAAATTGTACATACCAATTTAAATGACCAGACAGTAGAAGGAATACGGCATAAGAAATATCCGCTTTATTCCGTGCAGCATCATCCGGAAGCAGCTCCGGGACCGCATGATGAACAATATCTTTTTGCGAGGTTTATTGAAATGATGGAGGAACAGGGTGCCTAAACGAACAGACATTAAAAAAATTCTAATTGTTGGGGCTGGACCGATTGTCATTGGGCAGGCGTGTGAATTTGATTATTCAGGAACTCAGGCCTGTAAGGCTTTGCGTGAAGAAGGATTTGAAATTGTTTTAGCTAATTCAAACCCGGCCACCATTATGACGGATCCCGAATTTTCCGAGCATACCTATATCGAACCTCTCACCCCGGAATTTATCACAGCTATTATTGAAAAAGAACGTCCCGACGCTATTTTGCCAACCTTGGGCGGACAGACCGCGTTGAATATTGCGATGAAACTGTATGAAAGCGGTACATTAGCTAAGTACAATGTGAAAATGTTGGGAGCCGATTATGAGGTGATTAAAAAGGCGGAAGACAGAGGATGTTTTAAAAAGGCGGTTTTAAAAGTAGGGTTGGATGTTCCCAGAAGTGCTTTTGCCCACAATTTAGAAGAAGCTCGAAAGGCAGCCCAAGAAATAGGTTTTCCTTTGATCATTCGGCCTAGTTATACTTTAGGAGGAACCGGTGGCGGGTTTGCCAAAAATATGGAAGAGTTGGAAAAGGTGGCCCCTCTTGGCATCGAAAGCAGTATGATTAATGAGATTCTTATTGAGGAGTCAATCGTCGGGTGGAAAGAGTATGAGCTTGAGGTAATGCGGGATTGTAAAGATAATGTTGTGATTGTGTGTTCGATTGAAAATTTGGATCCAATGGGTGTGCATACAGGTGATAGTATTACAGTAGCTCCGGCGCAGACTTTAACGGATCGTGAATATCAGATGATGCGCGATGCCTCTTTGGATATTATTCGTGAAATTGGTGTAGAGACAGGCGGTTCCAATATTCAATATGCGATTAATCCAGAAAATGGCCGTATGATTGTTATTGAAATGAATCCACGTGTTTCGCGTAGTTCGGCGTTGGCGAGTAAAGCCACAGGTTTTCCTATTGCCAAATTTGCGGCTAAGTTAGCCGTGGGATATTCTCTGGATGAAATTCAAAATGATATTACCAAAGAAACTCCGGCATCATTTGAGCCGACGATCGATTATTGTGTTGTAAAGGTTCCACGGTTCACATTTGAGAAGTTTCCTGAGGCAAAAGACATTTTAGGTGTACAAATGAAATCGGTCGGCGAAACAATGGCCATTGGACGCACGTTTAAGGAAGCTTTGCAAAAGGGATTAAGAGGTTTAGAGATTGGGCATATCGGTTTAGATAATAAATTAAATTATAAGGACATTAGTGACGAGAAAGTTCAGAAGCGTTTAGAAGAGCCTAATGCCTCACGCATTTTTTATATTAAATATGCCATGCAAAAAGGTTGGTCTTCGGAAAAGATTTCTCAGGTAACGGGTATTGATATTTGGTTTATTGCCCATATGGCTCAATTGTTAGATTTTGAAAATGAATTAGTTTCGATGCAGAAAAAAAACGGGCAGATATCCGATAAACTTTTACGCAAAGCCAAAGAATATGGTTTTAGTGATCCGCAATTAGCCGAAATTTTAGATATAACAGACCTTCAGGTTCGGCAGCTTCGTAAGGAAAAAGGAATTACCGCCACGTTTAAATTAGTGGATACATGTGCCGCTGAGTTTGAGGCGGACACGCCTTATTTTTATTCAACGTATGAGACAGAAGATGAAGCCTCTTTACAGATTCAGAAAATAAGTTCGGGAAAGAAAAAAATTATGATTTTAGGCGGCGGCCCAAATCGTATCGGTCAAGGGATTGAATTTGATTATTGCTGCTGTCATGCTTCTTTTGCGTTGAAAGATATGGGTTATGAAACAATTATGGTCAATTCTAATCCCGAGACAGTGTCGACGGATTACGATATTTCTGATCGATTATATTTTGAGCCGTTGACATTTGAAGATGTTATGAATGTGATTGATGTAGAAAAGCCGGATGGGGTCATTGTCCAATTTGGCGGTCAGACACCTTTAAATTTGGCGCAGCGACTTAATGAGGCGGGGGTTCCCATTGTTGGTACAAGTGTCGCAAATATTGATTTGGCCGAAGACCGGGAAAAATTTTCAGCGCTCATTCATCAATTAGAAATTAGTCAGCCACCCAATGGTTCGGCCAATTCTGTCGAAGAGACAATAGAGATTGCCGGACGTATCGGTTATCCGATTTTAGCACGGCCTTCGTATGTTTTGGGCGGGCGTGCTATGAAGATTGTTTATGATCAGGGGGCGCTTTTGGAATTTATTAAAGAGGCTCAAGAAGTCTCGCCGGGGAAGCCTGTATTAATTGATAAATTCTTGGAAGACGCTACAGAAATTGATGTTGACGCTGTTTCTGATGGAACGCAGACATTTGTAGCCGGCATCATGGAACATATTGAAAATGCCGGAATTCACTCTGGAGATTCGGCATGTGTTCTTCCTCCGCCATCGATTCCTGAAAACATCATTAAAGAAATCAAAGAAACAACATGCCGGTTAGCTGCGGCCTTGAACGTTGTTGGACTTTTGAATATTCAGTATGCCATTAAGGGGCGGAAAGTTTATGTACTAGAAGTCAATCCTCGAGCGTCACGCACATCGCCTTTTGTAAGTAAGGCGACCGGTATTTCACTGGCAAAAATAGCCGCCAAAATTATGGTTGGGGCAAAGCTAGCTGATTTCAATCTTTCGTATGAACATCTTAGCCAGCTTCAGTATTTTGCCGTTAAAGAATCGGTTTTGCCTTTTTCAAAGTTTTCCGGTGTAGATATTGTTTTGGGCCCTGAAATGAAATCAACCGGGGAAGTCATGGGGATTGCGCCTACGTATGGAGAAGCCTTTGCTAAGTCTCAAATTGGAGCTTATCAGAGTTTGCCGAAAGAAGGGAAGATTTTTGTGAGTGTTAAAGATGAAGATAAGCGGGAGGCCGTTCATTTGGCCAAAAGACTTATTGATATGGGATTTTCTGTAGTGTCAACGGGAGGGACGGCAAAAGTTTTTCGTTCTAATGGAATTGCTGTTGTGGAGATAGATTCTTCCAATCAAGGAAAAGATACATTTTCGAATTTGATGACGTTGATTAAAAATGCTGGTATTGCATTGGTTATTAATACACCTTCGGGGGAGAGCAGCCAATATGATATGCGTTCTATTCGGGCTGCAGCCATTTTACACAATGTGCCTTGTATCACAACGCTACAAGGAGCCTGGGCCGCTGTAGGAGGTATGGAGGCCTGTAAGTCAAAGGCTTTTACAGTAAAATCCTTACAAGAATATTACAAACTTAGAGATTGCGAGAAAATCGCTTCGTGATGACCTTTTGAGCGATTTTCATTATCGATAGGAAAGGTTTATATTTTCCTATACGGTAAAAATAATGAGGACTCCATATGTGCGGCATAATCGGTATTTCTAATCATCCAGACGCGGCAAAATTGACATTTTTGGGGTTGTATGCATTACAGCACCGAGGAGAAGAGGCCGCAGGTATTGTTTCATACGATAAAGAAAATATTTATAAGGTTAAAAATGAAGGTTTGGTATCTGATGCCTTTGGTGAAAAAGATTTGGAGGAGCTTAAAGGGAGCACAGCCCTTGGGCATTGTCGTTATTCGACGACAGGTTCAAGCAGTGTAAGGAATATTCAGCCATTTCTTGCTAAACACAAAGGTAATCCAATTGCTGTGGCGCATAATGGTAATTTGACGAATACAGAAGTTTTATATGATAAGCTTGAAGAACAAGGGTCGATATTTCAGACATCCATGGATTCTGAAATTATTGTTCACCTTTTAGTTCGGTCGCGTAATGAGGACATGAAGCAATGGTTTGTTGATGTATTGACGCAGTTAAAAGGAGCTTTTTCTTTGGTGTTTCTTGTCGAGGATGTGATTATCGGGGCTCGGGATTCCAATGGGATAAAGCCTCTATGTATTGGCAAGCTCGACAATAGTAGTTATGTGTTGGCCAGCGAAAGTTGTGCTTTAGATTTAATGAATGCGGAGTTTGTCCGAGAGGTTCAGCCGGGAGAAATTGTTTTAATTAAAAATGGTAACATTGAGTCTGTGTATTTACCGGGGAGTTCGGAGACTAATAAAGCCAGGTGTATTTTTGAAAATATTTATTTTGCCCGTCCGGATAGTCATATTTTTGGTGATAATGTGTATCATGTACGAAAACGTTTAGGGGCCCAATTGGCGAAAGAGCATCCGGCGGATGCAGATTTTGTAATGGCTATTCCAGACTCTGGTAATTATGCCGCTTTAGGATATGCGCATGAAATAGGCATACCATTTGAGGTAGGGATTATCCGTAATCACTATATCGGGCGCACTTTTATTCAGCCTACGCAATTTTTACGGGATTTTAGAGTTAGGATTAAACTGAATCCTATTCGTGATGTTTTAAAGGGTAAAAAAGTTATTGTTGTGGAAGATTCGATTGTGCGTGGAACAACCTCCCGAAGTCGTGTGGAAGAATTGCGGCGTGCCGGGGCAAAAGAAATTCATATGCGCATTAGCTGTCCGCCTATAAAATGGCCATGTTTTTATGGGATTGATTTCCCAAGTAAACGTGAACTCATTGCTTCTAACAAGTCTGTCCAAGAAATTGCAGATTTTATTGAAGTGGATTCATTGAAATATTTAAGTTTAGAAGGGATGTTATCTGTAATGAAAGATACGAGTGGGTTTTGTCATGCGTGTTTTACAGGCGAGTATCCTATTCAAATTCCGGAAAACAAGAGTAAATATTTATTAGAAAAAGTTAATGGTTCGGCCTAGTCTGACAAAAATGTCAGGCCGTGTTCGTAAATAAGGAACAATTATGTCTAAATTTATTTTTGTGACGGGTGGTGTGGTTTCCAGTTTGGGAAAAGGGATCGCTGCAGCGGCGATAGGAAAACTTCTTGAGGCAAGAGGGTTGCAGACAACCATTATTAAATGTGATCCTTATTTGAATGTTGATCCGGGGACGATGAATCCTTTTCAGCATGGTGAGGTTTATGTGACAGATGATGGCGCCGAGACGGATTTGGACTTGGGTCATTATGAGCGGTTTACGAATGGGTATTTTAGTAAGGATAGTAATATTACAACCGGTAAAATATATTACAACGTGATTACAAAAGAGCGGAGAGGGGATTATCTTGGAAAAACAGTTCAAATAATTCCACACATAACGGATGAAATTAAGAAGGGAATAAAAAAGGTTGCGCGTGATCGTGGGGTCGATGTGACTATCGTTGAAATTGGAGGGACGGTTGGCGATATTGAGAGTTTGCCATTTCTTGAAGCTATTCGTCAATTGCGATGGGAATTGGGAGAAGGATATGGATTGAATATTCATGTGACGCTTTTACCGTATATTAAATGTGCCGGGGAGCATAAAACAAAACCGACGCAGCATAGCGTCGGGCGTTTACGTGAAATTGGTATTGCCCCGGACATTTTATTATGCCGAACAGAAAAGCATGTGACGAAAGAGCAGAGAGATAAGATTTCATTGTTTTGTAATGTCGAGCGAGAGGCCGTTATCGAGGCGGCTGATGTTAAACATATTTATGAAGTTCCGTTAGCTTTTAAGAAAGAAGGACTGGATAATTTGATTTTGAAGAAATTAAATGTTCATAAAGAAGATAAAGAATTAAAAGATTGGAAAATAAAGGTTGTTAATAGACTTAAGAATCCATTGAGAGAAGTTAAGATTTGTGTTGTCGGTAAATACATTGCCCTTCCAGATGCGTATAAATCTATTTATGAGGCTTTGGTTCATGGTGGCATTGCTAACAATACTAAGGTGAATATTATCAAAGTTGATTCTGCGGATTTAGAAAAAGGTAAATATGAAAAATCCCTTAAAGAAGCGCACGGGATTCTTGTCCCAGGAGGTTTTGGTGATAGAGGAATAGAAGGTAAGATTAAGGCAGTGCAATATGCGCGAGAAAATAAAATTCCATATTTTGGGATTTGTCTAGGAATGCAAATAGCCACGATTGAATTTGCGCGTAATGTATGCAAATTAAAAGGGGCTAATTCGACAGAATTTGATAAGGCTTCAAAAAATCCTATTATTTCTTTATTGGAAGAACAAAAAAATGTAAAAAATCTTGGAGCATCGATGCGTTTAGGGGCTTATCCGTGTCGATTATCAAAAAAGTCCTTAAGTTTTAAGGCTTATAAAAAAGAAAATATTTCCGAGAGGCACCGTCATCGGTATGAGTTTAATAATAAATATAAAAAGTCATTTGAGAAAAAAGGTTTGATTTTTTCCGGTGCTAATGCGGCGCAAGGGTTAGTTGAAATTGTGGAATTAAAAAATCATCCCTGGTTTGTAGCTTGCCAGTTTCATCCAGAATTTAAATCCAAACCGGATAAAGCCCATCCTTTATTTAAGGCATTTGTTGAAGCGGCGATTGCTAGTAAGTAAAATTTGAAGCGCGCAGGTGGCGGAATGGTAGACGCGCACGTTTGAGGGGCGTGTGGAGCAATCCATGTGGGTTCAAGTCCCACTCTGCGCACCAGGCTTCGCTGAAATGCTTTCGTCATGCTTCGCGTGACTTCGCGTTCAGCTACGCCTGGCTTCGCCAGGAAATTTAGTAAAGATGGATATTGTTTTATTAAGGAATTTATGCTCAACAATAATGTTATTTTTAGTTTGATAGTTGTTGTTTCGGTTGTTGGTTTTGTAATCTATCTGATAGGAACGCTTTGGCTTTTAGGTAAATCTTTCGAGGCCGAAGAAGAAGTTAAAGATACAAAATTAGGGAAATGGATTAATAAATCTTGGGTGTTTTATTTTATTTTCGTGGGTGTCTTGACAGTTTCTCAATTTATTAAGAAAGACTTTGAGTATCAGGCTTTGTTAGGTAATATTTTTTTTATTATTGTTGTATTATTGCCGATAATTATTCAGCAGAAAATTAAAAAATGAAAGGGCGTTCAATGTCTAAACCAATTCAAGTGAGTGCCAGTATTTTGTGTGCGGATTTTACGAAGTTGGGGGAGGAAATTAAAAAATGTGAAGATGCTGGGGTTGATATGCTTCATGTGGATGTGATGGATGGGCATTTTGTACCGAATATTTCTATTGGCGCCTTGATCGTAGAGGCGATTCGTCCGCTTACAAAGCTGCCGATAGAATCTCATTTGATGATTGAAAAACCGGGAGATTATATTGATGCATTTGCTGATGCAGGTGCGGACATTATTTCTATTCATGTGGAATGTTATGGACAACGACGGGAAGGATGTCGTGAATATGGTCAATATCCTAAAGAGATAGACGCGATTGATGTTGAGGCTGCACGTAAAGATGTACTGCGGATTAAGGAAAAAGGAAAAAGAGCTTTTATGGTGATTAACCCAGGAACACCATTGTGTTTAGGTGATCTTGTAAAAGATATTGACGGGGTGTTAATGATGTCAGTTAATCCCGGATTTTCAAAACAAAAATTTATGCCAGTGGCCCTTGGCAAGATTCAGGAATTACGTAAGGTGTTTGACGGGGATATTTCGATTGATGGGGGCGTTAATGCAGAGACCTCACCTCAGGCTGTTGAGGCAGGGGTTAATATTTTAGCTACAGCGAGTTATTTCTTTGGCGCAGAGGATCCTGCAAAAGTGGTTACCTACCTAAAAGGGCTGCAGCCGGTTCATTGAAAACAGCTGCACCACATGTTATAGTTACATTAGAGGGCTATCCAACATGAAAAACCAAGTCAATTTAATATCCAGAAAATCTCAGACAGCAGTGGAATATCTGTTGTTGCTTGCTGCCATGGTGGTGATTGTTTTGATAGGTATGCAGGTTTTTTTGCCGCGAGCGCATGATTCATCTGAGCTCTATTTTAATAGGGTATCATTGGGTATTGTAGGAAATCCGCCCCGTTGTGGAGATGGTATTTGTCAGGAAAATTATGAAACCTGGCTTAATTGTTGTGTAGATGATTGTGTCGGGGCAAATGGAGAAATAGGTTGTCCTGGAATAGGTGCATTTTTCCCTTAAAAAATTTTCACCCCTGCCGTTGATCCCTCACGAAATTGCTTCCTTCAAAACTTTTTGCGAATTTCTTTAATTCAGCACCGATTTCTCCGACTTGGGCGACGTGGGTGATTTCCTGGGCCAGGGTGCTGACAATGCCAATGGAGACGGCCAGTAATCCAAAATTTTCTTCCTCCCCTTGGCGATTCTTCCCGGCAATGTGCCCTGCTTCGTAATCTTCTTTAGTGTAAAAAGAAGGGATTTTGCCATCAAAATCTTCTATGATTTTTTGGCAAATGCCATCTATGATATCATCGTTGGATACGAATACAAAATCATCCCCGCCGATATGCCCTACGAAAGCATTAGGGCCGGCGATTTCACGAACGATTTTTATGAGGGTACGGGCCAGTTCACGGAGAACTTCATCACCTTTTTCAAATCCATATTTATCGTTATAGACCTTGAATTTATCCAGGTCAGCATAGCCGATAGCAAAGGGTTTTTTCTCAGAAATTTGATTTTGAATTTCTTCCATAATAGATGTATTTCCCGGAAGGTGAGTGAGAGGGCTGGCATCTAGGCTGCGAACAGTTCGCCTTAAAATCATTTTAATTCTGGCTAATAATTCATCAGGCGCAAAAGGTTTTACCATGTAATCATCGACACCGGCTTCAATACCGCCGATACGATCTTTAACTTCGCCTTTTCCAGTGAGCATAATTAGAGGAATATGTCTAAGAAGGATATCTTTCTTTAGGGCTTTACAAAATTCCCGGCCGTTCATGACAGGCATCATATAATCACAAACGATGAGATCAGGAATGCTTTGTTGGACCATAATTAGTCCTTCTTCGCCGTTATTGGCTTGAATTACATCATATTGTTCGGAAAGGGTGAGATCCAGAACGTCCAGGATGTCAGGGTCATCATCAATAGTAAGAATTTTCTCTCTTTTCATAAGTCTATTTTTTATACTAAATTCATTAAATAATTATACTATTTTAATTTAGCCTTTCTCGTTAAAACATCGAGAAATGCTGGATTGATTTTGGTAATTATTTAATGGATTTAGTACTGTTAATCCTTTTCTTTCTCGATAGGTAAAGTAAAGTGAAAAGTCGTGCCTTTATTTGGTTCGCTCGTGATCCAGATTTTTCCATTATGAGCTTCAACAATTTTTTTAGCAAGGGCTAATCCTAGACCTGTACCTTTTACATTTTGATTAATTTTATTTTCAACGCGATAAAACTCGTCAAAGAGCTTTGCGATATCTTCTTTAGAAATGCCGATTCCTGTATCCGATACACCGACAGTCACTAGGTTATTTTCATATTGGACGTTAACGCTGATGGTACCTTTTTCCGGTGTAAATTTTACGGCATTGCTGATGAGGTTTATGAAAATACGTTCTACCTGACTGCTGTCTAAAAATATTTCAGGGATATTATCGGGGATATGTGTTACCCATTCAATATTTTTGTCTTTCATTTGGGGCATAAGGAGGTCGCCGGCATTTTCAATGATAGATTCGAGGTGACATTGACCCATGTTCATTTCTACGCGTCCGGATTCAATTCTTGCAATATCAAGGAGATTATTAATAAGGCCGACTAAATTATCCGAATGGATATTAATTTTTCCTAATCGTTGTTTAACACCGTCCGGAATATCGCCTAGTTTTCCTGTCATAAGAAGAGAGGCATAGCCTTTGATTGACGTTAAAGGTGTACGTAGTTCGTGAGAAACGGCCGAGATAAATTCGGATTTTTTTTGGCTAATACTTTCAACTTCTTCCAGGGCAGAGGCAAGTTGTTGAGTTCTGTCCCGGATTTTTAGTTCTAGCTCCTGGCTTGACTGGAAAACTTGTTCAAATAGGCGTGCATTTTCGAGTGCCTGGCCTATTTGGTTAGCTAATATGGAAATAAGTTCTTCATCCCCTTCTGTAATCGCTAGCGCGTTTGAACGGTTACCAACAAAAAATATACCGATAAAGCCATTTTGTGTGAGGATGGGGGTGAAAACAAAATGTTCGACGTCAAATAATTGTATGATGGATTCTTTTCTTTGCTGAGGGGAATTGATGGAGGAAAAATTATGTCCTTCTTGAAGGGCCTCAATAAGGCTTTGATCTTTTTCTAAATTATTAAGGATAAAATGAGTGTCTTCATCTGCAAATCCAAGCTTTACACGATCAATCAGTTTCTTGTTGTCATCGTAAACAAGGATAAGATTTTTTTCAAAGCCAAGATCTGTCATTAGGGATTGGTCTAGTCGGTGAAAAATTTCATCTTCATCTAATGTGGTACTAATCAAGCGGGATGTTTTTTGAAGGGCATCAAGGCTATTGAGGCGTTTATCAGATTCTTCTTGGGCTCTGTTCAGTTCAAGGTCAGTTTTAACAATATATTTGGCTTGTTTATCGAGTTCTTCGAACATCCTTTTCAATTTATTTAAAGAATGCCGTAATTTTGTGTTTTGATTACTTTTGTTGATCAAAATATAAATAAGGATACTTATGCCAATAAAAACACATGTGGCGATAGGTTTCCATATAGAAGATAAAGAGATATCCATAGTATTAGCTTATAGCGACAATGGCAATGCTTTCATTTTGAAGGTAAGGTTTTTTAATATGTCCAACGGATTGAAAAGGCCAGACTTCTCCATTTGCGTACATGCCAAAAATAGGAACATTATGACCAAAAATATTTTTAATTTTTTGAATTTCTTGAAAAGCCATTCGGCCTAATAGTTTTAGACGTGCCATGGATTCAATAATGATAATTAATTGTGGTTTTTTTTCAAAAAGATTTTTACGGGCTTCTTCAGCTGCCTCGATGGCCGCCTGCTGGCAGGATTCCTTGTTGCCCAACATAATATGCACACGTGCCCCTTCAGGAACCTCACCCTGACATATGATACTCCCATCTTTTTGGATGGCAATGGCATTTCTTATTAAATATTCCGGGCTGCCTTCAATGTAGATACCTAAGGGGTACAAAATAGCCATTTGACCGAGTTTGGTGGATCCTAAGCTTTTAGCATCTTCTCCAAGGAATTCATAATAGAGGGAAGCTGCCTTTTTACCATCAATAACTTTGATGATATTGCCTAATGTTTTGTTGATTCTACGCGGTTTTCCCAAAGGACGCCAGCCATGTCGACCACTGATACCGACAGAAAGATGTCCACCTAAAATTAGGCCTGCCGCTGAATTAGTTAATACTTTGTCATCACACATTTGAAAGGTATCGGAGAAATGAAAATCGTCGCAGCTCCCAGCGCCTACAATGGGAAATACATTGCCAAGAACATCCTGTATGCCGCTTAATAGCACAGAATTGTCTTTAAGATGGCTGTCTGCAAAGAAAAGAAAGGCTTGTCTGCTTTGTTTACCAAAGTTTGTAAGGCATGTTTGGGCCAAAATGGTTCCGGATTCACGGGTATTGTGGCTATCAATACTTTCGATGGAACCGAGGCCAAAATTGATTTCATCGGAGGTTATGGTTAAAACGCCGATGCCACGGGTTTTAATAGCATTTGGTAGAATAATACCCGCGGTTGAGCAGCCAATGACTGGGGCCTTGTTTAGAATTTTCTGAAGGACAGGGAAAGTTTTATCAGGACTGTAGTGAATGGTACTGAAGACAATAGCAAGATCAATACGATTTTCTTTTAAGTTTGTTTTGGATTGGAACGCAGCATCTTGAGCGGCTTGCTCCATGTCCATATCTTCGCTGAAACCAATACCAATGTGGGTTGACATAAATAAATTTTCCTAGTCAATATTGCTAAATGTTTACCTTCAGAATAGCGAGGCGTGATTTTAAAATATTCTAGCTATTGACCAAACGGGTGTCAATGTTTATTGCATTCTAGGACATCAAGAATTCCTGTTGACCACGAAGATGAATATGATAGTATTTAGTTCAATTAGGCACCTAATAATATTTTTAATGAAAGGATTGGTATGAAAAATCAGAAATGGATAAAGATTTTAGGTATTGTTGTCGTTGGGCTGTTTGTTTTAGGTGTTGCTAAAAATATTCTTATTAAATCAGCGGTTACGATCGGGGCCAGTCAGGTGACGGGGGCTAAGGTTAAGATTAAAAAGTTTTCTTTGGGTATTTTTTCGCAGTCTGTTCAGATTAAAGGATTTCAAATGTATAATCCTAAAGGGTTTCCTAAAGGAGTTATGGTAGATATTCCGGAAATTCGTGTGGATTTAGATTTGCCTGCTTTACTCGGAGGTAAGTTGCATTTGCCTATGGTGGTTCTTGATTTAAAAGAATTGGTATTGGTGACAAATAAAGAGGGTTTGTTGAATGTGGATGCCCTTAAGGTGTCGCAGGTTGACGAGAAGAAATCAGAAGAAAAGAAGTCGGAAGAAAAAAAAGAACCGAAGAAGAAAAAAGAATCGAAACCGATGGCCATGCAGATTGACATACTTAAGTTGAATCTAGGGCAGGTTGTTCAGAAAGATTATAGTAAAGGAGACAAGCCGGTTATTCAAGCTACGGATATCGGTATAAATGATAAGGAATTCAAAAATATTACCAGTGCGCAACAGTTTGCTACTTTGGTTTTAGTTCAGGCAATGGGACCGGCTGCTATTAAAGGCGCAAAAATTTATGCGGCTTCGGCCCTTTTAGGTGCGGGGTTTCTTCCTGTCGGTGTGGCGGGTGTTCTTTTGGGGGAAACGGGAGATACAGCTGAGTATAATGCTGATTTTAACAAGACGTTTAAGGCTGTCTTGACGGTGGTTCAGCAGATGGGAGATATTAAAACAGAAGATTCAACGAGTGGAGTGATCAAGGCTAAGGTTGATGGTGCGGACGTGACGGTTCGTGTAATCAAAGTTGAAAATAAAAAAACGGAAGTAAAAATTTCTGCTCGCAAACTTATGGTGCCTAAACCAAAAATTGCTAGAGGTGTCTTGCATCAGATTTCGGAAAAATTAAAATAAAAAAAGAAGCAAGAGGCAAAGAGGCAAGACGCAAAGGTAAAGAAGTAGAGAAGCAAGAAACAGAGATATAAGAAAAAAATATTTTTCTCTGCTTCTTGTATCTGTGCTTCTTGCTTCTTTTTAGAAAGGAGATCAGTATGTCTAAATTAAAACTAATTTTAGTTTTTGTCTTGGCCGTAGGGGCATTTTTTGTGCAGCAGGCTCAAGCAGTTCAGATGAAACGCTATCAAATCAAATCAGGAAATGTAAAGTATATTTATAAAGGAAACGGAGGGATGGGGATTCGTTCAGGCGAAGAAAACGTGGTGTGGAATAACTTTGGGCTTAAGGAAAAACGCACTTCAACTTACGATGTGGAAGTCCTGGGGTTTAAGCAAACACATAGTAGCATTCAGTTTATCGATGGCGAATGGTCATATTCCCTTGACCCAAAGACAAATCAAGCCATGCGTATTAAATATTCCGATATGTTTAAAAATAAAACAAACGATAAAAAAATGCAGGGACAATGGTTTAGTGAAGATATGATTAAAAGTCTTGGCGCAGTTAAAAAAGGCAAAAAGACTATTTTAAATAAGAAATGCACAAATTATTTTATGGAAGAGTGGGGTTCAGAGGTTTGTGTGTATAAAGGCGTTCCTCTCATAACTGTTATGGATTATATGGGTATTGGCATGACGATTGAAGCGGTTGAATTTATTGAAAATGCCAAAGTGCAAACGAAAGAATTGGCATTGCCTTCCAATGTTGACATTGTGGATGCACCGCAAATAGCGCAAGCCGGATTAACCTCGGATCAAGCGGCCTCCGTGAAAGAGGCTTTGGGCATGTTTAAACAAATGCAAAATGCAAATAAAGAATTGGCCGAAGATCCGGAGTATCAAGAATATCTGGAATACAAAAGACAAAAAGAAGCGATGCAGGATCAAGCGGAACAGAATCAACCGACAACAGCGTCTTCACAAGATCCAGGCAAATCAGCCGCTGATGCCATTAAGGGGGCGGCTGTAGGTGGGGTAAAAGACGGCGTAAAAAATGAAACACGGCGTGGCATGCGTAATCTGATTTCTGGTGCAGTTCGAAGTTTATTCTAAAAATGTGTAAGGGCAGACATTAATTTCTATAGAAGTTAATGCCTGCCCTTATTTTTTTATGCAACCTCTTAAAGATATATATACGAATCAAGAAATTTTGCGGCAATTAGCCAAAGATATGCAATCTGTATATCCTGCTCTTGATGAAAAAAAATTTAATTGTGAACTATTAAAAGATTTAGAAAAATTGGAATTAAAGGCTCGTATTGAGCGGGTTGCAGACGTGTGCAATCACTTTTTACCTGAGAAATATTCTCAAACTTTAGATATTCTTTATCAATTTGTTGAAGGAAAAGAAAACAAATTGATTTATTTGTTTCTTCCTACCTTTGTGGCCAAATACGGCCAGCAGGATTACCCTCGATCTATTAAAGCCATCGAAGATTTTACACAATATTCTTCATCCGAAGAAGGTGTTCGCACATTTTTAGAGCAAGATGTGGGTCGGACACTAAAGCATATGTTGGAATGGACACGTTCTAAGAATGCGCATGTTCGACGGTTAGCTTCGGAAGGCTGTCGACCGCGTCTTCCGTGGGCAAAAAAAATTTCTGTTTTAATTCAGAGTCCACAACTTACTTGGCCGATCCTGGAGGCCTTAAAAAAAGATCCTGAAAAGTATGTACAAAAATCCGTAGCTAATCATGTTAATGATATTTCTAAAGATCATGCGGATTGGATTGTCAATAAAGTAAGAGAATGGGATTTATCTAATCCAGCTACGCAATGGATAATAAAGCATGGTATGCGGAGTTTGGTTAAACAAGGGCACAAAGGGGCCTTGGCCTTGTTTGGTTATCATCAATCGCCTAAGGTTTGTTTGAAAAATGTAAAGTGGGATAAACGTGTGCATTTAGGGAAGGTTTTTCAATTTTCTTTAGAGCTTATGAGTGAACACGTTAAAAAACAGAGCTGCCTCGTAGATTATAGAATATTTTTTTATAAAAAGAATGGTCGACAAAATGCCAAAACATTTAAGCTCACAAAGTTTGTGCTTTCGCAAGGAGATTGCATCGCGCTCACCGCTAAATATGTATTTAAGAATATGACTACCCGCAAACATTATCCAGGGGCACATGCCTGGCAACTACTCATCAATGGTGAACCTGCCCAGCGGTTTGATTTTGAGCTTGTGTAGGATTTTATTAAGTTTTTCATTTTTTTTGAAACTTTTTGGGGGTGAATATTGTCTAAGAGGGTGAAGGCAAAGACAAAAAGTTTAACCCCACCGAAAGTATTTTATGGTGAAGAGAGGAGGATAGGACAATGAAAAGGCGAATATTCTATCAAAAAAGTATTTGGCTGGCCGTATTAACGCTTATTTTCTTGGCACAGGCTCAACCCGCGACTGCGTTTGACTGGAAAAGGGGACATTATTCTTACAAAAGTCCTTATTTTAGTGTGCGCTATTCCACGCAATATCCTCATCATTATTACCGAAATAAACGACAGCATCATTCACGACCGCATTATGATTATCATTATGGCCACAAACATGGATCACTTGTTGCATTGCCTCATTTGGCGAAGATTGTTTTGATTGGAGGAAAAAGATATCGTCACCATCATGGAACATATTACCAAAAAAGTTCGTGTGGATATTATGCTGTTCCTGATCCTTATGAAAGAAAACATCATACTAAAAAAGAGACAACACATATTTATGATGAAAATCTTTATGAAACGTCTAAGGCAAATTTTGTGATTCATATTCGTAATATTAATGGAGGGTATACGGCTGTGGAAATTAGAAAAAAAGGAGAAGGGTTTTTAGGCCCGCAGGGAGAGTATTATCCGGAATTTCCGAAGGTAGCGCAATTGAAAGTTATGTATGGAAAATAAAGGGATGTAATGCAGAGTTTGACAGAAAATATTTTAAGGCAGGCGGCCGAAGGCGACATAGCAGCCTTTGAAGCCATTTATCGTGCGTGTAGTGGATTTGTGTTTAATGTGGCGTGCCGTGTGGTGAATAGTAGAGACGATGCGGACGAAGTGACACAGGAGGTATTTTTAACGATGCATCGACAATTAAAAAATTTTCGGTTTCAATCAGCATTTAAGACATGGACGTATCGCATTACTATTAATACAGCTATCAATTATGCGAAGAAAAAGTCTAAGGAACAAAACCGTACAGTGGAATACATGGATAATAATGAATATCAAAATACGATTCAAGAAAATGATGCATCGGACAAAGATGTTGTGACGACATTGTTGGCTATGTTAACACCGGATCAACGCGCATGTTTGGTATTAAGGAGTATAGAAGGGTTAAGTTATCAAGAGATAGCGGAGGCGTTAGATATTAACATTAACACTGTACGTTCTCGGATTAAAAGGGCGAGGGAAGCTCTGATGGTGTACAGAAAAAAGGTGGTGGCCCATGAATTGTAAAGACATGCAAAATATGATTTTGACGGATTATCTGGATGGGGAGATGGATGATAAATGTCATAAACAGGTGGAAGATCATTTGTTGCGATGTGCGCATTGTCGTGAGTTTGAAAAAACGGCAAGACAGGACGTTTTCAATCCTTTGGTTCAGTCGGAAAAAATTAGGCCTCCGGAATATATGTGGACGCGCATTAAAGAATCTATTGAGGAAAAAGAAAACAAGAGCGGCATTCCTTCATTTCTAGAAGGGTTTAAAGAGAACGTTCGGAGTCTTTTTCCGAAACTAACGCCTGCATACGCTTTTCCCGCTTTTATGATTGCAATTTTTATTATGGTTGTCGGCAATATTTTCTTTATGAATCAGCCATTATCTAAAAATCCGTCTTTGGTAGATTATGCATCAAACGGGCAGGTAGAGTATTGGATAGATTTTAACAATGATGAAGTTATGGAATACAGCGCAGATTTTGGAACAAAAATCGAACAATATTTTTTATAAAAAGAAAGGGGTATATTATGAAAAGTAGTATAAAATTTAGTGTCATCCTAGTTCTTGGAGTTTTTATAAGTTTGGGTAGTTATTCGGGGCCGACATTAGTATATGCTTATGGAGAGGGCTATGGACAAAAGAATGAAGAGGCTAGGGGGAAATTTAAAAAAGAATTATTCGAAGCATTAAATCTTACACCAGAGCAAGAAGAACAGATGCAAAAACATCGTGAAGCTCAACGTGCTCAAAGGAAGAGTTCTTTTGAAGGAATTAAAGCCAAGAAAGATGCTCTCCAGAAAGCGTTGCAGGAAGTTAATCTTGATATGTCAAAGGTGGCGCAGATTAATGCAGAGTTAAAGGATCTTTTGAATGCCATGCAGGATAATCGATTGGCGGCAATCCTCGGAGTTAGAGATATTCTGACGCCGGAGCAATTTAAGGGGTTTTTGGAATTTAAGGAAAAGCATAAAGGTAAGTGGAGAAAGAATAAGAAGGGTAGTAGTAAATAATTAAATTATGTTTGAAAAAATTATAGCTTATTTTGCCAAACGGCATCTTTTGACGAATTTTATTATGGTGGCGGTTCTTCTTGGTGGGATTTTTGCCTGGCAGCAGACTCGTAAAGAAGAATGGCCGGATATTACATTTGATCGTGTACGTATTTCTGCACGTTATCCCGGGGCCCCGGCGGAAGATGTGGAATATTTTGTAACCAAATCCATTGAAGAAGAGGTGCGTGGGTTAGATGGCGTTTATCGAGTGACAAGTACTTCCAGTGTTGGGCAATCCAATATTAGCGTTGAACTGGAGCAAAATTATCCCAAAGTAGATGAAGCTATCACAGAAATCCGCAATGCTGTTTTAGATGTTAACTTGCCGGATGAAGTCATTGATGATCCCAACGTGCGTGTTTTTCGTTCTTCGAAAAAGGCAATTATTGATGTGGCGCTCATCCATAAGGGAGGCCATCTTTTAAATATAAAAACCAGGCGAGAGTTACAACAATATGCCCTGGCTCTTGAAAATCAAATCTTAAATCTTTCCGCAATTAATAGTATTAATAAAAAAGGTTATCTTGAAAAAGAAATTCAGATTAAGACTTATCCAAAGAAATTGCTTCAATATGAATTGCCGTTTAATGCGGTAATGAGAGAAATTAAGAATAATCATGTGCGTAAACCTGCCGGATCTATTGAAACTAAAGGAGAACCCAAAGTCACACTTATTTCCGAACTGGATTCTGCTGAAAAACTCAATAAATTGATTATTCAAGGAGGTTTTGAAGGGCGGGTTATTCGTTTGGATGAGGTGTCGGATATTACGGAAGGGTATGAAAAGAATAAGGCTATCATTAAGGTTAATGGGCACGAAGGCATTATGTTTAGTGTGGTGAAAAATGGTTCGTACGGAATACTAGAAGCGTTGAAGGCGGTTGATAAAACAGTTAAAAGTTTTAGAAAAAATAATCTGGAAGGGGCTCCAGTTGAAGTTATTCTCCTTGATGATGAATCGATTGATATTCGTAACCGTTTATCGATTATCAGCATTAATGGGGCCATTGGGTTTGTACTTATCTTGATTACGTTGTTTATTTTTTTAAGCAAGCGTGCTGGGATCTGGGTGGCGATGGGGATTCCATTTACATTTTGTTTTTCTATGTTGGGAGCCTCTCTCTTGGGGTATACGATTAACGGTATGACTTTGGCTGCCGTGATTATTGTTATGGGGATTGTGGTTGATGATGCGATTGTGGTGGCTGAGAACATTTCACGTTTATCGCATAAAGGGATGAATCATCGCAAGGCTGTTATCAAAGGGACCTCTTTTGTAACGATGCCGATTATTGCAAGTATTGTCACTACCTGTATTGCCTTTATACCGCTTTTCTTTTTTAAGGGGCACTTCGGGAAGTTTGTGCAATACATCCCTCCAATTGTTTTTTTAATGCTTGGGGCCAGTCTTTTTGAATCTCTTTTTATTCTTCCCGGTCATATGGATTTGAAGTTACCGTTTCAGAAAAAGAATACAGAGCAAAAAGAAATAAATAAAAATGGGTATGGGCATTGGTTTGAGAAAGTCGAAGAACGGTATGGTCGATTTTTGGAAAAAGTCTTGCCAGTCAAAAATTTTATTTTTTTAGGGTTTATTATTTTGTTGGTATTTTCTGGATGGGTGGCAACTCAAAAAATGAAATTTGTCATGTTTCCTCAGGAAGAGACGCGGGACATCGTTTTGAGTGGAAGCACTCCAGCGGGGACAGAGCGTTATGAAACAGCCGAGGCGACTCGTGCTATTGAAGATATTATTTTATCTCGTTTAGGTAAGGAGGTTGTAGGGTTAAGGACTGAAATTGCCCGCAGTCGACGGGGTGGGGCAGTAGAAGAGAATAAATTTCGTATGATTATTGAAATTGTACCTAAAGAAAAAAGAAAGAAATTAGCTAATCAATTGGTTGCGGAATTTGAGGAAAAAGTCAAAGGGTTGAAGGGGTTTGAAAAGATTCGGTTTCAGAAAAGCCGTTGGGGGCAATCGTCGGGAAGTCCTATTGAACTTATTGTTCAGCAAAATAATGATACTAAGCGTGCCGCCATTGTGACCCAACTGGTTAAAGTGATGGAAGAGAATCCTGATTTGGATAATGTAGAAGTTGATGAAGGGTTACAAGTTCCTGAATATCAAATTGCTATCGACCGCGAGAAGGTGAAACGATTATCTATTAATCCGGTGGACATTGCCTCTACTTTTCGTGCGGCTCTCGAAGGGACTATTTTATATGAATTTACGGATGGGGATGAAGATATTAATGTGCGGTTTACAATTGTTGATGAGGCCAAGGATGACATTAACAAGGTGTTAGACCTTCCGGTAGAAAATAAGGGGAATTATTTAGTGCCGCTGCGGGATATTGTGAATGTTACGGAGGTTATTAGCCCGAATGCAATTGCCCGACGGGATTTAAAGCGAACAACTCTTATTGATGCAGATTTAGATAAAAAAACTAAGCGTACGCCTCTTGAGGTGGCAGAATATTTGGAGGAAAATATATTTCCAAAAGTTTTGGCGCAATATCCAACGACAACTTTATCGTTTGGTGGCGAAGTACAGGATACAAGGGAATCCAAAAGTGATTTTGCCAATGCGGTTGTAATGGTGGTTGCCTTTATTTTTATTGTGTTGGCTATTTTGTTTAATTCATTGAGTAAACCTTTAATTATTATGTTGGCGATTCCGTTTGGTGTTGTGGGTATTATTTTAGCCTTTTGGTTGCACGGAAAAACCATGTTCGGGTTTTATGCCGCCGTCGGTGCTTTAGGGTTGGCAGGCGTTGTCATTAATGATGCCATTATTATGCTTGTCAAACTGGATGATGAATACGATACTGGCAAAGGTAAAGGGGCGTCTATCAATCAAATTGCGCGTATTGCTCAAACGCGTTTGCGTGCGGTTATTTTAACAACGCTTACAACAGTCGTAGGTGTTTTACCGACCGCCTACGGTTTTGCTGGGTATGACGCGATGCTTGCCGAGATGATGCTTGCTTTAACATGGGGGCTTATTTTTGGTACGATGATTACGCTACTTCTTGTACCGTGTGTGTACAGTTTGGAAAAAGATTTAAAATATAAATTTACGAAGGTTTGTCCAAATTAAGGTAAATTTTTAGTTAACCCGTCTATTGGAGTTTCTGTTAACACCTTTCGGCTCAGAGGACGTCGTTATTTTGTCGCGTCCAATTCGCCGCCAGGTGTTAACAGAAACTCTTGTTAAGACGGGTTAATACCAAATCCATTAAATAATTGTCCTTTTTTAGCCCTGCTTTCTCGTAAAAGCATTCGAGAAAAGCAGAATTGGCTTTGGTAATTATTTAAAGGAATTGGTATAACTAAAAATTTACAGATTGAGAACGGTATGAACATACGAAATAAAATTGTTTTTATTGGGTTATTATTTATTGGCTATGCAGGTGGAAATCTTGTAGCTCAAGAGGTTCCAAATGAATTAGGGAATAAGATATTATCTATTCAAGAATTTATTCAACTTGCTACACAAAATGACACTGAGTTTGAGGAAATTCTGATTGATGAGCTCCCTTTGCAATATCAAAAGAGTCTGAATTTGCCGGCCGGTGATATTGTTCTTTCCGTGAAGGGGCAATATGATTTTATTGTGGATCAAAACAGGGATGAGCCGGAAGCTACGGTTTCTTTAAGTAAGTTGTTTCCCTTTACCGGGACAGATATTGCTGCTGAATATAAAAATAAGCCGTCGTTGACCTCCACAGACAGTTCTTCTGATTTTATATTTACCATTTCTCAGCCGATCGCTGAAAATGCCTTTGGCAAGGCTACGCGTCTGCGCGACAAAATCATCGGGGTGGAAATTGATGTCGTCAAACATCAAATTGTCGAAGCCTACGAAGATTATTTGGCAACAGCCATTACAGCGTATTACACGTGGTATGAGGCGTATGAAAATTTACAGATCGGAGAGTCGTCCTACATGGAAAATTTAAAGTTAATGGATAATGTGAAGGGGCGACAAAAAAGTAGTATTGCGCTTCCTATTGATGTGAATAAAATCAATTTGCAAGTTTTAGCCAAAAAGGAAAAGCTTATTGAGTTACGTGAGAAATATCAAAATGCTTTGAACTTTGTCGAGAAGGCTGTTCGATATCAGGGACGAGAACCTTTGATTCCACAATTGCCCACGATGTATGCCGTAGTCGATATTGTGTTTGAGCAAGATTATGCTGCTTTTAAAGGGGATAGTCGAACATATCAAATGTTGAATTTATTAGAAGAGAAAACCGAGCTGGACGTAAATAAAAATGCTGATGATCTTTTGCCTTCGATTGACTTATTGATTGGATACAAAGTTGATGGGGACGATTTTGACATCAAAAATGAAGATAGCCTGATTTTTACAGGTCTATCCATGGATTGGCCTATAGGTGATCAAGTGGAGCGCGCTGAATACGAAACCGCCAAAATTGCGCGCGACAAGCGTAAGCATATCACCACTAATACCCATTACCGTCTTTACACTGATATCAAAAATCTTGCCCAACAAGTCGACCGTGAAAAACAATTGGTCGACATCGCCAAGGAAAAAATTACGCTCGCCCAATCCGTGCTCACCGACGAAACCGAAAATTATTCCTTCGCCAAAGTCACCATCAACGACTACATTGATGCCGTCAACGTCTATGATATCCACCGTTTCAATAAAATATTCCACGATGTGCAGTATAAAAAGCTAATGATTGAATGGCTCCGCATTACTGATCAGTTAATTTCCAGGAAAGAGATTAATTATACACGGAAGAAATGAGGTTATTTTTTTAGTTCTCTTATCTGCAGTAATAGGATAGAATGTCTCCTTTGTAAGTGCGAGGTATACATAAAATAATACCAACGGAGATTTTATTATGAAAAAAATATTGATTACAGGTGGAGCAGGCTTTATTGGTTCCCACACGGCCGTTGCTCTTTTTGAAAGTGGTTATCTTCCGGTTATTGTGGATAACTTCTCAAATTCTGAGGCGACAGTCTTAAAAGGGATACAGAAGATATGTGATAAAGAATTCTCCTTTTATGAAGGCGATTGTACGGATGCTGATTTTTTGCAGCATGTTTTTAAATCTGAAGAAAATATTGAAGGGGTTATTCATTTTGCGGCATCGAAAGCGGTGGGTGAATCAGTGGAGAAGCCTTTAGAATATTATTACAATAACATCCAGTCGCTTATAACGTTATTGAATGTTATGAACGATCAACGATGTTCTCTGTTAGTTTTTTCTTCTTCCTGCACGGTGTACGGGCAGCCTGATAAATTACCTGTGACCGAAGTTACGCCCAAAAAACAAGCGGAATCGCCATACGGGAATACAAAACGAATTTGTGAAGAAATTATTGAGGATACGGTTAAGAGTGGTGCTTTATTAAAGGCGATTAATCTGCGGTATTTTAACCCTGTTGGAGCTCATCCGTCAGCCTTGATTGGTGAGTTACCTCTGGGAGTGCCTAATAATTTAATTCCATTTATTACACAAACCGCGGCAGGTATGCGAGAAAAATTGATGGTTTTTGGAGATGATTATTCAACGCCTGACGGTACAGCTATACGTGATTATATTCATGTGATGGATTTAGCTGAGGCACACGTAGCAACAATAGCATTTTTAGAAAAAACAGCGGAAACAAGTTATTCTGATGTCATTAATGTGGGGACAGGGCACGGGAATAGTGTAATGGAAGTTATTCAGGCATTTGAAGAGGTGTCTGGGGATAAATTAAGTTATCAAATAGGGCCTCGGCGATCAGGAGATATTGAGATGGTTTATGCGAATGCTGACAAGTCACAATCTGTTTTGGGGTGGAAAGCAAAGCGTTCTCTTAAAGAAGCCCTTGATGACGCCTGGCGTTGGCAAGGCACTTTGAAATCAAAATAGAATCAATGGAAATGGCGAATATATTTTAGGCTTGAAATTGGCCTAGGCGGATAGTATTATCTTAGCCTTAATTGTATTTTAGACGGGAAAGGAGCATTCATATGCCTCAAATGCTTGTTCAACATAAAGTTCAGGATTATGATAAATGGAAGATTTTATTTGACGTTTCTTTGCCTGTACGCAAAATGGCTGGGGAAAAAAGTTGCCGAATATTTCGTAATACAGAAGACCCTAATGATTTGACGATTTTATTTGATTGGAAAGACGCCAAACTAGCCATACAGTATTCCGAGTCTGAAGAATTAAAGACGGCAATGAAAGCCTCAGGTGTTCTGGATACACCAAAGGTATATTTACTGCCCGGAGACATGGAAACATAAATTTTTTTGCGCCCATAGCTCCCCGCCAAAAAGCGTGGTGAGTTTATATTAAATCGAATATTAAATAAATTTTGCGCCCATAGCTCAGCTGGATAGAGCAACGCCCTTCTAAGGCGTGGGTCGGACGTTCGAATCGTCCTGGGCGCGCCAGTCTTCGTTCAATTTCTTTCGCGTTGAACTTCGCCTGGTTTTCAGAAAACGAAGGCTGTTATCCACCGAAGCAGGATTTTATATATGAATTTTCTTAAAAATTTTTTAATTTTTCTTTTTATCCTTATTGTCCTTCTTTTCGTTGGTGCAGGCGGGTATATGCATTTTTATGGAAAATCGTTTCTTCAGTCATCGCTTCAAACCGCTATTCAGCGAAATGTTGATGTTGGAGAATTATTTTATCAGTTCCCGTTTGGTTTTCGGGTTCGCAATTTTAATGTTGAGGGAGTTCTTCAAGCAAAAGAGGTAAGAGGGCAGATCAGTTTGGAGTCTGCTTTTTCCAGGGAAATTCAAATAACTTCGGTTCATTTGATTGAGCCTATTGTGACGGTGGAAAAAATAGCGGCATTATCAGGCGTTGAAACAGTACCAGAGACAACGTCAGAACCAGATTCATCATCCAAAAAGGAAGAGGTATCTAAACCAGAGATTGTTTTAAGGAAAGGCGTTGGCGAGGCGAAGAAAAGAATTAAAATTCGTTTTAATCATATTTTTGTTGAGGACGGACAGGTGTCGTATATTAGAGAATCTGGAGATAAAGATTTTTCTTTTCGATTGGAAGATGTTGATTTAAAAGTTGATCATTTTGTATTTCCGATGGAGTCGGTGGAGACAGCATTTCAGATTTCAGCGGTATTAAAAGAGGTAAAAGACCCTTTTTTAGGAAGTGTTATTGAAGGAGAGGGAATGGTGAATGTTGTACAAAAAGACATGGACGGCACATTTCAATTAATCCAGGCAGGGCAAGATTCAGGGTTAACCGCGCATATGGTTTCTAAAAATAATAATATGGTAGTCGATGGTCAGGTAAATATGAATAGTTCTGTGTTGGCTTCTAAGGCCCAAAAGAAGGAAGAGTCTCTTTCTGTAGATAATCTTATTTTTGGAGCTTTATCTTCCATGGGTATTGAAATTGAAGCACAGTTTTCTTTTGAAACTAAGATGGATGATTTTCGAATTGAGAATATTTCCTTTTCCGGCGGCGTGGGTGCGAAGAATTTATTGCCTCAGTAAAATTTTGTGATAAGATGTCTTTTCTTGTGGTGGGCATAGCTTAGTTGGTTAAAGCACCTGATTGTGGTTCAGGAGATCGCGGATTCGAGTTCCGTTGCCCACCCCACTTTTTTGCTTCGCAAAAAAGTGGGACGTTGTCTCGATGCTTTAACGAGACTACGTCCTATTTTACTGCAAAGCAAAAAACGACGATGTTGTCCCAATGTTAGAATCCTTATTAGCGTTTAGACACCACTAGTCATATCCCGCCAGGTTACCAAAAATAAATTACTACTTCAAAAAACAAAAATAAACAGTGTGAGGGTAAATTTAAGGATCTAATGCAACAGTTTATGGAAAACTTCATTTTGTGCATAGAAATCATGAATTAATTTATAAATTGTTGGTATTGTAGTAATTAACGTCTTCTGATACGATTCGATTTTTTTTAAAAGTCGGTAAATTCAAGCGTTTAAAGAGACCAACGCGTACTACCTGAAACGCTTTGGTTGGATAAAATAAAAAGCCAGTTATCTCAAATTGAGGTAACTGGCTTTTTATTTTACCTTTACAATTAGGAATTTTCGTGTATTATGCAACTAATCTTAGTTGCATAAATTCAAAATATGTATTATACTTTTAACGGAACAAAATGTCGAAACGAGAAAAACTTATTGAGAGGTTTAAAAGCCAGCCGAATGACTTTACTTGGAATGAAGTGGCTCGTCTTTTGGGTTATTACGGATATGAGCCAATTTCAGGATCTGGATCACGGGTAAAATTTATAAATCAATCTTCTGGACATAAGATATCATTACATAAACCTCATCCTAAGGAAATTTTATTGTCTTATCAGATCAAATTGGTTTATGAAAGCCTAGAAAAGGAGGGTTTAATATGAAAGGTATGTTTGAGTATAAAGGATATTTTGGTTCTGTAAAATATAGCGAAGAGGATCATATTTTATATGGGAAAATTGAATTTATTAGAGATTTAATAGATTATCAAGGTGAAGATGTTGAAACATTAAAAAAAGCATTTGAGGAAAGCGTTGATGATTATTTTGAAACTTGTAAGCAATTAAATAAAGAGCCGGATCGAGCTTTTAAAGGATCCTTTAATATTCGAATTGGCGAAGATTTGCATAGAGAATCATATCACTTTGCCATGGACCATCATATATCTCTTAATGAATTGGTTTCAAAAGCATTAGAAAAATATATTGATCCAAAAAGAGATATTTATGTTTGGGTGGAAAATAGTGGTGAATTTTCTAAACCTATTAAAGTAATGAAAGGTCAATCCAGAATAACGGAAGTCTTAGAAGAGGATTATTCAAAAGATAACCCTATTAGTTATAAAATTCAAGGAGAGTAAATATGATTGCCAATTTGTGGAATATATTATGTAAAGATATAGTTACTGATCAAGTAACAAACGCTGTTAGTTACCTTCAATGTATTGAAGGGCTATCAACAGCTAAATTACCAGCTGATTTGCCGGCAATAAATTTGGGGACATTATGGTTAATAGAGCCAGACAAAAGTAAACAAATAAAATTTAGGATGAGATTGACTATAGAAAGACCAGATGGATCAAAACAAAAATTATTAGAAACACCAGAGAAAGTTTATGCTCAGAAAAAAAGAGAGAGAATAAATTTTCAATTGGTGGGTATGCCTATTAAAAGTGAGGGGATACATAAGTTTATAATTGAATATTCTGATGGTAAAGAATGGAACATTAGTAATGATATTTTATTAGAAATATCCTTAATTAAAAAAAAGAAACAAAGCAAAAATTGATTTAACATTTTTATAAATAACTAAAGAATTAAAATTTAGCACAAATTGGAAAAATAATTAATTATGAATGAAATTCTAGGACATCTTAAATCTGATGAAGAGGGTTTCTTTGGACGAGAATGCCCGCAATGTGAAGGCTATTTTAAGATTCAATTTGGTACAGGATTAAAGGGAGAAAATTTGCCATGTTCCTGTCCTTATTGCGGTCATAAAGGTAGTCAAGATACATTTTGGACAAAAGATCAATTAAAGCATATTAATTCTCAAGTACTCCGCCATATACAAAATGAATTTTCAAAGGTTTTCAAGAAGACGACAACAAGATCAAGACCTAATTCTGGTTTTGGTATTACCATCAAATACAAGGCAGGCCGCCCCCAGCCGATTCACTATTACCGAGAAAAGAAACTGCAAGAAGAAGTGATTTGTGATAAATGCACATTAAGATATGCCATCTATGGAACATTTGGATATTGCCCTGATTGCGGCGTTCATAATTCTTTGCAGATTTTAAAAACTAATTTTACTATAATTGAAAAGATATTGATGGTAGCGGAAAGTTCAGATCAGGCAATAAAAGATAAACTTATCGAAAATGGATTAGAAGATGCGGTTTCAGCCATTGATGGGTATGGTCGAGAGCTTAGCAAATTGTTTGCTCCTAAATCCAGTAATCCAGTGAAAGCGCAAAACATATCGTTTCAAAATATTGAAGGTGCTCAAACGAATCTTGTGACTTTATTTTCCATTGACATCACTCAAGCGATTTCTACGATTGAATGGAATGACCTCAAAAAGCTATTCCAGAAAAGGCATCTGTTGGCTCATAAAATGGGTGTAATAGATCAATCTTATATAAGTGCAACTGGAGAAAGTCCGGGTTTAATAGGAAGGAAAGTTGAAATCAGCAGTCAAGAAGTGCGGGATGCCGTTAAATATCTTGTGTCCATCGGTCAGTATTTCTACGATCAGTTGCACCTTATACCATAAGGCCAAAATCATAACATGAAAAATATGGTTGAAAAAGATACTGACATTATTCGAGAGTATATTCTTTTCATCGACAAACAAACTGCTGTTTATACGGACGCTTTGGCAGGCTTTAAGGGGCATCATGTCCGCATAACTAAGCAGGCTGATCGAGAACGCCGTCCAACCGGTGCAACATTTAACGAAAAGGGTGAGAAAATAATGGTCTGGTCTGTTGTTGAAGATCCTACAAAGCCCGATGTTATTATCAACACGGTGAGACGCGCAAAGAATTTCCTTGCGGTCAATGCGAAAGATGGCGAAAATGCACAGCAACATTCCCGAGCAATACTTGTTTTCATTTACTCATATTGGGAACATGAAATCAGGCCGCGCTTAGAACGCGTTAGAGGAGAGGAAATCTTTTCAGATTTGATGGGAGATTTAAGGTTTGTTAGAAACTCAATTTTACACTCCAAAGGAATAATGAGATTTGAAACAAACAGTCAGAATTTCAAAATGTTGAGCGATATGTTTCCTGTTGGTCAGCCTATTCATATTCCTTTTGAGAATATGTACCGCCTCTTTAAGTTGATAAAACAAGACTGCGCTCGAATCTTGGGCGTGTCCAACCCCGAAACTCTCAAGGATTTTGTCGTTCAAAGAGTGTCTCCAAAGTCTCTATGATTTGTTCGACTGATTAAAAGAAAACAGCCACCGCCTAGTTTTTCCTCTAGCAATAAGATGTACAAATACTTGCCACTTTTTTGTGCAGATAGTTGTCAATTCAGTATCAACAGATTTCTATTAATTAGCAATTTCTTCGTGGTAAGATATTATCGACATCGACAGAGGATTGCCGATAAGAAGTACGCTGGTACGATAATAAGTGGGGTTATCTAAAAGAGTAATAGGGGTCATTTCTTAAAGAAATAGAGCAGTTGATCCATTAATCATATCATTGCAATCCCCAAAAAAATTTGCTATATTGTGACGAATATTATGTTACCTAATACACAGGTTTTATACTAAGTTGTGGTACTGAAGTGCGGGGATTAAACTACACATAAGTTATCCTATTTCCTTTTCGAAGAAAGAAACGATGATGTTATCCCGATGCTTTTACGGGGCTACATCCCATTTTAACTGATGAAGCTCTTTAGTGAACATGCTGAAGGGCTTTTTTATTGGGATAGTAAGAATTTCAATACCATGAAATCTTAACTTTCAATATATGAATTTCATGGTATACATACAGTGTATGGTTACTTGAAAATATGTAATTTTGGGCCACACATCAAGCGTCGCTACTCAATTCATAAAAAAATTAACGTCGTGCCGTTTAATGAAATTTTGAGTGGGATGAAGGGGGTGTTTGGATAATGGATGAAATTGAATACAAAAAAATGATTACAGGGTCTTTTGATGATGCTTCGGTGGGGTATGATTCAGAGGCTATGCGGTTTTTTGATAATAGTGCTGAATGCCTGGGTGATTATTTGAATTTAAAGGGACATGAGCGTGTTTTGGATGTGGCTACCGGTACAGGGAAAAGTGCTCTTGCAATGGCGCGGCAATTAAATGCAGGGCATGTGACGGGAATTGATTTGTCGGAAGGCATGTTAAACCAGGCAAATAATAAGGCTGTTGAAGAAGGCTTGTCAAATATTACGTTTACCCAAATGGATGTAGAGAAGATAAAATTTTCCTCAAATTATTTTGATTGCGCCTCGTGCTCTTTCGGTATTTTCTTTTTGCCTGATATGGAAAAAGGGCTGAGGGGAATCATCGATACAGTTAAGCCTGGAGGATGCATCGCAATAACCAGTTTTTTAGATGGTTCGTTTAGGCCATTATCTGATTTATGTTTAGATCGGTTTGAGAAATATGGTGTTAAGCTTCCGGATCATTACACTTGGCAGAGATTAGATCATCCCGACAAACATCGTGATTTATTTGCATCGGTAGGTTTAAAAGATATTAAATCTCAGGCAAAGCAGATGGGGTATTACCTTAAAAATAAAGAGCAGTGGTGGGATGTTATTTATTACAGCGGTTTTCGGGGGTTTTTAAATCAAATTCCAGAGGACGATCAGTTGCGATATAAAGAAGAGCATTTAGCCGAAGTTGAAACTACAGCCACGAAAGAAGGGATTTGGTTGAATGTGGAAACGATATTTACAGTAGGGTACAAATAAGTATTGTGTTAGCAGCTATCCTAAAATTTCTATTGTGTCGCGGGTCCTGTCGTGTCCAATCGCTCGCGGGCCCCACCGCCCACTGTGGATACACCCGCTCGCTGAATTGGCCACGACACCCGCTATACGAAATAGAAATTTCGGGATAGCTGCTGGTTATTCTTTCATTTGCCCCATCAAAGTGATTTCTTCGCGGTCATGATACAGTTGTTTTACATATAAAGTTTTGCAATAAGGAAGGATTCCTTTTTGAGGGTCTCTGATTTTTTCTAATAATAAGATGGGATCATTTCTTCCGACTTTAAGATTAACGATAAAATGGCGGCACCATTTTTTGTCGAGCCATTTATGTAAGAGGTCTAAGATAATATCTGGTTTCTCGAGGACATCACATAGGAGCCAGTCTGCAGGTTTCGTAGGGTCATAGGTGTATTTGAGGGCATCGGCTTTTAGATGGCATATGTTTTGGTGTGACTTTATGGATCCTTTAAGTGGTCCGTTATCAATAGCTGTGACGGTTGCCCCGCGTTTTAGTGCGCTGTAGCTCCACCCACCGGGAGCAGCTCCCAGATCAATAACGGTTTCACCTTTTTGAGGTTCATGTCGTAATATTTTGAAGGCCTCTTCTATTTTGAGATAAGACCGTGAAGGAGCGCGCGGATCCATTTGCATACGTTGTTGTCCTGCGGAACGGGCTTTGAAAGAAACAAAGGCTTGATTAAAGTCTATGAAGTGAACAAAAAATCCTTCAACAAATTCTGAACTATGAGGAATACCTTCCTTAGAAAGTTTTGCAACATGAGACATTTTTTTCCGCAGTTTATCTATCCAACATCTTTTAACAGATTTTGTGCGTTGAATTAATTGCTCATTGTCCGAAGATGAAAATGAAAAGGCCCATGGTTCATCAACGCGTGTTTGTCCGAGGTGTGTTAGAAAAATTTTTAGAAGTTTCGCAGTTAAACTATTGACAGATGTCGCAGAGATGCTGACAGGATTTTCTAAGATATTGTATGCAAAGCATAGATTAGTCAACGGAGTTTCAGTCTGTTTGGAGGGTGATTGTTCCTCCCCTTGCGTGAGAATCCATCCACAACTTTTTGTTTGAAGATGAACATTCTGCAAAACGAGTTCACGCGTAAGTATTTTTTCGTAATCTGGTTTACAGGTGATTAATATTGGCATAGACATGGGCGCTCCGTTAAGTATTGTTAAATTTGATTTAAGGAGTTTACCATAAAACAGCGGATAGTTTTATTAAATAATTTTTGAGGAAGGGTAGGAATATAATTTATTAAACGTCTATTAATCTTTGAATAATTAATAGATTTGTGGGGTGTTTTATGTTATATTATTAATAAATAAGAAATTGATAGATTTTGATGTTGTGTATTAAAATGTATTAATAAGATAAAAATTAATAGATTAACGGGTTTTTTATGAAAATACCATATTTTCCAAATATTGAGGAATTTCTAGATGATGATAAAAGGGATGCAGGCATGAAAGCTATTATGCAGGTTCATGTGGAAGTCCAAAAAGAAGCAGAACTTGGCCTATTTTTAAAAAAAGCACATGAGGGATATTATTCATGGGATAAATTTAGTAATGTCCCGTTACCAAAAACGGTGTATTTTCATGAAATATTATGGTTTTATATGAAAATGTTTATGCGCTCATCCGGTAAGCAAGTGAAACATGTTGTGGACATTTCTGGAAAATCTTTTGTGTTTTCGTTGACAGATACTATTTTAAAAAAATTACATTTCATTGACAGGCATCTTTCAGACAATCTTGTATTTAAACATGCAGGTGTGGATGAAGATCAAAAAGGGGAATGGCTAAAAAAAAGGGTAATTTCTTCCTTAATAGAAGAAGCCATTACATCTTCTCAAATTGAAGGTGCAGCCACCACGCGTAAGCAAGCTAAAGCAATGATCAAAAGCGGTAAAAAACCAAAAACGCATGATGAGAAAATGATTTTGAATAATTATCTGGCTATTCGTTTGATCACTGAGGAGTTAAAGGATGATGCCTTATCTTCTGAATTAATTAAGAAAATTCATAGTGTCTTAGCCGATGAATTATTGGAAGATTTTGATGAAATTGGTCAATTTCGTCATGATGATAAAGAGGAGGATAAAATTAAAATATGGGATGATGCTACAGTTTTATTTGTCCCCCCTAATTATACTGAAATTGAACAACGTATCACGGATTTGTGCACCTTTGCCAACGATGAACAGGAATTCTATCATCCGGTCATTAAAGCAATTATATTGCATTTTATGATCGGGTATATTCATCCTTTTGTTGATGGTAATGGGCGGACAGCCCGAGGGTTATTTTATTGGTATCTTGTCCGAAAAGGATATCGTCTTTTTGAATATGTTTCGATATCAGAGGTGATCAAAAAAAGCATTGGGCAATACAAGCGTGCTTATCTTTACACAGAGAAAGATGGCGGGGATTTAACATATTTTATTTATTATCATCTTGAAGTTATTTCAAAATGTATTGAAACACTCGAACAATATATTCAGAAAAAAATGATGGAGTATGAAGATTTAAAGAAACGTATCCGTCAGCAGGAGGATATTAATTTAAGGCAAATAGATCTCCTTAACCATGCTATTCGCCATAAAGATGCCATTTATACAATAAAAGGACATCTTAACTCTAATAAAATTTCTTGGGCTACGGCACGGTCTGACTTGCTTAATCTTGTTAAAAAAGAATTTTTGACACAACACAAAAGTGGTAAAGAGCTTTATTTTTTGGTTGCAGATCAAATTGAGGATTTGTTAATGGAATTATGAATTGATAATGGTAGTTTTTTATTCATAGCTAAACCATCCTTTCTGTAGTACACTCTCTCCCTTATGGCACTTATTAGTTTACAAGAAATTAGCCTTGCGTTTGGCGGGCCGTTGGTATTTGATCGGGTTAGTCTGCAGTTGGAACCTGGGGAAAGGGTTACTTTGCTTGGGCGCAATGGCGTGGGTAAAACGACTTTGATGAAGGTGATGGCCGGTCAGGTTGAAATTGACGGCGGCGAGATTCTTTATCAAAAAGGGATTAAGGTTACCCATTTACCGCAGGAAGTTCCGCAGAATATTAAGGGGACCGTGTTTGATATTGTGTTTTCTGGTTTAGGCGAGTGCGCCAAGCTTTTAAGTGATTATCATCACGTCACCCACCGCTTACATACTGAGGATACACCTCAACTCATGCAGGAACTTGACCGTTTACAGGCAGAACTCACCCATACCAATGGATGGGATTTGGATGCGCAGGTGGAAGATGTGCTTTCCCATATGAAATTAGATGGGGAGGCGGATTTTGAAACTTTATCAGGGGGACAAAAACGCAGGGTGCTTTTGGCTAAGGCATTGGTCGTCAAACCGGAAATTTTACTTCTCGATGAACCTACGAACCATCTGGATATTGATACGATTAATTGGCTGGAAGAATTTTTAAAGAGCTATCCTGGCACCTTATTTTTTGTTACGCATGATCGTATGTTTATGACGCATTTGGCGACGCGTATTATGGAGCTTGACCGTGGTAAAATTTTTAATTGGTCCTGTGATTATCCAACATTTTTGGAACGCAAGCGAATGGCTTTGGAGATCGAGTCTGCTCAACGGGCTGATTTTTCTAAGAAATTAGCTGAGGAAGAAGTGTGGATTCGAAAAGGGATTAAAGCACGACGTACCCGCAATGAGGGACGCGTCAAGGCTCTTGAGCAAATGCGTGAAGAGAAGAAATCTCAGCGTCAACAAATTGGTCAAGCGCGTATTCAAGCCCAGGAAGCCGATGTGTCTGGCCGTTTGGTTATTAAAGCGGCACATTTAGGTTTTAGTTACGGAGATGATTGCATCATTAAAGATTTTTCCACTCAAATTACGCGTGGGGATAGGATTGGTGTTATCGGCGCTAACGGGAGCGGGAAGACAACATTGTTGCGTATTCTTTTGGGGCAGTTACAGCCGGACAAAGGCAAGGCGCGTTTGGGGACAAATTTAGAGGTTCTGTATTATGATCAGTTGCGTGAACAGTTAGACGAAGAGAAAACGGTTATTGAAAATGTTAGCGGAGGAAGCGGTGATACAGTGATGATCAATGGCAAGCCAAGGCATGTAATCGGGTATTTACAGAATTTTTTATTTACGCCGGATCGGGCGCGTACACCGGTCAAGGTGCTTTCAGGCGGCGAACGTAATCGTCTTTTTTTAGCGCGTCTTTTTACCCGGCCTTCTAATTTTCTGGTGATGGATGAGCCTACTAATGATTTGGATATTGAAACGCAGGAATTGCTCGAAGAGCTTTTGTTAGAATATTCCGGCACCTTGATTTTAGTCAGCCATGACCGTGTTTTTCTAAATAACGTCGTTACCTCCACTATTGTGTTGGAAGGCGGCGGAGAGGTGTATGAATATGCCGGGGGTTATGATGATTGGCTTTTGCAGCGTGAAGGAAGTCAGCCTCAGGGAGTCGAACCTGCCACAAAGGTTCAATCCAAAAAATCGAAAAAACCAGCCCTTCAACGTAATCTTTCTTTCAAAGAAAAAAAAGAATTAGAATGTCTGCCTGAACAAATTCAGAAACTCGAAGAAGAGCAAGAAAAACTTTGTGCACGTTTAGCGGATACGACCTTTTATCAAGGAAATTCCGAGGAAGTAACTAAAGTTCAGGCGCGTACGGAAGACGTTGTGGATGAATTGTTTAAGCGGTATCAGCGGTGGGAAGAGCTGGAGGGGGGGCAAAATGAGTGAAGTATCCAAAGATTTTAAAAGTGTAGGTTTAAGTCAGGAAATACTCGATAATTTAAAGTCATTGGGGTATTTGAAGATGACGCCTATTCAGGAAAAGGGTTTACCGTTCATTTTAAGTGGTCAGGATTTTATTGGGCAGGCCAATACCGGCAGCGGTAAAACAGCCGCCTTTGCATTGGGAATTTTAGCTAAATTAGATTTGACGAAATTGAGTCCGCAGGCTCTCGTTATTGTGCCTACGCGTGAATTGGCTGAGCAGGTGGCTAATGAAATACGTCGTTTAGCACGTTTTACCAATAACATTAAAGTGCTCACCATGTCCGGAGGGTTAGAAGAGCGGCACAAGATTAAGTCCCTAAAACAAGGGGCGGATGTTATTGTCGGTACGTCAGGGCGTATTCTTAAATTATTGGAGACGGGAAAGCTTATTACTTCTGATATTAAGGTTTTAGTGTTAGATGAAGCTGACCGTTTACTTGAAATGGGAAGTCTTGCGGAAATGAATCGTATTGCCTCATTTACGCCGTTGGATCGTCAAACCATGTTGTTTTCAGCAACATTTCCTCAGGGCATTAAAGAATTAAGTTCCGGCTTGCAGGAAGATGCGGCCCAGGTGACCATTGATTCACAGCATCAGATGAGTACAACGCAACAATTGTTTTTTAAAGTAGAAGAAGAAAAAAATGATGCGCTGCTGTGTGTGTTAGAACATTACCATCCTGAATCGTGTATTATTTTTTGTAATAGTAAAGAGATTTGCAACAAAGTATCGGGATGGCTGCGCACAAAGACAATAGATTCTCTTCAGCTTCATGCGGATTTGGAGCAGCAGGATAGGACATTAACGCTTATTAAGTTTGACAATAAAAGCAGTCGTATTTTGGTGGCTACGGATTTAGCTTCCCGCGGGTTGGATGTGAAGGATGTGAGCGTAGTCATTAATTATGATTTGCCGCATGATCATGAACTTTATATTCATCGTATTGGGCGCACAGGACGCGCCGGCCAGGAAGGGCTAGCGATTAGCTTGTACACAGGCAGAGAACGTGAAACGCTTATGGCTATTGGTGAATATTTGAAATCCGACTGCGTCATCAAAGGATTAAACGAATTAAAAGAAACGAAATCGGTTATTTTACGTTCAGAGATGGCGACCATGTACATTAGTGGTGGTAGGAAAGACAACATACGTCCCGGAGATATTTTAGGCGCTTTAACTAAGGAAGCAGGGCTTAAAGGGGTGGAGGTTGGAAAAATTCATATTTTAGAAGTTAATAGTTATGTGGCCATAATTCATGGTAAAGTTGAGCATGCTATTAAGTGTTTGAATGCCAGCAAGATTAAAGGTAAAAAATTTAGGGTTGGAAAAGCTTAAAAAGTGTTTTACCCCAAATTCATTAAATAATTCCCAAAATTAATTTTCATAGGGTATACTTAGGGTTAGATTTAATTTTAAATTTTAAATAAGGAAAGGTTTTATGTCAAAAGAAGAATCTATTGAAGTGCAAGGGGTTGTTAAAAAAGCATTATCGAACGCCAAATTTAGCGTGGATATCCAGGATGGCCATACGGTTATTGCTTACCCTGCCGGCAAGATGCGAAAATTTTTTATTAAGATTTTACCCGGAGACAGAGTTACGGTAGTTTTATCGCCATACGATTTAGGTAAGGGTCGGATTACATTTAGGCATAAGTAATAAAACAGATTTGCCCAAAGAAAACTTTTTAAATGGTTTTATGTCGTCGATAAGCCCACGCTAAGCCTTTTTTGGTATTGACAGAGAAAGGCTGGCGTTTTAATATTGAAATAATGGCAAAAAAAATAAATCGGACCCATAGCGAAGATTTTTACATCGGGAAATTGCCCCACGATTTCCTCCTTAAAGAAGTCATGGCCCAACCTGTGATTTCCATAAACAATAATGATGATTTTAGCCTTGTTCAAGAGCGGCCTGGAGCCCATCAGGTCCGCCACCTCTCTGTTATTGACAATAATCAAACCCTTCTTAAGATTGTGACAAGCCATGACATGTTAAAAATTACGGATCAAATTTACACGGAATATTTTAAAAATAAAGAAGTGCAAACAAAGGATGGGCAGTAATATGACAGCAGATACACGTTCTTTTCATTTTGATGCCGTGATTTTTGATTTAGATGGCGTGGTTACACAAACAGCTAAAGTTCATGCGGCAGCCTGGAAACAGATGTTTGATGAATACATGCGTTTGCGTGAACAAAGAGACGGCGAAGTTTTTAAAGAATTTACATACGAGCATGATTATTTGACCTATGTCGACGGTAAACCACGGTACAAAGGGGTGGCGAGTTTTTTGGAATCGCGCGGGATTAATATTCCATTTGGTGAAAGTGATGATGGCCCTGATCAAGAAACAGTCTGCGGTCTGGGGAATCGTAAGAATGGTGCTTTTCGGCAGGTTTTAGAAGGTGATGGCGTCGAAGTTTATCCGGCGGCCGTTGCTTTGATTAAAGATTTGAAGAGTAAAGGTTTGCGTATCGGTGTGGCTTCATCGAGTAAGAATTGTCAGTTTATTTTGCAGTCGGCTGAAATTGAAGATTTATTTGAAACGCGTGTTGATGGTGTCGTTTCTGCGGAAATGGGATTGAAAGGCAAGCCTGAAGGCGATATTTTTGTGACGGCCGCGAAAAATGTGGGTGTCACGCCTGATCGTGCGGTTGTTGTTGAAGATGCCGTCTCCGGTGTGCAGGCAGGAAAGAATGGGCAATTTAGATTAGTGATCGGAGTAGCCCGTGAAAATAATGAAGAAGATCTTAAATTTAATGGCGCCGATATTGTTGTGACAAGTTTTGAAGGCGTGACGACCTCAACGATTGAGGAATGGATTGTACAAGAGGTAAGAGGTAAGTGATAAGTGGTAAGAGCATCCTTAGGCGAAAAAACTTACCATTTACCTTTTAACATTTACCACTTTTAATCACCGAGCAAAGAGAGGCTAAATTTTGACTCCCTGGAAACTTACCTACAATAAATTTATTTCAGAAGAAGAAGGCCTTCGTGAGGCGTTGTGTACGTTGGGAAATGGGTACTTTGGGACGCGTGGTGCGACGCCTGAAACCTTGGCTACAAAAGTTCATTATCCCGGCACGTACATCGCAGGTGTTTACAATGCCCTCCCTACCGAAGTAGCTGGCCGAACCATATACAATGAAGATTTTGTCAATTGTCCTAATTGGCTGATGTTTAATTACCGTATTAATGACGGTTCTTGGTTTAACCGTACGAAGGTAAAGATACTGACGTGGAAGGTTGAACTGAACATGCATAGAGGGATTTTATCCCGTCGCCTTCGCTGGCAGGATGACAAAGGAAGAATTACTCTTGTCGAAGATCATCGCATCGTAAGTATGGCGCATCCCCATTGTGGAGCTTTGCGTTATTCCATTACGCCGGAAAATTATTCTGGAAAAATCACCGTACGTAGCGGCCTCGATGGATTGATCATCAACGCTGGCGTCGATCGGTACAAGCAGTTGAACTCGGGACATCTGGAGCCGTGTTCCCATGGTAGTTTTGGTAAAGATGGCGTATTTTTGCAAATGAAAACCAATCAGTCCGGTATTCAAATCACAGAAGCGCAAAGGACTTTAGTCTATCGTGATCACAAACGGTTTAGGCCGAAGATGCGTGTTATTACTCACGGGCGGCAGCGTATTATTCAGGAATTTACGTTAACCATGCATAAAGGGCAGAAACACACCATTGATAAACTTGTCAGTATTTACACCTCGCGTGATCATGGGGTCGCTGATGATTGTTCCATTGCTCAGGAAACAGTAATACATATTGAAAGTTTCGACAGTCTGTATCAACCGCATCGTGCTAAGTGGGAAGCTTTGTGGAAAAAATTTGATGTGGAGGTTAAGGGAGATGATTTTGTGCAGCTTGTTTTACGTTTACATGCCTTTCATCTTTTGCAGACAGCCTCAACATACAATGAAGATATTGATGCGGGGATGCCTGCGCGAGGTCTTCATGGAGAAGCTTACCGCGGCCATGTATTTTGGGATGAGTTGTACATTTTTCCGTTTTACAATTTGCATGCCCCGGAAATTACACGGGCTCTTTTGATGTATCGCTACCGTCGGCTGGGTGCGGCTAAAGAATATGCGCAGCAGCATGGGTATCGAGGGGCTATGTACCCGTGGCAAAGCGCATCTAAGGGCGATGAAACCACACAAATTATTCATTTGAATCCTATGTCCAATACCTGGGGGCCGGATTACAGTAGCCTTCAACGGCATGTCTCTTTGGCTGTGGCGTACAATGTTTGGGGGTATTACTATTCGTCGGGTGATCGGGATTTTCTTGATCGATACGGCGCGGAAATGATTTTAGAAATTGCGCATTTTTGGTCAAGTATGGCCCAATTGAATGAAAAGACAAAGCGTTACGACATTGACGGTGTCATGGGGCCGGATGAATTTCACGAGAAATATCCTGGGACTAATCGTGGGGGCATAAAGAATAATGCTTACACCAATGTGTTAGTGGTGTGGGTGATTGAAAAATCTCTTAACATTTTAGACAGTATGCTTGCTGAGGAAGATAGAAATGCGCTTTTATTAAAAACAGGTATTACGGATGAAGAAATACAAAGGTGGCGGGATATTACGCATAAAATGACGGTTGTGATGGATAAAAAAGGTTTGATTCATCAATACGAAGGGTACATGGATTTAAAAGAATTAGATTGGGATGAGTATCGACGTAAATACGACAATATTCATCGTATTGATCGCATACTTAAAGCAGAAGGCCTTTCCCCGGATAGTTACAAGGCTTCTAAGCAGGCCGATGTTTTAATGTTATTTTTTGTTTTGAGCAGTAAAGAGTTGAAAGATATTTTTAAACGGTTGGGGTATCCTTTTACTAAAACGATCATGAAGAAAAATTTTGAATATTATTTTCGGCGAACATCGCATGGGTCGACTTTGAGTTTGGTGGTACACACATATGTGGCGGATTTATTAGGGTACAGTGACCGGGCCGATGGATATTTTAAGGAGACTTTAGAAAGTGATATTTACGATTCGCAGGGAGGAACCACGCAGGAGGGGATTCATGCCGGTGTGATGGGAAGTTCATTAGATTTATTTTTACGTAGTTTTGCCGGTTTGGAAATTTCCGAAGACAGGATCTGCTTGGCTCCCAAATTAAAAGAAAAGTGGAAGCGTATTAAATTTAATGTGCGTTACAAGAATATTTGGTTTTATGTGACGGTTACAAAAAAGAAGTTAACAATTTTGGCAGAGCCGCTACAGGAAATTTCTTTACAAGTGTCTACGGAGATTCCCATTGAGATTTACAATACAACGCATAAGCTCATTCCCGGGAAATCGTATTCAGTAAAGTTGGAATAAATTCATTTTTTATTTGTAGGGAATGTAATATGTGGTATGATTCGATTTCATGAAAATTCACGAATATCAAGCTAAAGAATTATTTGAAAAGGCAGGGCTTCCGGTTGTTCCCGGGCGTGTCACTACAGAAGTAGGTGAGGCTGTGCAGTTTGCCGGGGAGGTTGGCTATCCTGTTGTTTTGAAATCTCAAGTGCTTGTCGGTGGGCGCGGTAAGGCTGGGGGGATTAAACTTGTTAAGGATCAGGCTGCATTAGAAAAAGCTTTTGGGCAATTGAAGGTACTTGAAATTAAAGGGTATCCGGTAGAAAAGGTTTTTGTTGTACGGGCGATTGATATTCGAAAAGAGTTTTATGCAGCCGTAACTATTGACAATGCCAAGGATGATGTTGTTCTCATTGCCAGCGCCGATGGTGGCGTGGAAATTGAAGAGACAGCCAAAACGAATCCCAATGCGATTAAGAAGTTTTACCTTCAGGGCCAATCCCAAATAGATCCTCAAAGTTTGCCTTGGAAAGAATTTATTTCAGCCATTTTTCCGGATCCTTCCCATCAGGAAATCGGTACTAAAGTTTTTCAAAATCTCATTAAAGTTTTTTTTCAGCACGATTGTTCGCTTGCAGAAATTAATCCTCTTGTTATTGACGCTCACGGTGAATTTTATGCGGCGGATGCCAAGATGAGCTTTGATGACAATGCTTTGGCAAGCCATGAAGAATTATTGGATTTGCGAGACATGCGGTATGAAGATGCGGATGAATTAGAGGCGAAAGAGGCCGGGTTAAGTTTTGTCAAGCTTGAGGGGAATGTTGGGTGTATTGTTAATGGCGCAGGGTTAGCCATGGCCACCATGGACATTATTAAATTGAGCGGTGGGCAGCCGGCGAATTTTTTGGATGTGGGAGGGAGTTCCAATCCGGAAAAAGTTTTAACTGCGTTAAAGATTATTTTGCGAAATACAGATGTGCGGGCGATTTTGATTAATATTTTCGGTGGCATTACTCGGTGCGACGACATTGCTAATGGTATTTTAAAAGCCAAAGAACAGATTGATTTGCCTGTCCCGCTTGTTGTGCGTTTAACGGGAACCAATGAAAAAGAAGCTAAAGAGCTTTTGGCTCAAAACGGCATTGAGATTCATTCCACCATGCGTGAAGCGGTGGATAAAGTAGTGGAATTATCTAAATAAAATAGTGACGCGTTGCGCGTCGTGAGTGATCAAATATGAGTGTTTTAATTGACCAAAATACAAAACTGATTGTCCAAGGTATTACTGGACGGGACGGTTCATTTCATGCCAAGCAGATGGTGGAGTATGGCACGCAAGTCGTCGCCGGTGTGACGCCGGGTAAGGGCGGGCAAGAAGAGCATGGTGTGCCGGTGTTTAATTCAGTGGCTGAGGCCAAGGATAAAACGCAGGCGAATACGGCCGTTATTTACGTGCCGGCAAAATTTGCTAAGGATGCGATTCTTGAGGATATTGCGGCTGGTATTGATTTGATCATTTGTATTACGGAAGGGCTTCCGGTTTTGGATATGGTTGAGGTGCGTAAGGCCATGGAAAATACGTCTATTCGCCTTATTGGTCCGAATTGTCCCGGTGTGATTTCTCCGGGAAAATCTAAAGTCGGTATCATGCCCGGGCATATTCATACGCCTGGTTCCATCGGTGTTGTTTCCCGTAGCGGTACACTCACCTACGAAGTGGTTTACAATCTTACGTTGAATAATCTTGGTCAATCCAGCTGTGTCGGTTTAGGTGGGGATCCCATCATTGGTACGCGGTTTATTGATGTGTTAGAGATGTTCATGAAGGACGACGATACCAAAGGTATTGTCATGGTGGGTGAAATTGGTGGTGAAGATGAGCAAAAGGCCGCCGAGTACATTAAAAAAGAAGTAACCAAACCTGTTGTCGGTTTTATTGCCGGCCGTACGGCTCCTGCCGGCAAACGCATGGGTCATGCCGGCGCCATTATTTCCTCCGGTGACAGCACGGCTGAGGCTAAACGCGAAGTTCTCAAAAGTGCCGGCGTCAAAGTCGTCGATTTTCCCGATGAAATTCCTGCCATTTTTCAATAAATTTCCAAAGAAAAATTTTTAAAATATGTCGCACAGTTTTTATTTACATTAGCTGTAAAGTTGCTACACGTAGCAACTTTACACCAAATCCATTAAATAATTGTCCTTTTTTAGCCCTGCTTTCTCGTAAAAGCATTCGAGAAAAGCAGAATTAGCTTTGGTAATTATTTAATGTCATTGGTATTACAAGTCTTTTTGCTTGGGTGTAGTCTATTTTTTCTTATTTACGCATTTACACCGGGCTAAATCTATGTAGAATGGAGTCAATAGGGGGCAATGTATGAAAAAGAAAACTTTTAAAAACATTTTCATTTCGTCTATTTACGAAAATGCGGGCAAGACCACGGTGTCTTTGGGGTTGTACAAGGCCCTGCGTGACAGGCGGATCAAGACGGCTTTTATGAAGCCTGTTGGGCAAAAGGTGGTTAAAGTCGGCGACAGGAATATCGACAAAGATTCCTATTTGTTGGGTGAAGTTTTTCGTTTGGAGCGGCAATTCATGGAAATGAGTCCAGTCACCATTGGCCGGGGGTTTACGGAAAAATACATTCTTAATCCTCAAAAAAATAAACTTCGGCAGGCCATTGAAAAGGCTTACCAGAGTTTGACCCAGAATAAAGAAGCCATTATTGTCGAGGGAACAGGCCATGCTGGCGTAGGTGCTGTGATCGATTTTTCTAATGCCGATGTGGCCAGTCTTTTGGGGTCGAAGGTCATCATTATTTGCGGCGGAGGTATCGGCAAAAGTATTGATGAGATCATGCTGAACAAAGCTCTTTTTGATTTAAAGGGAGTTGAAATATTAGGGGTGATTGTCAATAAGGTCTTGCCGGAAAAATACGACAAGATCAGCAAGATTTTAAAAAAGGGGCTGGAGGCTAAGGGGATAAAATTGCTCGGCGTTATTCCGTCCGAACCGTTGTTAAGTTCTCCAACGGTAGAACAAATGAAAAATCGTCTTAATTTTCAATTGTTGTGCGGAGATGAGGCGTTAGGAAGGCGTGTTAAAAATACGATTGTTGCCGCCATGGAACCTTACAACATGATTCATTATTTGAGAGATGGGACGTTGATTTTAACGTCGGGTGATCGGGTAGATAATATTTTTGCGGCGGTGAGTTCGCGTTTAATAACCAATAATCGAAGGGATATTCGCATTGCCGGTGTTATTCTCACCGGGGGGCTAATGCCTGACAAGAAAGTCCTTGAAGTTTTAAAGAAAAGTCACATGCCGGTTTTGTTTTCTGATGAGGACACGTACACCGTTGCAGCCAAGGTAGAGAAATTGATTTGTAAAATCCAAAAAACGGATAAAGATAAAATTCACGAAGCTACGCGGTTGGTTAAGAAATATGTTGATGTAAAAGCGATTTTAGATGGTTTTGGTTAAGGCTTGTCGTCGATTAAACTTCTTGGGCAATAAAACATCTTGACGACACGTTCTAAAGAAAACTTTTTTAATTTTTTCGTAGATTCTCTGAAAAGAGTGTGGTAGTATGCGGGCTCAAATTCATCAAACCTACCTGCCGGCAGGCAGGCTCAGTAAATTAATTTTTCATGTCTAATTTTCGTATCCGTAAGGGTAAAAACATTAAGCTTAAAGGTGCCGCAGAAAGAAATATCGTCGATATTTCTCTGCCACATCAATTGGCTGTGCAGCCACAGGATTTTCCTGGCCTTAAGCCTCGGTTGGCCGTTAAGGTTGGCGATGTGGTTAAGGTCGGTTCCCCTATTTTAATAGACAAAGATGTTGAGGGGCTTAAAGTTGTCTCTCCGGCCAGCGGTAAGGTTGCAGAAATTAATCGTGGTGAGAAGCGGGCACTCCTCTCTATTGTTATTGAAACAGACGGAAATCAGGAATCAGAATCCTTCCAAAAATTTACCAAAGACTCCATTGCAACGCAAAGTCGAGAAGATATTACCAATCATCTTTTGAATGCAGGTCTTTGGCCGATCATCCGCCAGCGTCCTTTTTCAAAAATTGCCAAGCCGCATGCCAATCCTAAAGCTATTTTTGTTCACGCCATGAATACAGAGCCTTTGGCTCCTGATTTAGATTTTATTTTAGAGAACAGTTTCTGTGATTTTCAGGCTGGTTTGGATGTTTTGAAAAAACTTACGGATGGCGAAGTTCATTTGTGCATAGCTGAGGATGCGAAATCAAAGGCATTAACAGAGGCAAAAAATGTTCAAACACATCGGTTTGCAGGTGCCCATCCAACAGGAAATGTGAGTACCCATATGCATTACGTTGACCCTGTGCATAAAGGTGACTTTGTCTGGTATGTCGAAGTTCAGGATGTTTTGCGCATAGCGGCTTTATTTTTAGAAGGACAATATCCTGTAGAACGTTTGGCTGCCGTGACAGGCGAAGGGGTAAAAAATGCTGTTTATGTAAGAACTCATGTGGGAGCCCCGGTATCTTCTTTATTGCAAGGGAGTAATCTTGATGGAATGCGGTGTATTTCGGGTAGTATTTTAACGGGGAAAGATATTGGTGCGAAGGGATTTTTACGGTTTTACGATGCGCAAGTAACGATCATACCTGAAGGTGGAAAAAGAGAATTGTTGGGTTGGCTTGTTCCGGGATTTAAAAAATACACTTTTTCAAAAACTTTTGCTTCAGCTTTTTTACCGGGACATCAGGTTTCTTTGGATACAGATACGCATGGGAGTGATCGGGCGATTGTGGTTAATAATGTCTACGATTCCTTAAACACGTTGGAAATTTTACCGTATTTTCTTTTAAAAGCTGTGATTTCTGAAAACATTGAGGATGCAGAGGCTTTGGGTATTTTGGAATGTGATGAAGAAGATTTTGCTCTTTGCACATTTGCCTGCCCATCAAAAACTGATGTTGGTGGTATTATTCGTCAAGGACTAGAAATGATTGAGAAGGAAGGATAAATGAGTTTTTTGCAAAAACAATCTAAGAAGATCGAAAAGCTTTTTGAAAAAGGTAAGCCGTTGGAAAAATTTTACCCTTTTTACGAGGCCCTAGATACATTTCTGTTAACCCCAGGTAATAAGACTAAAAAAGCGCCCCATGTGCGGGATTCTGTTGATTTGAAGCGGGTGATGATTTTTGTGGTGATTGCTCTCATCCCTTGCATTTTTATGGGGATTTACAATGCCGGGTACCAAATCGAATTGGCCAAAGGTTTGACGCATTCCCTTTTAGGATGTCTTGGATTGGGTGCATGGAAAGTTTTGCCGATTATTTTTGTAGCTTACGCGGCCGGTGGTTTTTGGGAAGCTTTATTTGCGGTGGTACGTAAGCATGAGATCAATGAAGGATTTTTAGTGACGGGTATTTTGTATGCGCTTGTATTGCCACCAACGATTCCTTTGTGGCAGGTGGCTGTGGGGATTTCATTTGGAGTTGTGATTGGTAAAGAAATTTTTGGCGGAACGGGGATGAATATTCTCAATCCTGCACTGACAGCGAGAGCTTTTCTCTTTTTTGCATATCCGGCACAGATGTCCGGTGATGCTGTTTGGGCAGCCGTAGATGGTTTTACACAGGCCACACCTTTGGCTGTCGTTGCAGCTGCGCCTAAAGGGGCTTTGGCCACATCTGTTTTGGCTGAGGCGGGCTACACATTTAAGGATATATTTTTAGGATTTATTCCAGGGTCGATTGGCGAGACATCAGCCGCGGCTTGTCTTTTTGGTTTGGTTTTTCTTCTTGTAACACGGGTAGCGAGTTGGCGGATTATTGCTGGTTGTGCCTTGGGGCTGACAGCCATGAGTATGGTTTTTTCTTTGAATCAAGGCGCAGAAAGTCTGGCGTTCTTTTCTTTGCCTGCGCATTGGCACATGGTGATGGGGGGCTTCGCCTTTGGTGCTATTTTTATGGCCACGGATCCTGTGTCATCAAGCGCCACCGACACAGGGCGGTGGATTTACGGATTTTTAATCGGCGTACTTGTGGTTCTTATTCGCATGGTCAATCCGGCTTATCCGGAAGGGGTGATGTTGGCTATTCTCTTTATGAATGTCTTTGCCCCGTTGATTGATCATTTTGTTGTCCAAAAAAATATTAAGAGGAGATTAGTTCGTGCAGAAGGGAAGTAATGCTTACACATTTTTATTTGCACTGATTGTTTGCGTCGTGTGCAGCTTTTCTATTTCGTTTGTATCCGAAGGGCTGAAATCTAAAAAAGAATTGAATGTTTCTTTGGATATTAAAAAGAATATTTTGAAGGCCGTTGTTTTAAGGGAAGCTCCGGAAGCCGGGATAGAATCTGAAGCTCTACTGAGTCTTTACAAGGAAAAAATTGAGGAATGGGTTGTAGACGCCGAAGGTAATATTGTTGAGGGTAAGAAACCGGATGATCTTAAAGAAGGCGACGACGCTTATCCTTTGTATGTGTACAAAGAAGGTCAAGAAACCGTGGCGTATTGTTTTCCTATTTCAGGTAAAGGATTGTGGTCAACATTGTACGGATATTTTGCCTTGGAACCGGATGCAATGACCGTTCGAGGGGTGACTTTTTACAAGCACGGAGAAACACCGGGGCTTGGTGCAGAAATTGAAAAAGATTGGTTTTTGGATAATTACAAAGGGAAGAAGATTTGGGATAAACGTGAAAAGCTGTTAAAACCTGTGGCCGTGGTGAAGGGTAAGGTGGCTGACTTTATTTCAAAAGATCAAGCTGATTTTTATGTCGATGGTATTAGCGGTGCTACCATAACATCTAAAGGTGTTACAGCGCTTGTGGCAAACTGGGTGAATATTTACGAGCCGTTTTTAGGGAAAATAAGGAAAAATTAATGGGTCAAATTCTTTCTAAAAAAGATCAAAAAATTGTTAAAGATGGGGTTTGGGAATCTAATCCGGTTACACTTCAGGTGCTGGGGATTTGTTCAGCTTTAGCGGTTACGGTGCAGCTAAAAACAGCTTTGGTTATGTGTGGGGCTTTAACTTTTGTTTTGTGTTTTTCGAATGTCATTATTTCACTTCTGAGAAACCTTATTCCTTCAAAAATTCGTATTATTATTCAGCTGGCCGTTATTTCTTCGCTTGTTATTTTAGCCGATCAGTTTTTAAAGGCGTACATGTACGATGTGAGTAAACAGCTTAGTGTTTTTGTGGGGCTGATCATCACTAATTGTATTGTCATGGGACGCGCCGAAGCTTTTGCCATGCAAAATCCTCCCGGGAAGTCATTTTTAGATGGTTTAGGGAACGGATTAGGCTACAGTCTTGTATTGATTTTGGTAGGCACGGCACGAGAAATTTTAGGGAGTGGGACGTTGTTGGGATTTCCTGTTGTGCCACAGATTATGTATGATTGGGGATATGTGAATTGTGGTCTCATGGTTTTAGCTCCAGGGGCTTTCTTTCTTTTAGGCATTATTATTTGGATTCAAAGAGCCATTAGTGGTTACGTGGAGAAAAATTAATGGAACATTATTTAAGCCTTGCGGTTAAAAGTATTTTTATTGAAAATATTCTTCTAGCCTACTTTCTTGGCATGTGCTCGTTTTTGGCCTGTTCTAAAAAGGTAGAAACGGCGATTGGGCTGGGATGCGCTGTCATTTTTGTATTGACGATTACCACACCGACGAATTGGGCTATTAATCATTTTCTTCTTGAAAAAGGTGCTTTAGCCTGGGCAGGATTACCTGATGTGGATTTAAGCTTTTTAGCATTTATTGCATTTATTGCGGTTATTGCGGCGATGGTTCAGATTGTAGAAATGGTCTTGGATCGGTTTAGCCCAAAACTGTACACAGCTTTAGGTATTTTCTTACCATTGATTGCCGTGAATTGTGCCATCCTCGGCGCATCGCTTTTTATGGATGAACGTGATTACACCTTTGGCGAATCAACCGTATTTGGAATTGGTTCCGGTATCGGTTGGGCTTTAGCCATTATCGCTATGGCGGCTATTCGTAAAAAATTAGAATATTCAAACATTCCTGATTCTTTGAAAGGGTTAGGGATTACCATGATTATTACAGGTTTAATGGCCATGGGTTTTATGTGTTTTGCGGGAATAAGTCTTTAATAGTGATCAGAGTAAAGGAAATTAAGCGTGGGTTTATTTTCATTTGTATTACTTAGTACGGCAGTTTTTGCTGGGATTATTTTTTTCTTAATGATCCTCCTGCTTTTCGTTGAGTCTAAAGTCGCGAAGAAAGGGGATTGTAAGATCACCATCAATGATGCTAAGGATCCTTTGACAGTGGCGGGTGGTTCAACCTTGCTTTCGACGTTAGCAGATCAAAAGATTTTTCTTCCTTCAGCCTGTGGTGGCGGTGGAACATGTGCGATGTGCAAGTGTCAGGTGCTCGAAGGCGGTGGCGATATTCTTCCTACGGAAACAGGGCTTATCCCGCGCGGAGAACAAAAAGAGCATTACCGATTAGCGTGCCAAGTAAAAATTCGTGAGGATATGAAAATTCATATTCCCGAAGAAATATTTAATATCCAAAAATTTGAGTGTACGGTACGTTCCAATAATAATGTAGCTACCTTTATTAAAGAATTTGTTGTTGAATTACCGAAAGATAAAGCCCTCGATTTTCAGGCTGGCGGTTACATTCAAATTGATATTCCTCCTTACAAAATTCCATTCAAAGATTTTGACATTGAAGAAGAGTATCGGCCGGATTGGGATAAATTTAAGTTGTGGGATTTAAATTCAGAAAATGATGAATCCATTTATCGTGCGTATTCGATGGCCAGTCATCCAGCGGAGAAGGATATTGTGATGCTCAATGTCCGCATTGCAACGCCACCTCCACGAGATATGACGCTGCCACCCGGTAAGGCCTCTTCGTACATTTTTAATTTAAAGCCAGGAGACAAAGTTACTATTAGTGGGCCTTACGGTGAATTCTTCATTAAAGACACAAAACGGGAAATGATGTACATTGGCGGTGGAGCTGGCATGGCACCTATGCGTAGTCATCTATTCCATTTGTTTCAGACTTTAAAAACGCGTGATCGTAAAGTAAGTTTTTGGTATGGAGCACGATCCAAGCGTGAGATGTTTTACACTGACGATTTTGAAGGGATTGCTAAAGAATATGAAAACTTTTCTTTTAATATTGGGCTTTCCGAACCGCAACCGGAGGACAATTGGGAAGGTTATGTCGGTTTTATCCATAATGTGATCTACGAAAACTACCTCAAAAACCACGAAGAGCCCGAAGAAATTGAATATTACCTTTGTGGCCCACCCATGATGCTTGATGCCGTCCAAAAAATGCTGGATTCTCTAGGCGTTCCCCCTGAAATGATTGCCTTTGATTCATTTGGCTAATACAGTATTTTTGTAAATTATTGTTACCGCGTATGTTTTTTCATAGGAATATTTGATAAATGTTGTAAGATACTTTACATGTTTATTTGTTTTTTCTGTAGGTAGTAAGTGAAAAAAATGTTTAGGAGTCTCAATCAATGAATTATTTACTCCCCTTTATTATTTTTGGAGCCTGTATTATTTTAATGGCTGTTGGGTTGATTTTTTCCAATAAGTGCCTTAAGAAAGGTTGTTCGATGAATCCTGACGACTGTGCCTGTAAGAAACGGGAACAGGAAGAAAGCGAGAAGGCTAATGGTGCAGACTAAAAGTAAAAAATTAAATATTAGTCCCGCCCAGGAATTAACTGTTTTACGGCGGATTGTAGAAATTACGAATTCGGCGATTGATTTGAAATTGATTTTGCGTGAGGTTGTGGATGTGGTTAATGACATGACTAAGGCGGATTCGGTATTTATTTATTTGTTTGATGAAAAACGTAAACATTTGATTTTGATGGCATCGAAGACGCCGCACAAAAAAGAATTAGGGAAGGTGAATTTAAAATCCGGTGAGGGAATTACTGGATGGGTAGCCAGTAAAAATGAACCGGTGGCGATTAAAAAGAATGCCTATCAAGATTCCCGGTTTAAAAATTTTGACGTCCTTCCGGAAGATCAGTACGAAGCTTTTCTTTCCGTCCCTATTGTGTACAAAGACAAGGCCATCGGTGTTGTGAATGTGCAGCATAAAAAGTCGCATGAATATGCTACGAATACGACTAGTTTGATTTCTTTAATTGCGAAACAAATCAGTGGTGTGATTACACATGCGCAGTTGTATGAAGATACGAAGCAAAAGGCTGTGCAATTTGATAGCCTCATTAAAGTCAGTCAGTCAATTACATCCGAAGATTACTTAGATGAAATTTTAAATTTGATTGTCGTTGTGACGGCTGAAATGCTCAACTCCAAAATATGTTCCATCATGCTTTTAGATAAAAAAGGTAATGAGTTGGTGATTAAAGCGACGCAAAGTTTGAGCGCGCAATACAAAAAGAAGCCGAATGTTAAGGTGGATGCCAGTATTAGTGGGCAAGTGATTAAAGATAAAAAACCTGTAGCCATTGATGATGTTCGTCAGGAAAAAAAATACAGTTACCGTGATTTAGCTACCCGGGAAGGATTAACGTCCATGCTGGCTGTGCCGATGATTGTCAAAGATAAAGCGGTCGGCATTGTTAATGTGTACACCAAAAAACCGCATATCTTTACGCAAGAAGAGATTGATGTGTTACAAATGGTTGCCAATCAGGCCGCCGTAGCTGTGGAGAACACCAAATTAATGGAAGAAGCTTTAAAGGCCAAAGAGGCGTTGGAAACCCGCAAAACCGTCGAACGCGCCAAAGGCATACTCATGCAAATGCAAGGCCTCACCGAACCTGCAGCCTACCGCATCATTCACAAAAAAAGCATGGACTCCGGCAAAACCATGAAAGAAATTGCCGAGTCAATTCTCTTGATGGAAGAATTACGTTAGTTTTAGGCTTGACAAAACATGATTTAGGCTTTATATTTGAAATATCAATGAGTTGCACTTCTAACCCAATGGCGGGTTAGGGAAGTTTTTTCGGGCAATGTTGTCCAATTTCACCAAGTGGTGGGGTTGGGCTTTTTTTATGGACATCGAGGTCCTCTGAATAGCCAATGCTGGCTGATCGAGGGCCTTTCTTTTTTATGCGAAGATTTAGTGAAGCAGAATCTCGTAAGAATAAAGAAAGGCAAAATAATGAGTGTTTGGAATAACAAAGGAGAAACACGATGGTTAGAAAAATATTAAAACGCATGTCCAAGATGACATGTCTTGCGACAGCAGGGATTTTTTGTATGAGTCTGCCCGCCTTAGCTGCAGATCCAACGGCCAGCGAAGCGATGTTTACGATCAATAACACGTGGATGCTGGTTTCTACATTTTTGGTGTTTATTATGCATCTTGGGTTTGCCACGCTGGAAGCCGGCCTTACACGGGCTAAGAATACGGTGAATATTCTTTTTAAGAATGTTTCCATTCTTTCAATTGGGTTACTGACGTATGCAATTTGTGGTTTTAACTTAATGTATCCCGGTGATGCATGGATTTTTGGAAAATGGTTGGGTTTTGGTGGACTAGGAGTGGCTGCCCCTTCCGGCGCTGAGGGCTTAATCGCCTATGCCGATGGGGCATACACATATTGGACGGACTTTATCTTTCAGGCTATGTTTGCCGCAACAGCCGCAACGATTGTTTCCGGCGCGGTAGCTGAACGGGTAAAATTGAAAAGTTTTCTTATTTTCTCCGTTATTTTTGTCGGTTTAGTGTATCCCTTTTTAGGTAGTTGGAAATGGGGTGCAGGGTGGTTAGACGGTATGGGATTTTATGACTTTGCCGGATCTACCTTGGTGCATTCTGTCGGTGGTTGGGGCGCTTTGGCTTGTGCTATTATTTTGGGACCACGACTTGGTAAATATGTGAAAGGAACAGTTCGGGCCATTCCTGGACACAGTATGCCTTTGGCGACCATTGGTGTTTTTCTTTTGTGGTTGGGGTGGTTTGGATTTAACGGCGGTTCTGTATTATCTGCCAATCCTGAAGCTGTTTCGTATGTCTTTGTGACAACAACGTTGGCAGCTGCAGCAGGTATTGTTGGGGCCATGATTGTTTCTGAAATCATGCAAAAGAAACCGGATTTATCCATGGTTTTAAACGGTTCTTTAGCTGGTCTGGTCGGGATAACCGCTGGAGCAGATGTGGTTTCGGTGATGTCTGCAATCATCATTGGATTTATTGCCGGATGCTTGGTGGTGTTTTCGGTTATTTTCATTGACACTAAGCTCCATATTGATGATCCTGTTGGTGCGCTTTCGGTTCATTTGGTTTGTGGTATTTGGGGAACATTAGCTGTCGGTATTTTTAGTGCAGAGCATTCTTTTATGACACAGCTTATTGGTGTGTTGGCTTATGGGGCGGTGGCTTTTCCGTCGGCATTTATCATATTCAGCGCTCTTAAAGCGACCATTGGCGTTAGGGTTACAGAAAAAGAAGAATACCAGGGGCTCGATATTAGCGAGCATGCTATGGAATCTTATGATGGTTTTCAAATATTTGTTACTCAATAAGGAGATCCAATATGAAATTAATTATTGCTATGATAAAACCCCATCAATTGCCGAATACGAAAAAGGCACTTTTTGATGCCAATATTCGTAAAATGACGGTGACTAATGTTGTTGGATGTGGGCAGCAAGGCGGATTTAGTGAAGCTTATCGCGGCGTTATTCATGAAGTAAATCTCATAAAAAAAATTAGGATTGAGGTTGCCGTGAATGATGAATATGTAGATGAGACTATTAAAGCTATTGTAAAAGGGTCCAAAACCGGGAATATTGGGGATGGTAAAATTTTTGTAATGCCATTGGAACGATGTATTCGTATTCGGACCGAAGAAAATGGCAAAGATGCCATCGGGTAAAAATGTAGTTTAATCGATTCTGTAAGTTAACAAAAGAACCCAAACTAATTGATATCAATTAGTTTGGGTTCTAATAAAATAAGGATTGACAAAGAAATTTTGCAATTGTATACTTGACCATCTTTATTGCTGAATTCTCGAGGAGAAAAAGCACAGAAAAAAAGGAGAAATTTTATGGGAACATCAAGAATTAATGGACTTGAATTTTCGCACAAAGGAGAAAATATTATGGAAACATTGACGGGCGTTAGAGAAATAACAGCTATTCCTGAATATTACGGTGAGAATGTTTTTAACCTAAGAACGATGCGCAATTATCTTTCCGAAAAAGCTTACAAATCTTTAAGTGCAACGATTCAAAATGCGGGACGTTTAGATCCGAACATTGCGGATGAGGTTGCCGATGCTATGAAGACATGGGCTGTTTCCAAGGGGGCGACACATTACACACATTGGTTTCAACCTTTAACAGGTTCTACAGCAGAAAAGCATGATTCTTTTATCAAGCCGGATGGTGAAGGCGGCGTTATTTTAGAGTTTTCTGGAACCGAATTGACCCAGGGAGAGCCGGATGCTTCTAGCTTTCCTTCAGGAGGTCTTCGTTCAACGTTTGAAGCGCGAGGGTACACAGGATGGGATCCAACTTCTCCTGCGTTTATTAAGGAAGGGCCAAAAGGAGCAACGCTTTGTATCCCGACATATTTTATCGGTTGGCATGGGGAAGCATTAGATAAGAAAACACCTTTGCTGCGTTCGATGAAGGCTGTGTCCGACCAAGTTTGCCGTTTGGGCGAATTGTTTGATATTAAGTCCCAAGGAAAGATAGCCTATGCAACTTTAGGCGGCGAGCAAGAATATTTTCTTATTGATAGAGATTTTTATTACCAAAGAATTGATCTTGTTCAAACAGGACGGACGCTTTTTGGTAAAGAGCCTGCTAAACATCAACAAATGGCAGATCATTATTTTGGCGCCATCAAATCTCGCGTTATGGGATTTATGGAAGATTTAGATCGGGAAATGTGGCGGTTAGGCGCCCCTCTTACGACACGTCACAATGAAGTTTCTCCAGCTCAGTTTGAAGTAGCTCCGATTTTTGAAAACTTAAATTTAGCGGTTGATCATAATATGATGTGTATGGAAGTAATGCAAAAGGTTGCTGAGAAGCATAATCTTGCGTGTCTTCTTCATGAAAAACCGTTTGCCGGAGTCAATGGTTCTGGAAAACATATGAACTGGGCCGTTGCAGGGCCCGACGGTAAGAATTGGCTTTCGCCAGGAGATAATCCACATGATAATGCTAAATTTTTAGTAATGTTATGCGCTGTTATTAAAGCGGTCGATACACATGCAGGACTTTTGCGTGCAGCTATTGCTTCAGCGGGTAATGACCACCGTTTAGGTTCTCATGAAGCTCCTCCAGCGATTATTTCGATTTTCCTCGGGGATCAGTTAACCGATGTGATTGAGCAAATTGAAAAAGGCGGAGCCACCACTTCAAAACAAGGTGGAACACTTCAGGTGGGCGTTGATTCTTTGCCTGAATTACCACGAGATGCGACTGATCGTAATCGTACATCACCGTTTGCTTTTACTGGTGCTAAATTTGAATTTCGTGCAGTAGGTTCGGGGACGAGTTTATCCGGTCCAAATATTGTCATGAATACAATATTTTCTGAAGCTTTGGACGAAATTTGTACAAAGTTAGAAGAAGATAAAAAAGCTGGTAAAGATTTTAATGCATCTGTACAGAAGGTTTTACAGAGCGTTATTAAAAAACATAAACGTGTTATTTTTAATGGCGACAACTACACGGATAAATGGGTAGCTGAAGCAAAAAAGCGTGGGTTGCCTAATTTAAAGACAACACCTGAAGCCCTTGAAATAATGAAATCACCTGCCGCGATTAAAGTATTTGAAAGTCGTAAGGTTTTAAGTAAAGCAGAATTGTTATCCCGTTATGAGGTGTACACCGAAGGGTATGACACAATCATCCGTTATGAAGCTGATCTTTCTGTAGATATGGCTAAGACAATGATTGTTCCTGCAGCTGTAGAATATGCGGCTGGTTTAGCAGAATCTATTAAAACGATTGAATCAATCAATAAAGCAAAATCACAATCAACGCGTAAGCTTTTGAAGGATGTTTCTGCAGAAACTGAAAAAGCTTTGACGAAAATCGGAAAGCTTGAAACAGCTATTAAAGGCGGAGCAGCATTAAAAATGAAAGCAGCCATGGATGCATTACGTGAATCCATTGACGCCTTAGAAGGATTAATTCCAGCCGAAACCTGGCCATTACCTTCTTATGCCGAAATGTTGTTTATGCTTTAATGGTTCGCGCGCTGGCCTTATGGGCTTACCATGGTTAATAGTTAGCGGGTAGAGATAAATTATCTCTACCCGCTATTTTTTTGTAACACCTTTCATGTTGATAATATAACGTAATATGTTATACTTTTAATAAAGGATAGAGCGTATGATAGATGAAAACGATTTTTATGGTCAAGCCAGTTTAGATATATACCATGGCAGAAAGAGCAAAAAGGCTATAAAGACATTGCCAGTAAATTTATGGAGCATCGTTTACCGCAAATTGACATTCTTAAACAGAGCCCAAAAGCTTGAGCATTTAAGAATTCCTCCGAGTAATCATCTTGAAGCATTAAAAGGGGATAGAAAAGGAGAACATAGCATAAGGATTAATGATCGATATCGAATTTGTTTTTTATGGAAGAAAGATAAGCCAACACGGATTGAAATAGTAGATTATCATTAAAAAAGGAGAGATAGATATGTTACCAAAATATCGACCACCAACTCATCCGGGAGAGATGTTATTAAAGGAATTCATGGAACCGTATGGCATTACGCAAAGACGAATGGCAGAGCTATTAGAAGTAACTTTCAAACACGTGAATGAATTGGTTCATGGGAAGACATCTATGAGTGTAGAAATTTCTAATCGGGTAGCCAATTTATTTAATTTACCAGTAGAAATGTGGGTAGGTTTTCAAGCAGACTGGGATGCCTGGCATGCCAAGTATAAGCCCAGCCGAATTGCTAAAGCTTGTGCTAAAAAAAGAAAATCGTTAAAACTACGATTTGTTGGGTAGAAATTTTTTTATATATCCTCCTCAATAAGACAGATGTGTGATTTTAGCAGGTGTATCTATCGTAAAAAGAAATAATTTTACACTTCGTGAACCTGGTTACATGTGAGTATAGAACGGAGATATATTTGAGAAACAGAAAATATATGAAGAATAAGATAAATAATTTCAAAGATGTTCCTTTAATTTTGGCGTTTATTATAGCTGTGTTTAGTGGAGTTGGAGCTTTATATTTTTCAATTACCCTTGTTCCTGTTTTTATTGAGGTAACAAAAATGATAAATCAAGGTGTCCCGATAAGAGTCAAAGGGTGGTTAGTAATATTTTTATTGATTTCTTATGGAATGCTTGCATATTTTTACACAATAGTATTTCAATTGGCTCATCGGCGGATTATTGATGCTTTGTTTAGTGGAAAATGATGTGCAATAATTTATCCAGGGATGAAGATCTATAAACTTATGTCTAAGATATTATTTATCAAGCATATCAATATCGAAGGGCCTGAAACGCTTGGGGTGTTTTTTCAGGAAAAGGGTTTGGATATGCAGACTATTGAGTTGTCTGATGGTGAGAGGCTACCCGAGGATTTAACGGGTATTCAGGCTGTGGTGAGCCTTGGGGGGCCGATGAATGTGTATGAGGAGGAAAAGTATCCTTTTTTGAAAAAAGAGGATGTTTTTTTAAAGCAAGTGGTGTCTCGGGAAATTCCGTTTTTGGGTCTTTGTTTAGGTTCTCAATTATTAGCTAAGGCCTGTGGCGCTAAAGTTGAGAAGTCTCCTCAGAAAGAAGTCGGGTTTTTACCAGTGCAGTTAACAGAACTTGGTCAGAAGGATCCTTTGTTCTCTGGAATCAACACAACCATCGATGCTTTTCAATGGCACGAAGATATGTTTCAAATTCCGGAAGGCGCGCAGCTTTTGGCTTCTTCTCCTGCTTGCCCGCATCAGGCTTTCAAAGTTGGCCCTTACGCTTACGGTTTACAGTTTCATGTGGAGATAACAGACAAAAGTATTCGCGATTGGTCGGAGGCATATTTTCCAAAAGAAGATGATGTTCTTAAGCGTAAAAAGGAAGCCATGCTTAAGGATTACGCCCAAAGGAAGGGTATTTTTGATCAAGTGGCTAATCAAATTTATTTAAATTTCTTAGAAATGGTGAATAAGAGATCAGAGTATTTGATAGCTAAAATGCGAGCCATTAAACATATGGAAAAAGGTTATAATTTTGGTGGAAAGCCTCTTAAGCGGGATGAGCTGTATGACCGATAGAAAATACAGTTTCCAAAAAATAGATTGATATTTAGGTATAAATAGTGTACACTTATAGTGTACATACGTAGGAGGGCATATGAAAATAAATGTTAAAAATGCAAGAAGTCGTTTCAGCTCTCTTTTGGATATGGTTGAGCAAGGGGACGAAGTGATTATTATCCGAAATGGAAAGGAAGTTGCCCGAATGATATCTCCTCGAACTAAAAAGAAACGTTTACCCAGTTTAAAAGACTTCCGTAAATCGCTACATGTAACAGGAAAACCATTAAGTGCTGTGGTGATTGAGGCTAGAGAAGAGGAGCGCTATTGATGTATTATGTCGATACGAGTGTATTGGTGGCTTATTATTGTCCGGAAGTCTTAACTAAGAAATCCGAAGATTTCCTGATGACGCATGCTTCTCCGTCTATTAGTGCCTTAACAGAACTGGAATTTTCTTCAGCGATATCTAAAAAAGTTTTTGATAAAAGTATAACAAAGGTAGAAGGTAACCAGCTGATTATGGAATTTCTTCGTCACAAAGAAGAAGAGTATTATACGCTTATTCCCGTTAAACTGCAGCATTATCGGTTAGCGATGGATCGAATAAGACAATTTGTTGCGCCTTTAAGAAGTCTTGATGCTATCCATCTGGCTGTGGCTTATTCTAATGGATTGAAATTTGTTACAGCAGATAAACAGTTGGCAAAATCAGCTAAAGCTTTGGCTATAGATGTATTGCTCATGAGTCATCATTAATTATGTCCAAAATCGCCCTTGTTCAAATTAATCCTACCGTCGGTGATCTTGCTGCTAATCAACAGAAAATTCTTGATTACATCCACAAGGCAAAAGAGCATAGTGCCGATATCGTTGTCTTTCCTGAAATGGTTATTACCGGTTATCCACCAGAAGATCTTTTGCATAAAGAGCATTTTATTCGAGACAACATAAAAAGTTTGAAGGCTTTGGTTAAAAAGACTAAAGGCATTGCGGCGATTGTCGGATTTGTGGATATGGATAAGCGGAAGAATTTGTACAATGCAGCGGCTATTATTGTGGATGGTAAATTGAAGGGTGTGTATCACAAACAGGCCCTTCCGAATTATGGGGTGTTTGATGAGAAACGGTATTTTCAGCCGGGCCAAAAGTCCGGTGTGTTTTCTGCAGGGAAAATAAAATTTAGTGTGGATATCTGTGAGGATATTTGGTTGGAAGACTGGAAAACAACACGTCCGACAGCGCCGATACATATTAATATTTCTTCTTCTCCTTATTATGCTGGGAAGATGCGGGAGCGGGAACGATTATTAAAAAAGCGAGCTAAGCAAGCTAAGGCTTTTATTTGTTATGCCAATCTTGTTGGTGGGCAAGATGAATTAGTTTTTGATGGAGCAAGTCTTATTATTGATCCGAAAGGAAAAGTTGTGGCTTCCGGAAAAGCATTTGAAGAGGATTTAATTATTGCGGATGTAGGGGCAAAATTCATCGAGCCCGTGCGTTTGGCTGGAAAGAAAACGCACAAAATTGAAAGCATCTACAAGGCTTTAGTTTTAGGGACACATGATTACATCATAAAAAATGGATTTCAGAAGGTGGTGATTGGATTAAGTGGCGGCATTGATTCTTCGTTGGTAGCGGCTGTGGCTGTAGATGCGATTGGCAAGGAAAATGTGGTTGGGGTTTCTATGCCTTCGCGGTTTACATCCAAAGGGACAAAATTGGATGCCAGGCGGCTGGCCAAAAATTTAGGGATAGAATTTAAAGAAATGCCCATTGAAGATGTATTAAAAGGGTACACCAAAGCCTTGGCTGGAGAATTTGCTGGATTAAAGTCTGGCATTGCAGAAGAAAACATTCAGGCCCGCATCCGGGGTAATATTCTCATGGCGCTTTCCAATAAATTTGGATGGTTGGTTTTAACGACCGGGAATAAAAGTGAGGTGGCGGTTGGGTATTGTACATTGTACGGAGACATGTCCGGAGGATTTGCTGTGATCAAGGATGTTCCCAAAACAATAGTTTATGAATTATCGCAATGGCGAAATCGTGAAAAGCCCATTATTCCACCCAGTATCATCAGACGCGCTCCCAGTGCTGAATTGCGCGCCAATCAAAAAGATCAGGATTCATTGCCTCCATACGATATTCTGGATGATTTGCTTAAGAGATATGTAGAACAGCATCATTCTAAGGCTCAAATGGCCAGGGGAAAAGATAAAGATCTGGTTCAACGGATTATCCAAATGGTAGATAAGAGTGAATACAAGCGCCGTCAAGCCCCGCCCGGCATCAAAATCACAACCCGCGCCTTCGGTAAAGACTGGCGTTTACCGATTACGAATCGCTATCAAGAGGCGTAGTGATTTAATTCATTGGCCGAAATTTATTAAATATTTTTTTTAGTTGCATTTATTCAAAAAATACGTAAAATATCCCCTTTAGTCAAAGTGTAACCCTTAGAGAAATCAGAACTTTTATTCCTTATGAACAATTCTTTTTATCCAGACAAACAAGGTCTTTATGATCCTCAATTCGAGCATGATAGCTGTGGGGTTGGATTTATTGCCCATTTGAAGGGGAAAAAATCCCATGCAGTCATCAAGAGTGGTATTGAGATTCTTGAAAATTTGACCCATAGGGGTGCATGCGGCTGTGATCCGGAAACAGGCGATGGGGCTGGTATTCTTATTCAGATGCCGGATGCTTTTTTTCGGAAAGAATGTGAGAAGATTAACATTGAGCTGCCTCCTTTTGGGGAATATGGCGCTGGAATAGTCTTTTTACCACCTAACCGTGTTGATCGGAATACCATCGAAGAATGGATTGAGCATATTATTCGTGAGGAAGGTCAGCGATTCTTGGGTTGGCGAGATGTTCCGCATGATAGCAATATGATCGGTAGGGTAGCCAGAAGCGTTGAGCCTGAGTTTAAGCAGGTTTTTATCGGATTAGGGAAAGATACTAAAAAAGAAGATCTTGACCGCAAATTGTATGTGATCCGCAAACGTCTTTACAATAAAGTCCAACAATCTGTCCTTGGTCAGAAAAATTATTATTATTTTTGTAGTTTGGCTAGTAAGACGATAGTGTACAAAGGTCAGTTGATGCCGGAGCAGGTAGAAAAATTCTTCCTGGATTTAGCTGATCCTGACATGGTTTCCGCCATTGCCTTGGTGCATTCCCGTTACAGTACAAATACCTTTCCTTCCTGGGCTTTAGCTCATCCTTATCGTATGGTCGCCCATAATGGGGAAATTAATACCTTACGCGGAAACATTAACTGGATGCATGCCCGAGAGATGCAGTTTATTTCAGAAGCTTTTGGAAAAGATCTTAAGAAGGTATTACCTATTGTTGTACCGCATGGAAGCGATTCAGCCACGTTTGACAATGTTTTTGAAATGTTAGTTTTATCCGGACGGTCTATGCCGCATGCGGTTATGATGATGATTCCTGAAGCCTGGTATGGTCATGAAAGTATGAGCGACGAGAAAAAGGCTTTTTATGAATATCATTCTGCTCTTATGGAGCCGTGGGATGGTCCAGCCTCTATTGCGTTTACGGATGGACGATGTATTGGCGCTGTTTTAGATCGAAATGGGCTACGACCTTCCCGGTATCTTATTACAAAAGATGATTATGTTATTATGGGGTCTGAAACGGGCGTTATTCCTGTTGAGCAGGAGAGGGTTAAGCTTAAAGGGCGTCTACAGCCAGGAAAAATATTTCTCATTGATACACAAGCCGGCTGTATTGTAGAGGATGCCGGATTAAAACAAGAATATGCAAACCGTAAACCTTATGGGCAATGGATTAAAGATGATATTGTCGATATTCATGATTTGGAAGAGCCTAAAAAAGTGCATGGATTTAATGTCAAAACTTTATTAGAGCGCCAAAGAGCGTTTGGATATACTTTGGAAGATTTAAAGGTTGTATTTCATCCTATGGTTTCTAATGGCGTTGAGGCCACAGGATCTATGGGGGAAGATACCCCGTTGGCTGTCCTTTCTAAACGTTCTAAGCCGTTATTTAATTATTTTAAACAGCTTTTTGCCCAGGTTACAAATCCTCCGATTGATCCTATTCGTGAAGAAGTTGTTATGGCAGAAAATATGTTGTTAGGCCGTGAAGGGAATATTTTGGAAGAGATTCCTGGCCATGCCCACCGGTTGAGAATTCCGCGTCCGATCCTTACGAACATAGAGCTTGAAAAGATTCGTAATGTTAAACAAGGTTATCTTAAGTCATTGACCTTGTCGACGGTTTTTAGTGCTACAGAGGGACCTGAAGGATTGGAAAAGGCTTTGGAAGATTTATTTAAACAGGCAGATGAAGCTATTGAAGATGAGTACACTATTCTTATTTTATCGGATAGATTAGTGGATAAAGATAATATCCCTATGCCGTCTTTATTGGCGTGTTCAGGATTGCATCAACATTTGATTCGTCAGGGCACACGGACAAGAGTGAGTGTGGTGGTTGAGACAGGAGAAGCACGGGAGATGCATCATTTTGCTGTATTGATCGGATATGGGGCCAATGCTGTTAACCCTTATTTAGCTTTTGAAACGATTGAAAATGAAATTAATCGTGGCGTTTATCCTGAAGATTTGACCGTGCAAGAAGCGTTGAAGAATTTTATGAAAGCCACGCGCAAGGGGCTGTTTAAAGTTATTTCTAAAATGGGCATATCGACTGTGCAATCGTATTGCGGCGCTCAAATTTTTGAAGCGATCGGGTTAGGCTCAGAATTTGTTGATAAATACTTTACGGCAACACCTTCTCGTATTGGAGGTATTAATATTGAAACTGTCGCTGAAGAAATGATACGCCTTCATAAAGCCGCTTATCCTGATCAGCCACGATATGATGAGTTGCTTGATGAAGGAGGCAATTATCATTGGCGTAAAGACGGCGAGCATCATCAATTAAATCCCACGACGATTGCTCTTTTGCAGCATGCTGTGAGATCTAATAATTATGATACCTACAAGCAGTTTGCCAAATTTTCGAATACACAAGAAACAAATTTAGCTAGTATTCGCGGGCTTTTAAAATTTAAAAAAGGGAAGCTAATTCCCATTGAAGAGGTAGAACCTGTTTCAGAAATCGTTAAGCGTTTTGCTACAGGGGCGATGAGTTACGGATCTATTTCTAAAGAAGCGCATGAAACTTTAGCTATTGCGATGAACCGTTTGGGAGGATTTTCGAATACAGGAGAAGGTGGTGAGAATCCGGATCGATTTACACAAGATGAAAATGGTGATTTACGACGGAGCCGTATCAAACAAGTTGCTCAAGGGCGATTTGGAGTGACGATTGAATATTTGGTCAATGCTGATCAAATACAGATCAAGATGGCTCAGGGGGCTAAACCCGGTGAAGGCGGGCAATTGCCGGGGCATAAGGTTAGTAAGGAAATTGCCGCAACACGTTATACCACGCCGGGGGTTGGTTTGATTTCTCCACCGCCACATCATGATATTTATTCAATAGAAGATTTGGCTCAACTTATTCATGACTTAAAAAATGCGAATCCAAAGGCCGATGTCAGTGTTAAGCTGGTATCTGAAATTGGCGTGGGTACGATTGCAGCCGGTGTTTCTAAGGGCAAGGCAGATCATTTGCTGATTAGTGGTTATGGGGGAGGAACAGGCGCCTCGCCGCAGACGTCGATTAAACATGCAGGCCTTCCAATGGAATTAGGTATTTCCGAAACACAGCAAGTTTTAGTAATGAATGATTTACGAGGACGTATTCGTGTTCAAACAGATGGGCAGTTAAAGACGGGGCGTGATGTCGTGATTTCCGCTATGTTGGGAGCGGATGAATTTGGATTTGCTACGATTGGTTTGGTGACGATGGGATGTATTCTGATGCGTAAATGTCATTTGAATACGTGTTCGGTTGGGATTGCTACGCAGGAAAAAGAATTAAGAAAAAAATTCGCCGGCAAACCTGAACATGTGGTGAACTATTTTCAATTTGTCGCCCAGGAAATTCGTGAAATTATGGCCGAGTTAGGATTTCGTAAATTTGAAGATATGGTCGGGCATGTAGATATGTTAGAAACTCGAGAGGTTATTGATCATTGGAAAGCGAAAGGGTTGGATTTAACTAATATTTTGCATAAACCGGATGTGCCTGAAGGGATTGCTATTCATCATGTATCAGGGCAAGATCACGGATTAGATGTCGCTTTGGATAATCGATTGATTGAAAGTTGTGAAGAAGCTATTGAGAATAAAAAGAAGGTGAGTTTCGATTGTAAAATTCGAAATATTAATCGGACAGTCGGGACTATGTTGAGTAGTGAGATTGCCCGTCGGTATGGTTTAAAAGGATTGCCGGAAGACACTATTCAGATTAAATTTATTGGTTCTGCAGGGCAGAGTTTTGCCGCTTTTCTTTCCAGAGGTGTATCGTTTACACTAGCTGGAGATGCGAATGATTATGTAGGTAAAGGATTGTCCGGTGGAAGGGTGGTTGTCCGTCCATCCATTCGTTCCACATTTGTGGCAGAAGAAAATATTTTGATTGGAAATGTTGTTTTGTACGGGGCGATTTGTGGAGAAGCGTATTTTCGTGGTATGGCCGGGGAGCGTTTTTGTGTGCGTAATAGTGGCGCACATACGGTTGTTGAAGGTATTGGCGATCATGGGTGTGAATACATGACAGGTGGGCGTGTGGTTGTGCTTGGCGCTGTCGGTCGAAACTTTGCGGCAGGTATGAGTGGCGGGATTGCTTACATATGGGATAAAGATGGTGATTTTCGGACGCAGTGTAATATGGGCATGGTTGAGTTATTTAATGTGGAAGATGCTCATGATGCCGAAGAGTTGCAGGATTTAATAGAAAAGCATTTTAAATATACAGGAAGTGCAGTGGCTAAAAGAATTTTGGATAATTGGAGCGCGACTTTACCGCAGTTTATCAAAGTTTATCCAACAGATTATCGGCGAGTTTTGGAAGCTACGGCTGCTCATGTTGCGATTGAACCTGAAGAAGAATTAGACGAAGCCGAAGAATCTTTTGCTGAGGAAGGCAATTAAACTATGGGTGATGTAACAGGGTTTATGAAATATTCGCGACAGGATTATGCGAAACAACCTGTCGAAGATCGTTTGAAGCATTGGAATGAATTTCTTAAGGATATGTCCGAAGAGGATCTTAAGAATCAAGGGGCTCGATGCATGGATTGTGGCGTTCCCTTTTGTCAGTCGCAATGTCCGATTGGTAATATTATTCCTGATTGGAATGATCTTATTTTTAAAGGGTATTGGAAAGAAGCCATTGAGCGGTTATCTTACACAAATAATTTCCCTGAATTTACTGGTCGTGTATGTCCTGCCCCGTGCGAAAATGGTTGTGTTTTAGGCATCAATGAACCTGCCGTAGCTATCAAAAATATCGAATATGCTATTATTGAAAAGGCTTATGCCGAAGGATGGATGAAACCTCAGCCGCCCAAGGTGCGTACAGGAAAAACGGTTGCGGTTGTCGGGTCCGGTCCTGCGGGGTTAGCTTGTGCCGATCAGCTTAATAAGTTTGGACATACGGTAACGGTTTATGAAAAGAATGAAGTTTTAGGTGGGCTGTTAACATTAGGAATTCCAAGCTTTAAATTAGAAAAAGATATTGTCGAACGCCGTCTTCAACGTATGGAGAAAGAAGGGGTTAAATTTAAAACCAAGGTTAATGTTGGCATGGATATTACGGCGGAAGAATTGCGAGAAAAATATGAGGCGGTTGTTCTTTGTGGAGGTGCAGAGCAGCCCAGAGATTTGGCTGTATCGGGACGAGAGTTGAACGGTGTTTATTTTGCCATGGAATATTTGACTCAGCAGACGCGGGTTAATTTAGGGCAGAAAGTTTCTGCTGACGAAAGAATTTTAGCCAAAGACAAAAATGTTGTTGTGTTAGGTGGGGGAGATACAGGCTCTGATTGTGTGGGAACAGCTAATCGACAAGGGGCCAAATCGGTAAAGCAGTTTGAGTTATTACCACAGCCACCTAAAGAACGTAGCGACGGTAATCCTTGGCCAAATTGGGCTTTTATTGAGAGAACATCGACTTCTCATGAAGAAGGTGTAGAACGCGATTATTGCATTATGACGAAATATTTTACAGGTGAAAATGGCGGTCTCCAGAAATTGCACGGTGTTCGTTTAGAATTTGGTTCTCCAGATCCGGAAACAGGACGAAGGCCGATGAAAGAAGTTCCAGGATCGGAATTTGAGTTAGAAGCAGATTTAGTTTTTTTAGCGATGGGTTTTTTAGGACCGGTGAAAACCGGATTATTGGATAGTTTCGGGGTTGATTTAGACGAGCGCGGTAATGTGAAAGCCGATCAACATAAAATGACAAGTATTTCTGGTGTTTTTACCGCAGGAGATATGACACGCGGGCAATCTTTGGTTGTTTGGGCCATTCAAGAAGGCAGAGCTGCTGCTGAAGGCGTCCAAACCTATTTAACTTTAATGGAGAAAAACTCATGAAAAAGAATATTCTTTTTGTTGTTATGTTGGCTATGGTTGTAGGATGTGGTCGTCCACAAACCACGCAGAAACAAGATCTCCCTAAAGATGCTATGTCTATGCCGTCAGTGGGGCAAGAAAGTAATCAGCTTATTCAGGCTGGTGTAAATTATTTAAATGAAGGTGAAATCACCAATGCTATCAAAAGTTTTGATGATGCTATTCGACAAGAACCCACTAATCCTGAAAATTATGTTGTTTTGGGTCAGGTTTATTTGCGATTAAATAAATACGCAAAAGCCGTCGATACATTTTCAGCCGCCACACGTGTTGCTCCGGATAATGGTGAAATTTTTTACCTTTTAGCATTAGCCAATATTTTTAAAGAAAAGAAGAATCAATCCTCCGGCGACTTGATTGAAGCCCAAAATAGCCATAAATCCGCTATTCTTGCCGTTCAAAAAAGCATCGACATCTTTATGCAAAAAAAAGATGAAGACAACTTCAAAAAATCCGTAGCTCTCTTGAAAGGCTTAACGGAGCAGACGGAAGAGAAAAATTAGTTTTTAAATAAGTTTGCCTTTCAGTATTTCGTGTAGAAAATCCAGGTGGATAAAGCCCGGGTTATCTGGTATATTTAAAATATGAAAGAAATTATTTTTGAAATTGTTCAAGATGAAGATGGTGGTTATGTGGCGGAATGTCTAACTGAAGCCATTTTTACTCAGGCAGATACATGGGAGCAGTTACGTGAACATGTAAAAGATGCCGTAGATGGGTATTTTTTTGACCAATCTAAGCCCAGCATTACCGCATAGTAATCCCAGCACACAAAAACTTAAGGATCGGAACTCTTCACAGCATCCTTAAATCTGTGGCTACCCATAAAGTGGTATCCCGCCAAGAAATTCTTAACAAGTAAACATTACCCTCCATTCTTGAAAAAATTTAATCACAAATTCACCAATTTTAAGTTTTTTGGCAGATTCTTAATAAATGTGGCATACTTTAAGCATAATTCGCAATATTTTGATGTGGTGTAAGAGCTTTATCCATAAAAAAGAAAAGAATCTTATTATGATTTTGTACATTCAAAAACGAAGTGCCAGCGTAATTTATCGCACATTATCAGTCTTTATTTGTCTGGCATTTATGCTCACGACACTTATTCCGCCACAGCAAGTCAGGGCACAGGTTGTCCCTGCGGCTGGAAGTGTATTGAACTTGCCTGTACCTGGTACGCTGGTACCGATGACCCCGGCGTTTCAGCCGGCCATTATTAAAGGTTTGACCATTCATCCTGAAAAAGCTTTGCAGTTTGATTTTATTGTGGGCACCGGTGATAGCGGATTGGAGGGTGAAGCCCTTAAAGACGAAGCGCAAAAATTGATCAAATACTTCATGGCCGCCCTCACCGTGCCGGAAGAAGACATGTGGGTGAACCTCAGCCCGTATGAATCTGACCGCATTGTGTCAAAGAATTTTGGCGACACTGAAATGGGCCGGGACCTGCTCGCGCAAGATTATCTTTTGAAGCAGTTAAGTGCCAGTTTGATGTATCCTGAAGATGAATTAGGGGAAAACTTTTGGGATCGGGTGCATGAGCGTGCGTTTGAAGAATACGGCACCACCGAAATCCCTATGAACACGTTTAATAAAATTTGGATCGTACCGGAGAAAGCAACGGTTTATGAGCAAGGACAAAGTGTGTATGTAGTGGAGAGCGGATTAGATGTAATGCTGGAGGAAGACTATGTAGCCTTGCAGGAGGGTTTAGACAAAACAAAATACGGCTTGGACAGCCTGTCCCATGGTGAATCTAAAATAGCAAGTGGAATTTCTTTTGAAATTGTACGGGAGATATTAATCCCAGAGATCAAAAAAGAAGTCAACGAGGGTAAAATTTTTGCTAATTTACGGCAAATTTACAATTCCATGATTTTAGCGGCATGGTACAAGAGCAATCTCAAAGACAGCCTGCTGGGCCATGTCTATGCCGACAAGAGCAAGACCAAAGGGGTGGATACACAGGATAAAGATATTAATCAAAAAATTTACAATCAATATGTCGAATCATTCAAGAAGGGTGTGTACGACTACATTAGGGAAGACTATGATCCTACGACACAACAGATTATTCCCCGAAAATATTTTTCAGGAGGATTCGCTCCAGGCAGAGCAATAAAGAATGAAAACGGAGAAGTCAGTTTCGCTATGATATCAGGAATAACGAAAAAAGTAGCTGCATTTTCCATACTCCTCACCATTTTGGGCTCGACCACCATTAACATGTTTAACAGTGGCGTGAATCGTGTATTTAAGGTGAATTTATTGGGGCAGGTGGGAGATTCGGGGGGTGTGCAGGCATCTGTTATAAAGTCGTATGAGGAAATTGGAAGTTCAAAAATAGAGGTTCCGGATGGTGTGTTTAGTAGAGGAAGATCTGGTGAATACAGTAATCCGTTCAATAATAATTTGTTATCTCGTATAAAAGATTCTTTAGAAAACGCTTTAAGAATTAAGAGTGTGAAAGGGTTTTTTCATCCTAATATGGGTCAGAGGACTAAAGGGCTTAGAATTACAGAAATTCAGATGATTATTGATGCAGTAATAAAAAATCCTGAGATTTTTAAAAAAGGAACAATTAGGAGAATTTTGCTTGAGTATGTGTCACCTGACATTGAAGTTCAACATGCTGTTTCTGATGCCTTAGCATCATGGGGGGAAGATGAGTATTTTGTTAATATTTTGAGGCGCGCCAAAACTAAAGAAAAATATAAAACGATTTTGTGGTCTTATCAGAAGATGCAAGAAAAGAAGACGACACAATTATATCAAGACATAATAAATTCGGATTCTGGGCTTAATGTAGATATTTTAACTGAACTTGCGAATATTAAGAATGAATATATCGAATCGGATAATGTATTTATGAAGGGGTTGGCGCAGGAGATTCAAAATATGTTTAAATTGGAAACATCTGCAAATGTTCTAAAGGCAAATTTCTTTTCAGTAATTTTTTTTCTTTCTGAATCCTTGTCAGAAATTGGTCTTGAGAAAGGAAGTGGAATTGTAAGAATATTTAAAAGAATGACTCCGATAATAGGCGCTCCTCCGTTAGCATTTGCTCTTGATTATGAAAAAGATAAATTTTCCGCTAAGAGTAATAATGTGCGTGGGTTTCGGAGTTTTTCAGCGAGTTTGACCTCAAGCCGGTTGCATAGTTACTTCTGATGGCTCTCTGTGAGAACCATGCTGACTTGTCTGCCATGCAGTATAACGCAGCAGACGAGCCATTTCAAGATTGCGTTTTCTCTGATT
>JAJDCA010000080.1 GCA_029261055.1 Candidatus Omnitrophota bacterium | reverse complement strand
AGGTAAGGAGCGTATAATGCATTCCGAAATTAACACAATCTGTTCTAGGTTGTCAATCGAGAATATTGAAACACTTAAAAAGGATGCGCCACTTGCTCCGATATGGATGCGTCCAATTTTAAAGGAGATCATTAATAAAAGGGAAAAACTTTATCATACTGCCTAAAGAAGAAAAAAAGAAAATTTTTGATGCTGGCTCAGTGGAGTTGGGAATACAAAATTTTCTTATTGAGAAAGATTTCTGGGTTTGTTGGATATTAGAGCGCTTGTTTGAATTATCTGAGTTTAAGGAACATTTAACATTCAAAGGAGGGACGAGTTTATCTAAGGTGTACAATGCAATACCAAGAATGTCTGAAGACTTGACTTAGCTATCCATAGAGAATACGTGTCGAACGGAGAACTAGAAGATGTTGCGGATAGAAGTAACTCAAAAAATAAAAGAGAAAAGTTAAAAAAAGCATTTGATAATAAATGCGAAGCCTTAATTAAGAATAAGCTTTATCCCGCACTAAATAAATCTATACAAAAAGAATTATTGAAAACAGATTGTCACGGCACCTTATCAATTGATTCTAAGGACAAACACGCCCTAGTATTTACATACGTACCTGTGGAGAAGATTGACTCATATGTAAAACAACACGTTTTTATTGAACTTGGGTGGCGTTCTGATCATCATCCTGAAGAAATTAAAATTATCAAACCTTACATTTCAGATTTATTAGAAAAATCTGAAGAATTTAATGTATCTGTTAAGGTTCTTGACTGGAGACGTACTTTTTGGGAGAAGGTTACAGTATTTCATCGTTTGTCTATGCTAAAGGAAAACAAAACTACTTCTAAAAATATTTCTCGACATTACTATGACATTTATAAATTGTTAAAACATAAACCACTTAAATACTGGATGGGGGATGGTTCAATTTTGAAAGATGTACTAGAGTTCAATGATTTATGTGCAGAACAAAATCATTTTAGATACAACGATATATTAAAAGATGGTTTAAAAGTTATTCCCAGCGACAACATTATTGAAGAACTTCGTAATGATTACAGGGATACACTTATTATGATTTATGAAGATCCTAAGCCAACTTTTGAAGAAATAATAAGAGTGTTTGAACAGTTTCAGGTGGAGTTTAATAAATACTTAAAACAATAATTTTGCGGGAATATAAATGTTCCAGAAGTTTATAAAATATTTTTCACGTAACATTGTTATTTTAATTGTCGAAGATGAAAAGACACAAATCGAACTGATCAAAAAGGATTTGTCGAGAAGGTATTCTAATTTTTTGATAGTAAAAGACGGGGAATCCGGTTTGGAGATTGCCAGGAAAGAGAAGCCTGATCTTATTATCCTTGATTGTATCTTGCCACGGATGCAAGGCGAGGAAGTCTGCAAACAGTTGAAAGATAGTGAATCAACAAAGGATATTCCTGTCATTTTTGTAACACAGAAGGGGAAAAAGAGTTTCGTTGATTGTTTTCTTGCCGGTTCAGCGTATCATATTGTTAAACCGTTTAAGGCAATGGAAATATTAACAGCGGTGAAGGATGTTTTAAGAAATTCAACGCAGTTTATTTCCTCGGAAGAAATATACCATTATTAATAATGCTCCTCGCATTTTTTATCATGCCTATCTAAGAGATTTTTAGCCATCATTTTTTTGTATCACACCCGCCTCAATATTTACTTACACAATTTTTAGTACATCCCTGCCGTTTTAGTTCGTGGCGATCCAACCAATTCTCCATTTTTTGCTTCTGGACTTTTTCATTGTACCACAGGTCAAGGACGGCGCTTACGCTTGCAAGTGGCCTCTTGTATTTAATTTTGTCGGCCATCCTTGACTTGTCTGTGGTCTTTATTGGTCAAAAGGAAGCAAAAAACCATTTAACTGAAAAGGAGAGTGCACGATGAGTACAAAAACAACAGTTTATCAAATTGTAACTAATCGGATTATTAAGGAATTAGAAAAAGGCGTCATACCATGGCGTAAACCGTGGTCAGGGGGTGGTATGCCAATGAGTTTTGTTACTAAGAAGCCGTATAGAGGCGTTAATTGTTTATTGCTGCGGCTTACAGATTTCACAGAACCATATTTTCTAACCTTCAATCAGGTACAGAAATTAGGAGGATCAGTAAAGCCAGAGTCAAAATCACATATTGTTGTTTATTGGAACTGGATTGAAAGCAAAACACAACTTAACAAGAAAGGGGAGCCGGAGAAAATGCCGATACTTCGTTATTACCGGGTTTTCAATATTCAACAAGTTTCCGGAATTGAGTATCAGTCTACAGTAAAGGACAATAGTGAATTTAAGAAAGATGAGAACTGTGAGGTCATTATCAATAATTATGCGAATGGGCCGAAAGTAAGACACGAAGAGCAAAGAGCGTATTACCGGCCAGTAGCTGATTGTGTAAATATGCCTAAAAAAGAAACTTTTTCAACCAGTGAAGAATATTACGCAACACTTTTTCATGAGGAAGTCCACAGCACGGGACACCAGACAAGGCTTAAACGAGAAGGCATTGTGAATGTCAGTTCATTTGGGAGTGACGTTTATTCGAAAGAGGAACTGATCGCGGAGACTGGGGCGGCGTTTCTATGTGCAAGGACAGGTATTGCGAATTTAACATTTAAGAATTCCGTGGCGTATATCCAAGGGTGGCTTGCTGTTCTAAAGAAAGACAGTAAGTTTTTGATTAATGCTACTGCAAAGGCTCAGAAAGCTGTTGATTTTATATTAGGGGCCAAATGGGAAGGAGAGGAGGTGATTTTATCGAATAGAAAATAAATACAATAGGGGTGTCTGTGCTGAAGGGGAATTCATCGGGGGATGAAAAAAGCAGGCACCCCTATAAAATTACAAACTTGTGGTTATTTTTCTGCGAAAAATTCTTTCTTAAATCCCACCCAAAGAATTTTTATGACATCTATTTTGCCTAAAAAGGCAAAATACAAGACACAACCCGCAAGACAATTTTGCTTATCGCAGAATAGACTTGCTGACGAGTTGTTTTATAAGAATTCTTTCCTGCCCTTTTAAAAGTATTTAGAGAATCGGGTATTTTTTTATAACGAATAAAAAAATACTTGACATAGGCATGGGGGGCATGGTATCCTTTCAACAAAGGATAAACGATATGAAACATACGCACCCAGCACATGATGAACAATTAGTAGCGCTTAAACGTATTGAAGGACAAGTGCGAGGTCTTCAAAAGATGATTGAAGAAAAACGCTACTGCATCGATATATTAACCCAAATTAGTTCTGTTAATGCTGCTCTTTTGAGAGTTCAAGATAAGGTTCTTGAGAAACATCTTAGTGGTTGTTTGACTCATGCTATAAGGAGCAAATCTGATCTGGAGAGACAGAAAAAGATTAATGAGATTTTTGGCTTATTGAAAAAATTCAGGAAAAATGGGTAAGCTAATAAAAAGTTGACTAATGTATTAATCAGGTGTAAATTAAAAATAAGCTCATGAAAAAATACTTAAAAAAATCAAGAGTCATTGCCTTAACTTTCTTCCTTGTTTTTGCTACAATCCTTTGCTGTTGTTTAAACCTAACACCTTTCACCCAGGCTTCAAGTATTGAGGCTACTCATTCCGACAATCATTGCCATTCCAATAAATCAGAGAACACCAACAATTCTGAAACAGAGGATTGTGAATGTCATTATTCAAATGCTGTCTTAGCAAATCTCAATTTTGATTTTTTTAGGTCCGATGTGATTCTCACAAATGCTTTTAAGGAAACATTTGTCCTTCACGCTTCACTTGGTAGCATACAAAATGATTCCATTCTACATTTTGAGCACTCTCCGCCGCGTCTCTACAGGAGAAGTGTGCCTTTATACCTCGAAAATTCCATCCTTCGTATTTAATACCTAAGTTACATTCTATCTTTACTCTATTATTGTCTATTGTTATTGACATCTAGGCAATTTCAGGGATGTTTTCTCTTTGTAATTAAATTTTTACAAATGAGGGGGGTATTATGAGTCGAATCAATAACGTTAAACCAGAAGAACGATTTACCAGAACAGTTTTTGGAATAATCATGATTGTCAGCGCATTTATTAGTTGGGGCAAATGGGTGACACTTGTGCTAGGTGTGCTGTTTTTAATCTCAGCATGGCAGGGATACTGCGTCACCTGTGAGCTTTATAAAAAGGCGCATAAGACTAAAGGAGAGTAAAGATGCGTAAATATTTTCAAATCGGTTCGTTTATTTTACTGTTTATTTGTTTATCTATAAACACTGCACAGGCAGAATCCCAGATTTCTAAAAGAGAAAAACAAATGAAATTGCAGGAAAAAGAGCTGAATAAATCAAACGGCGATATAAACGGACTTATTACGGAAGAGTCAAAGCTGGACGATTATATAGAGGTAGGTCTTCTGCGTAATCCAGAACTTAAGGCATCCTTTTATGAATGGAAGTCTGCTTTACGTAAAGTCCCTCAAGCTTTTTCATTGCCTGATCCGCAATTTTCCTATACCGATTATTTAGAATCAGTTGAAACCCGTGTTGGTCCTCAAAACCAAGCCTTCTCTATTAAACAGAAGTTTCCATTGCCCGATAAACTTTGGATTCGAAAAAATAAGGCATTCAAAGCCGCCGAAGTTTCTTATTACAAATTTGAAGATAAACGGTTGCAGTTAATCTATGAAATTTCCGATGCGTATTACGAATATGCTTATCTTGACAGGGCCATCCTAGTGAGTAGTGAGAACTTAAAATTGCTGAGTAATTTTGAAAGCGTTGCGCAGGCTAAATATTCTTCAGGAATAGCCAAGAATCAAGATTTATTAAAGGTGCAAGTAGAGTTAGGGAAAGTAGAAAATGATTTGTACAGTTTAGAAGATTTGAGAAGTGCCTTAGCTGCCCGCTTAAACGCTTTGTTAAATTTCCCGGAAGATAATCAGTTGCCATGGCCAAAGGAGCTTTTTTCAGATATGGATATGAATGGTGAATATACTGAAATAAAGCAATTAATAGATGTTATGAAGAAAGATAACCCTCAGTTAAAAGCTCTATCTGAAACAGTAGGAAAAGAGGAAGAGTCATTGAAGCTTGCGAAACGAGCCTATTTCCCTGATTTGACGGTAGGATTTACGCAGATTAATACGGGTGATGCGATTAACCCATCATTAACTGACAGCGGGAAGGATGCTCAGATGGTTATGTTCTCTGTGAATGTACCGATTTGGTTTAATCGTTTGAATGCTGGTGTAGACGACGCAAAAGCCTCTCTTGAAGCTGCAAAAAACAAATTTGAGAATAAGGAAAACGAATTATATTCCAAATTGTCTTTAGTCCATTACAAAGTACAGGACGCTTTAAGGCAATCCCGTTTATATGAAGATGCTTTAATCCCTAAAGCTGTACAAACACTCAACGCCACACAGTCCGGTTATGAATCTGGTAACGTTGATTTTCTTTCGCTCATTGATGCACAGCGGATGTTATTAAATTTTCAATTAACTTATTACCGACACCATGCGAATTATCATCAGCGTCTAATGGAGTTAAAAACTTTACTTGGAGAGATATACAATCATTCGAATTAATCTATTTGAATAAGGAGCCATAAAAATGAATAGAGAGTTTATCAAGAACACATTTCAAAAATTAAAGACGCCGCAGAACCGTCCCTGGTTGTTTCTTGTTATTGGGCTTATTGTAGGTTCGCTTGTTTCCGGAATTTTCTCGGCAAAGACCGGTATGAATAGCGGTTCACATGCAGATCATAAAGGCTCTCATTCTTCCCAAGAAAAGAAGATCAAACATTGGACATGCTCCATGCATCCTCAGATTAAACTTCCTAAAAAAGGATTATGTCCTATATGTGCGATGGACTTGATTCCTCTTTATGAAGGAGCAGGTGATCAAGATGAGGGAAGTGAAGTCTCCCTGATACTAAATAAAACCGGACGCACACTAGCTGAAATAGAGACAGCGGAAGTGAAATATCAATCTGTTGATAACGAAATCAGACTAGTGGGAAGAGTCGGATATGACGAAACAAAGCTATCTTATATCAGTGCGTGGGTACCTGGAAGAATTGACAGGCTTTTTGTAGATTTTACAGGAACAAAAGTCAGGAAAGGCGATCATTTGATTAAATTGTATAGCCCTGATCTTATTTCCGCTCAGGAAGAATATATCCAAGCCATTAAAAATTGGGAGGATACAAAGGCAAGCGAATTAACCGTTATGAGCCAGACGGCAAAGACTACTTTAAGAAGTTCTAAAGAGAAGCTCCGATTGTTTGGCATTACGGATAAGCAGATCGAAGAAATTAAAGAAAAAGGGGAAACACAGGAACATCTAACGATATTTTCTCCTGGATTCGGAACCGTAATTCATAAGACTGGTTTCGAAGGGATGTATGTCAAAACAGGAGACAAGATATATACCATTGCGGATTTAAGCAAAGTATGGCTCTTTCTGGATGCTTATGAAAGTGATATCCAATGGCTGCATTACGGGCAGAATGTTGTTGTGGAAGCCGAAGGATATCCTGGTGAAGTCTTTCATGGCAAGATTGCTTTTATAGATCCTTTTGTTGATTCCAAAACACGCACGATAAAATTGCGCGTTAATGTAGATAACAAAGGTGAAAAGTTGAAACCCGGAATGTTTGTGCGGACGATGATTAAAGTAACTTTGGGTGAAGGGGGAAAGATTTATGAAGAAGAGTTAGCCGGTAAATGGATATGCCCTATGCATCCTGATATTATTAAAGATCATGAGGGACCCTGTGACATTTGTGAAATGTCACTTATACCGACGAAAGAATTTGGTTTTGCTGAAACGCCGACAATTGAAAGAAAAGTTTTTGTCATTCCCAAATCAGCTCCTTTAGTTACTGGAAAACGGGCTGTTGTTTATGTTGAGAATATTAATGACGAGACAGGCGTTCATCGTTACGAGGGCAGAGAAGTCGTTTTAGGTCCGCAGGCTGGCGATAATTATATTGTCCTTTCAGGTTTGAAAGAAGGAGAGAAAGTTGTCACCAAAGGTAATTTTAAAATTGATAGTGCTCTTCAAATTCAGGCTAAACCTAGCATGATGAACCCCGCTGGATTTTATAGCGAAAAGGATAATGTGGTTGCGCAAACATTAGGAACAACCAGTGAAAATTCTGGAATCCTTGCAGAAGCTTTGCCTTTTTATTTAGAAGCATTCAAAGCACTCGCTCATGACGAACCACATACGGCAGCTTCTTCTTTAGAGAAGTTTAAAGATAAAATTGATGAAATTATTAAGAAGAACAGGCTGGAATCTGTTTCTAAAGGGTTAGCCTCTGATATTAAAGAGATTCGTACACAACTTGGGAGTATAAAACATAACCTCGAATCTTTACGTGAAACATTTGGGAGCGTGTCATTAACGCTGAAAAATATATTAGAGCAATATGAATACAAAGAAGACCTAAAGGTTTTTGTGGCATTTTGTCCGATGGCTCTCGACGGTAAGGGGGCACACTGGCTTCAGGATACAAAAGAAATAGCTAATCCTTATTTTGGTTCAAGTATGCTTGGGTGCGGTGATATTCAAAAAGAATATGGTCGAAAAGTAATTAAAATGGAACCCAAAGGAAGTCAGCACAATCATTAATATGTTTGTTCAATATAAAAATATAAAGGAGAACATGGATGCTTAATTCCATCATAAAATTCTTTCTCGAAAATAAATTAGTTACAGCGTTGTTTATTATAGTGATTTTATTATGGGGCGCCGCTGTAATGCCCTTTGATGTCAAAGGAAGTTTTATTCCGCGCGATCCTGTTCCTGTTGATGCTATTCCTGATATTGGTGAAAATCAACAGATTGTTTTTACGGAATGGATGGGGCGCTCTCCCCAGGACGTAGAAGATCAAGTTACTTATCCTCTAGCCTCATCTTTACAAGGCGTTCCTGGGGTTAAAAGTATCCGCAGTTATTCCGCCTTTGGTTTCTCAACCATTTATATCATATTTAATGAGAAGGTTGACTTTTATTGGTCGCGCTCCCGTGTCCTTGAACGACTTAGTGTAGCCCAGAAGGATCTTCCGGATGGGGTAACCCCTGCGTTAGGTCCTGATGCCACGGCGTTGGGACAAATATTCTGGTACACGTTAGAAGGGGAGGGTTTTGGGCTAGAGGAATTAAGATCGATTCAAGATTGGTATGTTAAATATGCACTCCAATCGACTGAAGGTGTCAGCGAGGTTGCTTCTGTCGGCGGGTATGTTAAAGAATATCAAATTGACGTTGATCCCGATGCTATGCGTGCTTATAGCGTTACATTGAATGACATTATGGGCGCTGTCAGAAATGCAAATATTGATGTAGGGGCTAAGACAGTTGAGTTCAACAGAGTTGAATATGTTGTTCGTGGCATTGGTTTTATTAAGACCTTAACAGATGTTGAGAATGTTGTTGTTAAAGTTACCGAGAATGTTCCTATATATCTTAAGAATGTCGCAAAGGTTAATTTAGGACCGGCTCTTCGGCGTGGTGCGCTTAATAAGGAAGGGGCAGAGGTTGTTGGAGGGGTCGCCGTTGTCCGTTATGGTGAGAATCCTATGGCAATTATTAAAAAGCTCAAGGAAAAAATAAAACAGATTGAACCGGGGCTTCCGACAAAGACTTTAGCAGATGGAACAGTTTCAAAAGTTAAAATCGTTCCTTTTTATGATCGTACGCAATTGATCAATGAGACACTTGGAACCTTGAGAGACACGCTAACTCAAGAAATCTTAATTACAATTATCGTAATTCTATTATTTTTAATGCATCTTCGAAGTTCTATAGTTGTTTCACTTATGTTACCACTTGCCGTTTTGTTGTCGTTTACCATGATGAGAATTTTTAAAGTTGATGCCAATATTATGTCTTTGGCTGGAATCGCCATTGCGATTGGAACAATTGTGGATATGGGGATCATTATGTGCGAGAACATTCTGAAACATTTAAAAGAAACACCGGATGAAGAAAGTTCGATACGAACAATTTATAATGCCTCTTCGGAAGTAGGAGGGGCGATATTAACAGCAATAGCGACAACGATTGTGTCATTTTTGGCAGTATTTACAATGACCGGGGCGGAAGGGAAGCTGTTTAAACCTTTAGCGTTTACAAAAACATTTGCTTTACTGGCTTCGGTTCTTATTGCTCTTTTTATTGTTCCGGCCTTATCCCATTTGTTTTTTGTTAAAAGAAAAAAGAAATTGTTTGAGGGAGTCAAAATAAAAATAAAGCTGATTCTTATAGCCTTGGGAATTTACTTTGCGTGGAAAATTAATTTTGTGTTGGCTTTAGGAATATTGGCTTATGGGTCATATGTACTTTTTGAAAATAAAATTCCGGTTCGGGTTAAAGGTTTTATTGCAAAATATGTTAATTGGATTGCTATTGGGATTGTCATGATCTATTTAACTAAGGAATGGATGCCTTTAGGGCTTGGTAAAGGTTTTATATTAAACATTATATTTGTCGCCATCCTCATTTTTGGCCTTATTTATTGTTTCTTTAAATTTATAGATTATTACCCTAAAATTTTAATGTTTTTTCTTAATAATAAACGCCTGTTTTTGAGTATTCCAATCACTATTGTTGTATTTGGAATGGCTAGCTGGTTAGGTTTCGCTAAAATCATTTCACCTGTTACAAATAATCTTGCTAGAGTTGGGTTAAAACAAGATGCTGTCTATAAAATATGGCCAATCAGTGCCCTTAATCGGGCTTTTCCAGGAATCGGTAAAGAATTCATGCCGCCTTTGGATGAAGGCTCTTTTTTATATATGCCTACGACCATGCCACATGCATCTATAGGCGAAGTATTGGATGTTTTAACAAAACAGAATATCATGATCAGTCAAATACCGGAAGTATCTTCAGTCGTAGGAAAATTAGGTAGAGCAGACTCTCCTTTAGACCCGGCGCCTATTTCCATGATTGAGACCGTCATTAATTATCTTCCTGAATTTGCTGAAAAAGATCCTGAAACTGGGAAAAGAAAAAGACAGTGGAGAGATCATATTAAGACACCTGATGATATTTGGACTGAAATTGTTAAAGCCGCTGAAATTCCCGGAACGACATCAGCTCCTAAGCTGCAACCGATTGCTGCAAGAATCGTCATGTTACAGTCGGGTATGCGTGCCCCTATGGGTGTTAAGGTCTTGGGACAAAATTTAGAGGAGCTTGAGAAAGTTGGTTATCAGATTGAGAAGTATTTAAAAGAAGTACCGGGAGTTGAACCTAGTGCTGTTATTGCTGATCGTATTGTCGGGAAACCTTATCTGGAGTTCTTTATTGATAGGGAAAAGATTGCCAGGTATGGAGTTAATATCCGAGATGTGCAGAATGTCATTGAAATGGCTATTGGTGGTATGAAGCTGACAACAACAGTCGAAGGACGGGAAAGGTATCCTGTCCGTATTCGTTACTTAAGAGAATTGCGCGATTCTCTCGAAGAATTGCAAGAAGTTTTGGTGTCAACTAAGGATGGGGCCCAAATACCATTGTCTCAAGTTGCAACCTTGAAATTTACACGTGGGCCTCAAGTAATTAAAAGTGAAGACACATTTTTAGTCGGGTATGTTTTATTCGATAAGGTTTCTGGTATGGCTGAAGTCGATGTAGTTAATGCAGCCCAGAAATATTTGAAAGATAAGATTGACACAGGTGAGTTTGAACTTCCTCCGGGAACAAGTTACAAATTTGCCGGAAGTTATGAGAATCAGGTTAGGAGTGAGAAAACCTTATCTGTTGTTCTACCGTTAAGTTTATTCGTGATTTTTTTAATTTTGTACTTTCAATTTAAAAGAGTCTCAACAACGCTTCTTGTTTTTAGCGGTATTTTAGTAGCATTTTGTGGCGGATTTATATTGATTTGGCTTTATTCACAGGGCTGGTTTTTAAAACTACCATTCTTTGGCGATTATTTCCGTGATTTATTTAATATGCAATCTTACAACTTAAGTGTGGCTGTCTGGATTGGGTTTTTAGCTCTTTTTGGGATTGCCAGTGATGATGGTGTAGTGGTGGCAACCTATCTTGATCAAAGCTTTCATGAACATAAACCTACTACAATCAAGGGAATTAGAGCGGCCACTCTCGAAGCTGGTATACGTCGTGTTAGACCTTGTTTGATGACAACTGCAACAACGATTCTAGCTTTGTTACCAATATTGACATCTATGGGTAGAGGATCTGATGTGATGATCCCGATGGCTCTTCCATCAGTGGGAGGTATGATGATAGCACTCATTACACTTTTTGTTGTGCCAGTGGGTTATTCGTGGTTGAAAGAGAAGGAACTTCTGAAGAATAAAAATTTACAAACAGATCAAACAAAACTTTAAGTAAAGGAGGAAAAGCCAATGAAAAAAAATATATTTATTTTGTTGGTGGCAGTAATAATATCTGGTTTCTGGGTATCAGCAGCCATGGCTTGTAACTGCGGTAAGGCAAAGAAAGATACGAATACTATGTCTTGTCAATGCAGTTCTGAGAGCTGTGGTTCCGTTGCGAATGAGGTTGTGGGTGATGCTGAAGAAGTCAACAATACCCTTTGTCCGGTAAGCGGTAAACCAATCGGCTCGATGGGAGAGGGTGTTTCGCATACCTATAACGGCAAGACTTATAAATTATGTTGTGCAGGATGCATAAAGTCGTTTAAGGAAAATCCTGATGATTATATCAGTAAAATTAAAACAAATTAAGTTCATTAAAACAGGAGAAAACAAAATGAAATCAAAGTTAATTATTTTAAGTGCAGTTGTGCTGATGTTTTCTGCGAGTCAGGTATTCGCAGGAGGAGGGCACGATCATGGAGAGCACAACGAAACAGGTTCGAAAGATAAAGGCTCTATGATGGAGCATAAAGGATCTAAAGGTTCGATTCATGAAGGACATGAAGGACATGAAGAAGGTGAAGAAGTTCATTCTGATGCTATGAAAGTTGGCAATAGAATATGCCCTGTTAGTAATCAGTTTATTCCAGAAGGGGATGAAGTTGAATATGAGTATGAAGGTAAAATTTACAATCTTTGCTGCAAGATGTGCGCCAAAGATTTTAAAAAAAATCCTGAGAAATTCTCCAAGATAGCTGAGGAATTAATGCTTAAAGAGCATGGATCAACTCATGAAAAAGGGTCAACTGGTCATGATCATTCTCAACACGAAAACGATGAAGGGGAGAGTCATGGAGAACATGCACATGAATGTGAAGGGGCAGGATGTGCTGAATAAAAAGACGGGAGTATAAAATGAAAAAATCAATCTTAATAGCAATTGGAATGGCCATTGTGTTGTTCATTATCGGTTATTTTCTCTCAACCGCAGGACATGATCATTCTAAACACGGTGGAGAAACAGAGCATCACGAAACACATATGGAAAGTGGAGAACACCAACATTAATTAATTGGTTTTAAACTGAGGAGGTGAATTATGTCTATCGATACTATTAAAAATTTTGATATTGAAATAACACGTTCAGATCCGGTCTGCGGGATGGATGTTTCTTTAGAAAAAGCATTAACTAAACACTTATTTCATATCTATGGCCACAAGGAGTATATTTTTTGCTCTTCTGAGTGTTTTAACGATTTTGAAAATGACCCCCATCGATATGTTTCGGAAGAAATATACGGTGAAATGGCCGGAGTGTGTGAACTATGCGGTAAAGAGATGCGTACAGGAGAAGACATCGCTACGGCTATGATCAAAGGAGAAATGCATAAATTTTGCTGCCCTACATGTGCTTCCGTTTATTTAAAAGACAATTTAAAATTAAAAGGAGAAGGCAATGTTTGAGCTATTAACACCCTTACATCCAAAATTAGTTCATTTTCCTATTGCTCTATTTGTAGGGGCATTGGGATTTGATGTAGTAAGCTTTCTTTTTAAAAAAGAAGGATTACATAAAACTGCTTTAAATATGTACGTTTTAGCGGCTTTAATAACACCGTTAGTCGTTAGAACAGGTATCTGGGAAGCTGAACGATTGAATTTGAACCACCCGGTATTGGATACCCATAAAAAATTTGCGCTTTGGGCAATGTGGGGCTCATTAATGTCACTGCCTGTACTATGGTTTGTCAAGCAGGAGTTCTCGAAACTTTTCAGAGCAGTGTTCTTGATATTTCTTATAGGGGTTGTCAGTGCCGTTTCTTTAGCTGGCCATAACGGAGGAACTATGGTCTATGAATATGGTGTTGGTATAGAAGAGTAAGAAGATAAAGTTAAATGATTATAAAAAAGGTATTAAAAATGATCAAAAAAATCGGCGTTACATCAGGTGAAATCATAACTCTCCTGGAAGAAATTAAAGGCCCTTTGACTGTTAAGGAAATCGAGGTTTATTTAGGTGAAGAGAAAGATATTATTCTAATGAGCATTGGATGCCTTATTAGAGAAGGATTGTTGGAAGCTGATTTGACAAATGGCACAGCGTTTTATCGTCTAAAAAATAAAGGGAAAAAATAAATTTTAAAGTTTCAGGAAAGAAGGTGGGGGCATGGCAGAGGACTATTATTTCCATAAATACTTAGATTTAACTTTTGATGAAACAATTAATAAATTAATTAAAGAACTTGAGAAAGAAGAGTTTGGTGTTCTGACTGAAATAGATATAAAGGAAAAACTTAAACAAAAACTCGATGTTGATTTCAAAAAATACAAAATTCTGGGAGCATGTAATCCAGCACTAGCTTATCAGGCATTGCAGGCAGAGGAAAATATAGGCCTCATGTTACCTTGTAATTTCATTGTGAAAGAAGTAACGGAAGGTAAAAGCGAAGTAGCTGCTATTGACCCTGTTGTCTCCATGCAGGCTATCGACAACCCTGCATTGATAAATATTGCCAAGGAAGTTAAAGGCAAAATAGGCAAGGTTATTAATAATTTATAAAAATGCTTGACAAGGGGTAGGGGGGTATGGTATATTCCTAGTTGGAAAGAAGGTGACTAAGATGTTAAAACAAAAAAAGTATTTGTCACAAAAGAAACAGATCATCGCGCTCAATCGAATCGAAGGCCAAATCGGTGGAATAAAGAAGATGATTGAGAAAGGTGAATATTGTGTGGATATCATAACGCAATTACATGCGGTTGTCGGAGCTATTTTGAGCGTTGAGGACAAAATTCTTGACCGCCATTTAGGGACATGTGTTACAGAATCATTTATAAAAAAAGATGAGAAAGAAAGATTAAAAAAAATCGATGAAATATTAGTTTTATTAAAAAGAACCCGGGGGAGGCATTAAAATGAACCATTTGCGAACTGTTTTTGCAACATGCTTTGTCATAAGTTTTTTTGCGATATCAACACCCGCTGTATACGCACAAAAAACGGATGGCGTGAATTTAGATGATTTGATTCAGGAAGCCGTTGAGAACAACCCTGAAATTAAAGCGATGCATGACGCATTTCGAGCTTCTGAACAAAAGATTAAACAAGCTGTTTCTTTACAGGACCCGATGTTAAGTGCCGGTTATTTTGTAGAAAATCCTGAAACACGCGTTGGTCCGCAGATAGGTAAATATGGTATTGCTCAAAAATTTCCCTTTTTCGGCAAACTGACATTAAAGGGTAAAGTTGCAGAAAAGGACAGAGACATTGCCTATCAAAGATATGAAACTGTTGTGCAGGAAGTTATTAAGAATTTAAAGCACAGCTATTATGAGCTTTATTGGATTAGAAAATCTACCGCAATGACAGAAGAAATTAAAGATCTTTTGGACGAACTAGAAAAGGTTGCTGAAAGCAAATATTCTACTGGAATAGCGTCTCAGCAGGATGTCATGAAGGCGCAGGTTGAGATTTCTAAACTTATAGCCAAACTTTATAAGCTTGCAGAGCGGGAAGTTACCCTCCAGGAAAAAATTAATACCTTATTAAGTAGACCCATTGAAACCCCTATTGGACAGATTGATAATTTTACGTTAACAGAGTTTCCCTATTCATTGGAAAAACTTTCAGCTTTATCAGAAGAATATCGACAGGAATTAAAGGCAGCTTCCATTAATATTGATAAGCATACCGACATGGTTGCATTAAAGAAGAAGGATTACTTCCCGGATTTTACATTGGGCGTGGATTTTATTGATGTCGGCTCTGGACATACTTCAGCTTTTAATGATGGCCAAGACGCATGGATGGGAAAGGTTGCCGTGAATGTTCCTATTTGGCAAGGACGAATTAAAGCCAGCGTGAACGAAGCAAAAAATAACTTATCCTCTAGCGAAAATATTTATCAAAATGTTAAGAACAGTGTTTCTTTTCAGTTAAAAGATGCGCATTTTCAAATGAAGACAGCAGAGGATTTAGTGAAATTATATAAAGGTGCTTTAATTCCTCAAGCAGAAGAATCTTTAAAGGCTTCGCAGGCTGGATATGAAACCGGCAAGACGGATTTCCTTAACTTAATCGATTCTGAGCGGGTTCTTTTGAATTTTAAAATTGCTTACTATCGGGCAGTTGCCGATTACGAAAAATCTGTTGCCAATCTTGAAAGAGCTGTTGGTATAAATGTTGAAAAATTTGGAAAGTAATATTCTTAAATTAAATAGGGGGGGATCGAATGAAGAATAAAAAGTTTTTAGTCCTAATTATAGTTGCCGTTGGGGTCTTAAGTATTTTTCTTTTAAAATCTAAAGGCGATAAACCAGCACATCAGCACGAGACAACTTCTACCCAAAAAGATAAAGGGGGTAAAAAAATTTCGTATTATCAATCTCCAATGGACCCTACATTTATATCAGAGAAGCCAGGGAAAGATAATATGGGTATGGATATGGTTCCTGTGTATGAAGGAGAGGAACCTATTGAAGGGGGAATTAGAATTGATCCGGCGACAGTACAAAATATTGGTGTGCGAACAGAGGTGATCGCCAAAAGAGTTTTAAAGAGAGATATCAGAGCTGTTGGGCGGGTGACTTATGATGAGAAGAAAGTGGCCTACATCAATACAAAAGTGGGGGGATGGATTGAAAAGCTTTATGTTGATTATGAAGGCCAAGACGTAAAAAAAGATGATCCTCTTCTAGAAATATATAGCCCGGAATTGGTTTCGACACAACAAGAATATCTACTAGCTTTGGAATACAACCAAAAAATGAAAGAAGGCAATATTAAGGAAATAAGTAATCGTTCACAGACTTTGGTTGATTCGTCACGAAAGAGACTCGAATATTGGGATGTTCCGGAAGTTCATATTAAAGAATTAGAACAATCAGGAGAAGTCCGTAAGACACTCATGATCCACTCTCCGGCAACAGGTGTAATTATTCATAAGACTGCTTTGGAGGGAGAATATATTAAACCAGGTGAAAATCTTTACCGTATTGCTGACCTTTCAACAATTTGGGTCTATGGAGATGTATATGAATATGAATTACCTTGGGTCAAAGTAGGGCAGGAGGCTGAGGTGACCCTGTCTTACCTACCTGGGAAAAGTTTTTCAGGAACCATAACCTATGTTTATCCTTATTTAGAAAGTAAAACACGAACGGCTAAAATCAGAATTGAGCTTAATAATATTGAAGGAGAGTTAAAGCCGGATATGTATGCCGATGTCAAAATTAATACAGCACCTAGTCGGTCTGTTGTTGCTGTTCCCAAAGAATCCATTATTCATTCAGGGCAAAGAAAAGTGCTGATTATTGACAAAGGGGAAGGGTTATTTGAGCCAAGAGATGTTTTAATAGGAATGGAAACAAAAGATTTTTATGAAATTCTCCATGGCGCAAAGGAAGGCGAGCTTGTAGTAACCTCCGCTCAGTTCCTTATTGATTCTGAAAGTCAATTGACGGAAGCAATCAGTAAAATACTAAAAGCCAAAAAAGCGGATAGCCAGACAATGAAAATGGATATGCCTGAAGGTATGATAATGAGCGTTAAGGAAAGTACTCAAAAAGCCATGGATGATATTTGGGAAGCTTACTTTTTTATTCGAAAACAGTTGGCACAAGATTCGTTGGCTGACATGGCTCAAAAAGCGTCATTAATAAAGAATCGAGCTTCTGCCATATTACAATCTGATGAAAAGCAAAATGCCAAAGCTATTGTCGAGAAGATCTTGAATACGACAGACGGATTGGTTGAGAAAGATATTGTAAAAGTGCGTTCTGCATTTTTAGATTTAAGTGATTCTATGATTCAGTATATGAAGAGTTATACAAAAGACGCTGCCAAGGAAAAAGGGTATAAACTTTTCTTTTGTGGGATGGAAAAGAAATCCTGGGTTCAAAAAGAAGAGGAAGTTGGTAACCCATACGTTAGTGCCAAGATTGCGTTTTGCGGAGCACGAGATGATTATTAACGATAAAAGTCCTCTTATGAAAGGAGCAAAAAAATATGTTTGATAAACTCATCGAATATTCCGTGAAAAACAGGATGATCGTACTGATTCTCACAGCCATTATTTTTGTCTTTGGCATTAATGCTATGAGGACGATCCCTCTTGATGCTATTCCTGACTTGAGTGATGTCCAGGTCATTGTTTTTACAAAATATCCTGGACAGGCTCCTCAAGTTGTTGAAGACCAAGTGACCTATCCTTTAACAACCACAATGCTTTCTGTGCCTAAAGCCAAGATTGTACGGGGGTATTCTTTCTTTGGATTTTCATTTGTTTATATCATATTTGAAGATGGGACAGATATGTATTGGGCGCGGAGTCGTGTATTGGAGTATTTAAATTTTGTTTCCAATCAGTTGCCGGACGGGGTCACTCCGACCTTGGGACCCGATGCAACAGGAGTCGGGTGGGTTTATCAATATGTATTGAAGTCCAAAAAACATGATTTATCTGAACTCAGATCTATTCAGGATTGGTTTTTAAAATATGAGTTGATTAGCGTTCCTGGGGTATCTGAAGTGGCAAGTGTTGGAGGTTTTGTTAAACAGTATCAGGTTGATATCGATCCTAATTCATTACTTGCTTATAACATTCCTCTTAAGAAAATCCATATGGCGATTAAACGCTCTAATAATGATGTAGGAGGACGTCTGATCGAAATGGCGGAAACAGAGTTCATGATACGAGGATTAGGGTATATCAAATCGCTTGATGATATACGCAATATTGTTGTTGATGTTAGCGCTGACGGAACTCCTATTCTTGTTAAAGAGTTGGGCACTGTTCATACAGGGCCTGACATTCGACGAGGACTTATCGAAATGGATGGTGAAGGGGAAGTTGTTGGAGGAGTTGTTGTAATGCGTTTTGGAGAAAATGCTCTTAAAACGATTGAAAATGTTAAGAAGAAGATCGAAGAGCTGAAACCCGGCCTGCCGGAAGGTGTCACCATAGAACCTGCGTACGACCGATCAGGACTCATCAATCGTTCCATTGATACTTTAAAGAATACGCTGCTTATCGAGATAGTCATTGTTACGCTTGTATGCATTATCTTTCTTCTGCATTTTCCAAGTGCAATGGTCGCTGTATTTACTCTACCGGTCGGTATTCTGATTTCCTTTATTATCATGAATGCGAAAGGAGTGAATGCCAATATTATGTCGCTAGGAGGAATTGCGATTGCAATCGGTGTTATGGTTGATGCTGCCGTTGTATTAGTTGAAAATTTCCATAAATATTTGCAGAACAAAAAAGAAGGAGACGACCATTGGGATTTGGTTATTAAATCCAGTAAAGAGGTAGGTCCTGCTCTGGCTTTTGCCCTTGTCATTATTACAGTATCCTTTCTTCCTATTTTTGCTTTAACGGGACAAGAGGGGCGATTATTCAGGCCATTAGCCTATACATGGGTCTTTGCGCTTGGTGCGTCCAGTCTAATAGCAGTTACAATTATTCCTATTCTTATTGGATATTTTGTTCGTGGAAAAATTAGGAGTGAAGACGATAATCCTGTTGTTAAGCGCGAAATTGCGATTTATAAACCAATTATGAATCTTTTCCTAAAGAAAAAGAAAACAGTGTTGCTTGTCAGTGTCATTCTGGCTGCGTTGTCAATTTTCCCGTATAAACAATTAGGTTCAGAGTTTATGCCTCCGTTATATGAAGGAGATCTTCTATATATGCCGACAACTTTACCTGGCATATCGATTACAAAAGCTAAACAGATCTTACAACAAACAGACAAAATCATTAAAACATTTCCGGAAGTACATCATGTCCTTGGTAAAGTCGGGCGTATTGAGAGTGCCACGGATGCCTCTCCTTTAAGCATGATGGAATCAATCATTCAATTGAAACCTGAAAAAGAATGGCGTAAGGGAATGACAGTTAAAAAACTTATTAATGAATTGGATCAGGCTATTAAGTTTCCCGGTGTAACGAATGCCTGGACTATGCCGATTAAAACACGGGTGGATATGTTATCGACAGGAATTAAAACACCTGTTGGGATAAAGGTTGCCGGACCAGACTTAAATGTATTGCAAAGTTTAGGAAAAAAGATCGAAGCCGTCGTTCGTAAAGTTCCTGGGACGTTAAGTGTCTATTCTGAAAGAGTTGTAGGGGGGAACTTTCTGGATATTGACATTGATCGTCTGGCAGCAGCCCGTTATGGATTGACGGTAGGTGACGTGCAGGACGTTATTAAAACAGCCATTGGCGGAATGAATATTACAACCACCGTTGAAGGATTGGAACGGTATCCGGTTAATATTCGGTATGCCAGGGAGTTAAGGGATGATATTGAAAGTATCAAGAGAGTGCTAGTACCAACTCCTCGAAAAGAACAGGTTCCTTTGATGCAATTAGCCAGGATAGAAGTTGTCAAAGGACCACCTGTTGTTAAAAGTGAGAATGCGAAACTTAACGCCTGGATCTATGTAGATTTAACAACTTCAGATGTAGGAACTTATGTCGAAAATGCAAAAAAAGCTGTTTTGGACAATATTAAATTTCCAGCAGGATATTCTATTATCTGGAGCGGGCAGTATGAATATATGGAAAGAGCAAACAAGCGTCTTGCCATTGCGGTTCCATTAACATTGGCCATCATCTTTCTTCTTTTATATTTTTATTTCAAGGACTTTAAAGAAAGTCTGCTTGTTATGCTCGCATTGCCATTTTCATTAGTAGGTGGGATTTGGTATATCTATGCGCTTGGCTATAACATGAGTGTTGCTGTTGGAATTGGGTTTATAGCACTCTTTGGTTTGGCGGCAGAAACAGGGATGGTCATGCTTGTTTATCTTAAATTAGTTTATGAAGAACGATTGAAGAAGGGCGAAATTAAGAGCGCTGATGATGTTAACAAAGCGGTCATTGATGCGGCGGTTTTACGTGTTCGAGCTGTTTCTATGACAGTGGGAACAACGATGATAGGGTTAATGCCTGTTATGTTTATGCATGGTGCCGGTTCTCAGGTTATGCAGAGAATCGCTGCTCCAATGATTGGAGGACTTGTTACATCAACTATTTTAACCTTAATTGTTATTCCTGTTATCTTTGCCATATGGAAGAGTCTTCCATTAAAAAGGAGCCCCTCGTGTTAGTTAAAGATAAAAAAACTACATCTGCGGGAAAAGATAAAGTTATCGAAATATACCGTCGGAGAGCTCAAAATTATGATTTCACAGCCAAGTTATACTGTCTCGTTGGTATAGATATAAAGAAGTACAGAAAAATGGCAATTGATGCTTTAGAGCTGAAGGAAGGAGATACGGTTGTTGATCTCGGTTGCGGTACAGGTTTAAATTTTGAACTCATTGAGAACGTGATTGGTTCAAGCGGGAAAATTATTGGTGTGGATGTTACTGATAGAATGTTAGCCCAAGCAAAAATGAGAATACAACTTAACAGCTGGAATAATGTGGAATTAATCCACTCGGATGTTGTTCAATACCAATTTCCTCCAAATGTCGATGCTGTCATCTCGACTGGTGTATTTGGGTATATTCTTAAGTACGATGAGGTGATTAAAAAAGTAGCTCTGGCGTTAAACCCGTTAAAACGATTTGTGATTATTGATTGTAAGGAACCCTCCAATTTGTTTTCATTTTTTACGCCTTTGTTTTTAAGCATCACGCGAACTTTTGGGGTAGATAAGGAATATTTATCACATCGGACTCAGCATTCGTTTAAGAAGTGTTTTAATAAAGTTTCAATGACTGAATTTCACGGAGGATTTATTTATATATTAGTAGGAGAAAATAGTTAAGGACAAAACGGTGGTAAAACAAACAGAAAATTAGGTGATTGGAATTATAAACTATCAATTAGGAGGTGTGAAATGATGATAAACATTGGTATCGTTTCAGGAGAAATTTTAGAATTGTTTGATGAAGTCAAAGGTCCATTAACAGACAGGGAAATTGGGGCTTATCTCGGGTACAGTAAAGAGGATATTCTTATGAGCTTAGGATGGTTAATAAGGGAAAGACTTATAACGATGGAAGAAATGGGAGAGAATATTTTTTTTATAAGTAAGAAAAATATTGTAAAGGAGCAAGGCGTACATCTTCATTAAGATTGGAAAGAAAATACAAAAAGACAAATTATAGAAAACTTAGTTGATTTAAATAAAAGAATTTAAACGTAGGCTTATCAGGATGGAATGTGTTGGGAATGGTATATAAATTGTTTCAGTTTAGTATCCTTCAAAGGGGGCATGATGAAAATCTTACTGATCGCTTTATTTAGTTTTTTATATTTCTCCTCTTTCGGATATGCTCAAAAAAGTTTTGAAATACGTATTATTAAAGATTTTAGAGAAGCTGTTTTTGAAAAGGATCAGGATAAGATTCATGCTGCTTGGATGAAATTATGGGCGAATGATGATGCGATGGAGTATATGAAAAAAAGTATGCCGGATGATTTTTTATTATATAAATCTCATCGTTTGGTTATGCGTGTTGATGGGATGAAGGGGAAATATTCGGGAGGGTCTTTGCGGTTTTCTAAATCAGGGTTTACGCCCAGCTTACACACTACTTCTTCAAAACCAACGACAGGAGGAGGCAACAGTTCTAGTAATAGAACTACTGCGAAAAAAAATCCGAATCAAAAACGTATTTCTAATAATATTACAACTCGAAAATTTCCCAATCAAAAAAGGATGTCTAATCAAAGGCTTATGCGCGGGGCTATTAATAATGGAATTAGAGTAAGAAATTTCTCAAATAGTAGAAGATATCAGAGAAGACAAAAACCTAATCGGGTTAAATGAGAAAATAGGATTTTAAAAAATATGGAGATTAAAAATGGAAATGTGTCCAGTTTGCATCAAAGAGTCTTCAAAAAAACATATCAGCGGCGTTATCGACGGTATTATTTATTATTTTTGTTGTAAAACCTGTAGAAGGAATTTTTTATCTGAACCAAGAAAATATGCTAATTGCTGTGATTATCTTCCCGCAAAAGGAAATAACAATAAAAGAAAGGATATTAAAATGGTCAAAAAAACTGTAAAAACTAAAAAAAATAAAATAAAAGATTTCAAGAAGGTAACTTTGAATTGTCCGATTGACTTAAACAAAGAAATTCAAGCAAAGGCGTACGAACTTTATGAGAAGAGAGGATGTTGTCACGGAAAGGATAGTGATGATTGGTTTGAAGCCGAAAAGATACTGAGATCGTAATTAACAAAATATAATCGTCAAATCAAGAAGTTTGACCAAACCGAAAGTTTGTTTGGTTTGTCTAAGGAGAATAAAATGGCACGGGATCCTGTATGCAATATGGAAGTATTAGATAAAGCGGCAGAATCGAATGCTTTACTTCAAGATTATGAGGGGAAAAAATATGTATTTTGTTCTTTGTCTTGTATGCAGTCTTTTCAAATGAATCCAAAAAGATTTGCCGGTTTAAATAAAACAGTTTGTGAAATCGGTATTTGTGAACTTTGCTCTAAGAAGATTAAAGAAGGAGAAGAATATTCTGAAATGAATATTCACGGAAAACTATTTAAATTTTGTTGTTCCACGTGCGCAAGTACATTTTTAAAAAAAGAAACGTTAGATAAGCAAACTGATAGCTCTGCCTTTCATGAAATTGAACCGGCAAACGATTCAATAATAATTCGATGGTTTGAAGAAGCGGTTAAACAAAACGCATCGGATTTATTTCTTTCGGTTGGAGAAACTCCAATGCTTAAAATTTATGGTGTATTCAAACAGATTAACGAGAAGCCATTAAATAAACAAATGATAGATAAATTTATTAAAGAAATAATGCCGGAAAAAAAGGAGGCACAATTTCAACAAGGACATGACGTAGATATTGGTTTAGATATAAAAGGACTTTCGCGATTTCGTATCAATATTTTTCGGCAACAGAATGGTATCGCTGTTGCCATCAGACCGTTACCTTACAAAATACCTACTATAAAAGAGTTAAATTTACCAGATGTTTTTGAAGATCTTATTCGTATTAGACACGGTATGGTATTAATTACCGGGCCCGCGGGAAGCGGTAAAACGACAACTTTGGCTTCATTTATTAATACGATTAACCAAAATGAAGAAAGACATATTATTACTATTGAAGATCCTATCGAATATATTATTCCAAATCAACGATCACTCATACATCAAAGAGAAGTTGGTTGGCATACGAATTCTTTTGCTGATGGTTTAAGAAGCTCATTACGTGAGAATCCTGACATTATCGTTATAGGAGAATTAAGAGATTTTGAAAGCATTTCTTTAGCCATACAAGCGGCAGAAACAGGACATCTTGTTTTAGGGACATTGCATAGCGGTACAGCTACACAGAGCATTACGCGTATATTGGATGCTTTTGATTCAGAGCGGCAAGCACTCATTCGTACGCAATTAGCTCAATCTTTACAGGCGATCTGTTCACAGCGTTTGATTAATCGAATGGATGGAACTGGTATGATCGTTGCTACGGAGGTTATGGTTGCTACATTGGCTTTGCGTAATATTATTCGTCAGAATCGTATTCAAGAAATTCGTAGTTATATACAGACAGGAATGCGTGAAAAAATGCATACATTACAACAGAGTATAAAAGCTTTAATCGAAGCAGGACATGTTTCACAAGATGCGCTAGATGAAGTTAAGGAAGATATTTTAACAATTTAAAAGAGGAGGTATAAAAAAATGCACGGACAACACTTGGGCAATTACGCTTACGGTATGTGGCCGGTGGTGATATTTAATAGTTTTCTTCTGGTATTCTTCGTTATCAGTTTTATTGGACCGAAAAAGAAATTCGAATGGAGAACGATGGGGGTCTTCATTGGATTTATAGTTGCATTATTTACAGAGATGTATGGGTTCCCCCTAACGATTTATTTTCTATCCTCGTGGATGGGACAAACTTACCCTGTTCTTGATCCATTTTCTCATCATCACGGGCATTTATGGTTGGTATTTCTTGGCTTGGCGGATTCTAATATAGCAATGACAATTCTTCATATTATAAGTAATCTGATTATTTTTGGAGGTTTTATACTTTTACACTTAGGCTGGAAATTAATCCATGAATCTAAGGGAGAAAAATTAGTAACAGGAGGTGTGTATTCACATGTACGACATCCTCAATATACAGGGCTATTTTTAATTACAGTAGGATTTCTTATTCAATGGCCCTCATTAACAACAATTGTTATGTGGCCAATCTTAATGTTTGCTTATTCTAAATTAGCGATGAGAGAAGAAAGCGCTGTCGAAAAGCAATTTGGGGAAGAATATTTGATTTATAAAAATGGCGTTCCGGCATTTATACCAAAGTTCGGTATTCGGAGATAAAGCAATGCAAAACATCTTTAAATTTAAAAAACAATCGAGGCAAAAACATTGGGAAGATGTTTATCAAACAAAGAAATTCAATGAAGTTAGTTGGTATAAGCAGAATCTCCAAGTTTCTATAGATTTGATTCTGTCGTTTAACCCTGATCAGAATGCTTCTATTATTGATGTAGGAGGCGGAAATTCTGTCTTTGTGGATAAACTCATCGAATTAAATTTTAAGGATATCGCCGTTTTAGACATATCTGTCAAAGCATTGGAACAATCTCAGCAAAGACTTGGAGAATATTCCCGAAATGTAGAATGGATTGTTTCGGATATATTAGATTTTGATACAGAGAAGCGATTCGATATTTGGCATGACTGGGCCACTTTTCATTTTTTAACTTCCAAGCAAGACATTAAAGAGTATGTCAAAGTGGCAGGTAAGTTGATTAAACCTTGTGGCTATATGATTATAGCGACATTTTCGACGGAAGGACCTAAGAAGTGCAGCAGGTTAAAGGTCACACAATATTCAGAAGAATCTATAAAGAACGTATTCTTAGATGACTTTAGCCTGATTAAAAGTCTAAAGGAAAACCATATAACTCCGTTTCAAACGAACCAAAACTTTTTATATACTGTTTTTCAAAAACATACTCAGGAGGTAAGGATATGAAAAATCATGCCTTAATGCATATGCTGGGATGCATGATCCCACTTTTATTAATTATGATTCTGCCCTCTTTTGGGGTTAGCAGTAATGTCACATATTTCATCTTTATTGTCCTTATGTTTGGCTGTCATTTGATGATGTTAAAAGGACATGGTCATGGGGAGGAACATGGGCCTGAGGAAAAACATTCTTTAGAGAAGGGAGGGGAAAATCATGGGGGTCATTAATGTTAAGAAGTTTGGTTTTGCTTTTGGATTAACCGGAGCCATTTTATATTTAGGTTGCGCTTTTGTTATGGCGGTTGCCGGTAAAGAGGCGTCTATATTTTTGTTTAATAGTATGATGCATGGGGTTGATGTTTCGGCCATTATTAAAATGAACGTTCCATTAGGAGATATGATTTTAGGAATATTTCAAACATTTATCTTAGGAACTCTTATTGGTTCAACAGTCGCCAGTATTTATAATTTTCAGCTTAAGGTAGGAGTTAAAAAATGAAGAAATATAAAATAAATATATTGATTGGATGCATAATTCCATTAATTTCTATTTCTTTATTTCCGTTTCTTAATATTAAAACGAGCATTGCCTTATTTTTCTATATGGTTTTTATGTTTGGAGGATATTTATTGATGACAAGCTTTCCCGAGGAAGATAGAAGTTATTTTGATGATAAAAAACACGGATGTCATTAGGAAAAGAATAATGGAGAATCTAAAACGACAAATTATTCATGGGGAAATGATCACTTCTGGATTTGTTCAGGGGCAGGTCTGTTTTATTAATTCCTTTGATAATCATAAAATATCCAAGAAAACTATACTTGAAAAGGATATTGATGATGAAATCCATCGATTTAATAAAGAAGTTATTGATGTTATTGACGATTTAAATAAAACCATAAAAGATCTAAAATGCAATTCTTTTATTGATGAAGCTGAAATCATTCAAACGCATGTAAGCATTTTGAATGATTCAGAATTTCGTAAAAAGATTCAAGAAAAAATTCGTACAGATTTATTTTCTGCCGAAGTTGCCCTTGAACATGTCTTAAAAGAAATTATTTCAATATTTGAAAAAATTGAGGATATTACTTTCCGTGAGCGAAGTGTTGATTTTCAGGATATTGGGCTGCGACTCCGTAATCGGCTTACTAAAGAAAATGGAATTATTTTTTCTGAACTATTAAAAAATGTTGAAAATCCTATTGTCGTTGCAAAACAATTAACGCCATTTTTAGTTTTAGAATTAAAAGATTGTGGAGTTAAAGGATTTATTGTGGAAAAAGGTACGTCTTTTTCGCATGCGGCTATTTTAAGCAGATCTTTTGGTTTGCCTGTGTTAAAGGTGAATTCTTACAGTGCTAAACAATTAAAAAATTTTCAACATGTTCTAGTTGATGCCATAAACACACAAGTGATCATTAACCCCGAAGATAAAGATTTCTTAGAAACACAAGGAAATATTTCAGAGAAATGCATTAAAGACAATGAAATTTTATTACCTGTGAATATATGGCTTAATATTGTTGATCCAAAACAACTGCATAAAAATGACTTAAAAGGCACAAAGGGAATCGGTTTATATCGGACAGAATTTCTTTTTATGCACAATCGAAAGGATTTTCCTTCAGAAGATGATCAGTTTGCTGTTTATTCGGAGCTTTTTGCGAAATGCGAAGGGTATTCTATCACAATTCGAACTCTAGATGTTGGGAGCGACAAAGAATTACCTTACTTTTCTTTAGGCCCACAAGATAACCCTGCTTTAGGTTTAAGAGCTCATAGAATTTATCACTTTCATCCCGAGATTCTTAAAACGCAATTAAAAGCCATTTTAAGAGCAGGCGTACATACCAAAAATCTTCGTATTTTATATCCGATGATTGAAGGTGTGGATGAATTATTGTTTGTGCAAAATTTATTGGAAGAGGCTATTAACACGCTTAAAAAGGAAAATAGGAAGTATTGCAATGATTTTCAACAAGGTGTTTTAATTGAAGTTCCTTCAGCGGTATGGGGGTTTAGAGAGTTATTAAATTATATTGATTTTGCCAGCATAGGGACAAATGATTTATTTCAATATTTTTATGCAAAGGATCGAAACAATGCCAATGTCTATGTAGAACGCCCCTTAGACGATCCTGTCGCGCTTCAAATGTTAAAATCTATGGTAGATATATCGGATGAAATAGATAAACCTTTAAATATTTGTGGAGAGATTTCCTCAGATATACACGCTTTATCAGTGTTGATTGGATTAGGCTTTAAGAATTTAAGTATGGATTTTCATGTTTTGAGTTCTGTAAAAAAACATTTCTATTCTTTAGATATTTCTGAGTGCAAAAAAATGGTTGAGATGTATCTGAAAATAAAAAGTCATAAAGAAATGCCGGAGGTTATTCAACAGCACAGCTCAGCCCATTATTCCAAAAAACTATCAAATATAACGCATAATGATGAGTCGATAGACCCTATTTGTAAAATGATTGTGCATACAAAGGACAATCCTTTTATGGTTAAACAGGATGGTAAAGAATATTTTTTTTGTTGTTTATTATGTCGAGATAAATTCATAGAAGAGCTTAACAAAACAATTTCTTTAAAGAAAGAGGGAGGATAATGAAAAATTTATTTATGTTGTTTCTAGCTTTATTTTTAATTGGATGCAGTTATGCAGGAAAAGAACCTTGGCATAATTATTTACATATCCCAAGAACATGGTTAGTAGATTCGCATTTTTCTGAATATAAGCAAACTCGTGATGCCCTGGAACTTGAGCATATTAGAGGCACGTGTACTTATGCCGAGTATAAAGAAAAAATGCAGCAATTAAATGAAAAATACGAGAAAGAAGTAAAGAAAAGAGAGGAAACGCTTTCATTTTTTGAATAATAAATATTATAATGGAAAGTTTTTCTAAAATTCTAAATGAGAAAAGCATATTATTATTTTTCAACAAGTTTACCGTCGATTTGTTTTGAAGATATGCCTCCTATGACCATAAGAAAATTTATGGAAGATTGTCAGAGGCTTTTATGGGAAAAAGATTATGCACATGTCTATCAATTGATAATTGAAAATGGGGAAGGCGTTCAGTCTAACAATAATGTGATAAATGCTTGGATAAAGTTTGAACAAGAATTTCGAAACGAAATTGCCCGGTATAGAGCTGAAAAAGCAAATAAAGATCCACAGGATCATATGAGAGGGGGTATGGGCAGTACGCCTTATTTAGTAGAAATTATTAATGAAGCAGGCAAGATGACAAATTTAATTGAAGCAGAAAAATTGTTGGATAAAACGCGTTGGGAGTATTTAGATGAATTGGTGTCGGGACACTATTTCGATTTTGAATATGTCCTTATTTATGGGCTTAAGTTAAGAATTCTGGAACGTTATACAATAATTAACTCTTCAAAAGGTAAAGAGCTTTTTAACGAAATAAAAAAATGTGAATTTTCATAGATGGTTAATAACACTTAAAGGGGGGTGTCAAAATGAAGTTAATCAAAGCATATGTCAGAACCTACAAATCCAGTAATGTTTTGGATGTCCTGGAAAAATTAAAAATTCAGCGGCTGATGGCTGTTCATGTGGAAGAGGTCGGTCATGGTGCTTTTAAAGAGTACGACCATTTTGATAGTGCTATAGGGTCTGATTATACAGAAATGATAAAGATTGAATTAATATGTGATGATAATGAAGTCCAGGAAATTAAAAAGGCCATCATTAAAAATGCTCAAACAGAGTATAAAGGCGATGGTATAGTTGTCGTATCTCCGGTTGAAGAAGCGACAAGTATCAGAACAGGGAAATCCATTTAATTACGAGGGGTAGTATGGTGAAAGATCCAATTTGTGGAATGGAGATTGACGAAAAAAAAGCTATCAAGCTTTTGCAAGATGTTGAGACCTATTATTTTTGCAGTGAAGCTTGCAGAAAGAAATTTATCTCTGGTCAGAAAACCGATCCTCATTTTTTTGATACTTCGGGAAAAAGCATTTACACCTGTCCGATGCACCCTGAAATAGAACAAAACAAGCCTGGAGATTGCCCTAAATGCGGCATGCCTCTCGAGCCAAAAAGTATAACAGATGGAGAGGAGGAAAAGAATAATCGTGAACTTCGAGCACTATTACTTAAATTTTGGACGGGTGTTACCTTTAGCATCCCTGTTTTTCTTCTAGCGATGGGCGAGATGATCCCGGGACTAGATTTGAAATCAATTATTTCACAAAAAGTTTCAAATTGGATACAACTTATTTTAGCAACACCCGTCGTTTTTTGGGCTGGTGGAATATTCTTTGTTCGGGGTTGGAAGTCTATTTTAAACAAAAGCTTGAATATGTTTACTTTGATCAGTATGGGTGTTGGCACCGCCTACGTTTATAGTGCTGTGGCTGTGTTATTTCCGGATATTTTCCCTGAGTCATTAAAAAAACATGGTGAAATCGGTATTTATTTTGAAGCCGCGGCCGTTATTACGATTTTGGTTCTTTTAGGACAATTGTTGGAAGCAAAAGCACGCAATCGAACAGGTCATGCCATTAAAGCGCTTTTAGGTCTTGCCGCTAAAAATGCTCATCGTCTTAAAAATGGAGAAGAGGAAGAAGTTGCTATTGATGATGTGCAGAAAGGAGATTTACTGCGTGTCCGTCCCGGAGAAAAAATCCCTCTGGATGGTGTGCTTACTGAAGGAAAAAGTACGGTTGATGAATCCATGATATCGGGAGAGCCCATCCCCGTTGTTAAAAAAGAAGGGGATATAGTTATCGGAGCAACTGTTAACCAAACTGGAACTTTTGTGATGAAAACTGAAAAAATCGGTTCAGAAACATTGTTATCACAAATTGTCCATATGGTTGCCGAAGCTCAACGAAGCCGTGCCCCTATTCAGAAACTTGCTGATCAAGTATCGGGGTATTTTGTTCCTGCCGTTATTTTATGTGCTATTGCTACATTTATTACTTGGTCAATATGGGGGCCGGCGCCAGCGCTTGCTTATGCATTAGTTAATGCTGTTGCTGTTTTAATTATTGCATGTCCTTGTGCTCTCGGTTTGGCTACCCCGATGTCAATCATGGTTGGTGTCGGAAGAGGAGCACAAAGCGGTATTTTAATTAAGAATGCCGAAGCTATTGAAAAAGCAGAAAAGGTGACACACCTTCTGATAGACAAAACAGGTACTCTGACCGAGGGAAAACCTAAAGTTGTTTCTTGTATCGCGGTAAAAGGCTGGAATGATAGTGCCTTTATGACGCTAGCAGCTTCATTAGAAAACAGTAGTGAGCATCCCTTAGCCAGAGCCGTAGTTGATTATGCAAAAAAACACAACTGGAGTCTTAACCCTGTTAAGGATTTTGACTCTGTAACCGGTGGAGGAGTAAAAGGAAAAGTCAATGCAAAGAATATCTTGCTTGGTAAAAAGAAATTTATTCAAAAGGCTGGTATTGACATACCGGAAGACTTGAAGAATGAAGCGTCACGTCTACACGCACAAGCGCAAACAGTAGTTTGGGTAGCTGTTGATGGATATATGGCAGGACTTATAGGCATTGCTGATCCTATTAAAGAAACGACCCCAAAGGCCATTCGAGCACTACACAAGATGGGACTAAAAGTAGTCATGTTAACAGGGGATAATCAAGGAACAGCTCAAACTATAGCTAAAGAATTGGGAATTGATGATATTCGTGCTGAACTAGAACCGAAAGATAAACAAGACATTGTTAAACAATTTAAGAATGAAGAAGCTGTTGTGATGATGGCTGGTGATGGCATAAACGATGCCCCGGCATTAGCTGAAGCTCAAATTGGCGTTGCCATGGGCACCGGAACCGATGTTGCCATCGAAAGTGCCGAAATAACCTTAGTTAAGGGAGATTTAAATGGGATTGTTAAAGCATTGTATTTAAGCAGGACTGTGATGAAAAATATTCGGCAAAATTTATTTTTCGCTTTTATATACAACACTCTGGGCGTTCCGATAGCTGCCGGAGTTCTTTATCCATTTTTTGGTTTGCTTTTAAGTCCGATAATTGCAGGAGCAGCGATGAGCTTTAGTTCGGTGTCGGTTATTGGAAATTCGTTAAGATTACGGAACTTAAAATTATGACAGGAGATCTGTCATGTTTAAGAATAGATGTTCGCTGGTTAAGATGGCTAATTGGCATTCGATTGTGGTTATTACTATATTCTTTGTCAGCGTATCATTTTTTATACCTGATTTTAGTTTCGGATTGATTAATTACAATCAAGAATTAAAGGAGCAAGCCGAAGTTCTACGGGTAGTGGAACTAGTCGACAATGCTTTATTAATAATATACCTTTATAACTTGCCCATTGATGGAGAAATTCTAGATGTACATTGGTTATCAATTAGTGATAAAAGAATTTATAAAAATAAGGATGGATTATACGGGGCGACTTTAAAAAATATGAATGATAATAAAACATTATATATTTTATTTACTGAGGATAAAAAACATTTTTCTGCTAATTTTAGCGGTGAGTTTAATTTTGAAGATGGTAGTATTGTGATGATGCCATTAAATGAGGAATAAATAATGTTATCTGTTCCTAATATAACCGCTAAATTTACGATTCTGACGGGAACATTGCAGCAATCGAACAGAAAAGAAAAGGATTAGTTAAATGAAGGTAACCAAGAAAATACACAAAGATAAAATAGTCCGGCTGAACAAAACTTTTTTCTTGCACCAAAAATATAAATCCTTAATCGTAGTGCTTGCTCTTTTTTTAGTTTTCATGCATTTCTTTTGCATGGCTGTATTCCCGAGTAGTTTTTTGGCAAACAAGATAATTTTAATTGTAGTCTTAGGCTTGATGTTTTATATTTGGATTCAAGAATTAAAAGATAAACGAAGGCTTCAATTGTTAAATAAAAATTTAATTAATGCTCAAAGCAAACTGGAACGTGCTGAAATTGATATGATTTCAACTTTAATCTTAACGGCGGAAGCAAAAGACCCTTATACACATGGTCATTCAAAAAGAGTTGCAGAATATACTTTAGCTATTGCCAAAGCAATGAAGCTGCCGGTTGAAGATCAAAAATTAATTGAACGAGCAGCCATCTTACATGATCTTGGTAAAATTGGCATCGATGATAATATCTTAAGAAAAGAGGATACGCTTAATGATGAAGAGTGGAAAATCATGAAAGATCATCCCAGAAGAGGTGTTCAAATACTCAAACCTTTAAAGTTCTTATCTAAAGAAAAAGAAATTATTCTTCATCATCATGAAAAATGTGATGGAAGTGGGTATCCAGATGGCCTCAAAAAAAAATTAATTCCTCTAGGATCTCAAATTATAGCCGTTGCTGATGCCTTTGATGCCATGAATACGGCTAGATCATATAGAGATCCATTGACGAAGGAGGTCATTACTTCCGAATTAAAGGAGGCCTCCGGGAAATATTTAAATAAAGATGTGGTAACTACATTTTTAAATTTAAAACTTTAATGGCGTGATTTGTCGTATTCGTTATAAATATAAAATTACAATGAACGATAAAATAGAATTTAAAAAACATTGCAGATGTCCCCAAAAATGTTTCTGTAAATATGATGAACATGAACTAAGGGATATTGGATATAAAAAGCTTATTCAGAGGGTTCCAACGGTTAAACTAATAGAAACCGCAAAAACGGCAAGAGAAAAAGAACTTATTAGCGTCGTTTCTATGCTTGATTTAGACGATGTTGTTGCTGAAATTATGATCAAAGAGAAGATGTCAGGTGAATCTTGTAATGTTCTTGGTTGCCGTGAAAATCTCAGAAAAAGATTGTTCAAGTTATTAGAAGTCAAAGATTGAATATAAAAGATCAGGGAGTTTAAAAACTCCTTGATTTCAGTACATTAAGTGTATAATTTTTTAAAAAATGGAAGACAATAAAGATGAAGTTAATAAGGAAAATACTTAAAAAAAGTAAAATAACTGCTGTTTTCATCTTTGTTTTTTTACTGCTGCTCAATTTTTGCAGCATTGATGCCTTTGCATATCCCGATGAATTTGAACATCATCAAGAGGCAGCTACGGAAGAACATGGCCAGTGTCATGGGGAAACCCATTCAGAAGATCCAGCCAATTCTCATGAGGATGAAGAAGACCAATTTTGCTGTTCTACTATTAAAGCCATCGGTATTTCACCTCAGAAAATATTATTTTCCGATAGTCGGGGGAATTCCTCTCGATTTTCATATCACTCCCAATTTGTTTTTATAGAAAAAACCCCTCAGATTCTTTTTGTTTGGGGTTCCACGCATGATCCCGGACCACCAGGCAGTATTTTATTCAAATCTATTTTTCTTAAAGCTACACCTTCCCACGCACCTCCTCTTGCTTATTCCATATAAGCATAAGTACTTCCTTTAAATTCTATCTAGTTAGTTTGTCATTGATATTCATTTGTCGGACAGCTTTCTAGAATCACGGCGTAGTAACGCCATTTTAACCGATAATAAAAAGAGAGAACGAGGATAATAAAATGATGCGAAAAATTGGATTCTTAATATCTCAATTTCCGGAAATGCATGAAACTTTTATCTTGAGAGAATTTACCGCACTGAAAAAAAAAGAAATAAATTTTTACATTTATTCTCTGAAAAAATGCAAAGATAAAATTATTCATCCTGAGGCTAAAAACTTATTGGGACAAACATATTATGCCTCTAATCTAGAGTTTAGTTCTTTTTTGTATTGGTTAAAGAAAAAGCCCAGAGTATTATGCAAAATTTTATATTTTAAGGTACTAAGAAATTTATGGCCTGCTGAGAAATTTTTAAAAACCTCATGTGTTTTTTTAAAATCATTGTATTTTGCGCGATTAATGCACAAACACAATATCCATCACCTTCATGCTCATTGGGCAACTATGCCAACAACAGGAGCCGAGATTATTAACGAATTACTCGGGATTCCTTTTAGTTTTACGGCTCATGCTTGGGATATTTATTTAAGCACTAAAATTGATTTAGGGGAAAAATTAAAAAAGGCGACATTTGCCGTAACGTGTACGCAAGCAAATAAAAATTATTTAGATAACATTCAAAGAAATAAACTAGAAGTGAACTATCATGGTCTTGACATAAAAAAATTTAATTTTACCGAAGACTCGATTTCGATACCTTCACCGATTCATTTAGATAATGTGAATAAGAATAAAGTAAAAATAATTTTAGCCATAGGACGCCTTGTTGAACAAAAGGGTTTTGAGTATTTGATTAAGGCTTGTGACATATTGAACCGTAAAAATGTTAATTTTCAATGTATCCTTGTTGGTGAAGGCCCCTTAAGAAAGGAATTGGAAAATTTACGGAATAAATTAGGACTTAAGCAGTATATCCAAATGCCTGGTTCCGTTGATCAGGAGCAAATCAAGAAATACTTTAAGAAGACAGCGGTTTTTGTAGTTCCTAGTGTCATTGCACGCAATGGAGACCGTGATGGTATCCCTAATGTGCTTTTGGAGGCCTTAGCGATGGGAGCCCCTGTTATTGCGACAAAGGTTTCAGGTATTCCTGAGGTGATTATTCATAATAAAACCGGCATTTTAGTTGAACCCCGCAATGAGTCGGCGCTGTCTACGGCCATTTCAAGAATGCTTATTGGGCAATTCCCTGCAGATAATTTTAGGCAGAATGGCCGTAAAATGGTGATAAAGAAATTTGATATTGATAAGAATGTAGAAGCCTTGATTTCCATATTTCAAAAACATGAGGTCTTTGCAAAATAAGGCCACCATAACGAGAATGAAGCCTTATAAGCATGTTGATGATCATAATTTTTGTAATTGGGTATGTAATTATTGCCTTAGAGAGTAAGGTTAAAGTGAACAAAGCAGCTGTATAGAATCTCCTCCCGATGCAGAGGATCTTCATCATCTCGTTGAGCATTTGGGCGAAATTTCTCAGGAATGATAACTATCAGAGATTTAAGATTAAGTAGAACAAAGGATTGAAAATAGAAAAACGGTGTAAAAGGAAGTCGCCAGTGTTTTTCAAAATCCTTGACTGCAGTAGGGTTTAGTATATAATTAATTGTAAAGGGAGTAAGATGAAATTGATCAATTCTACAATCAGAAAGTGGAAATTTGCCCCAGTTATCATTTTTTCATTTGCGCTATTACTAAATTTTTGCGGGATTTCGTCTTTAGCCCTTTCCTCTGAATGCGGCCCCCATCACGATTCTGCTGAAGCAGCACATAGTCAATCCGATGAAGAAACCCATTCAGAAGATGCAACGTCTAGCCATGAAGATGAAGAAGACTCTTTTTGTTGCTCTACGATCAAAGCGGTCAGCATCACATCAAAACAAAATTTAACATTTGATTTCTTAAGAAACTTTTTAGATTTTTTTAACAATTCTGCTGTTTTGGTTGTTGCTGAAATTTCTCAATTGTCCGAAATTTGGAATTCCTTCCATTATTTGGACCCGCCTGGCACCGACAGGTTTAAAATCGTATTTCTTATCACATCACCCGCCCATGCTCCTCCTATTCTCTATACGATATAGGTTTATAGGGAATTTCTATATTTTTATCTTTGTCTAATTTTACATTCCTTATTTCCTCAAATAGCATTTCTTCATTTTTTACTTAAGACTAATTGTTTACATTGTCACATTACAAAAAAATGTTTAAGCACATCATATTTATATTTATTTTTATTAATTCATGGGGCGTATTGTCTAATACTTATGCTCAGCAAATTTTCCCTTTGTCGCAAAATATAAAATCTAAAGGAATATCTTCTTTGGAATATTTTAAGACAATGGCCATTTTAGACCAGGGGAGAATAAAGCCACTTGATACGTATGCTCGAGGTTTTATGGTGCAATTTTCCGGGAAGAATTCTTTTAACCAAAAACCGGCAATAGAATGGCTTGCAAAAATTTTATTCTCTCCTGGAAACACACGAAAAGATAAGGTTTTTTTAATCAATAATGCTGAGGTTCTTTCAAAATTAGAGATTGCGACTGAAGCAAAGGGACGATATAGCTTTGCCCAAATTGAACCGAGCTTGCAAAAGTTAATTGATCTGGCTAAATCAGCGGAGGGGATTAAAGAAAACAATCGGAATATTTTTGAGAGTGACGTCATTCGTCTTTATCAAAATATTGTATTGTATACAAATCTTGCCAATAGTTTTTCTTTTGCCATTCCAAACATAGATTTTCAAGTAAATAACGATGATATTGTTCAACTACTCAATTTATCACAGGGGAAGAATTTATACAGTTTTTTAGATATCGCTTCAAAAGCTGAAGCCATTATGTCAGCTACAAAAAATGTTGATCAAAAAACTATTGAAGAGAGAACTCTCCAGGAAAAGGAGTTATTACGTTTGCTGGGGAATCTTCTTCGCTGGTCAATGTCTTATGAAAGTAGTTCCGTGGCAATGATACCAACACTTAATCCTCAAGACAAATTTTGGAGTAGTCCTTGGGAGGCAATTAACAGGGAGTTTAAGAATCCGGAAATAGAGAAGGAAATAAATTTTCTAAGAAATCTTGTTGTGTATTACTGGAATGGCGAACAATTACAATTTGATATGGATGTGCGAGCTTTTCAGCGGTCGATAAAAAGCAGACTTGTTCTTTCAGGCGAGAAGAATTTTAATGCATGGCATTTTAAAATAGAAATTTTTAATAACTATTTAAATCCTTTATTGTGGACTAAATTATTTTACGGCATAGCCCTTTTCATGAGTATTTTGTACATTTTGTTTAAAAGGACATTTTTTACATACTTTTCATTATTTCTGCTGATTTTAGGTTTTATCCTTCACGCCTGGGCAATGATTTCATTTACGATTATTATGTCGCGTCCACCTGTTGAAAATTATCATGAAATATTTTCTTCCATTGGGTTAGTCAGCATTTTATTTGGATTTGTATTAATTTTTTGGAATAAAAAATCCTACGGGGTGGCCATCTCAAGCGCTTGTGGTTTGGGATTTTTAATCGTAGCAGGTCAATTTTTCGGAATATTTTAAATACTTTAGTCATCAGGCTTACTTTATGTCAAAAAAAACAAAATCGTTAATTAAATTACGGGACGTCCCATTTTTTTCAAAACTTTCGATAAAAGACTTGAATCATATTTCAAAGTGTTTGATAGAAAAATCATATACAAAGGGGCGCGTTCTTCATTTGTCAGGAGATGAATGCCAGAATATCACTGTCGTAATGTCAGGACGAATAAAAGTGTTTAGGACCGCACCTTCGGGAAGAGAGCAGATTATTGAAATTTTGGAACCGGGTGATACATGTGCCTGTAACCCTGGGGCGGTAACTTGGCAATGTAGTTCCTCCGCTCAAGCCCTGACAGATTGCCGCGTCTGGGTGCTTGGCCGAACACATTATACCCAATTGGTACAAAACAATCTGAATGTCTCGCAAGCTTTGAATCAAGTTTTTGCAAAAAAAATGTGCCAGCTTTGCTCGTTTATGGAAGACATTTCACTCAATAATAGCAAAAAAAAATTGATCAAATTCCTTATCGATATGTATGAACAAATGATTGTCCAAGGGCAAAAAATCGATACATTCGACCTCCTTTTTACCCGTGAAGAAATTGCCCACCGTATCGGAACGACAAGAGAAACGGTCACCAGACATTTAAGCCAACTGAAACGTCAGAAAATAATTGATGTCCAATCAAAACGTATAGGAATCAATAAAATAGCGGAATTACAAAGACTCCTTATGGAAGATTAGGAATATTTTAAACAACATTTTTATTCGAGAAAGTGATATTTATCACAGCAAAGAATGTTCAGTGCTGATAAATTACTACAATGTCAAAAATGAAAATAAGTATGTTTCGTTCAGGTGAAATTAGAGTGTTTCTTGAAAAAAATCAGGTAATAATTCTACAAAAAGCTAACCAGCTCTTGAATTGTTCTCAAAGTCTCCCCTATGTAGGAAAGGCTTGCCTTGAGGTAAATTTACAAAAACTTTGTAAAATGGCAGAAGAAATTAAAAACAAACTATTGTTGTATATAAGATTGGATGAAAAAATCGTTTTTCCTTTTTTTGAAGCTCACATCCCTCGCCTAAGCCCATTGATTCATATATTTCAGGAAGAAAATAAAGAAATAAAGAAAAGTTTAAGAAAAATCAATCAGACCCTCAAATCAATTTATTCCGCTGAGAATGCGAAAGAACAAAAACTGTGTATTGAGAGTGTGGGCGAGAAAATAGCATTCTTTTATTATTTAATCCAAAGCCATTTTGAGATAGAAAAGAAAAGCCTTTATATGTGTATTGACCAAGAGCTGCATTCTGATGAGCAAAGTTTGCTTTTTAGAAATCTGAATAACTGTGGAAGTGTCGCATCTATTATGAAAGATAAACGATGAAAATACAGGTTGTTGGCATTAATCATAAAACCGCCCCCATAGAAGTCAGGGAAAAATTTTATTTGAGGGACTTGGAACAGGAACTTTTACTTAGTGAACTTAAATCATATCCAAGTATCATTGAAGCAATTGTTGTCTCGACCTGTAACCGTACCGAGATATATGTAAATACGATTTCAAACTTTACGCCTGACTCATTGATTGGACTGTTAGCTCAAATCAAACATCTTGATATAACTTCGCCTTTAAAAAAACATTTTTATTCACTGACCGATCAAGTAGCCGTCGATCATTTTTTCCGTGTTGCCACCGGATTGGATTCTCTTGTTTTAGGAGAAAAACAAATATTAGGTCAAATAAAAGCTGCCGTAAACTTGTCACGAAAAAAGGGGATGTTATCTTCTTTATTTAATATTTTATCTAATTTAGTGATTCAGTGCGGCAAAAAGGCACAAAATGAAACGTCTATTGGAGCAGGCGGCTCTTCAGTGAGTTGGGCCGCCGTCACAATGGCCGAAAACATGATAGAAACCCTTAGCAATAAGTCTGTTTTAATAATCGGGGCAGGAAAGATGAGCACCCTGACAGGTCGGCAGTTAAAAAGCAAAAACGTCAAAGATTTATACATTATGAACAGGACAACGGCTCATGCTGCAGAGTTAGCGGAACAAATCGGAGGAAAAATTGTTCCCTTTAGTGAAATTGAGCAAATTTTAAAAAAAGTAGACGTATGCATCTGCTCTGTCAATGCTCCCCATATAATCGTTGAAAGGAATTTAGTAACAAAAGTTATGGCACAACGAAGGAATAAGAAATTATTGTTATTGGATATTTCTATGCCACGCAATATCGACCCTAATGTGGCAAAAATAGAAAACGTTCTTTTGTTTTCTATTGATGATTTAGATAAAGTTGTTGAAGACAATATGGAGAAACGAAAAGATTCCAGTATTCTTGTAGAACAGATTATTGCCCAGAAAATATCTGAGTTTTATGATCAATTAAGAAAAATGAAAGAAAGAAAAATATATAACTATAAATTTGATTCAATAAACAAAGTATCTTCCATTCCCGTTTAACTATGAAGCTGAAAGTCGAAATCCCGAATTCCAATTATTGGAAAAAGCAAATTAAGTGCCAGTATGCCTGCCCTGTACATACGGATGCACGCGGATATGTCCGGGCTATTGCAGAAGGGAATTTTGAGCAGGCCTATTTGATCGCACGTGCCCCTAATCCTTTAGCTTCTATTTGTGGCCGTGTTTGCGGCGCTCCTTGTGAAGCTGCCTGTCGGCGCGGTAGTATTGACAAAAGTGTTTCTATTAGAGGTCTAAAACGGTCTGCGGTAGAAAATTCAGAAGCACTAAAAACACCATTAGACGTTATCAAAAAAATTCGTACAAATTTAGAGAATAGAGAGTGTATTGATATTGAAGATTTGGGAGCTTTCTTAATCAATGTGGAATCTGGAAAATTCAAAAAAATGCATGAAAAAAGTGTCGGAATTATTGGTTCAGGACCGGCAGGCCTTGCTGGGGCGCATGATCTTGCTTTAATGGGTTTTTCAGTAACGATATACGAAATGGAGCCTATTCCGGCAGGAATGCTTTATTTAGGAATCCCCGCATATCGACTTCCGCGAGAATTAATCGATGCGGAAATTGGAGTTATTAAATCATTGGGCGTTAAAATCATAACAAGTTGTACTGTCGGTAAAGATGTAACTTTTGAGGAGCTGCGAAGGCGCCATGATGCTGTTGTGATTGCTGTTGGCTGCAAAAAGTCGAGGTCTCTACCAATTCCCGGGGCTGATGCTTCCGGAGTTTTAGGCGGCGTTGAATTCTTGAGAGACGTGTCCCTTGATCTACCTCGTGACATCGGAACTAAAGTTGTTGTCATTGGCGGCGGGAATGTCGCTTATGACATTGCCCGATCAGCCCTTCGGCAGCAACAAGTGGATGTGGTCAACACCGCTTTGCATGAGCGGGAAGGTATACATATTTCTTTGGTTTGTCTTGAATCGGAAAACGAAATGCTGGCTGATGAGATCGAAATTTTAGAGGGAGAAGAAGAAGGAGTTATGCGCCACAATGGTTACGGCCCACAAAAAATTTTAACAGAGCAGGGAAGAGTTAAAGGTGTTTTGTTTTACAAAGTAACTTCGGTTTTTGATGAAAATAATCGGTTTAATCCTCAATATGACCCTTCCGATACTCTTACCCTGGAAGCGGACACGGTCCTGTTTGCAGTCGGACAGAGTTCGGATGTTTCCTTCATTGATCCTAAAAAAGATGGGCTAGAAATAAATGAGCGGGGTAATATTGTTTGTGATCCAGAAACTTTTTCAACAAGTGCCGATGGCGTTTTTCTGGCCGGTGATCTGGCTTATGGCCCCCGTTTGATGATTGATGCAATCGCGAGCGGTAAAAAAGTTGCACGGTCGATTTATCATAAAGTAAGCGGTATAAAAATAGAGACAAAAATAGAAAAAGTGCACACGCCAATTGAAGATTATTCCCGGGAGATGGGGTATGAGAAAATTCGACGCCAGGTATTTGAAACAGTTGATGTTAAAGATAGAATGTTTAATCATAAAATTGTTATTGAAAAAGGATTTACCTCTGGGCAGGCCCAAATAGAGGGGGCTCGTTGTCTGGACTGCGGGGTTAATACTATTTTTGATGGAAATAAATGTATCCTTTGTGGCGGATGTGTTGATGTCTGTCCTGAATTGTGTTTAAAGCTAGTCCCCGTAGCTAAGCTGCAAGGAGACAAATCAATTTTTAAATTGTTTGACCTTATGAAAAAGAGAAAACAAACAGATAAATTGACGGCTATTATTAAAGATGAAGAAAAGTGTATTCGGTGTGCTTTGTGCGCGATCCGTTGTCCCGTCGACGCCATAACTATGGAGCGATTTACTTTTAAGGAGATTTTAAGATGAGTTCAACGGATCAAAAAGGCCATAAACGTGATTACCAAATTGATTCAGAAAATAAGATTAGCCGAAGAAAATTTTTGAAATTATCTACCATTGGTGCATCTATTACAGCGTGGACTTTAACAATGATTGGTTTGTTAAAATTTCCTAAACCGGCATTATTACCCGATGTTTCCAATATTTTCAAAATCGGGAAACCGGAGGACATGCCTGTTGGGACCAAAAAAATCATCGAGGACAAAAAAGTGCGTATTGTTAGAGATGGTGATGGCATTTATGCTGTTTCACTTATATGTACCCATTTAGGATGTATTGTGTCAAAAACAAGTAAAGGGTACCAGTGTCCTTGCCATGGTTCTAAATTTAATGAAAGAGGTGACGTTGTTGCTGGGCCAGCTCCTCGTGGCTTAAGCTGGTTAGAAGTCAGTCAACTCCCGAGCGGAAAATTAGTTGTTAATGCGGGGAAAAAAGTTCCTGCTGGTACAAAATATGTTGTGTAAGAGAAATAATAAAAGGAATTCATTGCGATGCCTTTACCAAAAAGTTTAAAAGAGTTTTTTGAAAATCTTAAAGAACTTCCACAAACCTTTCAAAAGTCCTTTATACGGCATGACAAACCGACTTCTGATCGGGCACGTAGTCAAATTATTTTTGGCAATTCATTTTTGCATATTTTCAGCACACGAATACACCGCTACTCATTAAAGCCTAAATTTACTTTTGGTTTGGGAGTGATTGCAGCATCTTCCTTTATCATCCTTATCGTGACAGGCGTTCTTTTAATGATTTATTATAAACCTTCTGTTGAATTGGCTTATGATTCGATAAAAGATATTCAATTTATTGTCCCTGGTGGACGGTTTATTCGTAATGTTCATCGCTGGGCCACTAATGTGATGATTATCAGCGTTTTTCTGCATATGGCACGTGTTTTTTATACGGCAGCTTATAAACGAACACGTCAATTCAACTGGGTTTTAGGGATTGGTCTTTTGGCACTTACACTGATGATGAGTTTCACAGGATACCTTCTTCCGTGGGATCAACTTGCCTATTGGGCCGTTACGATTGCAACAAATATTGCTGCTTCGTTTAATGAACTAACCGATGCCTTAAATATTACTGAATATTTTGATCCGGGTAGTTTGATGAAAATTCTTTTATTGGGATCTAAAGAAATTGGTGAGGACGCTTTGATTCGTTTCTATTGGCTGCATTGTATTATATTACCGATTGTTTTGGTTATGGTATTGGCTGTTCATATTTGGCGCGTCCGTAAAGATGGTGGTTTGGCCAGGCCGGATAACATTAAAGAGAAAGAACTCGAAGGAATACCTAAAGATCCTTTATCCGATAAAACATTTAACTATGCACCTGAGAAGACGTACGGGCTTATGTGTATTGTTAAAGGTGAATCCAATGCTGTTGAAAGAGGCCCCGAGCAAACAGTTTCTAGTTGGCCGCATATGATGATTAGAATAGCTGCTCTTTTTATGATAACTTTTACTTTTATTTGTGTTTATGCCTATTTTGTTGATGCCCCGTTAAAAGAGATGGCTAATCCTGTTGTCCCCGAGAATCCCGCAAAAGCACCTTGGTATTTTTTAGGACTTCAGGAATTGGTTTCATATTCTGCCTTTATGGGTGGCGTTGGAATCCCCACACTCGCTCTGTTGGGATTAGCGTTGATACCTTATTTAGACAAAGAAAAACAAGAAATTGGTCGATGGCTTCGAAATAAAGAAAGTAGGCGTGTGGCATGGATTTCTTTTGGTTTTTCCGCTGCGACTGTTATCGGGATGCTCATTTTCACAGTGAGTTTTGGTTGGCTAAGGAATTGGGTTCCTAACATACCACAGCTTGTTATTACCTTTATTAATCCCGGAACGGTTTTAGTGACATTTTTTGTCTTTTGGTCATTTTATTGTATGGCAAAATATAAATCTACACGTATGGCAGCCATTGCTCTTTTTACTTGTTTCTTGGTCGCTTTTGTCATTTTAACTTATTTCGCCACTTATCATCGAGGACCTAATTGGGATTTTTACTGGTTAAAAAGTCAATGGCCTGTTCATTAAATTAGATAACAGGTAATATATTTAGAAAGTGCACATGAAAACAGAGAAAATAATTTTAATTTCTAGTCTTATACTTATTGCTGTTTTGTTAGCTGAAGCATATCGTGAAAATATAAACAATGAATGGCAACCATTCCAAAAACTTTATAAAAAAGAACTTAAAAAGAAGGCGATTGATAAGAAGGAACAAAAATTAGCTGATAATTATGAAATAAAAATGCGTCAAATTGTTGTGCCTGAATTAAACCGTGTTGATAGGTGCGTTATCTGTCATGTTGGGATAGAAGACCCCAGGATGGTTAATGTTCCACAACCCATTAAAGTTCATCCTGGCGATATCTTGGGGGATCATGAATTAGAAAAAGTCGGTTGTACGGTATGTCATGATGGTCAGGGGCGCGCAGTGACTAAAAAAGAGGCACATGGTGTGTCTGTGGCCTTCTGGGAGAAACCTTTGATGTATCCTCCTTTTCTTGAATCCAACTGTGTTCGTTGTCACAACGTAGAATCTCTCCCGGAACTCACTTTAGTGAAAAAAGGAAAAGATTTATTCCTTCGTAATGGATGTTTAGGATGTCATGAACTTAGAGGAAAAGGTGGAAATCTTGCGCCGGAGTTAACGAATATTTCAGATGCAAACATTCATCTTAAGCATCCTGTTTCAGAAGAATTGCTCGATAGGTTTCACCACAATGCTAATATTGCGTATATTTATGAATCTGTAAAACAACCAGGGGCCCAACCGGAAATCACAGCTATGCCAGACTTCAATTTCTCAGAAGAAGAAATCCTAGCCCTGACTGTATTTCTGAAAGGTTTGTCAAAAAAAGAGGTTCCGATTTCTTATCTTGCAGAAATTCAAGAAGGAAAACAACCTGAAACAGTTCATGGAGAGCCGCTTTATCGCAAATATTGCGTTGCCTGTCATGGAACAGATGCAAAAGGGGGTGTCAAAAATATCAATTATATAAAGAGAACAGTCCCGGAACTTAATATTTTAGCGGAAAGAATGTTTCTTGATGAACCGGAAAATGCGAATAAAGTTTCAGAGTTATTAAAAAATGGCGTGGATATAACCAAAATGTCTCCCAAATTAGATGTGCCCAAAAGAGGAAGGGTTTTAGCCCAGTACCGTGCCATTCGCAATGTCATAAAAAGGGGGAGCCCGGCAGGGAAAGCTGATCCAGAGGGCCCTGAACCGCTTTTGCATATGCCGAGTTGGGCAAAGGGATTAAGCGATAAGGATATTGATAGTATCATTGCCTATTTACTGACTCTTTATCCATGGGAACAAGAAGAAACAAGTGAATAAAAAACCTCCGAAAAGTGACAAATGTCACTGATTTTCGCTAAGCAGTGTGATATAAATTCATATCTTGAAAGAAAATATAATAATAAAATTCATACAGCACGTAACTACAAACAGGGGGAATAATGAAAGAAATAACTAATAGGTTGTTTCATCGAGGATTGATTTCAATTGTTACAATGGTTTTAGTAATCATTTGCAGTTTTGTAATTCATATCGATGACGCTAATGCCGTTCCAACATTTTCCCGCAAGTATCAGACAAGTTGTATGACGTGCCACGCTGGGTTTCCGAAATTAAACGCTTTTGGGAATTCTTTTAAGAATAATGGTTATCGACTTCCTGACGACGAAGTTTTTGTCAAAGAGCCTCCTGTTTGGCTTGGGTCAGAAGCCTATAAAAGAGTTTGGCCCGATGCTGTTTGGCCTGGGAGTATCCCGGGCAATGTTCCTATTGCTCTAAGAGTTATCAGCCAATATAATTATGATCAGTCTAAATCAACGGCTGCTGGAGAATCAAAATCTGAGTTTGAATTTCCCCACGAAATAGAACTCATGTCATTAGGAACAATGGGGGAAAAACTTGCGTTTAACTTGGGTTTTGCTCTTCAGGACGAAAGTGAAAGAGCTGCCGTCGAAAGAGTCTTCCTCATGTACAATGATGTTTTAGCAGGAAAATTTGGTATTCCTAATGGACTTATTAATATTCGTGGTGGTTATTTTGATCCAATGGCTATGCCATTCTCAACGCATAATCAAAACCTATTGGCATCAAGGCCGACTATTTATGATTTTCGGATTTCCTCTGACAGCCAGCCGCGTGTAAGAGACAGCCAATCAGGTATTGAGATGCATGGTACTATTAACAAACGATTTCGATATGCTACAGGTGTTCTCAACGGAAAGGCTGTAGACGGGGCTAGTGAATCTTTTGGTGACAATAATACAGAAAAAGATGTTTATGTCAGACTTGAACATAAATTTGGAGGCCTCTCCTTTACAGGTGCCGCCGATTCTGGAACAGGAGATCAGATTGCTTCCGGATTCTCCTACTTTGATCAAGGGCCTTCCGTTACGGTAGGAACAACAGGGTATTTGGGTTTTAACCAGATTGACGCAGCGACAGATACAGATTCTCAATTTTACCGTATCACGGGATTTTTAAGAGCCAATCGGGACCGTTATAATGTCGACATGGTCTATCTTTATCAACAGGATGATGCTGCGGCGGGTCAATTTAACAGCACCATTGATGAAGATATAAGTACGTGGGGCTTTTATACTGAAGCAACTGCTTATATTTATCCATGGTTAGCCCTTGCAGCACGGTATGACCGTCTCAATGTCGAAAACGTTTCGGTACTAGGAGCGTCTAATCCAGCAGATAATACAAGTCGTCTTGCATTGAGCATGCCAATTTTTGCACGGCCTAATCTGCGTATTATTCCCGAAGCGTCTATTGGTTTATCAGATAAGGATGGCGACGCATCTGACAGTTTTAAATTAAGGCTAGATTTTTCATATTAATATAGAACTCTATGAGGTTATAGATTGAGCATTATTGAGTTCAGAAAGGCTTTATTTGTGACCTCATAGTGTATAAAAATGAAAGGTTGAATAAACCATGAAATATAGAAAATGTAGTTTCAAAACAACTTTAATATTAATTAATGTTGGCGTTTTTTGTCTGGCTTCGTCTGTTTGGGCAGGGACAATTACAGGACACCTCGAAGCCAAAGGAGTAAAAGGTAATCAAGATGCAGTTGTTTATGTCGATACAATTGAAGGTAAAGAGTTTGACCCTTCCGTTGAACCTGTCTTAAGTAATCAATTAGCTAAAGAATTTGTTCCCCATGTTCTTCCAATTCTGAAAGGAACAACAGTGGATTTCCTAAACAGCGATGCATTTACTCATAATGTGTTTTCCCCTGATGAAGCAGCAGACGAGTTTAACTTAGGCTCATGGGGGCAAGGAGAGAAAAGAGCATATACTTTTAGTAAGCTGGGAGAGGCCGTTATTCTTTGTAATTTGCATCCGGAAATGGAAGGGTGGATTGTCGTTTTACCGACACCTTATTTTGCTGTCACAGATGAGAATGGAGATTATACCATTGAGAATGTTCCTGAAGGTACATATACTTTAAAGACTTGGCATAAGAAACTTCGACCTTCCCAGTCAGAGGTGACTGTTTCTTCAAGCGATACATCTAAAATTGACTTCACCATCAAAAAATAATACAATTAAATATTAATAATAACATATTTTAAAATTATGAAAATTAACATTGTTGCAGGAATATTTTATTTTTTATTTTTGATGGGGATAACGGCTAATGCAGATACCATTTATCTTCAGAATAAAAAATCAGGAAACCAGGGAGAAGTCCTTGAAGAATATCCTGATTCAATAATTATTAGGTTCCCAAAAAATGAGATTAAACGGATTGAAGCTGGTGAAAAACCTCCTTCAAAGCAGTCTTCTGCTTTGCAAAAAGTGATTTGGATTGATGATGGTGAAACCATTACCTTGCGGCTGCCTAAACAAAGTGTTCAAGTCAGTGGATCTGAATCACTAAAAAATTTGGGACAAAATCATCCTGCCCAACAAACAGTATCCACAATAACGTCACAACCATTTGCTGATTCCATTCAAGAAATGTTGTCGCAGGATCGTGTCATTCAAGGAAAAATATTGATGAAAGGAGAGCCGCTTTCAAATTGTGAAATACGGGTTCTTAAAGTTGCTGATTCGGTTAAAGATAGAATGCTAAACATGTTTTCTGGTTCAGAGGAAAAAGAAGAAGAAGAGTCTTTCAAAGCGATTACAGATGAGTTTGGCCTTTATACATTTAAAAATGTCCCCTATGGTCAATATATTCTTTATTGGAAACCGAAAGGTTCTAAAAACTGGATAAGACGACTTAGCGAAAACCCAGATATTACATTAGTGCCAGGCCGCCCTGTCGCTGTCCGGAATATTGAAACAAATATAAGAACGGTTAATTAATCTGCCCTCGTTCTCCTACCCACTGAATTAAATTCTTTAAAAAGTTTTAATTAATACCTCTTGACCTTCTAGTATACTGGAAGGTGTATACTATATTTGAGGTTAAAATATGCAAAACAAAAAAATATTAATTGGAAAATTAAGTGAAGAGACGGGTGTTTCCACAAAAACGATCCGCTACTACGAGGAATTCGGCATATTAGATAAACCAAAAAGAACGAGATCTGATTATCGGTTTTATAGTCAAAAAGATGTTGATAAGTTATTGTTTATTAAAAAGGCAAAAGAACTTGGATTAAAACTTTCGGAAATTAAAGAAATTATTTATTGTGCGGAAGATGGACTTAAACCGTGTTGTAATTTGGTTCGTAATTTATTTACAAAGAAAATAAAAAAATATGAAGATAAAATTGTGGAACTTAACACAGCTAAAAAACGATTGGAAGAAAAATTAAACAAATGGGTAAAACCGAAACAGGCTAAGAAGATGAAATATTCGGTATGCCCGCAGATTGAAACAGAAGGGAGGAAAAGAAAATGACAAAAAGAAATGTTGAGGTGTTTACAAGCGGCTGCTATCTCTGCGATGAGACCGTGCAGCTTGTAAAGGAACTGGCGTGTCCGAATTGTGACGTTACCGTGCACGATCTATCAAATCCCTGTAAAACGAAAGAGTGCATTAAGAAGTCAAAGGCATACGGTATTAATTCAGTGTCCACGGTTGTTGTTGATGGAAAAATTGTGGAATGTTGCCAAATGGGCAATCCTAATAGGGAAGCATTAATGGCCGCGGGAATCGGACAGGCATAATGGCAAAAAGTATAAAAAAACCAAAATGGGTAGCGCAGATAACCTCAGTGCTTTCTGCTCTAGTAGCTATTGTCTGTCCACTCTGTATTCCAGCTCTAGGGGCATTTCTGGCTTCTATTGGATTGGGATTTGCGGTCAGCGTTGCATTTCTACAGCCATTTCTTGTTGTGCTCCTTTTAATATCTCTCGCTTCCCTTGCTTGGGCCGTCCGTTTACATAAACAATGGTGGATATTAGTGGTTGGCATGATGGGAGCCTTTGGTATCTATGCGGGTAGATATATTTGGTTCAGCCAACTGTTGATGTACGCTGGGGCATTCCTTTTGATTGGTATTTCTCTCGCCAATTTTAGGCTAAAAATTTCCTGCAGGTGCAAATAATGTTAATGCGTTCTCTCCTTACATGTCCTAAATGTGGTTTTAAAAAAGAAAAAACCATGCCGACGAATTCTTGCCAATTTTTTTATAATTGCACAAATTGCGGAGCAAGATTAAAGCCAAAAGAAGGGGATTGTTGTGTATTTTGTTCATTTGGCACGGTCAAATGCCCGCCAAAGCAGGAAGAAAAAAATTGTTTCTAAATAATTTTTTAATAGTGGTTTAAATGATGCTGTAACCTTAAAATTATTGACAATGTGTATTTTTGGATATATACTTGCATAGTAATGCAAGTATGAAAGCGAGGAAAAATGATGAATGAGACAAAAATACTAAAGGCGATAAGTGAACCAACAAGATTGCGAGTGATGTACCTTTTACTTAAGACAAAGAAGGAACTTTGTGGGTGTGAGTTGGTTGATTCCCTAGAAGTCCCACAATATAATCTGACAAAGCATCAGGATATTCTTATTAATGCTGGTCTTATACAATCCAGAAAAGAGGGACGATGGGTTAATTATTCTGCTTGTAACTTTCAACCTGGATTTATCTCCTCTCTTTGTCAATCAATCTTAAAACTTAATGGAAATATATATGCGGAAGATTTGAAACGATTCAAAATACGTCTAGAATTAAGAAAAAATGGAAAATGTCATTTGGGTATTCAAAATAAGAAATTTGTCTAAATTGGAGATAATATGAAAAATAACATTTTAATTTTAACGGCAATTTTAATATGTGCTTCTGTTGGAATGGGAAAATTAGACAAAACAAAGACTAATGAGGTTGGTAAGTCAAGTAGTGATGCAATTAACCCTACAATTATTACAAATCTAGACAATGTGTTGATGAATCCGGATCAGTTTACAGGCTACATTACTGTGGAAGGAAAAGTAGCTATGGTTGACAGTGCAAAGTCGATGTTTGGCTTAGGGTGTGATGATGGATGTCTTATCTTACCAGTTAAATGTAGTGGTGAAATACCGCAAAAAGATAGTGAAGTTACTGTTTTTGGCGAGCTAAAGAAGATTGAGGGGGAAGGTTATATCTTTGAATCGCAAAAGGTGGAAGTAAAGTGAAAAAAGAACACTTCTACATTGTTTTCTCGCTCGTATTCGTTTTTTTTCTACATCTATTTTATACAGTTAATAAGAACACCCAGATATATAAAAATTGGGCTCAAATGCAGGATGCCAATTTTGTTTTAATGTATTTTCAACAGTTAGATTTCTTTATCGGACTGTCATATGCATTAGCCATTAGTTTTACGGTGTATGCTTTCTTTCAGTTCATGGCTTTAAATAAGCAGTGTGTTGAAGGAGTTATAGGGGGTATTACGCTAACAGGACTACTTTATTTCTTGGGATGTTTCCTTATTGGCTGTTGTGGATCTCCTATGCTGGTAGTTTATTTAGGATTTTTTGGCTCATCTGTATTAGGCTTTACCAAACCATTAGTGTTTGTTATTACATTGATTTCAGTTACAGTGGGTTATTTTTGGATTAAAAAGAAAGCAAAAAATCCTAAGAAATGCAATCTTACAAAAGGTAATTGGCCATAATTATGTCAAATGACGAATCGATTAAAAAAATAGAATCTGAATTACATGAGGGCATTAGTTTGCCCAAATGTCAAAAATGCGGATGTATGAAAGAGACTTTAGAATTTATAGAGACTATTTCTTCGGGTGACCAGACTAAAGAGCTTAGCCTTTTGAAGGAAAAAAGTAAATCGTGGCTCAACAAAATGAAAGAAATCAAATATGCTTGTCTGGGTTGTGAGCATTGTTATCCTGCAGTTGTCATGAATGTATTAAATGAAACCTTTCCTGAGTTAACTGAAAATAAGGACTTAAGTTGCAGTTTTGAAGTGCGTGAAGAAGAATGGCCTGTTATTACGGCTGATTATTCATCGTTTTGTGATGGCACTGATACATCTTGTCCTGTGGCAGTGACCACTTTGGCGAGCGTTGAATTAGTCGAAGAATTAGCTAAGAATAGACCACGTGAGCTTTGTATAGTCGGAAAGACTGAAACGGAGAATATAGGTATCGATAAAGTTATTAAGAATATCGTGTCAAATCCGACAATAAAAACTTTAATTTTAGCAGGGAAGGAAGCAAAGGGGCATTTAACTGGTAATACAATTCTATCTTTATGGAAAAATGGTGTGGATGAAAACATGAAAATAGTTGGTGCAAAAGGAAAGAAGCCGGTTTTAAGAAACATAACCAAGAAAGACATTGATTTATTTAGAAGCCAAATAGAAGTTGTTGATATGATTGGTTGTGAAAATGTAAATGAAATACTTGAAAAAATTAAAGAGGTTTCAAACGGGAGTGCGTCATCAAAATGTGGTTGCCATGATGTAAATGAAGGTAATCGTAAATCAGATGAACCGATAACAAATGCTAATGAAAACAGTCCAGTTAAAATGGATAAAGCGGGATATTTTGTTCTTTATCCTCAGAATAAAAAAAGAACGATTATTGTCGAGCATTATTCTTATGATAATAAACTACAACATACGATAGAGGGAGATAATGCAAAGAGTTTATATATGCAGATAGTTGATAATAAGTGGGTTTCTCTGTTGAGTCACGCCGCTTATCTCGGTAAGGAATTAGAAAAAGCAGAGCTTTCGATCAAATATGCTTTTAAGTATGAACAGGATAGGGCTTGATATCTGTTACAAATAACTCATTCTAAAGCTATCAAATGGCTAAATTAAAATCAATAATTAAGTGTCCTGAATGTGGTTTTGAAAAAGAAGAAACAATACCAACATCTGCTTGCCAGTTTTTTTACAACTGTTCTAATTGTGGAGTAAAATTAAAGCCAAAAGAAGGGGACTGTTGCGTCTTTTGTTCTTACGGTGCTGTTAAATGCCTGCCAAGGCAGGAAGAAAAGAATTATTGTTAAATAATTTTTAGGAGGAGTTGCAAATAGCAATTTCAAAATGTTTGACTTCTACTAAGATAAATGATAACTTTTAAATTATGAAACGGTTGATAGTTATAATACTAATATCTATTGTTATGTTTTCTCTACCTTTATATGCATATTGTTCTGATAACGGTATGGATAAGGATGCTGCACAGGGTTGTATTTTTATGTGTTTATCATGTCATAACGCTACCTTGCCGGATATTCAAACCCATTCATCATTTACAAAACCATATTCAAAGATGGTCTTCTGTTACTTTTTTGATCATCAGGACCCTATCCTCGAAAAGGCACATCGCCCACCGATTCACTCTTCTTAAATCCACCCCTTTTTTCCTTAGTAATTAATCCATTTATTATTTATTGTGTTTAGTAAAATTTTTATTTTTAAATTAAAAAATGAATACTTTGATTATGAATATAAAAGAGCACAGTCGATCCAATATTGATATTTTGATAACTTTTATAACGATATTTTTAGTTGTTTTTATTGATCAGTTCTTAAAGAATTTTTTCTCGGAAGTTCTTTCATTGGGAGAATCTATTCCCGTTATACCCAAGGTGTTTCATTTTACTCTTGGCCATAACACAGGGATTGCATTTGGAATGTTTAAAGATGCCGGTTTTGTATGGATTATTATTCCGATTGTAGCGATTCTTCTTCTGGTGTTTAATATTTACTATTATTGGAACAATCAAGGCAAACTAAACCGGCTGTACGTCACATCATTTTCTCTAATACTAGGAGGTGCAATTAGCAATTTGCTTAACCGTATTTACCTAGGGTATGTAATTGATTTTATTGATTTTAGAATATGGCCTATATTCAATATCGCTGACAGTGCTATTACAATTGGTGCTTTTTTCATGGTCATAGGATGCATAAAGCAAAAGACATGGGAAGACAATATATGAATTATTGGCAACATCTACCCGAGAATATTACTCCCAATATTTTTGAAATTGGCTCGTTTCAATTACGCTATTATTCGTTGATGTATTTGGCAGCAATTGTTACGGTCTACTGTCTTGTTTTATACAGAATAAAAAGGGATCGATACGCATATACGAAAGAAACAATATTAGATTATTTTCAATGGGCTATTTTAGGAGTCATATTGGGCGGGAGGCTGGGCTATGTTTTATTTTACAACTTAGGGTACTTTATTTTTCACCCGTTGGAAATATTTCTTCCATTCGATTTTACTAATGGAGTCCGGTATGTGGGTATTCTTGGATTATCTTATCACGGAGGTGTTATAGGTTTATTTTTAGCAACAAAAATATATTGTTCTAAAAAGAAAATTAATTTTTGGAATTTCACGGATCTACTTATTCCAACTATCCCGTTAGGATATACTCTTGGCCGAATAGGTAATTTTCTTAACGGTGAGCTTTATGGACGAATTACTGACGTGCCTTGGGGGATGTATTTTCCAACTGATTCCTTGAGTCAACTAAGGCATCCATCACAACTCTACGAAGCTTTTTTTGAAGGGATAATTTTATTTGTAATTTTATGGAATATACGCAAAAAGAAATATCCAGACGGTTTTTTGTTTTTTCTTTATTTTATAGGTTATGGGTGCGTCAGGTTCTTTATAGAATATGTGCGACAACCAGATGAACATATGGGCTTTGTATTCGGTAATTTTTCTATGGGACAAATTCTTTGTTTCGTGATGATTTTAATAGGTATAACAGGATTATACAATAGGATGCGAAATATAAAAAATGCGTAACTTATTTGGCTATTTTTCGTCTATATATTATGGAAAAGACTAAGAGATTAGACATTCCAGAAAATGTTGTTAAAAGAGCACGATTGCTTGATGAAGACGCCCTTGCGACATTGGTAAAAGAAAGTTATCCGTTTATTTTTCGATATCTGTATTATCGAACGAACTTAAAAGAAGATGCTGAAGATTTAACTAATGATGTTTTTGTCAGGATGGTTTCAGCGATAGAAAAACAAAAAGGCAATTTTATAGCGTGGCTTTTTCGAATAGCCAAAAATGTGCTTATTGATTATTACAGGAAAAAAGGGGGAAAGAAGGAAACATCCTTGAATGAAGTGCAAGAGATTACAGCGGCAAAAGATAAGAATAATAGAGATTCGCTTTATCCAGAAGATATAAAGAAAATGCTTCAATTTTTAACAGATGATCAGAAGGAAGTAATCACACTCAAGTTTATTGAAGGGCATTCTAATGAGGAAATAGCGCGAAGCATTAATAAGTCAGTCGGGGCAGTTAAGCTTCTACAGTTTCGAGCCCTTACGACTTTAAGAGATGTTTTAAAACGAGAGATGAAATAATTATGATTAACTCTTTTGAAGACATTTTAGACCTTTGTATTAACCGGATCATGCAGGGAGAAGCTCTGGATGAAGTAGTTAAGGACTACCCTGAGCATAAAGAGCAATTAGAGCAACTCCTTGTTATTATGACAGATATGTATGACTCAACATTACCGCAGATACGCGATGAAGCCTTTGCCTCTACTCTTATTAATGTCGGAAAAGAGCTGCAACGTCAAAAGGAACAATTTTCAGATGACGTTGAAGAATCTCCTTCTTTTAAATGGCGATGGTTTTTCAATTTTCCTTCTCCTGCTTGGCAGAGGGGGGTTGTTTTTGCTTTAGTCCTTATCTTTGTTTCTTGGGGGACAGTGAATATTTCAGCAGCAAGTTTTCCCGGAGATATCCTGTATCCTATCAAGATTGTTACAGAGAAAGTCAGATTTTACTTAACGCCCAATTCCGAAGGAAAGGCAGAACTTCGCCTGACTTTTTCAGAAGAAAGGACTCAAGAGCTAGTCCAATATTTTGAAGAAAATGGAGAGTTAGATACTCAACTCATTCAAGCCATGCTTAATGAAGCAGCTTTAGCCGTACATGATATCTCAAAGCTGCCCAAGCCGCAGAGGACTGTTTACGTCTCAAAATTACAACATTTAAATGCTTATAATAAGGATATCTTAGAGAATTTTAGAGATAAAGCACCTCAACATCAGAAACAAGCGCTGGAGAAAGCTATTGAGACGTGCGGTAGCCGCATGAAATGGATGGATGATATGAAATATGAGAGAGTGCCTCCTAATGAGTGGTGTTCATGGAATCACTGAAGATAATTAAAAATTTTTCGTAACGTTTTGCAATTTTCTTCGTCTTTACAGATGGAAACCAAAAAATTAAGGAGGTGAGGAAAAAATAGAACGAATATGCAAAAGGTTAATTAACAATTTTTTAATGAACATTGGAAAAGAAATGGGGGTAAAAAATGAATAAAAAAATATTTATAATTCTTGCAGTAACCGTTTTATTTGGTGGTTTCATCGCTATAAGCAATGTTTCTGCCCATTATTCAAGGGATCAGGTCAATACTGAGGTCAAAAATATTGATAATGGAGTTCAAATTACCGTCACCTCAGATGACTCGCAAATCATTAAGGAAATTCAGGCCAATGCCAGTTGGTATAAAGATTCCTTTGGTTATGGCCAGCATTCAGATTCTTATGTAGATTGTGGATGTCCCATGAATTGTATGGGAGGGGGAAAAGGCAGTGGCTATTATCATGGTTCTCATGGATCCTGCTGTTAAATAAAAACTTAAGTAAGTTAAGGACAGGGAGGGACTTAATGTTTCTCCCTAGTAGATAAACTAAAGGAGGTTTGAAATGTGGTGTCCTTTTTATTCAAATCAAGGTTATTTGATGGGTTCAATGGGTTATTTGTTAGGATGGGTAGTCTTTATCTGGTTTATAGTTTTTACGATACTTATCGTGGTGAAATTAGATAAAATTTCAAAGGCTGTTAAGAAGAAATAGTTTGTAACTGTATTTTTCACTGTCATATAATAAAAAATGGTTGAAGAAGGGGAGAGCGCATGATTTTTAAGCAGCTATTCGATCAAGAGTCGAGCACATTCACATACATACTGGCTAGCCGCAAGGGCGGTGAGGCACTTATCATTGATCCGGTTTTGGAGCATGTACAAAATTACCTCAATTTAATGGAACGGCTTGAATTAAAGCTGGTTAAGGCGGCAGATACCCATGTTCATGCCGATCACATCACAGGATTAGGAGAACTGCGCGATAAGACGCGTTGTATCACCGTCATGGGCGAACAAAGCCCAGTCGATGTCGTCTCCATGCGCGTGAAAGAGGGAGATACGATCGACATTGATGGGCTCAGCTTGAATGTGCTTTATACTCCGGGCCATACGATTGACTCCTATAGTTTCCATTTGCCTGGCTGCATATTCACCGGGGACACATTATTGATTAGAGGTACGGGACGCACGGATTTCCAAAGTGGTGATCCGCGGGCACAATATGACTCTTTGTTTAATAAACTCCTGCGGATGCCAGATACGACGCTGGTTTATCCCGCACACGACTACAAGGGCGAGACCGTCTCAACAATCGGCGAGGAACGACTGCGGAATCCGCGCCTGCAAGTGAGATCCATCGAGCAATATGTCGAACTTATGAATAACCTTACTTTGCCCAACCCGAAATTGATGGACGTGGCTGTGCCAGCCAACATCTCAATCGGACATTGTCAAACCGAAGCCCTAACGCCAGACAAGGCGCTCACAGTCGAGCAAGCCAGTGGATATCTCAAGAATCCGGGTGTCATTTGGGTCGATCTACGTGAAGATAAGGAACGAAAAAAAGAAGGATTTATTCCCGGCTCCGTGCATGTACCTTATCCACACCTTGAGGCCTATATCGACCGTAACAACCCAATGCACAAAGAAATATTTTCAGGTGCGAAACGGATATTTTTTTACTGCGCCTTTGGTGAGCGTTCAGCGCTTGCGGTGCGTACTGCCAAGGAAAAGGGCTTGTCCGGTGTTTGCCATCTTATAGACGGCTTCGATGCGTGGAAAAAAGCAGGCCAGCAGATTAACTCCTGAAGTACTGTGTATCAAAAGGGATAGTTTGTCAGGATGAAATAAAAAAATGCGAAAATTATCATATCATAATGTATGGAGGGACGTAAATGGCATATAAAAGGGAGGAGTTAAACTATGAATTTTAATCGAAAAGCACATTGGGAAAACGTATATGAGACCAAGATGCCAACAAAAGTTAGTTGGTATCAAACACAGCCAACGGTATCATTGGATTTTATTATATCTACCGGAATAAATTACACCAATAATATTATAGATGTTGGCGGAGGAGCTTCCGTACTAGTAGATAAACTTTTTGATAAAGGATTCAAAAATTTAACTGTTCTCGATATCTCATCAAAAGCAATTGGTTATGCTAAAGAACGATTAAAAAAACGGGCTGATGATGTGACTTGGATAGAGTCTGATGTAACAGAACATAATCCTTCAAATAAATATGACTTATGGCATGATCGCGCTGTTTTTCATTTTCTTACAGATGTAAAAGATAGGAGAAAATATGTGAAGTGTATGAATCAAGCTTTGAATCCAGGCGCTCATATAATCATCTCAACTTTTACCATTGCTGGACCACCAAAATGTAGTGGCTTGAATATTGAACAGTATGATACAAAAAAAATGAAGAATGAATTGGGTAAATCTTTTAAGTTTATTAAGAGTGTAAATGAAACTCACGTAACTCCCTGGGGAGCCGATCAAAAGTTCATTTATTGCTATTTTAAAAAAAAGGAAAGATAAAATGACCTATGTTGTTACAGAACCTTGTATAAAACAAAAATACACTGACTGTGTAGTCGTCTGCCCTGTTGACTGTTTTCATGAAGATGAAGAAATGCTGGTTATTGATCCTGATGTATGTATCGATTGCGGGGCTTGTGTTACAGAGTGTCCTGTGCAAGCTATTTTTCCTGAAGAAGATGTTCCAGAGAAATGGAAAGCCCATATTCAACTTAACGCTGAAAAATCAAAGACACTTCCAATGATTACAGAAAAAAAAGAACCATATAGAAATTGTTAGATTATAATTAATATTGACAATATGATCATTTCAACTTTTGAAAGTTTCAGTAGCAAAAGCTTTGACCTACAAGAATTCCAAAGGTAGGCTCTATCATTATGAAGCGATTAATTATTATAATTCTTCTTAGTATTATGGTATTAACTATTCCAGTAGATGCCTTTTGCCAAGAACATAACTTTGATGCGAATAGCCATCAGCATCATTGTGTTTTGGCATGTTTTTCCTGCAATAATGTTGTCGTGCCGGATGTCCAGATGATACAATCATCAATAGGACAATCCCCAAATATTGCTTTAAATTGCACATTTCATTATCAAGAACCCATCCTTGACCAAATTCATCGTCCCCCAATTTCTTCTATTTAACACATCCAAATTGTTTTATTTTTAATTTTTCTTCATTCAAGAGATATATCAATTAATTTTTAAAGAATTAAAGATATCCATCAGTGTCAGTATAAATTATGAGGAGGTTCATTAATGCAAAGCTTTAAACTATATTTATTTGTCTTCAGTATTTTTTATATTTCAATTATACAGATCAATCCTCATCTTGCTTATGCTTTAGAAGAAGTGCATGAAGAGCATGAAAAAGGTGTTATTAACTTAGACAAAGAAGCCCGGTCTATGATTCAGCTTAAAACGGAGAAAGTCTCAAAAAGAAATCTTGATGAGTACTTAAAAATATATGGAAAAGTGTCTAAGGATACAGAGGATTATTCCTACGTCACATATGATGGTGAAGGAGGTGTTGATACCATTCAGATAAAATTAGGCTCCGAGGTTAATAAAGGAGATCATCTTTTAACTGTTCGTAAGGATGATGGAACTATTAAAAAAATCTATTCAGAAGCACATGGAGCTGTTTTGTCCATTTTTGTGAAACCAGGAGATAGAGTTGATCCTCTAACCTCATTATTAAGCCTTATTAATGTAGATACTTTACGTGCAACGATTGATATCTATGAGACAGACCTTCGTCTTGTCAAAGTAGGACACAAGGTTATCTTAACGACTGCTGCATATCCAAATAAAAAATTTGATGGAAAAGTGGTCTATATTTCACCGCAGGTCGATGAGCGCACCCAAGCTATTAAAGTTCGGATTGATGTGGCTAATCCTGAACATCTTTTGCGTTTGGGGATGTTTGTTTCTGGAAAATTATTTCACTCATCAGATAAAAAAGTCTTGGCTGTTCCTTTAGATGCTATTCAGCAAATGAATGGAGAGAGTATCGTTTTTGTAGCTAAAGAAGGTAATAATTTAAAATTAAGGGAAGTTGTTCTAGGTCCTACTGTGGATGATTACGTTGAAATCATAAAGGGGCTAGATGAAGGTGAGATCGTTGTTACGCGTGGAAGTTTTTATCTTAAGAGTGAACTAGATAAAGAAACCTTTGCAGGGGACGATGATGATTAATTATAAGATAAAAGACTTGCCGAAATTGAATAATTTGAAAATATTTAATGTTTATGTTAACGTCTACTAAAAAGATGTAATCAAAATTTAGAAAGTTATTTATTTCGACAACATATGAAATCATTAAAAGAAAATCATGCAGAAGTTATAACCCAGGCAGAATATATTTTTATAATATCTATAGCTCTGGGATTTGTTATAAACTTCTTTCTGCCTTTACGTGGAATACCGAAGATTATTCATATTCCTTTGGGAATTATTTTTCTCATTGCAGGTATAAGAATTCTTGTTTTGTGTGTTGATCGTTTTCAAAAGGCTAAAACACCCGTAAGCCCGTATAAACCTGTAAAATCTTTCATTATGAAAGGACCCTATAAACGGTCTCGCCATCCAATGTATTTTGGGAGGGCACTTTTGCAGATGGGGATAGGTTTCATATTTGGAAATATTTGGATAGTGATTTTGTTAATCCCCACGCTAATTGTTGTATGGTACGGTGTCATGATTCCCGAGGAAAAATACTTAGAACAGAGATTTGGTGATAAATATTCAGTCTACAGAAAGTCTGTTCGATGTTGGTTTTGATCACATGAACATAAACAAGATTGTTAATTAAACTTGACAAACAGAAATTTAGATTTTATACTTTAGAAAATGTTAAAGAAAATTTTCACAATTTTATTTCTTAGTATTCTATTTTTTTCCGTTATGCCGAATGAAGCTTTCTGTAATGATCAGCAAAGCTCTCAAGAGTGCCATCATGGCATTATTGTATGTCATGCCTCTTGTAGTGCAACGGTAGATACTCAGTCATCTACTAATCATTTTACGTCAGACACATCCTCGCAGTATCTTTCTACATTTTCATTTCTTTATGAAGGTCCTTCCTTAGATAAAGTTAATCGACCGCCAATTTATTCCTCATAATTCCTAGCTGTTTCTATCTTGTTTGTTTGGATAGGAGTGGTCCCTTTTTTTACCATCAGTTAATATTTATCGGTGCGTAAGTTACTGTTTTACAACAAGTTATAAAATAAAATTTAAATTCGTGAGGTGATCTAATGAACATGCTCAATAATGTTTCAGTCATTTATCGAAAACGTAGACCACGGAATAGACGTCCAGTATTTCGGAATCTAAAATATAGGCAATCCGATCTCTGTAGACGGCATTTTAAATGCTCATATACAGGAGAGACAATTGTTAAATAGAGCAATATTCTATCAAAGAGGACATAAAGATATGAAAATGCGAAATAAAATAGTTTTTTATCAAAAGACGAGAATTCGTGAGCCGATTTTATCGATCATGATATTAGCCCTTTTTTGTGCAACATCAATAGCTGCTTCCCCAAAGGAAAGTTCTTTGTCAATGGAGGAAGCTCTTTCTATTGCCTATCAAAACAATCCGAGTGTTCAAGAGGCACGGCAGAATGTTAGGATTTCGGAAGCAAAATATAGGCAGAGTAAAAAATTTGCTAACCCTGAATTGGAACTTGAAATTGCTAAAATTCCCAATGATTTAGGTGGGGAAAATACATTCAATTCAGATACAACAGAAGGGGGCGTTAGTTTTAGCCAACCAATACAAACGTTTGGCAAACGTGGGCTTAAAATAAGTATAGCCAAAGATGAAAAAATACAAGCAGAGTTAGGGCTTAAGGATCTGTTATTAGAGGTAGGGCGGGAAGTAAAAGAACGATATACCGAAACCCTTCTACACCAAAAGAGCATTGATCTTTCCCGCGATAATATGGAAAGAGCACAGCGTTTGTTGGATCAAGTAAACATTAAATACAACGCTGGAAAAGCAAGAAATCATGAAATAGCAAGAGCGAAATTGGCGGTGGCCAAGGCTCGCAACGATCTTCTTAAGGTTGAGAATGATTTTAAAGTATCTGTCAGTGATTTAAACATTTTGTTAGGTAGAAATATGCGTGAGGAAGTAACGTTAAAAGATAATCTTACGATCAAAGACATGGATCAAAATCTTGATAAGCTTTTAAGCGTTGCTTTACAAGAAAGAGCAGACATTTTAAATCAGGAACAAGAGGTTACTAAGAAAGATAAAGAGTTGCAACTTTCCAAACGTCAACGCCTGCCGGATGTAAACTTTGGATTATTCGCGGAGCGAGAAGAAACTTTATGGGGTCTTGGCGCTGGTATTTCATTTGAATTTCCTATTTGGAATCAGTTTCAGGAAGATATAAAAGAGGCTTCTATTGAAAAGGAAACAGCAGAGATGATGCTTGATGCGTTAAAGCGAGAGGTTGAGTTGGATGTTTATAAAGCATTTCAAAATGCAAATTTGGCACGACGATCTGTCCTTAACTTGAAGAATGCCATTAAAGAGGCCAATGAATTATTAAGGATTATAACTATCGAATATCAAGAGGGAGAAGCATCTTTTTTGATATATTTGGAAGGTTTAGCATCTTATAAAGAAACCAAACAAGAATATTTAGAAACTTTGGCTGACTATGCAGGCAAATTGGCTGTGTTAGAACAAGCCGTCGGTGGAGAAATTGAATTAAAGGAGAATAAATAATGAGAACTATCATTTTTTCAATACTATTAAGTTTTTTTATGTGGTCAGTCACAAGTGTTCAAGGAGTGTCAGCAGCTACAAATGGTGAATATTACCAAGAAGATGAGGAGGGTCATAAGGGACATGCTCATGAGGAAGAAGAACAAGAACATGAGGAAGATTCCCATGATGGGCACGACCATAACAAAGGGTCTGAAGATGAGCATGAAGAACATGATCATGATAAAGACCACGGCGAGCATGAGGATGGTGAAGACGATCATGGCCACAAAGAAGATGGGCATGATGAAGATGATAAAGGGCATGACCACGATTAAATCAGGTTATGAATATAAAATATATACTGTCAAAAAATAATTGAAACTCTGTCAAGGAGGGGATCATAGAATGAATTCAAAAAAAATGTATCTAATATTAGGTTTTCTTATTGTTTCTTTTGTAGGTGCACAAGTTGTGCCTAAGCTGATTTATGCTGAATCAGGGCATGACCATGATAGTCATAAAGAGCGTAAATCTGAACGTAAAAAAGAGTCTCATGGTGGTCATGATCATGGTGAAGAGGATCATGATGAAGAAGAAGCTGATTTGCATAAAGGACATGATGATCATGAAGAAAAATCTGATTCTCATGAGGGTCACGACGATCATAAGGAGAAGTCTGACTCAGATGAAGGGCACGATGATCATGGAGAAGAAGGTGTCATTAGTTTGGACGAAGAATCTCGTTCCATGATCCAACTTAAGACAGAAAAGGTTTCAAAAAGAAAGCTAGGTGGGCATCTTAAAGTCTACGGCAAAATAGCCAAGGATACCGAGAATTATTCCTACGTTACATTTGAAGGTGAAGGAACCGTTAAGTCAATAAAAGCTGACTTAGGAATTATTGTAAATAAAGGCACGAATCTTCTTACAATTCGCAAAGCTGATGGAACACTTGAAAATATTAAATCTGAAATACATGGCGTTCTATTATCAATCTTTGTTAACCCAGGAGATAGAGTTGATTCCTTAACGTCATTATTAAGCATTATTGATGTAGATACTTTAAGAGCAACGATTGATATCTACGAGAGAGATCTTCGTCTTGTAAAAGTAGGGCAGAAAGTTACTTTAACAACGGCAGCATATCCTAGTAAAAATTTTAAAGGAAAGGTCGTTTATATTTCCCCACAGGTTGATGAACATACACAAGCTATTAAAGTTCGGGTTGATGTTGATAATCCAGATCATCTTTTGAGATTAGGCATGTTCGTCTCAGGCGAATTAATCTATGCATCCGGTAAGAAAGTTGTAGCAGTTCCCTCATCAGCCGTTCAACAGTTAAATGAGGAAAATGTCGTTTTTGTAGCGGAAGAAGGAAATAACCTAAAATTAAGAGAAGTAGTTCTAGGTCGTAATGTAAATGATTATGTTGAAGTCACAAAGGGTCTAAATGAAGGCGAAATTGTTGTTACTCAAGGAAGTTTTTATCTTAAGAGCGAACAGGCCAAAGAAGCCTTTGGGGATGGACATAATCATTAATCATATATGGAGATAAATAATGACAGATAAGCTTATAGATTTTTCATTAAAAAACCGTCTTTTAATTATTATCGCTTTCATAGCGATATGTGTTTTGGGTAAATGGTCTTATGATCGATTACCAATAGATGCTTTTCCCGATGTTACACCTTCACTTGTTCAAGTCTTTACGGTAACCGAAGGGTTAGCTCCTGAAGAAGTTGAGCAACTTGTAACCTACCCAGTGGAAACAGCGATGAATGGATTACCTGATGTTGAGAAAATTAGATCTGTATCCAACTTTGGACTTTCGGTAGTAAATGTTTATTTCAAAGATGGCACTGATATTTACTGGGCAAGACAGTTGGTTGGAGAGAGGCTTACGGAAGCACGTGAGCAAATACCAGAGGGTATGGGCGATCCTGAAATGGGTCCAATCTCAACAGGATTAGGGTTAATTCTTTTCTATTATCTTGAAGATGAAACAGGAACACGGACATTAGAAGAGATGCGTACCATTCAGGATTGGTTGGTTAAATTTAATTTACAAACTGTTACTGGCGTTACAGAGGTTCTTGGAATTGGTGGTGATGAACGTCAATACCAAATTGTTGTTAAACCAGAAAAGTTAATAGCTTATAACATTACACTTTCTGAAATCGTTGAAGCTGTTAAGAAGAATAATTTGAACATTGGTGCACAATTTATCGAAAAAGGACAAGAAGAATATATCATTCGATCTATTGGTTTAATAACAAACGTCGAGTATTTAGAAGATATTGTTATTAAGACAGTCGAAGATAATACCAGAATTTACTTAAAAGAATTGGCGGATATAAAAATTGGCGGGGCTGTTCGTCGAGGTTTACAGACTTTAGATGGAACACGAGAAGTTGTCGCAGGTATGGTAGTTAAATTAATTGGAACAAATACTTCAACCGTTATTCGAGATGTTGAGAAAAAGTTGGAAACAATAAACGATGCTTTGCCAGAAGGGATCAAAATTGTTCCCTACTATGATCAAAAAGAACTCGTTGAAGCTTGTGTTAAAACCGTAACAAGCGCTCTTATTCAAGGGGTCATATTAGTTGTTTTAATTCTATTTATCTTTATGGGCGGGTTAAGTGGATCACTCATTGTTGCTGGGGCGATTGCTTTTAGTGTTCTTTTAACATTTATATTAATGAAACATTACGGAATATCAGCCAACCTGATGTCTTTAGGTGGGTTAGCGATAGCCATAGGGATGATGGTGGATGCTTCTATTGTTATGGTTGAGAATTGTGACCGTCGATTTAAATTACCTGAATCTGTGGACCAGCCAAAGATAAAAATTATTATGGAAGCTTGTCGGGAGATGGGCAAACCAATTATGTTTGCTATCCTTATTGTTGTTATTGTTTTTCTGCCATTACTTTCTTTACAAGGAGTTGAGGGGAAAACATTCAAACCATTGGCGGTAACAATCATCATAGCCATGTTGAGTTCACTTATATATGCTTTGGTTTTTGCTCCTGCGTTAAGTACGTTTATTCTTAAAAAGGTCGATAATGAAAAAAGACGTATATCGTTTGGCGAAGAATTAATGAATGGGTTGTTAAAATTTTATAAACCCCCTTTAAACTTTTTTGTTAAGCATCGAAAAATAGCAGTATTTGTTACTTTGGGTATTGCAGTTGTAGGGTTTTTAGTATTTCCATTCTTAGGAAAAGAGTTTACTCCCGAACTTCAAGAGGGAACGTTAGTAGTTCGGGCTACAATGGCCCCTTCCATCTCACTCACTGCATCAAAAGAAACAGCGTTTTTGTTGGAGAAGCAATTATTAACATTTCCTGAAGTAACTCGTGTTGTCAGTCGTGTTGGTCGTGGTGAAGTAGGTGCTCACGCTGATCCAGTTAATAGTGCGGAGATGTTTGTTGGCTTAAAACCACGTAAGGAATGGACAACTGCTAAAACTCAGGAAGAATTATTTGTGAAAATAAGTCAAAAGATGGCAAAGTTTCCTGGTGTTAATTTAGGTTTTACTCAACCCATTGCTATGACCATTGATGAAATGTTAGAGGGGGTTAGAGCAAGTTTAGCCATCAAGATTTACGGTAGCGATTTAGATAAATTAAAATTCTTGGCAGATGAGGTTGTCGAAGTTATCAGTCAAGTTAAAGGTGCTGCTGATGTTCAGGCTGATCAAGTAACGGGAGTACCGCAACTTGTTATTACACCAGATCCTCATAAAATTGCACGCTATGGAATGTCGATGGAAGAAGTTCAGACAACTATAAGCACGGCAATTGGAGGTGAAATTTCTGGTCAAGTATTTGAAGGTGTTAAACGATTTGATATTCTTGTTCGTTATCGAGAAAATGAACGGGCAACAAAAGAGGATATTGCGCGGTTACTTCTTCCTACACCTGATGGAGCCAGAGTGCCTTTATCACAAGTAGCTTCTATTCGTGAAGTCATTGGCCCACGTCAAATCAAGCGTGAAAATAATCAGCGTTTAATTGTTGTTCAGGCAAATGTTCGAGGACGAGATACCGGAGGTTTCGTTGAAGAAGGACAAAAGGTTTTAAAAGAGAAAATTGATTTTCCTCCAGGGTATATTGTTGAATGGGGTGGTGATTATGAGCTGCAACAAAGGGCAAATAAAAGATTGGCGGTTGTTGTACCGATTACAATCGGATTAATTTTTTTATTACTGTATTCCTCTTTTAACTCTATGCAGAAAGCGTCACTTATTGTTCTTAATATCCCATTAGCATTGGTTGGAGGTTTAATCGGATTGTTAATTACAGGGGAGAACTTATCTGTTCCTTCATCCGTTGGTTTTATTGCCTTATTTGGTATTGCCGTTGGTAATGGGTTAGTTCTTGTTTCTCATATTGGTCAACTAAGATTACAAGGGATGGAAGTCATAGAGGCATCCATTCAGGGAGCGTGTGATCGACTTAGACCAGTTTTAATGACGGCAATGACGACGGGTTTAGGATTAATGCCTCTTGTTCTTTCGTCTGGTACGGGATCAGAGGTGCAAAGGCCACTGGCCATTGTTGTAATAGGGGGTTTAATTTCATCAACATTTTTAACACTTTTTGCAATACCAGCATTTTATGGTTGGTTTGTAAAAGAGGAAAAAATTGAATATTAAAAAAGGGGAGATCAATGAAAGAAATCAAAGCTTACATTCAACCGTTTATGCTTCAAAAAGTTACAGATGCATTGCACAAAATTCATGTGCGAGGAATGAGCATGAATGACATTAAAGGTTTTGGTAAAGAAAAAGATGAGGCGTATCCTCATCATTCCAGAGCCGATATGATTGATTTTACACCAAAAGTTAAGATTGAAATTGCTTGTTATGACGAAGAAGTGGAAGCGATAGTCGAATGTATTAAGGAACATGCTCATACGGGGCGAAAGGGGGACGGCAAAATATTTGTCAATCCTGTAGAAAGCGTCGTTAGCATACGAACTGGTGAAACAGATAGGGATGCAATTTAAACTGCTTCAACTAATTTAATTAAAAGGAGAAATTATTATGAAATTTAAAAAATTATTGATTGTATTGTTATTAAGCTTTAGTTTTATTGGCATACAAAATGTTTACTCTATGGTTACAAAAGAAGAGATTAGAACAAAGAATTTCGCTTTTCAAGGTAATATCGATGTTGAAACTGAAACTTATGATGAAGCTAAAATAAGAAATGTTTATTTAGAACATAAAACAAAGATGAAGAAATCTGGGAAGAAAGAATACTTATATGTTAAAGGATCATTAAAGAATTTGAGTAAATCAATACTTGCCGGTGCTGTTATAACAGCTAAATTCTTTGATACCGAGGGGAATTTAATTGCAGTCGAAAGAAAATCTGTAACGCCTAATATAATGCGACGTTATAGAAGGAGTAAAGGCTATTTTACAATTAAAACAAAATATAATTCTCAAATAAAGTTATGTAAATTAGAAGCCAATTGGAGTGGGAAAGAAGAAGATTAAAATAGATTATTTAATTTTAATCATAATGATATTTTTAATTTCTGGTTGTCAGACTGTAACAAGTCTGACCCATAAACATGCCCATTCTTTTAATACAGCTATTTCATCCAATCAGGGGCTTCCAACGAATATCATTAAAGTTGAAATAGATGAGGGCTTGGCAGGCAGTTTAATGAATGTTTATTTTGAACGAGTCAGGCAAACAGAAAATGAAGACATTCTTTATATTCGTGGGCCTATAAGAAAGCCTTTAGGTCAAAGTCTCTCCACAGCATATGTAAACGCAACATTATATAATGAGCAAGATGAGATTTTATCTCAAGAAATTACAGAAATAATTTTAAGCACGACTCATTTGAATAGAGGTTTAAAAGGGCATTTCAGTATCAAAGCGGTATACAGCCCTGAGATTGTGCGATGCAAATTAAGAATTAAATGGAGAAAGGAGGATGTATGGACAGTGGAATGAACTTAAAACTTGGTATTGTATCAGGAGAAATATTAACACTTTTTTCAGAAGTGAAAGACCCTTTATGTGTGCGTGAAATTAAAGTTTATCTAGGAGAACCTTCAGATGTTGTCCTCATGAGTTTAGGCTGGCTTATTCGAGAAGGAATGGTGAATTCGGTTATTATGAACGAAGAATATTTTTTTCGTCCGGTAAAAGAAGAATAGGAGATGGCGTGGAAACATGTCCCATTTGTAGTCGCGATGGGGAAAAGACAGATATAAAGAATATATTAGCTGGAACAATCAATTACTTTTGTTATGAAAGGTGCAAACAGAAATTTTTAGGCGAACCTCGATGAGGATAAAAAAATTTATTAAAAATAAAAGGATATAAATATGAATAAAAATTTCTCAATATGTTTACTAATTGTAATAGTAACCACTATTTTTTGTTTCAGTTTCAATGCTATTGTGGAGGCTAGCAATAAATACCGTAATAATTTTAATAAATCAAAGCAAGAGTCTACAGTTGGTACTTTTAAACGCAGTATTTATTATGAAAAAGAAGCCGTCGAACTTTTGAAAGACATTAAAAATCAATTAATTCTAGAAGAAAAAGAGAGCGTCAAGCTTTTAAAAGAGATTAGAGATATTCTTAAAAAAAATATTCAAAACTCTTAACGTAAAATAGCAATGATTTCCGTGCCGTATATTAGGAATAGAGGTAAGTATGACAAATACTATTGGAAGAGGGATAAAGGTTCTTGTAGCTGAAGATGACATTGAATATCAAGATTCATTAAAGACATATTTAGAAATTTTGGGATGCAGTGTGGATATTGCAAAGAATGGAATGGAGGCGGTAGAGAAAATTGGAGAAAAAGAATATAACATTTGTTTTATGGACATACGGATGCCTTTGATGGGTGGACTAGAAGCAACAGATATTATTAGAAAACAAGAACAAAGCGAAATACCTATCATAGCGATGACAGATGAGGTCACGGATGATGATTTTAAAGATTGTTTAGATGCACAAATGAATGATCTGATTACAAAGCCGTTTGATATTGTGAAATTAAAGAAAATTATTTTTCATTTTGGAAAAAAACAAAATATTTGAATAGATAAATATGCTCATTAACTGAGCAAAGGGGGATATTAAGATGGGAACTTACGATCCAAGTGAAGAAAAAACTTATCCGATTCTTACTAAAACAGACCCGCCTCTTATGCAGTCTAATAATATGGTTGAACAATTACAGAAATGCGGTCTTTTGTCATGGATACAAGAGGCTGTTGACAAGAATGCTTCTGATCTATTTCTTTCTGTAGGAGAACAGCCGACACTAAAGATTTATGATGCATTTAAACGGATAGAAAGTAATTTATTAAACGACAATCAACTGTCTGAAATAATCGAAGCATTTATTACACCTCAAAAAAAAGAAAGATATCTAAACGGTTATGAGGTTGATATTGGGCTAGATTTACCTGGAGACTTTCGTTTTCGAGTTAATATATTTAGACAGCATAAAGGAATAGCGTTAGCTATCAGACCGCTTCCGTATAGAATTCCAACGATTGAAGAATTAAAGCTTCCAGACATTTTTGAGGATATAAGCCGTCTTGCTCGTGGGTTAGTCCTTGTAACAGGCCCGGCAGGAAGTGGTAAGTCAACGACACTTGCCTCTTTGAATTAATATGATTAATGAACGGGATGAGCGGCACATTGTTACAATTGAAGACCCTATTGAGTATCTTATTCCAAATAAGCGTGCATTAATCCATCAGCGTGAAGTAGGTTGTCATACGCATACGTTTAGTGATGGTTTACGCAGCGCCTTCCGTGAAAATCCCGACATTATTGTTGTAGGTGAGCTTCGTGATTTAGAAAGTATTTCGTTAGCCATTCGAGCTGCTGAAACAGGCCACCTTGTTCTTGGAACAATGCATACGGGTGAGGCTGTTCAGTCTATCACACGAGTATTAGATGCTTTTGATACAGGACGGCAATCGCAAATTCGTATTCAATTAGCACAATCACTCAAAACGATATGTTCTCAAAGATTATTAACACGTGCTGATGGACAAGGGCTGATTGTTGCCACAGAAGTGCTAATCGGAACTTTGGCTGTTCGTAATCTTATTAGAAGAAATAGAATACAAGAGATTCGAGGTTATATGCAAACCGGCAAGGCTGAACGGATGCATACTTTTCAGCAAAATATTAAAAAGTTGATTGAAAATAGATATATTGACCCTAATGTGTTGCTTGAAATGGAGCAAAAAACAACTATTCAAAATTTATCAGGCTTTAAACTCTATGGTTGAGATCGAATTTAACGATGACGTAAATGCCCCTATCCAAATTACTGAGTTTGTGGATTTTCAGTGTCCTTCTTGGCTCATGGGGCGAAGGATTTGAAAAAGTTGATGGCAGAATATCAAACCGCAATACATCTAAAAATAAAATATTTTCCCTTAAAGATGCATAAACATGCTGTTTTAAGTGCCCGTTATGCTGAGTGTGCTGCACGGCAGAATAAATTCTGGTCTTTTCATGATTACTTATTTAAAGGGCAAGCCAATTGGAAGAAGCTTATTGATGCCAAGCCAGTATTTGAATTCATTGCCAAAGACGTAGGTATGGATCTCAAGGAATTAAAGGAAATTGAGTCCTAAATTTAGAGGAGGAATTATTATGAATAACAAAATTTTTACAATTGTTCTCATAATCATTATCGGCATACTATTAGGTGGTATTGTATCAAAACAAGCAAAAGACTCTTTGCTAAGGGATTTATTAACGAAACAAACAGAGATGCTTTCAACTCAAAAGAGGATTGAAAGCAAATTAACAGGATCAAGTGCAGGAAATGGTGACTTATCAGAGATCTTGGGCAAACAGCAAGATCTTGAACGAAGATTGTCTGCTCTAGAAAATCAATGGAAAGGGTACCAACAGGTTTTAAAGGGTCCTCAAGCTAAAGGGAGTCCTGGGCAAATTCCCCCACAAGAGGATTTTTCTAAAGTATATACTATTGATGTAGCCCATTCACCTGTAATGGGTAAAAAGGATGCCCCCGTAACCATAGTAGAATTTGTTGATTTCCAATGCCCATTTTGTGCGCGGTTTCACTCCCCTATGGTGGAGGCAGCAAAAGCTTATCCTAATAAAGTGAATTATATCATAAAAAATTTTCCATTATCATTCCATCCCAATGCAAAATCTGCTGCAAAAGCAGCTTTTGCTGCTGGAGAACAGGGAAAATATGCAGAGATGGCCAATGCTTTATTAGCTAATGGAAAAAATTTAAGCGAGGCAAAATATGAAGAAATTGCCAAGGATATTGGTCTTGATGTCGAAAAATTTCTGAAGGATTATAAAAAAAAGGATGCACAATGGGAAGACTATATTAAAAAAGATATGTCATTAGGATCTCAAGTTGATGTAAGGGGCACACCAACGTTTTATATTAATGGCAGAAAAACTAATGCCAGGGATGTTCCTAGTTTCAAGAAAAAAATTAATAAAATTTTGGAAAGCAAGAATAAATAATGGACGGAAGCTATTGATTTCAACACATATTAATGTTTAAAAATTTCACTTTTTATTTAATTATCTTTTTTATATTGAGCTTTATTTCAGATTTGTGCGCACAGTCAATTGGGCCTGATGAAGCTTTAGCTTTAGCTAAAGAAACAACTGTTGTGGAGGCATTTTATAATCTTAATCAAGGTATTTTAAAAAGTTGTGTTGAAAATCAAGTGGTTCGAGCTTGTGATAGTGGTTGGGTAACTTGTATTGATGATGCTTGGGTCGTTAAATTTTTTGTCAGTGAAAAATGCGTCTCTCCTAGAAAAGAACAGCTTGGGGTAACACTGTTAATGGACGGTAAGACAGGTGATATTATTTCGAAATATCCTGAGATTGATTATTTTGAGAACCCGTATTTTTGTAGAGAAGATTATGACTGTTTAAACTCTTCAAAGAATGACTATCATTCAGGCGAGTGTAAGAATTTTATATATACGTTGGCTGAAAATACCGCTTCCAGGACAGATGAACAATGTCTTTGCCGAAATTCCAGATGCGAGATGTTACCTTAAATAATTATGTTTAATGGAAGGTAGTGATATGCATAGACGAATATCAGATGAAAATCAGAAAAATTCAAGTTGTTGTGGATGCGGTTCTTCTGAAGGTCAAAGTCCTGAATCAAGAAAACGAAATATAACTGTTGCTATAATTTCCGGTTGTCTTCTGGCGTTGGGTTTAGTTTGTGAATTTCTAATCGATCAGCGTTTATTTGCCCAGATAATTTTCTTAGTGGTTGTTATCCTCTCAGGTCGAGGGATTATCAAAAGAGCGTTAATTTCTTTATTTAAAAAGAAGCGCTTAGATATGAATTTTCTAATGAGCATTGCTGCCTTTGGTGCCTTTATGATTGGTCACGGTGAGGAAGGAGCAGCCGTTATGTTTCTTTTTTTCGTAGCTGAGACACTCGAAGATTATGCTTCTGATCGAGCTAAACGTTCGATTAACGAACTTTTGAAACTCGCCCCTGAAACTGCCAAAGTTAAAAAAAATGGTCAGGAAACCGAAATCCACGTCCATGATGTTGAAGCCGGAGATATTGTTGTTATTCGACCGGGCGAGAGAATACCCTTAGACGGCAAAATAATAAAAGGTTCATCAAGTATTGATCAGGCAGCTATTACCGGAGAGTCTGTACCGGTGGATAAAAAAGAAGATGATGAGGTCTTTGGCGGGACGATTAATCAGGAAGGCTATTTAGAAATAAAAGTTACAAAAAAATCTGAAGAAGGGATGCTTGCGCGGATCGCTAAACTGATCAAGGAAGCTGAAGAAAAGAAATCTATAGCAGAAGCCTTTATTGAACGATTTGCCGCTATTTATACGCCCATTGTTATTGTTCTGGCAATAGGCGTTGCTGTTATTCCAACAGTATTCTTTGGCTTACCATTTAGTGAGTGGGTATACAGGGCTCTTGTTCTTTTGGTTGTAGCTTGTCCATGTGCTTTAGCGATTTCTACACCGGTTTCAATGGTTTCAGCCATAACTTCTGCTACAAAAAGAGGAGTCTTAATTAAGGGGTCTAGTTATCTTGAAGAACTAAATAAAGTTAAAGTTTTTGCTTTTGATAAGACAGGAACATTAACCGAGGGAAAGCTTGTCGTCTCGGATGTTGTGCAATTAGATAATAATAGCGAACAAGAAATTCTGACACTAACGGCTTCTATTGAACAAAATTCGGAGCATCCCTTGGGGCAGGCTGTTGTAAAAAGAGCGCAGGAGAAGGGGCTTGAACTAATTGAGACAAGTGATTTTAAAGCAATAGCAGGCAAAGGAATAACGGCGGTCATGAATGGCAAGACCTATTATGTTGGTGCAAGAAATTTATTTAAAGATGTAAATATTAGTTTGCCGGAAGAAAAAATCAGTCGCTATGAGTCTGAAGGTAAAACCGTTGTGTTCCTAGCAGAAATGAACAAACTTTTAGGAATGGTCGCTGTAAGGGATAAAATTAGGGAATCTTCTTCTCAGTTGATTAAAGAGCTTAAGATAATAGGAATTCGTAGTGAAATGATTACTGGTGATAATAAGCGGACAGCTTCGGCTATTGCAGAGGAAGTCGGAATTGATGAATATCAATCAGAACTCTTACCCGAAGATAAAGTGAGAATCATCGATCAATTGATGACAAAGTTTGGATCTGTGGCTATGGTTGGTGACGGAGTAAATGATGCCCCTTCTCTAGCTAAAGCATCAATCGGGATAGCTATGGGAGCGATGGGCAGCGATGTTGCTTTAGAAACAGCAGATATTGCTCTTATGAAGGATGATTTATCAAAGATTTCATATCTGATTCATTTGGCCAAGAAAACAATAAAGATTATTAGGCAAAATGTAATTCTTTCATTATCAATAAAGGGAAGCGTGGCAATATTAGCATTATTTGGAATGATTAACTTGTGGGTGGCTGTCGCCATAGGGGATATGGGGTTAAGCCTTGCTGTTATTCTTAACGCCATGCGACTTGCAAAAGTTAAAGCTTAAGAAAATTAATGTTAAATGGAATTGCTGTTTGGAAGTTAAATATTAAAAATAAATAGCGCAAGATAGTGTTGTTTGACATATCCCCCTGGGGAGGATATAGTATGTGATCATGGGAACGCATAAATCACATCAAAATATTATTAACCGGCTTAATCGGGCGAAAGGGCATTTAGAAAAGGTTATTCGGATGATCGAAGATAAAAATCCTTGTTTGAGTGTTGCACAACAATTACATGCGGTGGATTGTGCCATTACTAAATGCAAAAAGATTTATATTCAGGACCACATCGAACATTGCCTTGATGGTGTTCCTGTGAAGAGTGCTAAAGCTTCTAAGAAAGAAATAGAAGAATTTAAAGAAATCACAAAATATTTATAGACAAAAAATCATATATCGTAATTAAGACCAGTTTTATGAAAAAATTTTTAGTTTTTATAATAGCCATTTACATATCCACATTTTCCATTGCTCATGGATATGAACATGCAAATATGAATGAGCATATTCATAAAGTGCATTCTACCAATCTTAATAATCACGCACACTTTGAAAATACGCATAGGTCCGTTGATACTCATGATCAACATCATCCAAGTTTTCACAAACATATAGATGATTTATTTCTTAGATCTGCAAGACAAAGAAAGCCTAAAAATAGTGTATTGTTTTCTAATGCTTTAATACATCAAAATACTTTTTTAGACACATTCAGCTTGAGAGTGTTTAAAAACTTTGAAGCATATTGTAATCCTACTTATTGTAATTTTCCCTTTAAGTCACGAAATCGCCCTCTTTTGATTTGATCTAATCCACACCTTTCCTTTTTCTCAATTTTAATTTCATAACATAACTAATTTTTCAGGAGGAATAGATGCGTATTATTTATGCAATTTTACTCAATTTCATTTTTGTTGGCTTAGCGTCTGCTCATGGGGTCACTGATGCAGATAAAATGAGCCTTGTAAGCGGTGGGAACATTGATTATATCTTTTTAGGGGCGAAACACATGATCACAGGATATGATCATCTTTTGTTTTTATTTGGCGTCATTTTCTTTCTAAGTAAATTTAGAGACATTGTTAAATTCATTACGGCATTTACTATAGGACATAGTATCACACTTATTTTTGCCACATTTTATGAAATTACAGCGAGTTATTATTTGATTGATGCTGTGATTGCTTTAAGTGTATGTTACAAGGGTTTTGAAAATATTGGAGGATTCAAGAAGTATTTAAAAATGGAATCTCCCAATCTGCAAGCTGTTGTTTTTCTTTTTGGGTTAATTCATGGGTTTGGACTTTCCACCAGATTACAACAATTACCCCTTGGAGATGCTGGGTTAATATGGAAGATACTTTCTTTTAACGTCGGGGTAGAATTTGGGCAAATTGCAGCTTTATCAATCATGTTACTCTTACTTACTCAATGGCGTAAAACAGAATCATTTACAAAATTTAGTATGGCTTCCAATAGTGGTTTGATTTTGGTTGGTATTGCCTTATTTGTGTTCCAAATGTCTGGGTTTTTTAATAATAGAACAGAACTAGCTCAGGCTAATAGCACTAAGACAACAAATCAAATGCATAAACATGGTGATGGGCCCATGCATATTGATCAAAAAACGGATCCCGTTAAAGTTAAACATCAAATGCATCGTCATGGTGGAGGAGAAATGCATGTTGATGAACCTATTAAAAAACAACCTGTTAAAGAATCAATAATTAAAGCTGAAGACCCTGGGCATCAGCATGGTGGGCATGGACATGCACATTAAAAGTTTTAGAAATCGTTGAAGGTGTTGTTTCTTATAAAATAAGTGGGCAGTCGAATTTTAAATCAAAGATTGTTTTGCTGGCCCCTTATTTTTTAACACGGCATTTTTTGAGATTGAATTATGCATCGAAACATTAAATTATTATTAACATGTTCCATCCTTATTCACGGGGGCATAAATTTATTAGCGCCGATTTATGCCCTCTATATTAAAGAAATTGGAGGGACGCTGCTCCTTGCAAGTGCAACGATAGGATTTTATGCCATCTTAAAAGGGATGTTATACTTTTTATTTAAACAATTGGATGAAACCCATTTTAGTAAGAAATTTATGATCATTGGCGGGTATCTAATATTTGCTGTTAGTTATATTCTCTATATCATTGCATCAAAACCAATACACATTTTTGGAATACAAGCACTTTTGGCTGTTGCTGAAGTGGTTATTAATCCGTCATGGAGTTCCATTATTGCCACCTCATTAACGAAGGGGAAAGAAAGGAATATATATTCTGATTTTTACGGATATCGATCAATTTTTGAAGGTGCGGCTGCCATTGTAGGTGGTTTTCTTGCTATGCACTTAGGTTTTGACGCCTTGTTTGGATTGATGGCTGGTTTTGCATTAACGGCATGTTTTTTAGGGATATTTTTAGTAGAAAATAAGTAAGAAAGTGTTCTAAAGAATTATATGAATTCATTGGAAAGAAATTTTGTTTATGCATCATAATAATCTTCACCTATGGCAACATGATCATACTTTTGGTCAGGATAAAAAACGATCAGGTGAGAAACGTACAGCCATTGTTATAGCTGTTACAGGTTCGATGATGGTGGTAGAAATTTTGGCTGGTTTTATTTTTGGATCTATGGCTTTGCTTGCAGACGGTTTGCATATGGCTTCCCATGCAACGGCCCTTATCATCAATCTTTATGCTTACATTTATGCTCGCCGACATGCTAATGATTCAAATTTCAGCTTTGGAACAGGTAAAGTTAATGCTTTGGGAGGATTCACAGGAGCGATCTTATTGGCTGCATTTGCTTTTATGATGGCGTGGGGAAGTGTGGAACGAATTATTAATCCTGTTTCTATCGCTTTCAATCAAGCTATTTTCGTAGCGATTATTGGATTAATTGTTAACGGGGCTTCGGTATTAATCTTAGGGCATCAAGGGGATCATCATCATAAACATGGGCATAAAGAGCATCATCATGATCACAATTTAAAATCTGCCTATTATCATGTCTTGGCCGATGCGTTAACATCAATTCTCGCCATTATCGCTCTTTTAGTGGCGAAATATTTTGGCCTCATCTGGATGGACCCTGTAATGGGGATTGTAGGAGCAATTCTTGTGTGTCGGTGGTCTTTAGGGCTTTTGCATGTGACTAGCGCTGTATTACTTGATAAACAAGGGAAAAAAGAAATTCAGAAAAAGATTAAAGAAAACATTGAGAATGTGGATGGTAATCGGATTGCTGATTTTCATTTTTGGGAGATAGGGCCAAATATTTATGGGGTTATCCTTTCAATTGTTACGCATAATCCTGAGCCACCAGAATACTATAAAAAATTACTTCCATCGGATTTAGGGCTTGCACATGTAACAGTTGAAGTTCATCAGTGTTTGGGTAGTTAATACTGTCAAACAAATTGCTATGATAATTAAATCTATTATCAAATGTCCTGAATGTGGTTTCAAAAAAGAAGAAACCATGCCTACTGATGCCTGCCAGTTTTTTTATCAATGTTCTCATTGCGGTGCTCGACTTAAGCCAAAGAAGGGGGACTATCACATATTGACAGAATCGAACAAAAAATCCTAAAGAAGCACCTGGCATACCTCAACCGATTAGAAAAATTCCCACTAAACAAAACAGATTAATATATCCGCTTAAAAGAGACTCATGCTGTATGCACAGTAAGGGGGCTATTCCAAATAACGGGCGAAGATTGGTCGTATATAGCGAGAATCCTAAGAACTTTAGACTTAACAAAACCTATTAAGAATTTTCTTAGCATAATAAAAAAATCTAATAATACTTCAGTCCTTTCATTTGCGAAAGCTTCTCGACATAGTTCGTCAGGGAGATGGGCGATTGCAATTAGCCCGTTTTCATGAGTTGACGAAGGAGTTTGAAAGAAATAGAAATTAATAAATAATTTTTATTGTTTGGTTGACAGATAAAAATAAAATGGTTATATTTATATAACTGATTGGTTAAATAGATGAAAGGGTGTGGGTTTATGAAAGATTTGGACATTGTATTTAAGACATTGGCAGATATTAACAGGGTGAGGATATTGAAACTCTTGCAGAAGAAAAAGATGTGCGTTTGTGAACTTGCACATATACTTGATGTCTCCCAGCCTGCTATCTCTAAGCAGATGAAAAAAATAGTTCAGGCTGGTTTTGCTGGAAGTGAACAGGATGGTTTTTGGACGAATTATTTTATTAGTCCCAGAAATGATTATGCGAAAAGATTATTGAAATTATTATCAGGCTGGCTTAATGAAGAATCTGTAATAAAAAATGATTTTCAAAAAGCTGAGAAATCAAATAGAAAAAATCTTTGTTGTAAGTAAAAATTTTTTTGCAATATTTATATAACCAAACGGAAATATGGAGATGAAAATGAGCAAGCAAAGAAACAACAATACCACTGAAAGGAAAATGAAAAGTATATTTGAACGCTATCTTACTGTATGGGTAGGGTTATGCATCATTGCAGGGATTTTATTGGGTAAGATTGCTCCAGAATTAGCAAAAGCTCTTGACGGTATGGCGATATCAGTTAATGGAGCGCCAGTTGTATCTATTCCAATCGCAATATGTTTGTTTTTCATGATGTATCCAATCATGGTAAAAATTGATTTTACAGAAGTCATAAAAGCGGGAAAATCACCAAAACCAGTAGGATTAACTTTATTCGTTAATTGGTTGATAAAGCCTTTCACGATGTATGGGATATCCATTTTGTTTTTGGGAGTGCTTTTTAAGGGATTTATTGGGGCAGAGGCTGTAGATTTTGTAAAACTTCCACCAGGGGCAATAGATTGGGCAGTTGGATCTATTCATGGTGCGGGAGAAGTTGTAATGAATGAAGGAGTGAAAATGCTCCAAGTTCCTTTATGGAGAAGCTATTTTGCAGGATGTATCCTCTTAGGAATAGCGCCATGTACAGCAATGGTTTTAGTCTGGGGATTTTTATCAAAAGGAAATGATGGCCACACATTGGTAATGGTCGCTATCAATTCTTTAACTATGCTTTTGCTTTATGGTATTTTAGGAGGGTTTCTTTTAGGAGTAGGGCGCATGCCTGTACCATGGGAAGCATTACTATTATCTATCGCAATTTATGTAGCGTTACCACTACTCGCAGGATACCTTTCAAGAAAATGGATAGTATCTCATAAAGGGATTGAATGGTTTAATGAAAAGTTTCTTCATGTTTTGACCCCTGTATCAATAACAGCTCTACTTGTAACACTTGTGCTATTATTTTCATTTAAAGGAGAGATCATTCTAGCACAACCGTTAACGATTCTTTGGATTGCTATTCCACTATTTATCCAGACAATTTTTATCTTTGCCATTACCTACTGGATGGCAAAGAAACTAAATTTAAGTTATGAAGATGCAGCCCCATCAGCAATGATCGGAGCAAGCAATCATTTTGAGGTTGCTATTGCAACAGCAACAATGTTATTTGGGTTGTCATCTGGAGCAGCATTAGCAACAGTAGTCGGAGTACTAATTGAAGTTCCTGTTATGCTGATGCTTGTAAAGTTTTGTTTGAGAACACAGGATTGGTTTGCAGGTCAAAAAAACATAGAGATGAGGTGAGAATTGTTTTTAAGAAATATTACTCAAATCATAGCCATAATATTTTTGATACATGGCAACCGCATTTTTGAAAAAAGATGAATTTTTTATCAAAAATGGTTCAAAATCAACAGGTGAAGACATTAGGAATACAAGGCTGGTAATATGTTTTACTAACATTTTTATTTGGGGCGGATTAATATTATTAATAAATATTTTCATGTAGGGGGATAGGATGAAAAAAAGAGTATTATTTGTATGTATTCATAACTCAGCAAGAAGTCAAATGGCAGAAGAGCTGTTAAAGAAACTTGGTGGAGAGCAGTTTCAGGTTGAAAGTGCGGGTATCGAACCGGGGACATTAAATCCAATAGTTATTGAAGCTCTTAAAGAAGAGGGGATAGACATTACTGGGAAGAAGACCAATGCTGTTTTTAACCTGGTTAAAGAAGGACGTATCTATGATTATGTTATTACAGTCTGTGACGAGGCTTCTTCTGAAAGATGTCCGATTTTCCCAGGCATTAATGAAAGAATTCATTGGAGTTTTACTGATCCTTCAAAATTTGAGGGTAGCGATGATAAAAAGTTAGAGAAAGTGCGAGAAATTCGAGATGAAATTAAAAATAAAATTCAAAAATGGATTTCTTCTCTTTCGATAAAAATGAATAAATGAAAAAACTGATTATAATTAGTTTGTCAGTTATCTTGATTAGTTTAATTATTATCAAGGGTTAAACCCAACATAAAGGAGCAATCTTCGATAGCTTTTTCTATAAACAGTTTATTTTCAGTAATTTAGCTTCAAAATTCATGTCCAGAATCAGCTGATCTCTAACTCCCGTAATTTTGGTAACGAAAATTTGTAAGAATTCTTCAGAATTTCATCTGAAAAATCATATTCTCCTTGTATATTTATGTGCTGCCAACGCACAATAGAACCGTTCTTAACCGCTTTAATAATAGATTTTCGTTCATTGGGATCATTTGTATTAAGAATCAAGTCGGATAAATATAAGTAGTTCCAGCAAATAATAGCATTTTTGATTAATCGTGTGCATCCTTGGGCAATATCTTGTTCTTTTTTTGTTTGAAGGCGGATTTCTTGATTTTCATACCAGTGGATTACATCGGTGAATCTATTTGAACTTTCTCCTTTATTGAGTTGCTTCATAATAGCTTGCCGGAGTTCAACCATATCAATATATCTCAGGATAAATTCAGTCTTAATAATTTGCCCGAAGCTTTTAAGCGCCTTGTAGTGAGGGTGCTGT
>JAJDCA010000079.1 GCA_029261055.1 Candidatus Omnitrophota bacterium | reverse complement strand
AAGTGGGGATGGGTATATGAGTGAGCGGTTTAAAAAGCAGATGATTGAAATGTTGCCGAAGAAGAGAAGGCGAGGACGGCCAAGGATTAATCGGTAAAGTATTGGGTTTGAAATGATTAACGTCTTCTGACACTGTTTATTCGGGAAAGGGGAATTCATCAGGGGATGAACAAAGCAGGCACCCCTAAATAATTATAAACATAAACTGAAAGGATTTAATTATGATATTAATGACACATGAACTTGAGAGAGAATTTCCACCATTGTATGCAAACGAAGACAAAGAGCCAGAGGATGTCCGGATTATTGCCAAGTTTTTTAATCCAGCGGGAAGTTGGACCTGGTATGCCACGGAATATGATGCCAAGACAGGAGTATTCTTTGGATTAGTTGATGGACTTGAAAAAGAACTCGGGTATTTTAATTTAGCTGATCTTCAGAGATATAGGGGGCCGTTGAATTTAGGGATAGAACGAGATTTATATTTTGGTGAGCATACGTTGGATGAGGTGATGAAGAAAATGTTATGAATAAATTATCGTGCGATGATTTTTATCGCACAAAAAGATGTTATTTTTCTACGAAAAATCTTTCTAAAGAATTAATTCTCCATTTCCAGAATTTTATTAATCTCCTCAAACGAAGCGAGACATTTATCGATTTTGTCCTTACCAACGTCATCCAGACTTTCCCGCAGACTCCGCAGATAGACCAGAGGGAGGGTAAGTTGGTTGCGGATTCTTTCTGCAGATGTTTCGGTGCTTAGTTTAAGTTTTCCTAATAATTCTTCCATATCTTCAATGCGGTGCATAATTTTCTCGCGCATGGTTTGGTCTAAGCCATCCCCGTCATCAATAGCGCTTCCAATCATAAAATTCAATGCTTGAATGTCATTACCGATATAGTGGTTGACCAACTCTTTAATAATAGGGTGCAATTTTTTGCCTTCGGATTTGACTTTCACAAGCCCTTTATCTTCTGTTTTGATGATTTGGGGATTGATGAGCTTACGAAAGACCATCGAGATGTCCTGAAGATGGGTAAGAATCTTTTTTGCTTCATCCATCGGGATATTCTTATTTTGTTCTTGGTAGAGGTTAATAATTAATTTAATAATCAAGATGCTGTCTTCGATGCTTGAATAAATAATGTTCCACATATCACTTGGAATATCCGATTTTTCATTGTGTAACTGTTCTAGTAATTCTTTTTCATTAGGTAATTTGTTTGCCATGATTTATTCCTTTAAGGTTTTTGCTGCTGATTCGATTACTGCCTTAAGTTCAGACGGATTAAATGGCTTTACTAAAAAGTCGAAAACTTTTAATTTATTAGCCCTTTTGACAATGTCATCCTCTGTAACACGGGAGAAAAAGATACCGATTGTATCTTTGTTGTCTTTACGAATTTCTTCAAAGGTTTCAATGCCGTCCAATTTGGAATCAACTAAACAGATATCAAATACACAAATTTGAGGTTTTTCTCTGTTAAATATTTCTAATGCTTGGTCAGAATTTTGAGCTTCAAATGTGGTATATCCATACATAGAAAAGATTTTGTTAAGAATTTCAACGATGTCTTTTTCATCGTCAAGAAAAAGTATTTTAATGTCTTTATTATCCATCGGTTGGTTCCTTTGTTTTAGAGATTTTATTATGAATGGGGAACTCGACATAGAAGAGAGCTCCCTTGCCACGCCCTTGTGATTCTACACCGTATTTTGCTTTTAGGATTTCACATATTTGCCGTATGCGATAAAGGCCTAATCCTGTTCCTTCGGAACTTCCTTTTGTTGTAGTAGGTACCTGAAAAAGTTGTTTTTTAATTTTGGAGGCAATTCCATAGCCGTTATCCCGAACAGTGATTTGGATATAATCATTATTTTTCTTAGAAATATGCAAATGAACTGATTTCTTACCTTCATTATGAATAACGGCATGGTAAGCATTCTCAATCAAATTCATGAGGATTTCTTCAATCATAATTTCTTCTGCCCAGACAGAAGGGAGGCTTTCTTCAATATCCTCGGTGTAGTTTACATCTTTGTATTTTTTTTGAATCATAGGGACTAACGAGTGGAAGGGGGTAATAACATCTTCAAGTGTGACAAGTTTCAAGTTCCCTGTTTCACGTTTAGAATAGTTCTCAACAGCTTTAACAATTTTTGAAACCCGCATGCAGTTGGCTTCAATCTTTTCGCAGTATTGTTTTGCTTCATCCATCGTTTCTTTCGGTATATGATGACGAAAAAAATCTAGACAAATTTTTAACATTTCAGCCTGGCCAATTGCTCCTTGTATCGGATTGTCAATTTCATGTGCCATGGTACTTACTAACATATCAAGTGATTCCCGACGGTTACTGGTGCTTTCACGGAGCATTCTTTCTTTTTCAGCTTCGATAAACAGACAGTTTTCTATAGCTAAACCTGCTTGGGACGCAAGTATAGTAAATACGGTTAAATCATCATTCGTATATACGGTATTGTCTTTTTTCTTGCCTAGCAGTATTAAGGATAATAATTTATCAGATTGCACGATAGGGATAACTATTTCAGATGGGAATGTGTGAAGAAATTCAACTATTTGTTTAACATCAGAATTGTCAGGGTTATGATAAACTAGTTCTTCTATAATAAATGGTTCGCTGAATCGTTTAAGAGCATTTAAGACTTCAGGGGAAATAGTAATCGTTGGAGGGATGGAGTTGTTCGGTTTAGTTAGATTGAAAACAGGATCTTCCTCTTCTTTATCAATCAAATATATAGTGCATCGTTCGATACCGACAGACCTCATTAATGTGCGGTCAATCAATTTAACTAAGGTCTCTAATTTCTTAATTTTTCCAATTCCATAGGATGCTTGCTTGAGCGTCTTTTGGTATGATTTTTGTTCTTGTAAAAGGCTATTTTCGACTTGTTTTCTTAAGAATGTATAAATATAAGGACCTGTCGTTGCAAGAAATAGCATTAGCCAAACAGATTCTTCCCAGAGCTGGTGTTTATAGCCCAACCATAATGGAATGCTCAAGACTAGAGCATACACCAAAAAGAAAATTCCGACTTTGGTAATTGCAAGACGGATGTCCATAACATGATATTTTGCAATACCATACGCAATGATTAGCATATAAAGAGCAACCAATATATTCAAGAAAGGCGGAATCGGAATTCTATACCATGAAAAGAAATTTGTTGTCCCACTAAAAAGCCCTATTAATATTCCTAAGAAAACATATCGCAATTGATTCTTGAAAATTCCTTCCGCAGTTAAAAGATCTTTCCATAATAAATAAAAAGAATAACAGAAAATCACAACAAAATGTGTAAGGAAGAAATGGAAAATAATACCTGGTTTGAGCCAATATGGAAAAACAAGAAAACTAGAACTATTAGTAGCATATAATGGTGTATACACCGTTAGCATAAATAGACAACTAGCAATATAGTTAAATGCTATAAATTTAAATGATTCCCGCCGTTTAAGAAAACAAATAGTGAAGTGAACAAACAAGGAAGGCATTAAAATTACCCCTATCATACAGGTTCGAAGAAAGAACTCTGCAAGAGGCTTTTGACCAGTGGATAACCATATATAATAAAAGAGAGACCAAAAACTTATTGAAAAGCAAAAATAAGCATAAATGCGGTTTGCTTTAACATGGGAGGATTTATAGAAGACAACTATTCCTAGAATCAAACTAGTAATACAATTGACAGCTCCTGAAAAAGCATAATATTCTATCGGAAGATTCATTAGTTATCCTTTTTTAATAAAAATAAGCAAAACTCAATTCGAACCATCTGTCAATAAATAGCTATTACACAATATTTATTAAATACATTGCGAAATATATGAAAAAAATATCATTTCTTTTTTATGCTTATGAAACAAATTCTATCCGATTCTTCCCATTCAGTTTTAATAATATTATAATTATCTAATTTGGAGCTTTTTATAACGCGAATAGAATCTTCATATGATCTAGGAACAAACTCCCAGTCACAAACCCATTTAGGCGTAAGTGGGGCAGAAGGATCTTTTTCTTTTATTTTAAAAGCGATTATTAACACTCCACCATCTTTTACCAAATTGAAGCTAAAATTAATAAATCTTTGTAGAAATTTGTCTGGAAAATAATCAGCGATTCCAATTGAATAAACATAATCAAACTCACCTAATTCTTCTTTATGTTCGTCTGGATGCCTTACATAATCTAAAATATTGCCCTTTAAGAATTTAACAACACTTGAATTTTTAATTTGTGCAATACTATTTCTTGAAAAATCTAACGCCTCTTGATCATTATCAACACAAACAATTTCGCCTTGAATCTTTTCAGTAAAAGTTGAAAGAGCCTCTAATACATCTCTACTTGGACCACAGGGAACATTAAATATTCTGGGATTCTCCTCTGCGGATAGTATTCTTACTAAAATTTCTTTCATTTTATTTTTTCTTCCTCTAACCGCCTGAGAATATGCATTAATTAGGAAATAATGATCTAAATACTGACCAAATATTGATTTGGCAGAAAACTGATTATTATAAACGTAATCCATCATTTCAAAATCTCCGGGATAACCTCTAAGTTTTTTCAATCCTTTTTCGAACATTTCACTTTCATAAAATAAAGTAGAGCCCATATCTCTAAAAAAGGCTCTGATTTGTTTCTTTATTATTCTATTAGAGATGGAGTCTGTTAATTGCTCTCCTTTTTGGATGATAGCATCATGTTTTTTGTTTAAATCTATGGCCTTATCTTCATCAAATTCTAGATCATCAAACGATTTTTTAAAACACAACATTTTCAATAAATAATCTGATAAATCATTTTCAATAAATTGAAATATCTTTTCAGATGTATCTTTGTCTAAACTTTTAAAATACTCTATAGATTCGTTGATTCTTTCGCATGTTTTTGAATCAATTTCTAATTTATTAAGCAAGTTTTCCATTTCTTTCTCCTAATTTTTTAGATACGAATGATCTATAATTAATTATCAGTGAGAGCCTTTTTCACTGTCATTAAAAGTTCTTGAATATCAATTGGTTTACTCATATAGGCAATAGGGGATAGCTCTTTTGCAGCTTCTTCTAATTCTTGATCTGCATAGCCTGTAATAAAGATTATTGCTGGAAGCAATTTATTTTTAGCTTCTAAAATATGTTTAAACTCTTTAATTGTTTCTACACCATTAACCCATGGCATTCTAATATCAGATATTATAAGATCAAATTTTTTATTTTCTGCCATTTCTAACGCTGCCAGACCAGTATTAGCTACAGACACTTCATATCCACTTTTTGTTAATAACTTATGAAAAGATATAATTATTAAATCCTCATCATCTATCACCAAAATTTTTTTACTCATTTTTCCTCCTTTGTTTTTTGTTTCGCAATATATTTTCCCCTCGCTATGAGGAGAGATTTAAGTTTTTCGAAAATTTCTTCCGGACGAACGGGTTTCTTGAAGTAATCAACAACACCTAACTTTCTTGCTTTTTGAATCAATTCTTGACTCCCATATCCAGTAATAGTTATGAACGCCGTATGCTTATTCTTCGGCTTGACTTCTTCTATAATGGTCAAACCGTCTTTGCCGGGTAGATTAATATCCATAAAGACAATATCAAATTTATTTTTATTTATCAAGTCAAGAGCTTGTTCGCCATCGAATGTGAGGACCATATCTGCTTCTATCCTGCGGTTAAAGTATTTATTTAAGGAATAACACATTTCTTCTTCATCATCAACGATGAGAATTTTAGGTTTACCGCCGTCTTGAGCCGTTATGCGGTATAGATTGTTAGTAAGGGCCGCACGGATACTTTCTCGAAAGAAAGGTTTGGTAATATATTCAATGGCACCTAGGGCTTTGGCTTTCTTAACAATGTTTGTATCGGTTTTTGAAGAAACAATGATAACAATATTATTAGGGTCTTTTTCTTTGATTTCCTTTAAAACTTCTAAGCCGTTTTTATCTGGAAGCATCATATCAAGGAAGATGACCTGAGGATGTTCTGTCTCAAATATTTCTAAGGCTTCTTTACCTGTTGAGGCGGCAAGGGTGGCATAACCTATCATATCGAAAGTCTTGACCAAAAATTCTCTAACCGCTTGTTCGTCTTCTACTATAAGTATTTTAAGCATAAAGTAATCCCATTAAAAATGTTTAGGTGATAGCGTTATTAAAGCGATACATCTTTGGCTAAAAGTATTCTCGAAAAAATGCGGTTGAGAACTAGAAAAAGTGATGCTATCACGTTGTGTTAAATTATGTTCGTGATTATCTATAGTTACCCGCAAACGACCACTGATAATATAAACACATTTTTCATATTTCTTTTTCTTATCCGTAGGGCTGCGTTCAGTCCGTGTTTTACCGCCAGGTTGGATATGCAGCTCCAAAGACATAAATGAGCAATTTGGGCCGGTTACTATGTCGGCGTATGCCTTGTCATTATACATAAAGGAATCAAAACGTTTATTTCTGCGTAAAAAGAAAATATCATCAAATTCGGTATCTTCAATGAGTTCAAGAATCGGCATTTCAATGAGTTGGCTGATTTTTACTAATGTGCTAAAACGAATCCGGCTGTCCCCATAGAACGCGCGTGTTAAGGCATTATAAGATAATCGTTCTTTTGGAGGGAAGAGGTCTTTCTGCTTGGTATGTAGATTACGAACAGATATACCTGTGACATCTAAAATATGGCGTAATTTTTCGTTTGTTTTCATACCTAAGGATAGAATATATTTAAGCAAATGTCAAGTATTTTATGTCATATTCTATTAATTATACTGCTATATTCATGTAAAAAGTTGATATATATGCGTCTGACAGACTTGACAAGTTGCAATTTATATGGCATACTTTCAGCAAATGAACAAGAAATTTCATAAATAGACTCTCAAGTATTTGATAATAAACAACTTAAGCGAGAATAAGGAGGCGGGATGAAAACAATACTTCAAAGCATTAAATCTTTATTTAGGGCGCGCAATAAGGGTGTATTTGTCAAAAGGAAGTCGAAAATAATCATAGGAAGAGCGTTGCAGGAATTGGATAAATTCGAAATATTGGGTGATAATGTGCCTTATGCTGTATTAGCACACTTTACAAAGAAAGGAAATTAAAATGAGAGTATTACTTATTGTCAATAAAGGGTGTAACAGCGATTTGAAGCTGATTGTTCGTTTGCACACAAAGCCGCTTATTAATCAGGTCAATAAATTAGTAGCACAATCAAAGAAAAAGGAAGCTTTTAATATACTTCTTAAGAATGCAGAAGTTGAATATTTTATTCCTCCAGGCCAAAAGGTAGAAATTAAACCAGAATTGACGTTAATAGAAGATATTTTGTGAAGATTAATTTTGTGATAGGTATTCTTTTGACGATAGGTCTTAATAAACAGAAAAAAGCAGACAGTGTCTTCTAAATTGTCTGCTTTTTCTGTTTTTTCTTAAATAACGGAAGCCCTTATTATTTGAGCATCCTATTCCCCCGCACTTTTTTTCCAACTCTGCCATTGGCGGTGATTGCGAATACAGCGTAGCATTCTTTCGCAATCTTCTTTAGAAAGTTCATCACCTAAAGCCATTAAATTATTAACGCGATCCCATTTTATTTTATCATCATCACTTAATCCTTCACGGACGCGTTTGCGGGCTTCTTTTTCATCAATATTATCGGCATTCATACGCGCGCGTACTTCCCGATCCCACGCCTGTTTCCATTCCAGGGCTTTTTGATAAGATTCTGAAGCGCGCTGTCGACGACTACCATTGGTTGTGTCTGGAGGGAAGATATCCGTAAATTTATCATATTGATCTTCCAAACACAAAATATGGGCAAGTTCATGGGCTAATGTATGGCAGTTGATGCCATTTACTTCTGGTAACCATGCATGCCGTGGTAAAGCATCAGGTGGGGTTTGATTGGGCCGTGGTAAACCTTTTACGCCGGGCGTTCCGGTTACAAGTCCACCAACACCTGTATTAACAAGCGAGTTATCCCCGAGAGATCGTCCATGGGCGGTTAACACAATATTAATACAATCCGATGAGAATGAATCTCTTGAACGCTCGACTAATCGGCGAAAGAGTTCGCCATATTTTGCGGTATCAGAATTGTTTTCTAAATATTCTCTATATTCTTCATCGGTTAATGTAATGGTTGTGACTTCATTGGGGATTTGAATTAAATAACCACATTTAAGAAGAATCCTGTTGGCACAATCGATCGCAGCTCTTCGATTTTCTTCGGAGGCTGTCGTTGTTTGAGCAAATGACGCATGTGTAATGCGGATAAATTTAAAACTGTTTATTAAAGAAAAAATATTTGACATAATGTAATATTAAAGGTAAACTTTGAATATGCATGGTATAGAACGTTCGGCCGTTAGGTCTATTCAGTTGCTATTGAAACATTTTCCTTGTGTTGCTATTTTGGGTGCAAGACAGGTTGGGAAGACGACTATTGTTAAACAGGTTCTTCCTAAAGCGGCATTCTTTGATTTAGAAAAGCGTGCCGATTTTGAACGCATTCACAGAGATCCTGACTTCTTCCTGTCCCAGCAAGAAAAACCTATTATTATTGATGAGGCTCAAATTTCTCCAGATCTATTTTCTGCTTTACGTGTTGCTATTGATGCTAAACGCCACAAAAATGGGCGCTTTCTTATTAGTGGTTCAAGCGCCCCTAATCTATTGCACCGCATACATGAAACCTTGGCTGGGCGCATAGCGAATTTTGAATTAAGTGGATTTTCGCTGCAAGAATCCTGGAAACTTTCGCATAATTTGTTCTATAAATACCTTTCTGAAAAGAATATTAAGAAATTATCATCATTAAAACCTAAGCTTTCGACAAAGAAATTGTTTGAAAGTTGTCTTCTCGGTTCCTACCCTGAACCGTTTCTTAAACATAAAAAAAAATCGGAAATTTTTTCACTATGGATGGAGAATTATTTTCAATCTTACCTTCAGCGTGATGTACGTAACATTTTTCCAAGTCTTAATATCCAAAATTATCAAAAGTTTGTGGCTATGCTGGCGGGCGCTTCCGGACAAATATTAAATGCTTCCGAATTTGCCCGTTCGCTTGATGTATCGCAACCTACAGCAAAATCCTATTTCAATATCGCGCATGGAACATTTGTCTGGCGGATGCTGCCAAGTTATCAAAAAAATACAACAAAGCGTCTTCTTAAAATGCCTAAAGGGCATATGCGGGACACGGGCTTACTTAACCATATTCTAAAAAACCAGACAATTGATGAATTGCAAACTCATCCTGCCTTTGGCCGTATTTGGGAAACATTTATTATTGAAACCCTTTTAAAAGGATTTCAAAATCAACTCATACGAGTTGAGCCATTTTATTATCGTACAAGCAATCAGGCTGAAATTGACCTTATTCTTGAAGGAGATTTTGGCATCCTTCCCATAGAAATAAAATCAGGAACATTGACGCCAAAAAAACGTCTTGTCGTTTTAGATAATTTTATTCAAGAACATAATCTTAGTTTAGGCCTTGTTATTAATAATTCCAACGAAGTCGCATGGCTAACAAAGCATATTTTACAAATACCTGCAGGATGTTTATAGTGAACTATGACTAAAAAACCACCTGACGAAAAATCTAAACCAGATAAAAAGGGTTATCAATTTAGGACGTTTCAAGGTGTTTTTACACCTAGTATTCTAACGATCTTAGGGGTCGTTATGTATTTGCGGTTAGGATGGGTCCTCGGGAATTTAGGACTTTGGCCAACGCTTTTAGTTATAACCATTGCGACATCGATTACTTTTTTAACGGCCCTTTCCATTTCAGAATTAGCCACCAATATGAGAGTCGGAGGGGGTGGGGCGTATTACATCATTTCACGCTCATTAGGATTGGAGGCAGGCGCCGCGATTGGCTTGCCTTTATTTTTTGCGCAGGCTCTTGGGATTTCATTTTATATTGCCGGTTTTTCAGAATCGGTTGCGAACCTATTCCCCGAAATTTCTTCCTTAACCGTTGGGTTAACCACGTTGGCTTTATTAACGGTGTTAGCTTACCTTTCTGCGGATTTGGCGTTAAAATGCCAATTTCTTATTTTAATTCTTATTATTGCTTCACTGACATCCTTTTTTATGGGAGGCGCCCCCACGATGGTGCCCAACATGGAATTAAATACCCTCCCTATTCCTAAAGCATCTTTTTGGGTCGTCTTTGCTGTTTTTTTTCCTGCGGTTACAGGTATCGAGGCAGGGCTGTCCATGTCTGGGGATTTAAAAGATACCGAACGCTCTTTGCCTCGAGGGACTTTAAGTGCCATTCTTATTAGTTATTTTGTATATTTACTGATTCCGATACTTTTAACATGGCATGGTGTCGGAGAAATTCAGTTAATTAAGAATTCCATGATTATGCGCGATGTGGCACGATGGGGCAATCTTGTGATCGCCGGACTATGGGGGGCGGCTCTTTCGAGTGCATTAGGGGCTTTGCTGGGAGCGCCACGCACTCTTCAGGCTTTGGCCAAAGATGGTGTTATTCCTGCTTGGATTGGCCGTGGGTATGGAAAAAAAAGCGATCCTCGAATGGCGACCGCATTTTCTTTTGGTATTGCTCTATTAGGCATTTTGCTAGGCGATTTGAATATGATTGCACCGATTCTTTCAATGTTTTTTCTAACCTCCTATGGGCTTCTTAATCTTTCTGCGGCCTTTGAAGGTATTATTGATAATCCTTCCTGGCGTCCAAAATTCCGCGTTTCTTGGATATTTCCATTGATTGGGGCTATTGGTTGTTTAGTGGTGATGTTTATGATCAGTCCCGGCGCGACTTTTATGGCGACCATTGTCTCAGGAGGCGTTTATTATGTTATGCAGCACCGTCGCATCAGTGCCTATTGGGGGGATATGCGCTACGGTATCTTGATGTTAATTATACGCATTGCCGTTTATAAATTGTTACGTATCAAACCGCACGAAAAAACATGGCGTCCAAATATTCTTGTTTTAAGCGGCGCTCCGACAAAACGTTGGTACCTGATTGCTTTGGCCGATGCCATTTCCCAAGGAAAAGGATTTTTAACGGTGGGGGCCATCGTGCCCAAATCTGTCTCTGATGCTGAGCGGATTAATAACCTTCAAACCTCGATTAGTACGTATTTAAAAGATCGTCATGTCCCGGCGATTGTAAAAGTTTTAAATACGGATAATATTTTTAGAGGGGGGCGTGCGCTCATTCAAAATTATGGATTTGGCCCACTGGCACCGAATACCATCATGCTGGGCGAAGCTGAAGATGAAAAAAACTTTCAAGAATATTGTTCGTTAATTCTTCGCGCGGTTGAAAATCAACGTAATTTGATTATTGTACGCGAAAAAGAAGAACAGGCGCATACTTTTAAATATTCTACACGCATCGATCTTTGGTGGCGACGGATCGGAAATAATTCAGGCTTAATGCTCGCCTTAGCTTATTTATTAAAAACAAGTCCGGAATGGAGAGGGACAAGACTTGTTATTAAAACTATTGTTGATTCAGAAGATGAAAAACAAAAGAGAGCTCAACAGCTCAATGAATTTGTTAGTAAAGAAAACACCGAATGTGATATTGAGGTATTAGTTAAAAAAGAGGGCGAACAGGTTGTCAATATTATCCATGAAAGTTCACAAGGGGCCGATCTTGTTTTTATTGGGATGCGCCCGCCAGAAGACGATGAATCTGTTGATCAATATAGTCAATATTATCCACAATTATTAAATTATACCGAAGGCCTGCCAACCACTGTCATGGTCTTAGCCTCAGAACAAATTGATTTTGACCGAATCTTTGAATTCCGCCAGCCGTTTCGAAATCAAGAATAATAATTGGAGCCTGTGCGCTCAAGGTTCTAACGCAACAAGAAATTATTTGAAACCTGTCTTTTTGGTTCCTGTTCGGATTGTTAATGAGGTGAAGTTTAGTTAAATTTTTTTCTACCTTGATTTTATGAAAAAGCAGTCTGTTTTTTAAAATAAGATATCAGAATCTATTATAAAATATTGATTTATGACATAAAAAATGTTATCTTTACAGAGTTTAAATTCGTTAAATAATCGAATCATGAGAGCATAATAAAAAGGATAGGCTAAAAATATGAAAAAATTAATGTGGTTTGTATTAATTACAGTGTTTTTTTCTTCAGGCTGTGCGACAAATATGAGGAAGGCGGCAACCTATCATACGGTTATTCAACAATCAAAAACGATTGCTGTGATGCCACCCAACATGCGCCTGCACAAAATAATGGCTGGGGGTAATATGGAGTTAATCGATGAATGGAGCGAAACAGCTAATAAGTTGATGGGGCAGGCGATAAAAGAGAAATTTTCTGATGAGTTCAACTTTCAACTTAAATTTATTGACGAAAATTGGCTTCTCGAGCAAGATAAGGAATTATGGAGAGAATACAAGGCTTTGTATCATGCTGTTGCTGTTAGCGCTATTATTCATGGTATTTATCCAGCTCAGCGATTTTCATCAAAAAAAGAAAATTTTGATTATACTTTGGGTAAAAATATTCGGGAACTATCGGATAAATTAAATTCGGATTTGCTTTTGTTTTCTTACGGTGAAGAGTTTTATTCAACCGGTGGGCGTATTGCTTCTAGTCTATTTACAACAGCGGCTGTTGCTGCTTTGACAGGCGGAACGGTAGTCGTTCTTCCAACCAGTGTTCCTGATAATTTGTATTTTAGTTTAGTCAATGGAACGACAGGGCAAGTGGAATGGATTCGGGCACTTCCGCCTACAACTAATAAGAGTTTTAAGAAAGAAAAAGGAGTTAAAAAATTAGTCGACATCATGACCAAAAACATGCTGCAGGAATCTCAACGAAGTTCGTCCAAAAAGTAATCAGCATTTGTCTGCTTATTTGTGTTTCAGCTTCTGGGTGCGCGACCGTTAATCTACCCAATTTGGGTGAAGAGGGATATAAAATAGAGACTGACGAGAAGCGGATACACAATCGATCCGATGAAGCGGCAGACATTTTAAATGACAGTGATTACATCTATGATAATCCTGCATTTGAATCATATTTAAACCGTATTGCTCAAAAACTTTTGGACACTTATCCGTACACGCACGATGTGAGTATTCGTATGCGTGTGTTAAAAGATCCTGAATTCAATGCCTTTGCGTTTGCCAATGGTTTTGTTTATTTTCATGTTGGGATCATTGCCCTAGCTGAAAATGAAGCGCAGCTTGCTTCAATCATGGCTCATGAAATCACTCATGTTCTAGAGCGCCATTTGATCAAGAAACAGCGGTCCCTTTATAATAAAACAGCTTTTTTGTCTTTGTTTGATGGGCTTGGTGTCTATGCCTTATTTCCGGCCTTAATGACGGTTTCTTCAATGGCGGGATTTTCTCAGAGTTTAGAAAGTAGAGCTGATGTCGGGGGCTTTGATATGTTAAAAAAAGCTGGGTATGATGTTAATCAAGCACCTAAAATGTTTTCAGGTATGATCGATTATTTAAAGGGTGAAAAAATAAAAACACCATTTTTCTTTTCTTCCCATCCTAAGCTGAAGAAGCGTGTAAAGAATTTCAATCGACTTATTACAAAAAATAACCTTAAGGATGTGAAGGGCCGGGTAAATTCTGATGAATTTAATGGATTTATAAATGATGTTCTTCTGGAAAATATACATCTTGTATTATCACGTGGATATTTTTCAACAGCAGAAAAAAATGTCGAACGGTATATTAAGAAGAATCCGGATGATGCCCTGGGATATTATTACCGTGGAGAAGTTTACCGTCAGTGGCAAAATAAAAAGAAAAAAAAGCGGGATAAAGCAGAAGATTTTGATAAAGCCATTTTGGCGTATGATCAGGCATTGAAATATGATGCCCAGCATGCTGATGCGTACAAAGGTAAGGCCCGTATTTTTCAGCGACAGAAAAAACATGATAAGGCTAAAAAGTTGTTTAAGAAATATTTGGCACTATCAAACGACCAAGATCCTTATATTCAACAATACCTCAATAAAGAATAGGAAAATTATATGAAAAAATACATCGTTATTTTATGTGTTGTGTTGTGTTCAGGGTGTGCAATGACCGCATGGTCACCACTTAAAGCGAAAGAATATAAGTTTCGTGGCATGGGTATAAAAACCACGATTCCCTCGGATTGGTACAGGAATAATCTTGGAGGTAAGGGGCTGCATATATCAAAAGATGGTATGGCGCTTAATTTGATTTCTATTAATAAATTTAAGTTTCGTCAGAAGTTACCGCATACAGAAAAGAAGTATGAAGAAGGGATGACTATTCAAGATATCGCAGATGTCACTATAGATAATATTAAAGCGAATAAATCTATTTTTAATTTTAAAGTTAACACCAATACACCGATAACGATTAGTGGATTAGACGCGTATAGATTTGAATATTCTTATGAAACCGAACAAGGTCTGAAGAAAAAAGGTATTACATGTGGTTTGGTCGAAGGGAAGCGTGTATACGCTGTAACCTATGAAGCCCCACGCTTACATTATTATGATAAGACATTGTCAGACTTTGAAAGTTTAGTAAGTTCGTTTGAGGTATTAAGTATTTCCAAATAAGATGAAGTTAGTTTGCTATGTTTTACTTAACCCGCGTCAATACAAAATAAAGAATATATCCGAAATCATCCGTTGTGACGTCGAGGGTGAAATTTGGGAGGGCTTTGGTGAGGAGGTCGGTTAATTCAGTTTGGCTCCTTGGAATTGATTCCCAGTCACAAAACCATTCAGCGGGGATTTGAGGGAAGGTTTTTTCTTGGTTTTTGTGGGTAAAAATTAATTTACCGCCTTGCGGTAAAAGTTGGCTGTAAAAATGAAGACATTTTTTAAGAAGTGTGTCCGGCAGATAGTCCGTTAAGCCGATGCTATAAATCAAATCATGCTCACCCACGCGTTGCGTTCCTTGTCCGTCATTAATTAAGTCCATTAAGTTTTCTTTTAAAAATGCCACTTTAATATTAGCCGGAACATTTCCCAGATGATCTTTTGAAAAATCCAGGGCTTCTTCGTCCCAGTCCATGCACGTCAGTGTTAAGGGATTTTGATTCTGTATTTCCGCAATAAGTTCTGTGATTTCTCGACAAGAACCACAGGCTACGTCTAGTATTTTGATAGAGGGCTTTTGTGTGTTACTCATAATAAATTGGCGTACCATTTCCCGGAGTCGGCCTTTGCGCGATCTTACAGCCACGGCATCAGGGTTATTTAAGAAATAGGTATCAAAATATTTTCCGACGCCTTGAGTAACAGGGCAATTCTGATAAATCATATCCACCATGCGAAAATCCCCCGGATATGCACGGGGTTTTTCAAAAGCTCTTTTCATTACGCGACTTTTATAAGCCCACGTGCCGACTAACGATCTAAAGTTTTCCCGGACGCTACGCATAATGGGCTTGTCGGAAAGCAGCAGGCCGAGGCTGTATCCTTTCAACAAAATGGTCGTATTCAAATGTTCCAGCTCATTTTGTAACTCTCGAGAATGATCTTCTTGTTGAGAAGCTTTCGAAACAAAGGTGACAAGCTTGTCCATATAATCTGCCAAATCTTTTAAAAAGAAATGAGACACTTCGTGTCTGGTTTTTTTATCTTTAATATCATTTAACAGGCCTTCAATATATAATTTAATCAATTCAACTCTTAGCACATTGCGGGCCTTACCTTGAATATTAATAAATTCTACACCGTATCGTAAGCCGCCTTCTTGTAAAGGTTTTTTCCAGATAGGTTTTACGCTTGTCATAAGGTTTAGTTGTGTTTTTTGGAAAGATAATTGCAAAGAAGTGGAAGGGTTTTGAATGGGATCCATGGCATCAAAACGCATGCCGCCTTCGCTAAAATCCAGTAATTTTAAACGATTTTTAGGCGAGGCCATCGCGGAAATTTTTAAACACGATTTCACGCGGGGAAACGATCTTTTTTCCATTGAGTGGTTAGTTGTCATTATTTTTTTCTTCAGGTTTGAGTATGCTATTGACGGTTGCTAAGAATTGTGCATTATCAAACGGTTTATATAAATATTCCATAACGTTTAAGCTTTTGGCTTTTTCGTATTTATCCAGATCTGCATAACCGGTCATTAAAACCTCTGGAATCATCGGTTTATTTGATTCTTTCAGTAGAGTACGAATTTTTTCAATGCCTTCTAGGCCATCTACTTCCGGTATGCGTACATCGGAGATAACCAAATTAAAATCAGCATTTCGAACTTCTTGCAATGCGGATGCGACATCATTGGCGACAACAACATCATAGCCCTGTCGGTTTAGCAATTTTTGTAAACTTGCTGTAATTAATTCTTCATCATCGATTAACAGGATGTTTTTTTTCATATTTTTTTCCTCATGTTATTTTGCTTCTACTTACTAAAATACGCCTTTTTGTCTTTTTGGTCAAGGATCAAAAAAAGGAGTGATTTTCTAAATTGGAAAATACTTTAAGTTATTTAAGAAAATATGAAAGGCTTTTTTTATAAATTTTGGAGAGTTCTCTTAGTTGAAGGGCATCAACTTTTCGCTGGCCGGATTCTAATTTAGAGACGTAGGATTGCGTTGTCCCTAATTTTTCGGAAACTTTTTTTTGATCGAGTCCAGATTCCTTCCGGGCCTTTTTTAATTGTTCGGTAAGGTATTTTTGTTCTTTGGAATAGATGCCTTTTTTCATATTGACGTATGATATATTCCATATTAGAATATGCCAAATTGGAATACTTAAAAATTTATACAAGACGAGGAAATTATGGCTGATGATTTATGTGAATTAGAACATTTGTATAATAATCCACGAAAACTAAAAGAATTGGAAATCAAAAATTCTCTTACCCTGCCTTACGTTATTTTACAGTTAATTTTAGACAATAAAAATCCCCCCAAGAAATTAATCCAAGAAGCTTTGAGTAGTTTGAGCGAAATTTCCAAAGAAATAGAAAAATTATAAGAAAATAGTGGTGTTTTTTTATTTTGGCGATTGATGTAAATATATGTTATCCTTTGCGTAATGAAAGATAAACATATCGAGTCTATTGATAAATCTGTCCCGTTGTTTGTGGATCTGGATGGAACTTTATTGAAAAGTGATTTGCTTTTTGAGAGCCTTTTTGCCTTAATTAAATTAAATTTCTTTAATGTATTCATGCTGCCTATGTGGCTTTTGGAGGGGAAGGCTGGGTTTAAAGCTCAGATTGCAGGACGGGTTACGATTAATCCACGGTTACTCCCATATAATCTGCCTTTTTTAAAATATTTACGCAAAGAACATGAATCCGGGCGTAAACTTATATTGGCGACAGCTTCTAATGAAATTTTGGTGCATAAAATAGCGGAATATTTAGATATATTCTCCGATGTTTTGGCTAGTACTTCTGAAAAAAATCTGTCCGGAAAGGTTAAACTTAAAGAAATCCAGGATTATTGTCATGGCGAGCCGTTTGATTATGCCGGCAATGATAAAGTGGATTTAAAGATTTTTCCTTTTACACGTAAATCAATTTTAGTCAATTCCACCACTGCTTTGGTAAAAAAGACTCAAAAAGTTTCTAACCTTGAACAGATTTTTGAAGATCAAAAAAAAGGCATTATGCCTTATTTGAAAGCCATTCGTGTGCATCAATGGATGAAAAATATACTCATATTTGTTGCCTTAGTCGCTTCGCATAATTTATTTAATGTCCACGCCGTCATAAATGTATTGATTGGATTTTTTTCTTTCAGTTTTTGTGCTTCAAGTATGTATATTTTTAATGATTTATTAGATTTGCCTTCTGATCGAGATCATAAACGTAAGAAATTTCGCCCTTTTGCAGCGGGAGATGTGTCTATTCAAGACGGCATTTTTCTTATGTTTATTCTTCTCGGCTTAGCTTTTGGGCTCGCGGCCACTATATCAATTAGTTATTTAGGTGTATTGTTGATGTATATGCTGATTACACTGAGCTATTCTTTGTGTTTAAAAACATATGTTTTAATTGATGTATTAATTTTAGCGGGATTGTATACTTTAAGGGTCATTGCCGGGGCCGTGGCTATTTCGGTTGTTATGTCTTTTTGGTTATTAGCCTTTTCGATGTTTATGTTCCTTAATTTGGCCTTGGTTAAACGCTGTTCGGAATTAATAACATTAAGTGAAACGAAAGTTGAATCGGCGAAGGGGAGAGACTACCAGGTCACTGATTTGGATATGCTAAAGAGCATGGGCATAGCCAGTGGGTATCTTTCTACGCTAGTTGTGGCCTTCTATGTGAATAGTCCAGATGTTTTGGTTCATTATCCTCATCCAAAGATTTTATGGTTATTGTGTCCCATCCTTTTATATTGGGTCAGTCGCGTATGGTTAAAGACAGGGCGGGGGGAAATGCATCATGATCCGTTGGTATTCTCGATTAAAGATCGCGGAAGCCGATTTGTCGCCGTAATGGTTATTGTCGTTGTGTTTTTTGCGAGTATGGGATAGAAATCATAATGAGCTCATCATTGTCCAAACCAAGAAAAATCCATTTAGTTGATGTTTTGATTATCATAATCATCGCGTCTCTTTCTGCATTTTTTTCCTTTAAAGCTGCAGGCGTCCTGCCGGACGATGTGGTTTATTCCGAGTCAACAAAGAACTCATGGTTTGAATCCGATGTTTATCGTGTATTCGATAATATGATAGATCGTGGCAGTAATCATTATCGAACAAAAGTGCATCCGATTTTTTCCTTAGTAGCCTATTCACCGGTTTATGCGATGGGGAAATTGTGTGATATTCCGCCTTTGAAAGCTGTGCATATCGTCATGGCGGCGGTATGCGCCTTATGGTCGGCGTGTTTTTATATTTTACTTAAACTCATTACACGACGCTGTTTGGATGCCGTTTTATTTACACTTCTTGCGCTCACGTCCTCTGCGGCCATGTTTTGGTTTTCCGTGCCGGAAACGTATCCTTTGGGTTCGTTGTCGATAGTATTGGCTTTTATTTTAGCGGTGTGTGCCCAAAGTGCTTCGATTCCTCAATGGGGGTATATGCTTGTCAGTGCGGCCACTTTTAGCTTTACGGTGACGAATTGGATGGCGGGAGTATTCGCCACGCGTCTTGGAAATTCTACAAAACGTACCCTACAGATTACAGTCAACGCCTTTGCTTTAATTACCTTATTATGGGGTATACAGAAAACATTTTTTCCAAGTGCGGCTTTCTTTATAGGCAGTCGCGAAGAGCTTGAATATGTGATGTTAGATAATATGGGCGGGCCATGGCGGGTTTTGGTTTCGTTTTTCTTTCATTCCATGATCATGCCGGCCATTAATTTGCACACGCTAGTCAATCGGCCGGAGTGGCCTTTAATGACCGTACAGCTTTCTTCTCTCGGATCAGCCTCTTATTTAGGTATATCGGCCTGTATCATCTGGGCGATATTATTAGTTTTTGGCGGGTGGATGTTGTTTGCTCTAAAGGCATACAAAAAATTGAGAATGATGCTTATTTTGATGTTAGCTGGTCAATTAGGATTACACCTTGTGTATGGAAACGAAACTTTTCTGTATGCTTTACATTTTATGCCTATTTTGGTCGTCTTAGTTTCTTTAAGCAGTTTAGGTCGATTACGAAAATTAATTTTGTTCCTTACGGTTGTATTAATTTTTTTATCGGGGCTTAATAACACAAAGCAATTTTTTAAAGCGTCAGAATATTATTATGATCGCGGCACGCAGCGTCAACAAGTTCTGACACAAATGCACAAGCGTTCACAAGATTCTTGGCCGAGAAATAAAGGGCATATTATTCTGGCGCAGCCTGGAAGCGTCGAGGCAGCCAAGGCGTATCATGAACCCGGAGGAAATTTTTCACCTACAGTGGGAAGTTTTGGTGTTTCCCTTTGGTATCATGACAAAGATGATGCGCTTAAATTTACAAGTGAAACGATTCTCGAGAAAGATATACAGCAAAACTTCGTGTGGCAAAATAATGAGGTGCCTTTGATTGAAACGTCCACCGAATATTATCAAACACTTTGGTCCATTGAAGAGGCGAATCAATGGCAGTTAGTTTTTAATGATCGTACGGATGATTCTTATCAAACCAGTCTTATGATTCGAAGTGTAGGGCCATCCGGTGGGCCGATACATTCTATCCAGTGGGATAATCCAAAATTGATCATTAACCAGCGTTATGAACTAGAGATATCGCCGCACCCCTTGGAGATATATATGGCTGAGGAGGGTGGCAATCAGTGGGCGTCAAAAGGTAAAGGGATTACGCAATTAAATAGTAAAAATGGCTGGGCCTTTGCGCGTTTAAAATTTTCTCAACACAATGAAACGTTTACATTAACCATAAAAGATATTCAGGGAGATTCATCCAGTGCACCTTTCCCAAAACCGACAAGTCTTATGCATCTGGACATTCCGGACGATACTTTTGTGAACAGTTTAAAAGCGCAGCAAGCTCATTTGCTTATGGGATTGGTTCAAGACGAGACGCGCCCCGGGGATCCGACACATTATCCTTTAGAGTGGTTAAGAGATGGGGCCTACGTCGTCGTTGCTTTAGCTAAAAGTGGGTATTTGGATACGGCGCGTGTATTATCGCGTAACTTTGCCGAACAAGATTTTTTTGGAGGGTTTGGTGCCGAAGCTGATGCGCCGGGATTATCCTTATGGGTCTTGGATGAAATATCAAGCCGGATAAATGATAGGGCCTACGATGAATGGGCCTGGCCGCATATTGTTCGGAAAGTTAAATTGATTCAAGAAATGATCGCAGCCAAACAAAAAATCTATCATTCCTATACCGGTCTGCTTTATCCGGGATTAGAGAAAAAACTGACGGCTAACCTTGTCGCTGATCCCAGTGAAAATGGTTTAATTATTGGTAAAATGGATCACCATAGACCGGTTCTTTATGTTAATGCCGTGAGCTTTTTAGGATTAAAATCTGCCGCCAATATGGCTGAACGGTTAGGCAAAAAAGAGGTGGTTGAGAATTTAATGCAAACATCGGCCTCATTAAGGAAGGCGTGGCATGCTGCGCTGGACAATCCTGCGTATACTAATAACTCACGCACGTTTATTTCCGGATTATGGCCGGATCAGATTGCGGCGAATGATAAGAGTAAATATAGGAAATTATTAGAGGCGCGTTGGAATAAGCGTGTAGATTCGCAAGGCGAATATCTTGGTCCTAAACCTTTATGGACTTATTTCGAAGTGGCCGAGGGGCATCAGTGGTTATTTTTAAACGATATGACCAAGGTGTGGACAAGGCTTCATTGGTTCTGGGCCCATCAAGATTCGCCGGGGCTTTTTTCATGGTGGGAAGGCGAGGGAGGAGAATCATCCTTTGAGCTTTGGGAACACACGCGAGGTTGGGCCACTCTGCCTACGGTCACCCCACATTATTGGACGGCGGCTGAGATCCTCAGTTTGCAATTAGATATGCTCGTCTATACCCCGGAAAATTCTTTGGATTCTGAAATCATTATTGGGGCCGGTGTGCCGAAGGAATGGTTAAGCCATCCTTTTGGTGTTAAGCACATGTCCATTCCCGGAGGCACCATCAATTGGCATTGGGATGGATCACGCGTTGTGGTGCAGACTTCAGGAAGAGAAAATGCCGTTATTAAGCTTGGCCCATCATTCCCGCCAACAACCCCTATAGATATTATTTATTAAAATAAAGCAATCGTAAACACTCCCCCGGGGATTGCCTGAGTCTCACGAGGGCAAACCCCGGGGGAGTGTTAACTTGTGATTTAAACAATCCTCGGGGGTTTGCTCTCGAATAACCCAGGCAATCCCGCGAGGTTTGTCAATGGTTAAGGGAGGGCGATAAAAAGGTATATTTTTTTATCCTCGATGTTGATAAATAGTCAATTATATGGTATAATATTCTCAAGTAAATTAATAAAAAAACAATATAATTGAGAGAATTAAGGGGGATTTATGATACCTAAAGTAAGTGTTATTATTACAACATATAATCGTAGCAACATCTTACAAGAAGCGATCGAAAGTGTTTTATACCAAACATACCGTGATTTTGAATTGATTGTTGTTGATGATGGATCAACATCAGATCATACGCGCGAAGTGTGTATGCGATATGGAAATAAACTTCAATATGTGTATCAAAAAAATCATAAACGTCCAGAAGTGGCCCGCAATACCGGAATTCGTCTGATGAAAGGCAAATATGCTGCTTTTTTAGATGATGATGATTTATGGATGCCGAAAAAATTGGAGCGGCAGATGGCGTGTTTTAGAAAGGATTCAAACATTGACTTTATTAGCACAAAATCCGCCATCATATCGAATGACGGGGAGGCTTTGGGGACATTTAAACCAGAAACAGTATCGTCCATTGATTTTGAAGGATTACTTCAATCTAATTTTGTCGTGTTCTCTTCGGTGATCATTAAAAAATCAGCTTTAGATCAAGTAGGGTATTTTAATCACGATGTTCTTACGTGCGCTGATTATGATTTTAATGTACGCGTTGCGGATAAATGTAACATACATTACCTTAATGAACCGCTCGTAAAATATCGTGTTTCTAAGGATGCCTTGAGTCGAAATCATTTAAAAGTTTACAAAGGGGAATTATATTTTTTGGATAAATTTATAAGAGATTGTCAAGACAGTGAAAAACAAAAAATCATCAAAAGCCGGATGAAAAAAAGTCATTACCAGCTTGCTAAAGAATATTTATATCAAAGAAATATTCTCCTTTTCGGCAAGCATTATTTGATGTCAAAGATTGTTTGATTTATTCTTGACATGACTCCAGTATGTTAGTAAAATGATAACATACTGGAGGATATAAACATGCTTTTAGATTTGCGAAATTTAAGTTTAACAGAAGAATTTGATTATGGTTTTCTCAAGCATGCGCTTAGTGCGTACAAAAATCCACGTGTCAAAATAAATGATTTACTGAAAAAAGGTCATATTGTGCGTGTTAAAAAGGGGCTGTATATATTTGGCCCTAAACTTGCCAGGGAACCCTATTTAAAAGAGGTTTTAGCTAACTTGATTTACGGGCCTTCGTATATTTCTCTTGAATATGCGCTTTCTTTTTATGGTTTAATTCCAGAGCGGATAGAGGCCGTTACAAGTGTGACCAATAAAAGGAAAAAGATGTTCAGAACTCCCCTAGGTGCTTTTTCTTATGCCTATATCAATCCCTCTTTATATGCTTGTGGGATAACATTGCATAAGATGGATGAGCGTCATTCAATCTTGATTGCCTCAAAGGAAAAGGCTCTTTCTGATGTATTGTATTTTTCTGACAAAATGGCGGATGAAATGTATATGGAAAAATATTTATTGCAGGATTTAAGGATAAATATTGAATCGCTTTGTAAGTTAAATCGGGGAAAAGTACATGAATTGGCGGGATTGTATGGACAAAATGTTCGTCTTTTTTATAAGTTCTTGGAGAAAATAAAATGAATGAAGTTGTAAAAGTAATGCTTGCGCGATATGCTTGTCGCAGTGTGACGGATTATGAAAATGCATTGAAGGAAATCATTCAGGAAATATCCTTGCTTGGGCTTTGGCGCTCAAAGTTTTTTGAGAAAGCGGCCTTTTATGGAGGATCGGCACTGCGAATATTATATGGCCTTGATCGGTTTTCTGAAGATCTGGATTTTTCTTTATTAAAAAAAGATAAAGAGTTCTCATTGGCTAATTACTGCCGTGCAATTGAAGAGGAATTAAAAAGTTTTGGTTTTTCCGTCAATGTTGATAGAAAAGACAAAAAAAGAGAAAGTAATATTGATTCGGCGTTTATCAAGGCGGGGACATTAAAAAATATGTTGATTATTGATATCCCGGCATTCATTCAAAAGAAAGTACATCGCGGGGCAACGGTAAAGATAAAACTTGAAATAGATAAAGACCCTCCAGGTGATTTTTGTACGGAAGCCAAATATCTTTTGCAGCCAATACCTTTTTCCGTCAATACATATACTTTACCGCATCTTTTTGCAGGAAAGATGCATGCTATTTTATGCCGGCCGTGGGTAAACAGAGTAAAGGGGCGTGATTGGTACGATTTTGTTTGGTATGTTAGCAGAGATATTTCTCTTGATTTAAATCATTTAGAAAATCGTATGAGACAATCGGGACACTTGAAAACAAAAGAAGCACTGACAAAAAAAAGCCTCAAACAAATGTTGTATGAGAAAATTGATACTTTGGATTTTAGGCAGGCACGAAAAGACGTTGAGCCTCTTGTAAAAGATGCTGCAGCGTTCCAAATTTGGTCAAAAGATTTTTTTAATGTTATTTGCGATAAAATAATTATGGATTAAGAATTTTTATTGAGAGGTCTCTTATCCCCCAATGCGAATTGCAAAGGGGGATTTTTTGTGTCTACAGACACGAGCTGACTTAATTCCACTAACCCCTCAGCATATTGACGATGGTGGGGGTGGAGGGTATACTTTATATGTAAGTAAAATTAAAGTGACTCGTCGCGCGTGACGTGTGACTCGTTTTTTACGAGCGACGCGTCACGAGCGACGAGCGACATTAAGTCGCCGAGCTTACGAGTTGGTAAGCAGGCTAGCGAGGCCTAATTAAACATATGAATCTGTTTTCATTTACAAGTTTATCCGTGGTCATTTGTTGTCTTACGATGACCATTTTTATATCGAGAATTGCCAAGACAAAAACGCACAAGCTTTGGGCTTTCTTCAACCTATCTGTTGCCTCATGGGCTTTAGGCACTTTTTTTGCCAGTATTTCTCAGTCGCCGCAGCATGCTGAAATGTCTTGGAGATGGGCCTATGGAACAGGGGCTATTGTCCCAGCCATGTTCTATCATTTTATTTATTCTTTTTGTGAGCTGAAGAAAGAAAAAATATTAAGTGTTGTTTATATTTTTGGTTTTTTATTAATTCCTACAGGTTTGTTAGCCCCAAATTATGTTAATGAACTCACCTATGTATTTGATTCTTTTTATTATAATAAGGCAACAATTCTGCTTAGTATTCTCATAATTTATTTATTAATAGTAGTCTGTGTATCTTTTATTGAATTATTAGTATATCTAAAATTAACTAAAGGGAATAAACGTCTTCAAACATTGTACATGTTATGGGGCTTTGGCATAGGTTGGTCAGGAGGAATAATCACCTTTTTGTCTTCGTATGATATCCTTATATATCCTGCATGGAATTTTCTCGCCAGTATTTATATCATAATAATGACCTATGCTATTTTTAGATATCAAATTTTGGATATCAGAGTAGCAATTACCCGCCTCGGTGTTTCTCTTTTAGTGTATACCTTAGTATTGGGTATTCCTTTCGGTATGGCTATGTGGGGGCAAATTTGGCTGACAGGAATTTTGGGAGAGCAATGGTTTTGGGTTCCGATGTTAACTTTACTCGCCTTTGCTACAGCCGGTCCATATATATATCATTTTCTCCAACGCAAAGCCGAAGAGCGCTTTTTCCAAGAAGAGCAGCGTATACAAAATTTACTCCTCCAGGCGTCGCAGGGTATGAATATGATTCATGATTTGCAGAAGCTTGTGAATCTTATTAGGGAGACGGTAAAAAATACATTAGGGGTAGATCATGCAGAGGTGCATTTGTTAGATCAGGAAACTAGAAGTGACGATCGTCTTATTGAGGCATTAAAAGAAAAGCAAGGTGTGTTGGTTTATGAAGAAATAAAAATGCAGGCAGACATGGAAGAGAAAGATATAAATTCTTTCGTGCAACACGTTGCTGCCAAGATGAAGGAGCTACATGCTGGTGCAATCGCTCCGATTATGGTTGATAAAAATTTACGAGGTTTTTTAGTTTTGGGAGAACGGCAAACCAAAGATATGTACAGCAAAGGTTTGCTTAATGCATTGACCGTGCTGTGTAATCAAGCGGCTTTGGCGATTGAGAATTGCAATTACGTGGAAGAGGCGATAAACCGAGAAGCGAAAGAGCAAAGGGAACGTATGGCTTCGTTGGATCATATGGCGAGCTCTATGGCGCATGAGATTGATAATCCGGTGCATATTATTATGCAGTCTGTGGGGTTTCTTAAGCATTGTGTATCGCAAGATGCAAATATATCTTTACCGGAAAAAACTAAAAGTTATTTTATTGATTCCCTCAATCGTAGCCAGGCAGCCTCTCAACGCATATCCGCCATGATCAAAGCAATCTTGGATTATTCTCGCATGGGCACTGGCCAGCTAAAGCCTGTACATATGACGGATGTGGTGCAGGATTTTTTCTGTTTAATGGAACCACAACTTAAAGAAGAAAAAGTAAAGTTTACAAAAGAGATTGCTAAAGCTTTGCCACCGGTACTGGGAGACAAAGTTCAATTAGAAGAAATATTAGTCAACTTTGTACAAAATGCCATGCATGCCGTAAAGCGAAACGAGGACAAGCAAATAATACTTAAAATATTTCAAACCGAATCCGATGCTGTCCGTATCGAATGCACGGACAATGGCTACGGTATCCCAAAGGCATTGATCAAAGATATTTTCTTGAGTTCGACCACAACGAAAGGTTCGAGCGAGGGCACAGGCTTAGGATTATTCAGAGTACGAAAAATCGTCGACCTCCACCAAGGCCGCGTGTGGGCCGAGTCTGAGGGAGAGGGTAAAGGGGCAAGGTTTATTGTGGAGTTGCCTGTTTATGGCAACAATAAAAAGTAAAAGGAAATGTTTTTATGAATATTTTTTCTTTAGCATCATTATTTTTAGTTATTACTAATGTGACAATGGCGTTGATTTTGTTTTGTACGAGCCGTGGTAGAAAACAAAATATTATTTGGGGATATTTTTGTATTGCTGTTGCATTTTGGGGATGGGGTGCGTATCAATTTTCTCTTGCTTCCACGCTTTCTACGGCTACTTTTTGGTGGCAATTTGCCAATATCGGAACGGTATTTTCTCCAATACTTTATTATCATTTTGTTTCGACTTATACGGACAGGCGGAATAAATTTTTATTAATGTCTATTTATGTCGTAGGTGTAGGCGTTTTAATGATTAATTTCTTTGCCAGAGAAATTTATATTGGAGAATTAAGATTTATGTTTGGGGAATTTTATTATCATGATTGGACTATAAAAAAGACTCCAATTTATATGATTTTTTATATTGCTTATTTTTGGATTTTAATGCTGTATTCATTTTTTTTATTATTAAGAAAATTTATTTCTTCAGCAGGGATACTTAGGAACCAAATTAAATATTTTATTGTAGCTATGTCTATTGGTTGGGTGGGCATGGAACTTTTCTTCCTATATTTGGATTCAAAGTATACCCCTATTTTAATTTTTTAATTGCTATTTATCCGCTTATTATGGGATATGCCATCATTCGCTATAGACTTATGGATATACGGATAGTGGTGACGCGTTTAGGTATATTTGCCTTTGTTTATACTGGGATATTTGGCATTCCTTTTGCGCTTACACATTTTGGGAAAAATTATTTGATTGCGGCATTTGGCGATAATTGGTATTGGATACCTTTAATTGTAACCATTTTTTTTGCTACGGTTGGTCCTTTTATTTACATATTTTTTCAACGTAAAGCTGAAGATCGTCTTTTTCAGCAAGAGCAATGTATTCAAAATTTACTTTTAAAGGCATCGCAAGGCATGAATATGATTCATGATTTACAGAAGCTTGTGCGCCTTATTACGGAGACGGTGAAAAATACATTAGAAGTTGATCATGCGGAGGTTCATCTGTTGGATCAGGAAACTAGCGGCAGTAATAGTCTTATCGAGGTATTAAAAGAAAAGAAAGATGTTGTGATTTATGAGGAAATAAAAATACAAATAGAGATGGAAGGACAGGATGTCAATTCTTCTTTAGAGCAGGTTGCTTTTAAGATGCAAGAATTACATGCCAGTGCGATTGCACCGATTATGGCAGATAAAGATTTATTGGGATTTTTAGTTTTGGGAGAGCGGCCTCCTCAAGAAATGTACAGTAAAGGTTTGCTCAATGCTTTGACGGTGCTATGTAATCAAGCGGCTTTGGCGATCGAGAATTGTCATTATGTGGAGGAAGCGATAAACCGGGAAGCGAAAGAGCAAAGGGAGCGTATGGCTTCACTGGATCATATGGCGAGTTCTATGGCGCATGAAATTGATAATCCAGTGCATATTATTATGCAGTCTAATGGGTTTCTTAATTATTGTTTATCAAGTGACGCAAGGGTTGAATTGCCAAAGGAGATAAAAGATAGTTTTAAGGATACGGTAAGTCGGAGTCAAAAGGCAGCACAGCGTGTATCTGCGATGATTAAAGCGATTTTGGACTACTCGCGCATGGGTACAGGTGAATTAAAGCCTGTGCAGATGCAGGACGTGGTCAAAGATTTTTTTTGTTTAATGGAGCCGCAACTCAAAGAGGAAAAAGTACAATTTATTAAAGAAATTGTCGAAAATTTACCATCTGTACTGGGAGATAAAGTTCAATTAGAAGAAATTTTAGTTAATTTTGTGCAAAATGCCATGCATGCCGTAAAGCGAAACAAGGACAAACAAGTAACACTTAAAATATTTCAATCCAGAACTGGTGTCGTCCGTATTGAATGCGCAGACAACGGCTACGGCATTCCAAAATCACTCATCAACGATATCTTTCTGAGTTCCACCACAACAAAAGGCTCAAGCGAAGGTACAGGATTGGGTTTATTTCGAGTAAGAAAAATCGTCGACCTCCACCAAGGTCGTGTGTGGGCCGAATCGGAGGGTGATGGCAGGGGATCAAGCTTTATTGTGGAGTTACCAGCCTATAAAGTTCAGGGGTAAATTTAAGTAAGTGGAGTATGATGGGCATTGAGCAAAAAAAAGTGGTTAAATTTTGGCAATTTAGATTTATATATGTTATATTTAAAGAATAAGGATATTTTATGAAAATTATTAATAATAATGATTAATTATATTTCTTAATAGGAGGAAATGGATGGAAAATGATGATTTAATTCATATACAGCTTTCCAAAATTGTCCATGCCGAAAAGTGGCGTGTCATCCGCGTGCTTACAAAAGTTTGGGATTTAGCCAAACATGTACCTACCATTGAAGAAGTATCTATTATCAAAAAAGATCATAATATTATCCGAACCAAATGGAAAATTCTTGCCGACGAATTTCCTATTACCTGGATAGAAGAAGATGTGCTTAAAGTGCGTGAAAATATGATTGAATTTCGCGCTATTGAAGGTGATTTGGAAGAATTCAAAGGAGAGTGGACATTTCAAGATCACCCTAATGGGACAGAAGTTGTTGTCAATGTTTACTTGAGTGTCGGAATTCCTGCGATTAAAGATTTTGCTGATGAACATTTAAAAAAACTGGTTACAAAAAATTTTGAATCTATTCTTGAGGCATTAGAGCTTCAGTTAATTTCTAAAAGGTATTTAAGCCTTAAAGAAGGTAATCCCAATAAAGTAGCAGGGTTCGGTTTGATAGGGCATTTTTATAATTTTAATCACCTGGTAAGGGGTTTAAAAATGCTTAAGCCGGATTACAAGGTACCTTCGAAAGAATTTCTGGGTAAATTATTTAATATCACGCCTTCTTTTAAAATGTATGAAATGCCTGAATATAAATCTAAGTCGGGAGACGCTGTAACTAATGGATGCGTTATTCTTTGTACATTTATCCCGGATATGATTGCGGATAATGTGGAATCTGTTTATGCTAAAGTCGTCCGTGCTTGTAAATTAGCAGAAAAAAGTGGTGTCGGGATTGTTACTTTAGGCGGTTTTACATCTATGGTAGGCGAGAGGTATGGACGAAAGATAAGCGAAGATGTTGATATTCCGATTACAACAGGGAACACATATACTTCTGCTTTGGCCATTGAAGGGGTTGAAAAGGCTGCACAGCTTTTGGAGAAAGATTTGAAGGATTTAAAGGCTGTTGTTGTGGGGGGAACCGGTGATATTGGAAGCGCCTGCGCGCGTGTATTGTCAGAAAAGGCCAAACACGTTACCATTACCGGCAGGACAAAATCAAATCTGAAGGCTCTTCAGCGGGAATTAAAAAAAATAGGTAAAGCAAAGATCGAAGCAAGTACGAATAATGAAAAGGCTGTTAAAGATGCGGATATTATTATAGCGGCCGCCAATACGTCTGCATCTATCCTAAAATTAGAATCTTTTAAGCCCGGTGCTATTGTTTGCGATCTTGCATACCCTAAGAATATTGCTTATTTCTCAACAAGAAAAGATATCTTTGTATTTTCAGGAGGCTTGTCCACCGTGCCGACACCGATTCCTACAGGAGTGATGATGGGGCTGCCTTCTCCGAATGTCTGCTATGGATGTTCTTGTGAAGCTGTCATCCTGGCACTTGAACGACGTTTTGAAAATTTTAGTTTTGGCAGAGGTAATATTACGGTAGAAAAAATGAGGGAAATAAAAGCCATTGCCATGAAACATGGCTTTGAGTTAGCTCCATTTTTTTGGGCGGATAAAGTTATTACCCAGGAGGATATTGAAGAAATAAAGAAAAATTCACGTTATGGTTAAACAATTATTAGATCTTACAAATTATGATTACAATCCCCACGCCTTGCCGGTTATGTTGGCAGGTGTGCTTATTTTTTTCATCGGGATATTTATTTTTCTTCAAGCAAAGAAAAATATAAAAAATATATCCTTTTTTTTGTTTTGCATGAGTTCAAGTTTGTGGCTTTTTACAATGGGATTCGTTTATTTTGCCAATAATCCACAGACGGCTCTTTTATGGTATAAGCCGTTCACCTTTTTTGGCGTGGCAAATTTAACGCCGAATCTTTATTTGTTTTCTGTTGCTGCATCTGGATTCTTAAAAAAACAGCGGGTATATGTTGTGGCGACGTTTGTTGTGACATACGTCATTTATTTCTTAGCGTTGACAACCGATAAATTTATTACGATGCCAACACGTTATTTTTGGGGATATTACCCTCATTATGAACCGTGGAATTATTTATTCTTGCTCACTTTTGCTATAGTATTTTTTGCAAGTCAGGCCCACTTAAAGTTAGCGTATAAACAGGAAGCTGTTCCCATCAAAAGGAGCCAGATTTTAACTATAAGAATAAGCCTTTTATTTGGGTTTACAGCTTTTTTTGATTTTCTGGCAAAGATTTGGGCCATTCCTTTATATCCTTTCGGTTTTATATCGATGTTTATTTTGACGTGTCTTTTAGCGTATTCGATCGTGAAATATAAGGCATTTGATATTGAAACGGTTATTCACAAAACTATTTTGTGGTTTTTTTCATTTGCCATTATTTCTGTGCCTATTTTGTTATCGTATTGGTTGGTTTTTCCATATATGGTTAAATCGACCGTTGCACAGATGGTATTTGGATTGATGAGTTGTGTTCTTTTTGCGATTTATATGCGTTTGATTCAACCACGGATAGATCATTTTTTTCAGCGACGAAAGGCTAATTTGGAAGAAATTTCCAGCGAATTCGCAGAGAAATTAGTGCATTTAAGGGAGGTTTCTCATCTTGTGAGGCAAATTAAAGAGACAATTGTTAATGCTTTGTACCCTCAATGGGTGGGTATTTTTATTTATAACGAAAAAAAAAAGAGTTATGTGATAGCTAATCGGGGAAATATGGAAAATCGGTTGTCAGAATTCAGTCAAAGGCATGGTTTTTTAGACTGGTTGCAAGAAAAAAATGAAGTGGTTTATAGAAGATTTGTGGCCATAGACCCAAAGTATTCTTCTATTAAAGATGAGGCCGAGGATTATTTTGATAAGACGGGAGCTATGGCTGTGATTCCATTGGTATTAAATGACGCATTATTGGGCTTGATTAATTTGGATAAGAAAGCTAGCCTTCGTCGATATAATGCTCTGGATTTTCATTTTTTGACTACGATTAAGAATCAATCTGCGATAGCGATGTCTAACTCGCTTATTTATCAAAATATTGAAGAACAGGTTAGATTGCGCACTAAGGATTTGGTTGAGGCTCAGGAGCATCTTATTCAGGCAGAAAAATTAGCCACAGTCGGTACGCTTTCGGGGGGCGTTGCGCATGAGATCAATAATCCTTTAACGGCTATATTAACCAATGTGCAGATGCTTTTGGTGTTTACCGAAGATGGAGAGGCCGTTGACAGGGAGTCTCTTGAGCTGATTGAAGCGGCTACACAGCGCTGCCGGACAATAGTGCAAAAATTAATGGCGTATTCAAAAAAGCCGGTTGAATCTGATAAAATGGAAGAGGTGAATTTAGGGGATGCGTTAAGCAGGGTGGTGGCTTTTCTTAAATACCAATTAGAGCAGGATAATATAAAAATAGCCACTGAATTTGAAGATGGGTCTCATTTTGTTCAAGGAAATCATAATGAATTGGAGCAGGTGATAACCAATATTATTTTAAATGCCCGAGATGCAATCAAACAAAAAAAGAAAAATGGGTGTATTCATATATTTCTTTCTCAAAAAGAAGGGCACGTAGAATTAAAGATTCAAGATGAGGGGGACGGCATTCCAACAAATGTTGCCTCAAAGATATTTGATCCATTCTTTACAACCAAAGATGTTGGAAAGGGGCTAGGTTTAGGGCTTTCTATATGCCAATCTATTATTGAAAAACATAAGGGCCGGATTACGGCTGAATCAAAATCCGACAAAGGCGCAATATTTACGATTCGCCTGCCACAGTATTCTAAAGTAAAAGAAGCCTATAGTGCTTCGCATTAGTTTGGGGGATTAAAAGATGAGTAAGAAAATTTTGGTGATTGATGATGAAGAATTAATTATTAAGTCGCTTACAAAATTAATAGAAAAGAGTGGTTATGATGTTTTTGTTTCAAAGAATGGGCAAGATGCCATCATAATGGCTGAAGAAGATAGATTTGATCTAATAATTTCTGATATAAGAATGCCTGGAATCAATGGGATTGAAGTAGTCAAAGGTGTTTATGAAATCATAGAAGGAAGGGGATTAAAAAAGCCGCCTGTTATTTTTATAACAGGGTATGCTGACAAAGAACTTGAAGAGCAGGCTAAAGATTTAAATCCTTTTGATTATATTTATAAACCATTTGATATTACAAAATTGGTGGAGCGAATAAAGGAAGTTCTGGGTGAGTGATATTGCTAATAACGATTAGTAATATTTAAAAAGGTAAGAAAATGAATTTAAAAACAGAGCTAAATGTTATTAGTGCTTCCCTTAGAGTAAAAGTGAAGCACTACAAAAAGATGGCAAATGAGCTTGAGAATTATTTATCAAAAAATCCAAATGAATGGGGGAAGTTTCAGGGGCAATTTAATTCAGAAATTGATGGTATTTTTCGTGACATTATGAATTTTGAAAAAGGAAACATTGGTTCTGATAATGAAGATAAAGTTTATAAGCTAAAACGTTTATTTGTTAATAAGATTAGAAAGGAATTTGTGCGAGGCAATTATATAGATTGGAGTTTACGTAAACCTTATGGATATTCTGGTGATTACAAAATTATTGAAGATATTTATCAAAATAACCCAACGACAATTGGATTTGATCGTCTGTTTGATAATTATTTTATGATGTCGGCAATTTCAATCGCCGTAAGAAATCGAAAAGATGATTTTAATAAAATGATAACGCGTTTTGTTAAGTCTAGAAAGAATAATGATCCGATAAGGATTATGGATCTTGGTTCTGGGCCTTGTAGAGAGATAAAAGAAATGCTTTTTGAAAATGGTGACTTATTTAAAGACGTAATTTTTGATTGTTATGATAATGATCAAGCGTCCATAGAATTTGCAAAAACAGCATTATCTAGATTTTCTAATGTTAATTTTTTTAAAGAAAATGCTTTGAGGATAGCTTTTAGGAAAGATATAAGTTCGTTAATAGATAAAAAATATGATATTATTTATTCAACTGGATTGTTTGATTATTTTGAAGAAAAGCTTGCGACGCGCATTATTGAGAATCTGAGAAAACTTTTAAATCCCGAAGGGATTTTGTTAATTTCTGACGTGAGAGATAAATATAGCAATTCATCAGTTCATTTTATGGAATGGGTAGGAGATTGGAGTCTTGTTTATCGGGATGATGAGAGCTTTAGAAATATTTTTATCGCAGCAGGATTTAAAAAAAGTGACATGAATTTTCATTATGAACAGCAAGGCATATTGCAATATGTTATTGCAGTTAATCACTAGTTTTAGGAGCTGTTGAGGATAATAATATACAATGTCTTTTTTTGCAATAAGTGCTTTTATAAATGCTGCAACAAGCACAATAGTTGGAATTATTGTTATAGCTAGAAATACAAGGTCTATGCTAAATAGATCTTTTTGCTATTTTTCATTTAGTGTGGCATTTTGGTCTTATTGTTATTTTCTATGGCAAATATCAAGTGATTCTAATAGTGCGCTTTTTTGGTGCCGCGCTTTTATGGCAGGCGCTGTTTTTATCCCATCGTCTTTTTTCCATTTTAGTTTAGTTCTTATAGGTCAAGAGAAAAAATATTATAAGAGTATTATATCTTGGTATATTGTTAGTAGTGTTTTTCTTGTATTAAATTTCACCCCACTATTTGTAAAGAATGTAACTCCTCGATTATTTTTTCCTTATTGGCCAACGGCAGGCGTATTCTATGCGCCATTTCTTGTAATGTTTTTAGCTTTGACAGTTTTTTCGCATATTTTAATGTATAGAGCTTTTAGCCAGCTTTCAGGGGTAAAAAGAAGTCAAATTAAATATATATTTTTGGGAACAGCTATTGGTTTTTTAGGTGGAGCAACAAACTATCCTCTTTGGTATAATATTCCTATTCCCCCGTTAGGGAATATTTTAGTTTCTGTATACGTAATTTTGATTGCCTATGCCATTGTTAAATACCGCCTAATGGATATCAAGGTAGCTGTTACGAGAGCGAGTATTTTCTTATTTGTTTATGCATTGGTTCTTGGTTTGCCTTTTTTTATTGGGTCAAGATATCCTGATCATTGGATCATTCCTACAGTGTTGGCTGGTGTGTTTGCTTCTGCGGGACCATTTATTTATCTTTTTATCCAACGCAAAGCAGAGGCTAAGTTGTTACATGAGGAGAGAAATATTCAGCATTTATTGCGGCGGTTTTCGTTGGGGATGACGATGATTCGGGATTTGAAGAGGCTTATGTTTTTGATTGTCGATATTTTACATAAGTCTGTGCAGGCAAAAAGTGCGGCGGTTTATTTGTTTTCGGAGAATGGGCAGCAATATTTATTAAAAAATTCAAAGCCGGAGTGTGAGGATAAAGTGGCAGTTGAGGTGGGAAGCCCTTTGATTGAGCGGTTGACGAATAGAAATGTGCCGATTGTTTATGAGGTTGTTCATTTGATGGCGGAAACACAGACAGATAATGAGGATTTGAAGGCGATTGCGGTACAAATGAAGGAGATTGGGGCCAGTGTGATTGTGCCGGCTATCGCGGATGAAATTTTGTTGGGGTTTATTGTATTGGGGGAAAGGAAAAAGGGGGAGATGTATTCGCCTGAGTTGATTAATGCGTTAACGGTTTTGGGAAATCAATCGGCCTTGGCAATTGAGAATGCTATGTTCTATGAGGAGAGAGGGAAGACGCTGGCGGATCAGTTTCAGGAGAAGCGGCTCAAGTCGCTTGGGGAGATGGGGTCGGGTGTGGCGCATCAGATTGATAATCGGTTTAATGCGATTACTATGGCCTCGGGGGTGCCGGTGGCATTGTTGCAGATGAAGGATTTGAATGCATTGTCGCGGGAAGAGTTGCTGAAGATTATTGAGAAACATGAACGGATGTTTAAGGCGATTGAATCTGATGCCATGCGGGGTAAGGAAATTGCTGAGGCAATTAAAAGTTATTCACGAACATCCGTAGAACCGATGGCGCTTTTGTTTGATAAGGTTATCACAAGCAGTTTAAGTCTTTTGGTGAATAAATTTCAGACTGAGGAGCTGAATTTGGTGAAAGGGTATGCGACAGACCTTCACATATGGGCTAATATGACGACGATTCAGGATGTTGTCACAAATGCGATTGATAACAGTCATGATGCCATGGCTAAAAAACAAAAATTGGTGGCCACAGGTCAGTGGAATGGCGGGCCGTATACGCCGCAATTAACCATTCGGGCGAAGCCTTCAGGAAACCGGGTACATATAGAGATTGAAGATAATGGGACCGGGTTGACCGATGAGGAATTAGATAAGGTTTTTGTTCCATTTTTTACGACAAAGGGGGCTAATAAAGGTACGGGTATGGGGCTTTTGATGATGAAACAGCTTTTGGAGCAAAATCAGGGGACGATTGCGATTAAGTCGGCCTATAAATCATGGGCGCAGATCATTATCACATTGCCGTTGGCAACCGAAGAACAAATTCAGGCAGCTAAAGTTGGGTAATTTAGAGAAGTAAGGTGTAGAGAAGTAAGAGGCAGAGAAATAAGAGGTAGAGAGGCAAGATGTAGAGAAGTAAAGAGGTGAGAGGTAGAAAAAGATAAAGTTAATTATTTTTTTCTTTGCATCTTGCTTCTTATTTCTCTGCTTCTTTTAAGAGAGGAGAAATCATGGCAAAGGGGCTTATTTTAATTGTCGAAGATGAGGCTTTGGTGAATGAATTGATGGGGGATTATCTGGAGGCCAAAGGATATGACACTATTTCAACGGATCATGGAAATGAAGCCATGCAAATGGTTGGCGAGCATAAACCCGATATTATGTTTTTAGATATTCAATTGAACGATGGTGTGGACGGCATGACCGTTCTCAAAAAAGCCCGCGAAATTTCTCCCGAATCGAAAATTATTATGATGTCTGCTTACAAAGACAAATATGGCCCAGAAACCGAAAAACTCGGCGCCTATGCCTTCCTATCCAAACCCATCCAAGTCACCTCCATAGGTCAAATCCTAGATGATATTGAAGCCAAGTCCGGGTAAATTTTCTTTCCCTAGTGTATGAGATGATTTTTTTACAAATTAATCGCTAAAAAAATATTTTAATTTGTTTAAATTTGATTATTTATCATATATTTTGTCTAATATTTTTACTTTGCATTATTTATATATTAAATATGTATATATTAAGAATATAAAGCACTGTAATTAATGAGTTTATGGTTATATGAGGTGTTATTAATTGTTGACATAATCTGATATTGTGTTATGATTAAGTCAATTCTCCTCAAGATTCCAAGACGATTATTCATATTTTTTTAGTACAAGAATATATAATGTAAGTAGAGGAAGGTCAGTCAAAGAGTAACTTAAACCATTAGAATTTGTTTGTAAGTGATGTAAAGTAATTATATAGTGAATTAATATGTGCAATGAATTTATATTTGTTTAATTTTATTTGCAAAAATTAACATGATAAAAAAATTATTCATTCTATTTTTAATTTCTTGTATGCCTGGAGTGGCAAATTTAACAAGTGCTTTTGCCGCTAACAATAAGCTTCCTATATTTAGTGACTTTGTAGCTGACGTCGATCCATATACTGGTAGTGCAACCTTTGCAATTCCGATTAAAGTTCCTTCTGGCCGAGCAGGAATCCAACCCAACATTCAACTCCAATATAATTCAAAATTATCCAACGGATCTTTAGGCGTTGGCTGGGTTCTACAGCTTGGAGCTATTCAACGGCTTACAACAAAAGGTGTTCCTCATTATGATAATACTGATATTTTTTGCCTTATGATGGCGGGACAAACAGTACCATTGATTTACGATAGGGCAGCAGGATTTTATAGAACAAAAACGGAAGGGAATTTTGCTAAAATTGAATTTATGGATAACCATTGGATTGTTACGGATAAACAAGGAATCCAATACACTTTTGGAGAAGCTGTGAATGCGCAGGAATTGGATCCAAGCGATAATACTCGTGTTTTTGGATGGAATATAGAAAGAGTAGAGGATGTGCATGGAAATTATATGATATTTTCCTATCAACGTTTTGAGAATAAGCTTTATCCTGAAAGCGTTAAGTATACAGGAAATTCACAAACAGGTAGTCCAACTTTTGCGTCCGTGGAATTTGAACTGGAAAAACGTGATGATGTAACAACAAGCTTTGTAAGTGGATTTTCACAGAGAACACCACAGAGGATTTATCGTATTAGTATTTATGCGGATAATAATTTATTACGGCGTTCCCGTTTTTTCAGCGATAGTGTCCTCAAGTCCAAAGGTTAATTAACTATCAGCGTAAGGCGAAATTGCCTATACGTTCTAAGAAGGCTATAATAGCCTTAAGGAGGAACCTATTGGACATCATGACAAACACAAACCG
>JAJDCA010000078.1 GCA_029261055.1 Candidatus Omnitrophota bacterium | reverse complement strand
AAAATCCTCAACTATTTGCTCATTGGCAGATGGGGGTTAAACCGGTAAGGGCTAGACGATAAGAGCCGTATGAGTCGAGAGGCTCACGTACGGTTCTGTGAGGGCGTGGAGGTGAAATTCCTCTGCGCTACTCGACCCTTGCTCGTGATGATTGACCTTGGACTAAAAACCAAAACACGACAGCGTCTACGATTGCGCGGCATCGACACCCCCGAACTCACCACCAAGCGTGGCAAGTACGTCAAGGATGTCGTTAAGAAACAGCTCGGTAAACAAAAATTTATCATTATCAAAACCTACAAAGACGACAAATTCGGCCGCATGCTCGCCGACATATTCTACGGCAAATCCCAAGCAACCAATCCGGAGAGTGTTGTTGAAGAGGGGACATTCTTGAATCAGGAGTTGGTGGATAAAGGGTTAGCAAAGATTTGGGAAGCATAGGAAAACGATAGATGAAAGAAATAGTTAATTTCGTGGTGGTTCTGCGTTGGTTCGCAGTTACAAAAATTGATGGTAATTCAACTCAAATATGCTACATTATCAACAATATATCCGCTACGCCTCTTAACAATGCGCAATTTTAGCGGGTTTTTTCTTTTTTATGGAATACAAAAAACAACCACTTACATATGATCAGCAGATTGTTATGGACAACTCCTAACTGTGAGAAATATAAAGAAAAGCAATCATGAATAAGAAAAAATTTTCCGATAAACAATCCAACTTCCTTCTCTACACCGGAAACGATGGCAAAGTTAATGTTGAGGTGTTTTTGAAAGATGAAACCATTTGGCTTACGCAAAAGGCGATCGGTGTTTTGTTCGGAAAGTCAAAAGCAACGATTAGTGAGCATTTGTCAAGTATATTTAAAACAGGTGAGCTTAATGAGATTTCAGTTGTTCGGAATTTCCGAACAACTGCTAATGATGGTAAAATGTATGATACAAAATTTTATAACCTCGATACCATCATTTCTGTTGGTTATCGTGTTAATTCCTATCAGGCTACTCAATTTCGTATTTGGGCAACAAAAACATTGAAAGAATTCATTATTAAAGGCTTTGTCATCGATGATGAACGATTAAAGCAGTGCAATCAGGTTTTTGGAAAAGATTATTTCGATGAATATCATGAAAACAATATTGTTAACAGGCGGGACAGGATTCCTGGGGAGTCACTTAGCCAAAACACTTAAAGAAAAATATCGTGTTATTATCCTTAAACGTAGTTTTTCAAATACATTCCGCATTAAAGGTGTTCTTGATGATGTGGATTGTTATGATATATGCTAATTTCGTATGACAAATTTTAATGCTTCTAATAAAATACTATTGCATGATACTTTAATGTATGTTATAGTTGTAGTGTATAAGGAGGTGACATTATGCATAAAACAACATTTACAATTGAAGATAATAATTTTATTTTTTTAAATTCTGTTGCAGGAAAAAGAAAAAGTGTCTACGTTAATAAACTTTTAGCTAAGGACAAAATGCAACATTTAAAAGAAGCAGTTCTTAAAGCTAATCAAGAAGAGGCTGCTGATTCCAATTATCAAAAAGAACTAGCAGACTGGGATACAACTTTATCCGATGGTATCGATGAATAACTATAATCAACTAGAAATTCGTTGGGTTGATTTGGAGCCAACGAGAGGTGCGGAGACCCAAAAAAAACGTCCTTGCGTTATAGTCCAATCGGACTTAGTTAATAAAAAATCGAAAACGTTTATTATAGCTCCATTGTTGCGCGGGCACAAACCTTGGCCATTTGTAGTTAATATTAATCCTTCCCAGAAAAATGGATTAGATGAACCCCGCCATATAAATCTAAAGCAAATAAGAGTCGTTGATAATTCACGTATTGATAATCAAGTAGGAATACTTGAAAAAGATTATCTTAATTCTATCCATGTTGCCATAAATATTGTTTTGGGATTGTAATTTATAACAAATTAATAGCTCTTTTATTGGGAGTTATTTTTTTTAACCTCTCCTATCGTTTGGACAAAGTCAACAAATAATTTTATGTTGACAATGCACTTAGCAAGATTCCAAGGGGTCTTTCTGCACGTTCTTGCTTTAACTTCGCAATTTCATTGGTGCCCTAATCACGTTAAATGTAATATTTAAGCTGTATCATAATTATTTTCCTGTTTACGATTGGTATCCTTTTACGAAAGCATATGTTGAAGTATTTTATTATGACCAAAAAATGGCGTTCGATTATTATTGTGTTAATTTCAATTGTTTTACTTATTATTGCGTATTACATCAAAAGTGATGTGTTGAGGATTGACATCTTTGAGCATAGGCATTTGTTGTTTTGGAAGGAGTGAAAAATTTTTATGGATGAATATCAAAAAGAATATATGGTATCTGTCGGTGAGCGCCCATGGGGTAAGTATATCGTGTTGCTTAATGAGGATGACCACAAAGTCAAAGAGATTACTGTAAATCCGGGCCAGCGGTTAAGTTTGCAAAGGCATCAAAAAAGAGAAGAACATTGGTTTATCCATAAAGGCAAAGCCATCATCACTCTTGACGGAAAAGATACTGAGTTAACGGCCGGTCAATACATCGACATCCCACGTCATGCCGTCCACCGCATCGCCAATCAGGGTGATACAGACCTTATTTTCATCGAAATCCAAACCGGCGACTACTTCGGTGAAGACGACATCGAGCGGTTGGAAGATGATTATGCGAGGGGATAATACCTCGCGGGCTTGCTCCGAGGTAGTTCATTTGAGGTGAATTCCCCGTAAGGTTGCTTCGGGGAGATTCACTTAATCTGTGTAATAGGTTGGAGGAACATGCAATTTGTTCTGACACCATTTATTTGAAAGTTATAAAATGCCATTTTCTAAAGGTGAAATGTTGGTGTATCAAACCGATGACGGCCGGGTAAAGTTGGAAGTACGCCTTGAGGATGAAACGGTCTGGTTGACCCAGCAGATGATCGCGGATTTGTTTGGGAGCAGTAAACAAAATATAAGTCATCATATTCAAAGCATTTACGACGAAGGGGAGTTAACAGCTGAGGCAACTGTCAAAAAATATTTGACAGTTCGAAAGGAGGGAGACCGAAACGTCAAGCGTGAGCTGGATTTTTATAATTTGGACATGATTATTTCTGTGGGCTACCGTGTAAAAAGCCTGATTGCTACTCGTTTTCGTGTTTGGGCCACCCAGCGATTAAAAGAGTATATTGTCAAAGGTTTTACGATGGACGATGCGCGCCTTAAAGAAGCGGGAAACAGCCGTTATTTTGAAGAATTATTGGCGCGAATACGTGATATTCGTTCATCCGAAAAGGTGTTCTGGCGCAAGGTTCTTGATATTTATGCCACCAGCATTGACTATGATCCTCAAAGTGATCAGTCCAGAATTTTTTTCCAACAGGTTCAGAATAAAATGCATTGGGCGGCGCATGGGCACACCGCAGCAGAGCTGATCTACGCGCGAGCGGATGCCAAACAACGTAATATGGGCATCACAAACTATCCGGGTCAAAATCTTCTTAAGCGCGATGTAGAAATAGCCAAGAATTATCTCAGCGAAGATGAATTAAATATCCTGAATCGTATTGTGACCGCTTATTTGGAAGTTGCTGAATTACAGGCATTGAATCAGGTTCCAATGACCATGAAGGATTGGGCTGATCGATTGCGTGAATTTTTGACTATGACGGGCCGGGAGATATTGGATCATGCCGGAAAGATCAGCCATGATGCGGCATTGCGCAAAGCTTATGACGAATATGAGAAATTTCGGATAAAACGGTTGGATGAACCTACTGCGGTCGAAAAGCATTTTATTGAAGCGGAAAATAAATTTAAGAAAATTGAAGCGGTTACAAAGAAAAGGGGCGGAAAAGGAGAATAATTTATATGGATGAATATCAAAGAGAATATACGGTATCGGTTGGCGAGCGCCCGTGGGGTGAATATATTGTGTTGCTTAATGGAGACGACCACAAAGTCAAAGAGATTACCGTAAATCCGGGTCATGCCATCCACCGCATCGCCAATCATGGCGATACAGACCTCATTTTCATCGAAATCCAAACCGGCGACTACTTCGGCGAAGACGACATCGAGCGGTTGGAGGATGATTATGCGAGGGGATAGTGGAAAAAGCTTCATTAGAAATGGGTGGGTTTAAAAAAGGTTAGGGGGGGCTGACCCCTTGACATCTTGTTTAATCTTATATAATCTTATATATATAGTATATAAGAAATGGAGTAAGTATGAGTAAAACACTGAAAGAACGGTTTGAGAATGTGCCTACTAGTATATGGACAAAAATTACTCAAATTGATGAACTTAAAGGGCGGTGGAGTGCAGGGGCACAATTAAACCCTCAAGTATTAGGTCGATTGAAGAAGTCTGTACTTGTGGCATCAACTGGGGCATCAACTCGAATTGAAGGGGCTCATCTTTCGGATGAGGATGTTGAAAAACTTATGCGTGGTATCTCCATGCAGAAATTCACTGACAGAGATAAACAGGAAGTTAAAGGCTGCTATGAACTTTTGCAGAATGTTTTTGATTCATGGGAAACTGTTACATTTTCTGAAAATACAATAAAACATTTTCATAAAGAGCTTTTAAAATTTGTGGAGAAAGATAAGCGTCATAGGGGAGAGTATAAAAAGACAGAGAATAAGGTCGAAATGATTGATGAAGCGGGAAATTCTGTGGGATTGCTTTTCGAAACAACATCAGCCTATTTGACACCAAAAGAAATGCAAGAATTAACGGAAGTAACACAAAATACTTTTAGAGAAGAGAAATACCATCCATTACTTATTGTTGGAAATTTTCTAGTAGAGTTTTTAAATATTCATCCGTTTCAAGATGGTAATGGAAGATTATCACGTATTTTGACTAATCTTTTTCTTTTACAGCAGGGCTATCTTTATATGCCGTATGTATCACATGAGAAATTGATTGAAGATAATAAGGCCGATTATTACATGGCATTACGCAAATCACAGAAAACGTTACGCACAAAGAATCCAAATATTAACGCATGGTTGGAATTTTTTTTGAATGTTATTTTAATCCAATCTAAAATGGCAATTGATTTACTTTCAGAAGATAGTATTACAAAGTTATTATCTCCAAAGCAAATTGCTGTTTGGAAATATTTACAGACAGTTGAAGAGGCGTCACCTAAAGATATTTCTGAAAATGCAAATGTTGCTCGACCGACTGTTAATCAAGTGTTGGATAGATTATTGAAGTTGAAAAAAATAGAACGTATTGGATTAGGACGTTCAACTCGGTACAGAAAATTATAGAAAAAAATAGACACTGGAATGCTGAAATTTCTAGCTTTAAAGAAATGCCAACGTTATTTTCGAGCATAGGCATTTGTTGTTTTGGAAGGAGTGAAAAATTTATATGGATGAATATCAAAGAGAATATACCGTATCTGTTGGGGAGCGCCCATGGGGTAAGTATATCGTGTTGCTTAATGAGGATGACCACAAAGTCAAAGAGATTACTGTAAAACCGGGTCATGCCATCCACCGCATCGCCAATCATGGCGAGACAGACCTTATTTTCATCGAAATCCAAACCGGCGACTACTTCGGTGAAGACGACATCGAGCGGTTGGAGGATGATTATGCGAGGGGATAGTATTTAATAGGTTGAGAGGGGTGACATCATTTATTCGGGAAAACAATCCGGAACGCGTTGTTGAAGAAGGGATATTTCTGAATCAGGAGTTGGTGGATAAGGGGTTGGCCAAGATTTGGCAAGTTTAAAATTGGGAGAGAATATTCTGTATTTTCAGAGGGAATAAAATGAGTGAAATTTTAAAAGATTCAAAGTATAAAGAATTTTTTCAAGAAGTAAAAGAAAAGATATTCAAATCTCAATATGAAGCTCTTAAATTAGTTAATACACAATTAATTGATCTTTATTTAGATATTGGTAAATTGATTGTTAACCGCCAAAAAGAGCATGGATGGGGGAAAGCTGTTGTCCAAACTTTAGCGAAAGACCTTCAAATTGAATTCCAGGGAATAAAGGGGTTTTCTGCGCAAAATTTGTGGAGAATGAAACAGTTTTATACCACTTATCATGCTAATCAAAAACTCTCACCATTGGTGAGAGAAATTAGCTGGACAAAGAATGTCATTATAATAATGAAGTGTAAGAATTCTTTAGAAAAAGAATTCTATATTAAGATGACTAAAAAATATGGATGGACTAAAGATGTCCTTATTCATCAAATTGAAAATCAATCCTATGAAAAGTTTTTAATGAACCAAACCAATTTTGAAAAGACAGTTCCGAAAAAATACAAACATCAAGCCAAATTAGCCGTAAAAGATGAGTATACATTTGATTTTCTTGAAATAGGTGAGGAGCATTCTGAGAGGGAGCTTGAGTCCGCGTTAATGCAAAACATTCGAAAATTTCTTATTGAAATGGGAGGCACGTTTACTTTTATCGGGAATCAGTATCGTTTAGAAGTTGACGGAGAGGAATTTTTTATTGATTTGTTATTGATCATAGGAGTCTAAAGTGTCTTGTTGCCATTGAACTAAAGATTGGAAAATTTAAGCCGGAATATGTTGGTAAGATGCAATTCTATTTGGCGGCCTTGGATGATCTTGTGCGTAGAAAAGACGAAAATCCATCCATTGGAATCATTCTTTGCAAAGAGAAAAAGAAGACAATCGTAGAATATACATTACGGGATGCCAAAAAACCTATTGGGGTTGCAAAATATAAAGTAGTAAAGCAGATACCTAAACTTCTAAAAGGAGAGCTGCCGTCTCCTGATCAAATAAAACATTTGTTGGGTGAGGTGTAAGGTGTAGGCAAATCAGAATTTGTACTCGCATTTTATTTTTGAATCAGGAGTTGCTAGATAAAGGATTAGCCAAGATTGGGCAAGTTTAAGAAATGTACGTACGCGCGTACGTACTTTTTTAGCCTTTAAACGTTGGCGGCATTTGTTGTTTTAGGAGGAATAATTGAGAGTAGGAGAATAATTTATATGGATGAATATCAAAGAGAATATACCGTATCGGTTGGGGAGCGCCCATGGGGTAAGTATATCGTGTTGCTTAATGAGGATGACCACAAAGTCAAAGAGATTACTGTAAATCCGGGCCAGCGGTTAAGCCTGCAAAGGCATCAAAAGAGAGAAGAGCATTGGTTTATCCATAAAGGCAAAGCCATCATCACTCTTGACGGAAAAGATACCGAACTAACCGCCGGTCAATACATCGACATCCCACGTCATGCCGTCCACCGCATCGCCAATCATGGCGAGACAGACCTCATTTTCATCGAAATCCAAACCGGCGACTACTTCGGTGAAGACGACATCGAGCGGTTGGAGGATGATTATGCGAGGGGATAGGTGAAATAGGTGTCCCGTATTTTTATAGGATAAAAAGCATGAAAGAAAAAAACAATTTTGAGAAAATTATTGGGGCAAGTGAATCCACAACTATTGAGTGGAAACAATCTTTAGCTGAAACCAAAGACATCATTAAAACTATTGCGGCCTTCGCAAACACAGAAGGTGGAAAAGTTCTTGTTGGCGTTTCGGATAATGGGCAAATAAAAGGCGTTTTAGTTGGGAAATCTTCTATCGAAATTTTTACCAATCAAATTCATCAAAATTTGGATCCGGTAATTCATCCTGAGATCGTGACCAAAATGGTCATAGGTAAACAGATTATTATTGTGACCGTTAAAATGGCAATGGATAAGGGTGTCCTTGCTTTTGGTCGCCCGTTTAAAAGAGTAGGGAAGTCAACGGTGAAAATGAGCAAGGCTGAGTATGAACGTCTAATTCTGGAGAAGCATAAAGATCAATTGCAATTTGATAAGCAAAGATGCAAAAAAGCTGATTTGAAAGATATTGATCAAAGAAAAGTTAAAGCATATTTAAAATTACGCGAAGAAAACAGGAATATATCCTCAAGGATCAAAATACCTTTAAATCAATTTTTGATTAATGTTAATGCTCTTGAAGGTAAACATCCAACTAATGCCGGCATCTTGTTTTTTGGAAAAGATCCGCTTTCTTTTATTGAGCAGGCCCAATTAAGATTTGTAAGGATTAAAGGTGTAAAAATACACGGCAATATATTGGACAGGTTGGATTGTGAAGGCACATTATGGGAAATGCTTGATGCGGGAGAAGATTTTATTCGTAAGAATATAAAATTACTTGGGTTCAGGACAGATAAAAGTTTTAGGAGAGAGGACAGGTTTGAGTACCCCATCAAGGCGTTAAGAGAAGCCATAATAAATGGATTGATACACAGGAATTATTTTAATTTAGCTGATGTAAGAGTATTTATTCTTGATGATAGGGTTGAAATTATCAGTCCAGGGCCTTTTCCGGAAGGGATAACACCTAAAAAACCCGAACATAAACCGGTTAACATGATTCTTTCCCGATTGATGTATGATATAGGATATATTGAAAAATACGGTTCAGGAATATATTTGGAAAATGAGTTATGCGTAAAAAATGGAAATAAAAAACCAGTTTACGAAATAACACCTAATCAGACAAAAGTCATATTTAAATCACAGGTGGAGGATATTACGGTTGTGGAATTGGGAGAGACAGTATTAAGTCAGTTAAATGAGAGACAGAAGAATGCTGTGGGATATGTGCGAGAAAAGGGGAAGATTACAAGGCGTCAGTATGAAAAGCTATGTAAGACAAGTGAGAGAACAGCAAATAGGGAAATAAATGAATTAGTTAATAAAGGTGTTTTTGAGAAGGTCGGGAGTGGTGTTAAATTTTATTATAAATTGGCGAGCTGATGGCGAGCTGATGGCGAGCTAGAGCATTTGCGAAAAAATGAGTTTGTTTGTAAATGGTCAAGGAAGGTCCTTAAAATATGAGAAAAATGAATAACGGACGATTAGGACGATTAGAGGACGATTAGAGGACGATTAGGATTTTTGTGCTTGATTAACGCGGGGATTCAATTACTGAAAAAGGAAAACGATTTTTAGGAGGATTTGACATTTATTTAGGAATTTCGATGCTTTAACGAAATTCCAAACGGGTTTAATACCCCAATGGCTGATAGGGTCCAGGGCTTGCCCCACTAGTGTCCGGTTATTAGTTAAATAATTGCAACTGGTTACGATTATCGTTAGTTTGATCTTTGTAATATTCGTCATTCAATAGACGAGACAACTCAATTTTTTCAAAGGATGAAACACTTAAAATCTGTAAAATTGTGTAAAGTTGTAAGTCTAAGTTTAAACGTTTTTTAATAATAGCTATTAATACATAAATCGAAATTGCTGTCCAAATTTGAGTCTTTATAGCATTCTCGGATGTTCCAAAAAACTTTTTTATGCGTAAATGTTGTTTGATCCATTTGAAAAATAATTCAACCTTCCAGCGTTGTTTATAAAGCTGTGTAATTGTTAAAGCTGGTAACTGAAAATTATTTGTTAAAAAAGCATATCGCACATTTTGTTCTTTATCATAATAAACAACTTTTCTGAGTTTATCAGGGTAATTACTAGATGGTTTCTTACTTACAAAGACAATTGTTTGATCGCATCTCAGTCCAGATTTTTTATCAACAGGGTGTGAATATAACCTTTTATGCTTAATGCCTGATGTTAATCTTGTAACAAAAAATGCTGATGCTTGATTCAAAGTATATAATTGTCTGGAACCCATGTAAGCACGATCCATAATGTAAAATGATCCTGGATCAGGAATCAATATATCGAGAATTTCAATATCCTGAAATTTTGCATCCGTTATCTCGACGAAAGATGGAATAGATCCACGTAAGTCTAACAATGTATGCATTCGAACGCCTGCTTGTGTTGAACAATACGCAGCCCATGGAAAAAGAGATAAACATAATTTAATGGTTGTTGAATCTAGTGCGTAAACGGTGTTTTTTAGCTCAACACCAAATTCATCATTTGAATATAAGCTTCGAGCTTGATGAATTAAGACTTGAGCAAAATCAGCATAGATACGCCAATCCCGTTTATTGTTAGCATCGGCTAAGGTGCTACGCGAGATTTTACCGCGAATGCCAAGGTGATAAAGTTTATTTTTCAAAGATCGTAAACAGGCTTCAATATCACGGAGGCTTTCACGAAAAGTTAATTGTGCGAATGCCATACATAGAAATTGATCCATACAAGAAAATGATTGTTTCTTGTAATGCCCGTTATATCGTTTGATACATTTACGGAATTCATGTGAAGGCATGAAATCCATAATTTGAGAAAAAACAGTTTTGCCAGTATTCATAGATAGCTCCTTTTTGAAGTAGCTATTATCATACTGAACTTAATTCAAATCGATTACACTTTATTTTTTTGTAATCTATTTGGTTTTAATGACTTATAATAAATCTTTAAAAAACAACCGGACACTAGTGGGGCTTGCCCTGGGGTTCATACCCTTGATGTGGATCTTGAATTAGGAATTAGTAGACAAAGGCATGGTCAAAACTTGATATGAACGAATATCAAAAAGAATATATGGTATCTGTTGGGGAGCGCCCATGGGGGAAGTATGTTGTGTTGCTTAACGAGGATGACCACAAAGTCAAAGAGATTACTGTAAATCCGGGCCAGCGGTTAAGCCTGCAAAGCCATCATCACTCTTGACGGAAAAGATACCGAACTAACCGCCGGTCAATACATCGACATCCCACGTCATGCCGTCCACCGCATCGCCAATCATGGTGATACAGACCTTATTTTCATCGAAATCCAAACCGGCGACTACTTCGGTGAAGACGACATCGAGCGGTTGCAGGATGATTATGAGAGGGGATAGTATTTAATAGGTTGAGGGTGTGCAGTTGTGAAGTTCGGACACCATTTATTCTTGCATGGATATCAAAGATTGGGTTTGAATTATGAGTAAAAAAATTACTATTTTAGGTAGTCAAAAGATTCAAAATAGAATCTACACTATTCGTGGGCTACAAGTGATGTTGGATAGAGATTTGGCTGAACTTTATCAATTAGAGACACGGTCATTAAAACAGGCGGTTAGAAGAAACATTACACGCTTTCCGCAAGACTTTATGTTTAAATTAACAGATAGGGAGATTAAAGCGTTGGTATCACAATCTGTGATACCTTCAAAGAAGCATTTTGGTGGAGCTAAGCCTTTCGTTTTTACAGAACAAGGTGTTGCTATGCTTTCAGCGGTGTTGAAAAGTGTTATTGCTGTTGAAGTAAATATTAAAGTTATGAGGGCTTTTGTTCAAATGAGAAAGTTAATAGTAAATAATTCTATTATTTTTCAACGATTAGATAAGGTAGAAAAGAAGCAGCTTATTACAGACACAAAACTGGACAAAGTATTTGACGCCATCGAATCGAAAGAGATTAAATCTAAACAAGGTATTTTTTTTGATGGGCAAATTTTCGATGCCTATGTGTTTGTATCTGATCTTATCAAAAGAGCTAGAAGATCAATTATTTTAATTGATAATTATATTGATGAAACGGTATTAATTCTTCAAAAATTCCCACGATCGATTTTTAATATTGGAGGATAAGGAAATTTACCATATTGGCGCGTCGCTTAAAGATTTAGGTAAGAAATGGTTTGCATTTTCAAAGTTTGATAAAGGAGCTTTGGAAATCTTGAGAAGGCTAAAATGAACATAATTTGGCGAAA
>JAJDCA010000077.1 GCA_029261055.1 Candidatus Omnitrophota bacterium | reverse complement strand
AAAATCCTCAACTATTTGCTCATTGGCAGATGGGGGTTAAACCGGTAAGGGCTAGACGATAAGAGCCGTATGAGTCGAGAGGCTCACGTACGGTTCTGTGAGGGCGTGGAGGTGAAATTCCTCTGCGCTACTCGACCCTTGGATGTTGAAATTGATGTGGGATTTAAAATCAAACAAGAGCATCGCGTCAGATTACGCGGGATTGATTGCCCGGAGATGAGTTCTCCGAAAGGGGAAGAATCCAAAGCTTTTGTTGTTAAGGAACTTAGTAAATGCATTGTTGAAAAATCATTATTTAATGGTGGCGTTGTAGGGCGGCCATTGGTCGTTGTTAAAACGTATAAACGGGGTATGTTTGGCCGGTACATTGTGGACGTTTATTATTTGCCAGGCGAATCATCTTCGGAAATTATTGTTAAAAAAGGAAAATTATTAAATCAAATCCTGATAGATAAAGGATTAGCAAGAAAGGTGAGCTAAGATGGATGAACAAAGAAATGTTATTTTAGGGGCTGGTTTGACGGGGTTGAGTATGTCGTACCACTCTGAGGAAGAAACCCATATATATGAAAAAGCCCACGAGATCGGAGGGTTGTGCCGGTCGGAAGAGATAGATGGATTTATTTTTGATTATGCACCGCATATTTTGTATACGATTGATCCTTACGCGTCGAAATTAATTCATAAATTGTTGGAAGGTAATATCCATATTAAAAAACGTCAGGCATTTATTTATCATCTCAAGTATGACAAATACACGCAATTTCCATTTCAAGCCCATCTATACGGACTCCCGACCAATGTGATTATGGACTGCCTTAAGGGGGTGGTGGATGTACTTACGCATAAAGATCCAGCCACACCACAAAATTATCAAGAGTGGATGTATAGTCATTTTGGCAAGGGGATCGCTGAACATTTGATGGTTCCTTATGCGGAACGTATATGGCGTATCAGCCCGACAAAAATGAATTATGAATGGATTGACCGCCGCGTTCCGGAACCCAATTTTGATGTGATTTTAGAGGGGGCGTTGAAAGATGAAACAAAACTTACAGGTTTTAATAATGATTTTTGGTATCCGATTTATGGTGGAATTGAATCTTTACCGGTTGCCTTAGCCAAAGACATTAAAAATATTAATCTCAAGAAAAAAGTGACACGTATTTGGCCGGATAAAAAACAGGTGGAGTTTAATAATGCAGAGGTGGTTTCGTATGAACGGCTTATTTCTACATTGCCCTTACCCGCCGTGATTGATCTTATTAGAGAAGATGTTCCCTCCGACGTAAAACAAGCCGCTGAGGATTTAGAACATAATTCAATTGTCTGCGTTAATCTGGGTATCGACCGGGAGAATATTACGCCGTATCATTGGTTATATTTTTACGAAAATGATTTTATTTTTCACCGCATTAGTTTTCCAATGAATACATCAGAGAAAACGGCGCCACCGGGAAAAAGTTCGGTGTGTTGTGAAATTGCGTATTCCAAATATCAACCCTTAGAAGTGAAGGGACGTGAAAATATTATTCAACGCACGATTGATGATTTGATAAAAGCCAAGTTATTACGTAAGGATGACAATGTTCCTGTACGTGATGTGCTTTCGATGAAATATGCCTATGTGATTTATGATCTTAATCACAGGAAAAATGTAAGTAAAATACATTCCTATTTAGAAAGTAACGATATTTATCCCTGTGGGCGTTTTGGCGAATGGGAATATTTTAATATGGACCACAGTATTATGAGTGGGAAGAGGATGGCAGATAGATTAGGGAATAAATAATTAGGGAATAAATAATTATGGGCATAATGAATTATGCCCGTACTAAGTAGGGGCATGATTTATCATGCCCGTTAAAAAAGCAATGGATAATTTTAAGAAAAAAACAGTTTCTGGAGTTAAATGGGTCGCCTTTGGTAATTATGCGCAAAAGGCCATGACATTCGGATCCTTTATAGTTCTGGCACGTTTGCTTGAGCCGGAAGTATTCGGTCTGTTTGCTATGGCGTTTATTGTGATTGATGGGTTAAATCTGTTTAAAAATATGGGTGTCGATGCGGCTTTAGTCCAGAGAAAAGACGATGTGGAAAGGGCTTCACACACTGCCTTTTGGATGATGCCGATCATGGGCGTTGTGATATTTGCCTTGCTTTATTTTATGGCCCCGGTGGCCGCCGTATTATTAAGGGAAGAATCCATAACCCCTGTTTTACGCTGCTTGGGAATTATTTTTGTACTGGGTTCCATCCAGTCGGTTCCTCAATCGCTTTTGAACAAAGAATTAAAATTTCGTGAATTGGAAATCAGGACCCTTATTTCAACCGTGCTGTACGTTATTTGCGCTATTACATTGGCCTATTTACAGTTTGGGGTGTGGAGTTTAGTGTATGCCTATTTAGTCAGAAGGTTCTCTATGCTTATTTTGACATGGACCATGGCGCATTATACGCCAAAGATGATATTTGATAAAAAAATCGCGTTGGAATTGCTTCAATTTGGAAAATTTATTTTTGGATCATCTATTGTTTTATTTTTAATGCTTAATGTTGATAATTTCCTTGTCGGGAGAATGTTGGGAGTCGCTTCTTTAGGGTTTTATGCCCTGGCGTATAATATTTCGGATTTAACAACATCCCATTTATCCAACATGATTACTTGGGTGATGTTTCCGGCTTATTCAAAAATACAAGATGATAAAAAGCAGATTAAAGAAATTAATATGAAAATTATCAAGACCATTGCCATATTTTCGGTTCCTTTTGGTCTTATGCTCATGCTCATGGGGGAAGAATTAGTCGGTACTGTTTACGGTACAAAATGGTTGCCCATTGTACCCGCCATTAAGATTCTTGCGATTTGCAGTATTTTACTTCCGATAGAATCTATTCTGGATGCTACATTTACAGCCCTTAGTAAGCCTAAATGGAGCTTTAATCTGCGTTTGACCAATATTGTGTTGATGTGTGTCACGTTGCCAGTGATGATTTCCTGGAAGGGTTTGGTTGGGGCGGCGATCGCCGTAACATTTTCAAAAGTTATTACCATCCCAGTAAAGCTTTACTTAGCGAGAAATTTATTGGGCATTAAGATACGCGATATTTTAGGGGCGGTGCAACCAGTTTTTTTCAGCGCCATTATAATGATTATTAGTACCGTAGTTATTAAAAATATTTTTTTACTAGGCAGTGACCGTGGTTTTCTTGCACTCATAAAATTAGCAGGGGTATGTTTTCCGATTATCGCTATTTATGGGTTAGTTTTATTTTTGTTTGATAAAGCAGGTGTAATGGATATTAAGAAGGCGGTGTGTAATGGTTAGTTCAGATGGGAATTCTTCAAAAATAAGTATTATTATTCCAACGTATAATCGAGCTTATGGGTTAAAGGAAACGATCAATAGTGCGCTTAATCAGACGTATCCCAATACAGAAGTAATTGTGGTGGATGACGGTTCTACAGACAATACGCGCGAGGTATGTGCGGGATATGGAGGGCGGATACGATACGTTTATCAAGAAAATCATGGTCGACCGGCGGCCGCGCGCAACACGGGTATTCGTGTTATGAAAGGGAATTATGCTGCTTTTTTAGATGATGATGATGTCTGGATGCCGAATAAATTAGAATGTCAGATAAGATTTTTTGTTGCAAACGCAGATATACATTTTATTTTTACGAAAGCAGAAGAGATAGCGCATGATGGGACTCCACTAGGTAAATTCAGACCGGCAAAAGATATTTCTTCAAATTTTGAAGGATTAATTCAGTCTAATTTTATTATGATTTCTTCGGTTATTATAAAAAAACATGCATTAAAAGATGTGGGAAATTTTGATGAAAATGTTCTCAATTGTTCTGATTATGATTTTAATGTGCGTGCGGCGGATCGATTTAAAATACATTTTTTGGATACCCCGCTTATTAAATATCGCATTTCAAACAATGCTATGAGTAAAGATCGTCTGAAAATACACCAAGGAGAGATTTATTTTTTGAATAAATTTTTAAAGAAATGTTTCTACTCTGAAAGAGAAAAGTTAGTAAAAATCAGGATAAAGAAGAGTCATTATCAACTTGCAAAAGAATATTTAGAACGGAAAGATATTCTACGTTTTATGAAACATTATTTAAAATCAAAATTAGGATAGGAGATTAAGAGTATGTCACAAAAAAAAGATGTATACATATTAGGCATTTCCGCTTTTTATCATGACAGTGCGGCATGTTTAATTAAAAATGGTAAAATTTTGGCGGCTTCGCAAGAAGAACGGTTTACACGAAAAAAACATGATTTTTCATTTCCGATGAATGCGATCAATTATTGCCTCAAAGAGGCAGGCATTACGACGAAAGATTTGACATATGTAGCTTATTATGAAAAGCCTTTTATAAAATTTGAAAGGATTCTTTATACGTATTTTCGTTATGCGCCATTTGGAATACAATCTTTTTTAAAGGCTATGCCACTTTGGCTTAAACAAAAGATTTTTCTTAAGGATACCATTCAAGAAAAGTTAAATTACGAAGGCGAGATTATTTTTACAGAACATCATGAATCACATGCCGCTTCTGCATTTTATCCTTCACCCTATGAAAACGCAGCTGTTCTTACAATGGATGGCGTGGGAGAATGGACCACGACCAGTTATGGTGTGGGCAATGGCAATGCATTAAATTTATTGGCCGATATCAAATTCCCACATTCTTTGGGGCTCTTGTATTCAGCCTTTACGTATTACATTGGTTTTCGTGTGAATTCCGGCGAATACAAACTTATGGGTTTGGCGCCTTATGGCGAACCGAAGTATGTGGATTTAATTAAAGATAATCTCCTTGATATCAAAGCAGATGGTTCTTTTAAGTTGAATATGAAATATTTTAATTATTGTGCAGGGTTAACCATGACCAATAACCGGTTTCATCAGTTATTTGGTGATGCGGCGCGTAAACCTGAAACAAAGCTAACCCAGAAGCATATGGATATCGCCAGATCCATTCAAGTGGTCACCGAGGAGATTGTGCTTAAGATGGCGGATCATGTGTATGACGAAACTAAACAGGAAAATTTATGTTTGGCCGGTGGCGTTGCGCTTAATTGTGTGGGGAATGGCAAAATTTTACGTAAAAGTAAATTTAAAAATGTTTGGATTCAGCCCGCCGCCGGTGATGCCGGTGGAGCCTTGGGTGCGGCCTTATTTGTATGGTACAAATATTTGAATAATATGAGAAATGTCAATAATGAGGATGATTTGCAAAGCGGATCTTATTTGGGGCCGCAGTATGATGATGAATCTGTTACTCAATTTGTTAAGTCAAATGAGAGTGTTTATGAAAAGATGGATGATGAGCAGATGACTAAACGTATCGCTGAACTTATTCGGGATGAAAATGTCATTGGATTATTTCAAGGCCGAGCCGAATTTGGTCCGCGTGCCTTAGGTGCCAGAAGCATCATTGCGGATGCACGTTCAGAGAAAATGCAAGAAGTCTTAAATTTGAAAATTAAATTTCGAGAATCATTTCGACCATTTGCTCCAAGTGTGCTTGAACAGGATGTGGGGGAATATTTTGAAATGGATTCAAAGAGCCCATATATGCTTTTGGTAGCGCCTGTTAATTCTAAACAAGTTCTGGAAGAGTCTAGAAGTGTAAACGAAGGAGGGCTTAATCGTTTAAAGACAAAGCGATCGCATATTCCGGCTGTAACACATGTGGATTATTCGGCAAGAATTCAGACCGTTACAGAAAAAACGAATGGTACGTATTATCGAATTATTGATGAATTTAAGAAGTTGACTGGGTCATCTGTCATCATTAATACGTCCTTTAATATTCGTGGCGAGCCTATTGTGGGTAGTCCTGAAGATGCCTATCGATGTTTTATGTGTACCAATATGGATTATCTTGTCATCGGGAATTATCTGTTTGATAAATCAAAACAACCTAATAAAGATAAATATAAAAAAGATGATATTGTTCAGGAGCTTGATTAATATGAAAAAAGAAAAAAGAGATTTATATGTTTTTGGTTACGGCCTGGCGATTATAATTTTAATTTTTGTTGTACGCCATGGCATGAAACATGGGATGGGCGTCTTCTCATGGATATTCTGTGGTATTGCTGCCGTGCTCACTATTATGACAGCAATCAATGTAGAATCCATAAAGCCTTTCTATCGACGATGGATGAAGGTTGCCCACTTTATCGGAACGACTATAACCGCTACGATATTAGCTGTTTTGTTTTACGGCGTATTTAGTCCTGTGGGTCTTGTATTAAGGCTGATCAATAAGGATTTATTAGATCAAAAGATTGACCATAAGAAAGAGTCATATTGGAGTAAACATACACAAGAAAAATTTGATCAAGAAAGAGCTAAACAACAATTCTAGACATCAGCTATCAGACATCAGACGTCAGAAAAAAATAAGTTACTGATGACTGAATACTGATGTCTGACGACTAGAAATCACCGCCGAAGGCGTTTAACTTGAAGGAGGAGTATTATGGCTAGGTTATCAATAGTAAAAGAATTATGGGCTTTCATGAAGGTAAGGAAGAAATTTTGGTTAGCCCCGATTATTTTGGTTTTCTTATTATTAGGACTTTTAGTTGTCTTTGCAGAAACCTCGGCTGTGGCACCGTTTATTTATACGTTGTTTTAATGTTAACTACCAGCTATCAGGCGTCAGCTATCAGACTTCAGTGTTATGTTTTTTACTGATGGCTGACGCCTGATGACTGATAGCTAAATTCGCCGCCAAAGGCGGCTTAATAGAAAGTATGATTTTGAATAAGAAAAGCCAAACCAGCTTTATTCAGCGGCACCCTAATCTCATAGCGATGTTATTTGGTGTGCTCATGTGTATTATCATGATTGGTTTAATCGAGGTAGGGATTTATGCCTATATTGAATTAAATGATATTAGCTTAAGTAATTTCGAGCGTAAATATGCGAAGAATTATTGGGTTGAAGGAAAACAAAAATTAAATGAAGGGGCACATCCTGCATCCGTAAAGGTTAAGAAAACAGGTGAAGTCATTTATGACGTTATCTATACCATTGATGAATACGGAAGGAGAATTACTCCGGTTCTAAATAGTGATCAACGGGATAAATTTATGTTATTTGTCGGGGGGTCATTTACCATAGGTGAAGGTGTTGAAGATCATCAAACGATGCCAGCTTATGTCGGTACCCGTCCCTCGGAATATAGGCCATATAATTATGGGTTTCATGGTTTTGGCCCTTTTGATGTACTAACAAGAATGCAGCATATGAATTTTAAAGATCAAATAAAAGAAAAGAATGGTGTGTTGATTTACACTTTTATTGATGATCATATTCACCGGTGTATCGGATCTATGAGAGTCATTCGTTGGAAGGCTCCACATCCGTATTATCAGTACACAAAGCAATCGGGGTTTGTCCGGAAAGGAAGTTTTAAAACAGGACGACCTTTGCTCACCTTTGCATACGAAATGATTAGCAAAAGTAAAATTTTACGATTTTTAAACATTACATTACCGTTAAAGATTAGTGAAAAACATCTTGAGTTAACAACGCAGACATTGGCTGCGATAAAGGATGAATTTCATAATCTTTATCCAAATGATAAATTTTATGTTCTTTTTTATCCAGGGTCAAAGTATAGCGATCGGCTTATTAAACATTTTAAACGTCATGATATTGCTTTCTTTGATTATACAGATCTTTTTGATAAGGATGATCCAAGATATTATTTAGCAAAAGAAGATACTCACCCAACACCACAAGCGTATCAAGAAGTTGTAGTGCAGTTAATGAAAGATATTCAAAAAAAACATTAAGAAAATAAGGAGAAGCATATGTTCAAAGAATTTTGTAAATACAAAGATTTATTGTTTATGTTAACTTTTCGAGATATTAGGATACGGTACAAGCAATCCGTAATGGGATTTTTGTGGGCTGTTTTTATGCCGGTGATCGCTGTTTGTGCCGGGATTATGATTAAAAAGGCGATTTCCGTTGTTTCCGGTAATCCTCTAAAGCTTGACGATGTCGTCACCATTTCCGTCAAGGTTTTACCTTGGACATTTTTTATCAGTGCCATTCGATTCTCTGTACAGAGTCTCGTTGGAAATATGAATCTTGTGACAAAAATTTATTTTCCGCGGGTTGTTATTCCCATTGCCACGATATTAGCTTGTTTATTTGATTTAGGTATTGCCATGGTCACCTTAACCTTGATTCTCACATTTATGAAAATCGGCATTAGTATTCATTTGTTCTGGCTGCCTTTTCTGCTATTTTTCTTAGTCATTTTTACCTCAGGTTTAGGTTTGTTTTTAGCCACGGCTAATCTTTTTTTCCGAGATGTTCGTTATATCGTTCAGGTTATTTTGATGTTTGGTATATTTTTTACACCCGTGTATTTTGATGCTGCTATGTTTGGTCAATTGGAATTGTTGATGTTGCTCAATCCCGTAGGCAGTATTCTGGAGTCCATTAATACCAGTGTGGTTTTACATCAGATGCCGGACCCAAGGTTGTTAACCTATACGGCGGTTGTTTCATCTTTGACATTTTTAATTGGAGTAATCACCTTTAAAAAGTGTGAACCAGCTTTTGCTGAAAGTATATAATTAAAATAATCTCATATTAGGGGATATTAGTAAGGAGAAAATAAATATGTCAGTTATTGAATTTAATAATGTATCAAAAAAGTTCCGAAAAGGAGAGCGGTTTAATTCTTTGCGGGACACAATTCCAAATATTATTAAAAAATTTACACAGAAAAAAAATAATGGGGAATTGGAAAAACAAGAGTTTTGGGCTGTTAATGATGTAAGTTTTGATGTCCAAAAAGGAGATGTATTGGGCATTATAGGCCCAAATGGAGCAGGGAAATCAACTATTTTAAAACTACTATCCCGTATTTTATCTCCTAACAATGGCCATATTAAAATTCATGGCAGGTTATCTGCATTGATTGAAGTGGGGGCAGGTTTTCATAACGAACTCACAGGGAGAGAAAATATATACCTTAATGGAACCATTCTTGGTATGAATCGAAAAGAGATTGACGAGAGGCTAGACCAAATTATTGACTTCTCTGGAATTTCTGAATTTATTGACACGCCGATTAAACGGTATTCTTCGGGGATGTATTCACGCTTGGGTTTTTCTGTTGCTGCGCACATGAATCCAGATATTTTGATTGTAGATGAAGTGTTGTCAGTTGGAGATATGTTTTTTCAATCAAAGTGTATTCAAAAAATGCGAGAATTGCTTGATTCTGGGATAACAATCATAATCGTGTCGCATAATGTCAATATGGTGCAAAATTTATGTAAACGGGTTATTCTCTTGAATAAGGGAACCGTTGTAAAAGATGGTAAGCCTAATGAAGTAATTCCTCTTTATCAAAGGATAACAGATAAACAACGCGAAGAAGAACTAAGAAAAAAAATATCACAACCCATTGCGCAAAATCACACAAATAAAGATATAATCACCAAAATTTCTAACGTAGAATTTTTTACAAAAGATCAGCGAAATAAACAGAGTTTTTCTGTGCATGAAGCATTTTCTGTCAAATTTGAATATGATATAGAAGGGAGCCTTGAATACCCTATATTTGAGTTTACGATCACGCGGTCAGATAACGTGGCCTGCTGTGCTTCAACAACAAAAGAATGCGGAATTGAGCTCCCTAAAATCGAAGGGAAAGGAGAAGTTATTTTTCATTTGGAAGACGTTAATCTTGCTGCTGGGTCATATTACATTGAGATAGCTATTTGGGATAAAAATTCAATCCATCTTTATCTCCTAAGGCAAAGTGATTTATTTAGTGTAGAGCCACATTCAAACGATGATTATTCCCATGCTGTTTTTTTGCCGAAGGTTAAATGGGAAGTATAAACGGGTAAATTTTATGATAATAAATCCTGAAAATAAATTTGCAGCTAACAAGTTTATTGCTAAATATGAGGCAATTGCTAATTATACAGACAAGGATTACTTAACCTATTTGCAGTTAAAGTATCTTCATCATGGGAAAAAATGGAAAACGCTAAATAAAATTGCTTATTATTTAAAAGATCAAAAATGTTATTCCTTGGTTAATTTATGTCTTATGGAATCGCTGAGATTAAACCGTTGTCAGCCTGAAATCTTTGAATTAGCTCAAACTTTTGTAAAAAATACTATGCCAAGGTTTCCCGAATATTTACATGAGGATCAGTGTTCCGTATCCATCATTATGGCGACAAATCGGGGCAGCAGTGAAATAAAAGGAAGTATTCAAAGCGTTCTCGATCAGACTTTCAAGGATTTTGAATTGATTATTATTAATGACGGTGGGCCTGAGACGATTAAGAATATTGTCGACCAATTTGCATCCGATAAAATCAGGTATATTCGTTTAGAAAAGAATGTCGGTTCTGCTAAGGCACGAAATGAAGCCATATGTCACGCTAAAGGGAAGTATATCGCTTATTTAGATGATGATGACGTGTATTATCCTGACCATCTTGAAGTACTGACGAAGGCCCTAAAAAAAGAAGGTCTTAGATTTGCTTACACGAATTCGCAAGGTGTTCTCGGGGAATTAGATGATGGGGAGTTTAAACGTTCTAAAGTTGCTTTTGTGTGGGATAAGGATTTTAATCCGGATACTCTTGTTGAAAATTTGTATATTACAACGTGTTCGATTATGCATGAGAAAAGCGTTTTTAAAGAGGTTGGCCTTTTTTATGAAGACTGGCCTCATTCTTATGATTGGGAATTTTGGTTGCGTTGTGCCACGAAATACAATTTTATACATATTAGCCAATGCACCAATGAATACAGGTTAAAACAAAATAACAGGACCGTGGAAGATAGGACAGGTGCATTTTTTTTTGGTGATTTAGTATGTAAATTTCATGCTTTTTTTAAAGGGAATATCAGCTGCGTTAAATTTTATTTGGCAGGCAATCAATACAATGTGGCTAAGAAATTATACAAAGAAATTAAAGAGGAGGCCTCAAATTATTTTAAAACAGAAGCCATTACTGATGAACTAATCAATCTGGCCTGTTATTTTAATGATGATAAATTTTTTCAGCAGTTAACATTTAGATTTTCTGAGCTCAAAAAAAGGAGTACATTCTGGCAAAGAAAGTTTATTATTTTTGGAAGCAAAATAATGAATATGATTGGAAAAGTATAATGCAGAGTGATCCAAAATTGAGTGTTGTAATGTGTGTCCACAATGGGCAACGGCATCTTCGTGAGTCTGTTGGAAGTATCCTTAATCAAACTTTTGGTAGCTTTGAATTTATTATTATTGATGATGCATCAAAGGACAAGACTGCCAGAATATTAAACGAATTTGCGCAGCGAGATTTGCGGATAAAAGTCATTACGCATAAGGATCAGTTGGGGGTATCGGCATCGCTTAACAAAGCATTAGGTTTATCAAAAGGTAGTTATGTGGCAAGGATGGAAGTCGATGATATATCCTTGCCAGAAAGATTTGCCAAACAAGTTGGCTTGCTTGATAAGAATGCCGAATTGGGGTTAGTCGGTACGTGTTTTATTAAACTCAATGAAAAGGGAGAGGCTTTATGTGATGGGTTATTACCGTCACATCACGACGATATTAAAAATTATCTTTTTACTTTAAATGCGTATTGTAACGGTTCTGTGATGTTTAAGAAGAATTATGTGGAACAAGTAGGATGTTATGATGAAACATTAAAGTATCATCAGGATTATGATTTATGGACTAAGGTTTCTGAGGTTTGTTTGAGTTTGAATATACCTGAAAAATTGCAAAAAAAACGTGAGAATACCCAAACACAAAATTCTGAAAAAGAATTAGTCCGGAAACGCCAGTGTGAGAATGTTATCAAAAAAGCAAATATCAATCGGAAATTTAAAGCCGGAGCTATTGATTATGCAGGGTTGCGCAAGTTAGCGTGCGCTAAACCTAAAGATTCAGTCATAGCTTCTTTTTTCTTTCAAGAGCATGAACGATTGAAGAAAACTAATATTGATGATGTTTTAATTTATTATATTTTAAAATTTTTTCATGGTGACATGAAAGAAAAATATTTAAACCAAATAGCCGAAATTTACATGAAGCAAAATAGACGAAGCCTGGCGCATATGTGTTTGGTAGAGTCATTACGATTAAATTCGCAGCAATCTCAAATTTTTGAAATGGCTGAAAGTTTAAGTGTGGAAGCTCAGCCTAAATATCCGAAGGTTTTAAAAGATAACAAATATGAAGTTTCAATCATTATGCCGACCTATAATCGGGCCGAAGAAATACGAGAAAGTATTGATAGCGTTTTAAATCAAACATTTCAGGATTTTGAATTGATTATTGTAAATGATGGGGGGAGTGATGGCATCGAGAATATTATTGTTTCCTACAATTCTTCTAAAATTAAATATTATAAATTAAATGTAAATCAAGGACCTGCAGTTGCTCGAAATGAAGCTATTTTAAAGGCCGAAGGAAAATATATTACTTTTTTAGACGATGATGATGTGTATTACCCCCATCATTTGGAGGTTTTGGTAAAAGGTTTGGAAGAAAGTGGTCAAAAAATTGCTTATGCAGCGATGAAAATGGTCAAGGGAAATATTCAGGATGGAATGTTTGTGCCTGAATTTGTCGTTCGTGATTTTGAATGTGCATTTTCAAAAGAAGATTTAGTGATCAATCGTAATTCCGAACCGGTTTCGTTTATGTTTCATAAAAGTGTTTTTGCCGATGTGGGACTTTTTAACAAAGATTTGGTAATGGGGGAGGACTGCGAATTGTTGCTTAGGATTTCGTTGAAGTTTGATTTTTATGAGGTTTCTGAAACAACGCGGGAATGGCGAATAAAACATAACAATTCTGTTGTACAGAATGTAATCAACTCCAATTTTTTAGATCCCTTGTACCAATGCTATCATTTATTTTATCAAGGAAAAGTGGCAGCTATCAAATATTATATTTTGAAGCAAGATAGTCGTAATGCCAGGGATTTGTACGCAGATATCCAAAAAAGTTATGTTAACCTTCCTAAAGCGCCTTTATTTTATAAAGAATTACTGCCAATCATAAAGTATTTTAATGATAAATATTCCTTGCGGAAGCTTGTAAAAAAATATTTTCGATTAGAACCTAAAATCTGTCTTCGAGCTCTTTTGTCCCACAAATTATTCTTATCTTTTTTTGACATTCTTCCGTTGTTACCAGCGTCAGGCTTAATACATATCAAGAAATTTGCAAAAAGAGTTAAAAAAATATTTATAAGAGAGTATCATTTGCTTCAGGATAAGACATAATGAAAAATAAATACCCTAGAATAGCAATTATTATTATTAATTGGAATTGTTTTGATGACACCAAAGAATGTGTGGAATCTTTACGAAAGATGGACTATCCGAATTATGAAGTGATTATTGTGGATAATGCTTCAACGGACAGTTCTCCAAATCAAATAGCGGAACAAATTCCAAATGTAACTTTTTTACGTCTTAAAGAAAACTTAGGGTATGGCGGTGGAAATAATTACGGGATGAAATATGCCTTGGAGCATGGGGCTGAATATTTTTGGCTCCTTAATGCGGATACGGTGGTTGAACCCGATGCTCTCACTAAGCTGGTTGAAACTTTGGAGCAGGATTCTGAAACTGGATGCGTAAGTTCAGTGCTTTATTTTTACTCTAATCGGACAAAAATTCAGAACTGCGGAGCCGTTGTTGATTGGCAAAATTATACGAAGCATAACATTAATAATCTTAACGAAATTAAAGGTGTCGATCCAAAGAATTTTTGGTTATGGAGTACGTCTGTATTAATACGCAGAGAAGTAATTGAGAAAATCGGTTATTTTAATACAAAAGTTTTTGTTTATGGTGATGATATGGAGTATTTGATTCGTGCGGGCAGATCAGGATATATTAACCGCATTGCCCCAGATTCCAAAATTTACCATAAATGTCATGATGTAGAATCCGGAGGCAAAAGAAATTTACCACTACATTTTTTCTTTTATGTGACACGTAATGAGTTGTGGATTTGGATGAGCAATACAAAAGGATTGCGGAAATTATTTTGTCTTCGAAAGTATCTAATTCAGATTATGAGAGAGGTGTCTCTTTGTAAAACGGAAGGGTATGATGATATCATCGATGCTTATATGGATGGTCTCTATTGGGGGTTTCGGAATATGGGTGGAAAATGGGATAAAACTATTAAGATGCCCACCATTTTAAAAAAATGTATTGTTAGTTATCCATATTTATGGACGGATATTCTTCGAGGAAATTTTAAAAAGATTATTAGTGAATTTCTTCAAAAATTTAAAGGTAATCCATCGTGAAGCATTACGTATTTTTGCGGATAATACCGGAAGATTCTGCATGGGGCGGGTGTGAAAATCATCTTTTGGAATATTTTTCTCGTGTTGATTATTCCAAAAACAGCATTACGCTGGCCACAACAAATGATATATTTTCGCAGCGTTTTAAAGCCAAGGGGTTAAATGTGACGGTGCGTAAGCTTCCGATAGATGTTGCCTATGACAGAAAATTTCTTTTAAGTTTTAAAAAAATATTTAGTTTTTTAAAGGAAATAAATCCTGATCGTATTATTTATGTACAGGGCGCATTTACAGACTTTTTATTACCAGAGTTTTTGGCTGGTTTTTTTATAACTAAAGGAAATATACATTCTTTGGAAGTTTTAGGTGCGCCAAAACCGGTTGCTAAGAAAAGCAGACGTTATTTTGGGATTTTTCCAGGGATAGGTTTGTGGTGGTATAAGAAAATACTTCCAATGACATTGCGTGGATGGTTGTGTAGAAGTATCCTTTCCGTAAGCCAGGAGGTAAAAGACAGGATGGTTCAATGGTATTTTTATCCAAAAAATAGAATTAAAGTTGTTTATTTTGGGATTGATGTCAATAAATTTCAGTACGACAAAAATATACGAAAACAATTTAGGGAAAAACTTGGAATTCCTGAACAGGATCAAGTTATTATTAGTACAGCCCGGTTGTCTCAGGAAAAATGTATTGACCGTCTTATCAATGTTTTTGATAAATTATTTTTAGATTCTCCGCAATATTGGCTTGTTATAACGGGAGATGGTCCATTAAGCCATGAATTAAAAGAATATGCGCAGGAAAGAATAACAGCTCGGCGTATAAAATTTTTAGGGTTTCAGGGGGATATTTCACCTTTTTTAAAAATGAGTGATATTTATGTGCTCCCATCCGATATTGAAGGGTTAGGCATTGCCCTATTAGAGGCCATGGCAACAGGACTAGTTTCCATTGCGACGAAAACTCCCGGTCCAAATGAAGTTCTTACAGAAGGCATTAATGGATTTTTGGCAGAAAAAAGCGAAGAAGATTTGCTCAATGGATTTAAAAAAGTACTTATGCTTTCAGATCAACAGAAAGAAGTAATAGCAAATAATGCGCGAAAACATGTAATGACGCATTTTGACGTGGACTCAAAAGTAAAAGATGCCTTAGAAATTCTAAAATTAATTTAAATTTAGGGAAAAATTAAAAGTGAAAAATATGATTACTATTCTTATTTGTACTTATAACCGTTGCGAATCTTTGAGGGAAACATTGGTCTCTATTTTAAATTTAGAGACAAACCCAAAGATCAAATATGAAGTGCTGGTGATGGATAATAACTCTACAGATAAAACTAAAGAAGTTGTGGGGAATTTCTCAGAAAAATTTGAGGTTCCATTGCGCTATATTCTGGAAACACGGCAAGGCAAATCTTGGGCGTTAAATACCGGTATAAAGGAAGCCAAAGGCGATATTATTGCGTTTACTGATGATGATGTCATTGTTGATAAAGCCTGGCTGTCGGAAATCCATAAAGCATTTGTGGAACATAAGTGTGACGGTTTGGGTGGGAAAGTATGGCCGCGTTGGGAGATTACACCACCCGCATGGTTAGATAAGAAATTATGGGGGCCTTTAGCCCTTATAGATCACAGCGATAAGGCCTTTTATATGACAGACAAAGATTTGGAATTTGTCGGAGCCAATTGTGTGTATAAAAAAGAACTTTTTGAAAAATTTGGCGGATATCAAACAGGCCTTGGTCCCAGCGGTGAACGGTTGTTTCGGGGGGAAGATACAGAAGTTTATCAAAGATTTTTAGCTAAGCAATGTAAGTTACTATATTCACCTGACGTTGTAGTTGAGCATTGCATTAATAAAGAACGCATTAACAAAAAGTATTTTTTTCAATGGTATTTTGATCAAGCTCATTCGATTTTACATATGAAGGGGGATACATCATTTAGTAAAGTTTTATTCGGTATTTTTGATAAATGTTTTTCATGGTGTGTAAGCGTTATTAAAGGTGACCCTATCATTCAGATGCATCATGAAATAAAGTTACATTATTATTTGGGACAATTGCAATGGAAATGGCAAAATTTATTTAAGGAGAAAAATGCAAAAAAATAACTTAACTAATTTTAAATATTTTTCTTTTTTGATTCCTGTATTTGGTGTCATCTGTATTTTATTTGGTTTATTAAGCAATGAAGCGTTTTTTGCCAATTTGATTAGTTCGGACGGTCAAATTAAGGAAGCATTGTATCGGACGTATATCCATATTTTTCGTTATGGCTGTGTGTTTTTCGGTGTGTGTGTCTTATTTATATTTTGTTTTAAATCAATTTTAAAGCAGGATTGGAAAAGCTTACGTGAACGGTTAAAAATGGTTAGTTCGAAGAAAGTGTCGGCACAAAGTCTTTTGCCTCAATCATCTAAAGCAGTTTTTTATGGCATTCTTGCTTTATATCTAATGTTTTTTTTATTTCTAGGGTGGAGTTTTTGTTACAAGAGGTCTTTGCTTGTATCCATGACAGTAGAAAATGGTATTACTGAGACCTTGACAGTATTATTTTATCTTGGGGCGATGTTCATGACTATGGGTCTTATATGGACTCAATATCGTCAAAAAATTCATCGAGGTATGCAAAAATGGTGGTTGATTGGATTTGCCTTGTTTTTCTTGTTAATTTCTGGAGAAGAAACCAACTGGGGACAGACCTACTTGCATTATAAGACGCCAGAATTACTGGAAGAGTCAAATTTTCAAAAAGAAATGGGATTGCATAACATACCCATTCTTTATATTTCTCACAAAGATAATGAAGTGCATCATAAAGCCTATTGGGCGAATTATTTGTTGATTGGGATTGCGGCTATTTTTGGAATCATTTCACCTATTATCTTTTTTGTATTTCCTTCATTGGGTAGATTCTTATGGGCTGTAGGTTTTCCTTTACCTTCCCGAATAGTTCAGGCTGGATTTTTTATGGCGGCCGTAATTCCAACAGATCAAATGATGAAGGTGTACTTTACGCGTACCAATATTCCCAGTGAGTTAAGAGAGCTGTTATGCGCCATATGTTTTTTTCTTCTTATATGGCACATTTGTTATGCCAGAAACTTAGAAAATGAAAAGTTATGAAATTAAAACTTTCTATCATTTTGTGTACCTATAATCGGTGTGAATCACTAAAAGATACCCTTGCTTCAATCCTGGAGCAGAATTGTGATGGGAGTTTTGATTATGAGTTATTAGTGGTGGACAATAATTCTTGTGATCAAACCAAGGCCACTGTTTTAAGTTTTATGGATAAATTTCAGGGGCGGTTACGGTATGTTTTTGAAGCGAGGCAAGGGAAGTCATATGCTTTAAACACCGCATTGCAAAAAGTGAAGGGCGATATTATTGTTTTTACTGATGATGATTGTTGTCCCCATCCTGAATGGTTAAAACGGATATGCAATAAATTTTGTAAAGATGCCCATTTAGATGGTGTTTTAGGGCGCGCGATATGGGATGATGATGGCAAAGGAATGTATGAAGAGATGTATGCTGAAAAATCTTCTTTTAAGGGAAGTGGGCTCAATATGAGCTTTCGGCGAAAAGTGCTTGAGGACATTGGACCTTTTGATATTTATTTGGGGACAGGAACCATTGGCTGCAGTGGTGAGGACACAGATTTGTTATACCGTGCGAAGGCACTTAAGAAAAATATTGTGTTAGATGGTGATATTATTGTGATTCACAAGCATCGGACGACGTTTAAAATTAAGTCAAAAATGATTTATAGAGATTGTAAGGGACGTATTATTTTTTGGTGGAAGCATGTCATACAGAATAAAGATATATTTGCTTTAAAAAATATTTATTGGACTATTTTAGGTGCGTTTAAAGATTTGTTTAAAGCCGTCAAAAATAAGAAAGACGTTTCGTTAAAGATTTCCCAATTTATTGGAACATGTGTAGGGCTTTTCAAAGGGGCCTATATTTGGAGTGTACACGTGCCGATAAAAAAACATTTCTTACGAAAGAAAATTTGCTATTCAGTGTTATGCTATCATCGAGTAAACAATGAACTTACACCAAATAATTTTATTATTTCTATTGAGAATTTTGAAAAACAAATGCAATATTTAGATGAACAATGTTGTGTCATCGCTATTGATTCTGTTCAGGATTTCTTAGATCATCCAGATAGCTATATTTATAGTGGAAAACCCGTTGTAGTGATTACATTTGACGATGGATACAGAGATAATTTTCTAAATGCCTATCCTGTTTTAGAAAAACTTAATCTGCCGGCCACGATTTTTCTGGTGACAGGTATGATCGAAACAGATAAGGCTTTTGAACGTTATCAAGATTTGCCGACTCCGGATATGATGAATTGGGATGAAGCTCGACTTATGTCAAAGAATCGGGTGAATTTTGGTGCGCATACGGTTTCACATCCTCATTTATACAAGATGAATTCTACGGCGCAAAAGAATGAAATTGAGAAAAGTTTTATAGATATTAAAATACATCTGGATAAATCAATGTCTGATACGCCATTCGCATACCCGTATGGTGGATATACACAAGAAACAGTATCTATTTTAGAAAAATTAGGAACGAAGCATGGGTTTACAGTTAATCCAGGGGAGAATCAAAGAAATGATAGTCGCTTAGAATTGAAACGGACAGAAGTTTTTGGGACAGACAGTTTGGAGAATTTTAAAAAAAAGATAGGAGCATTATGAATCCATTAGTCAGTATTATTATTCCAACACATAATCGTTCAAAATATTTATCTGAGGCTATTGATAGTGTTCTTACGCAGACATGTCGAGATTTTGAAGTAATTGTTGTAGATGATGGGTCAACCGACGATACAAAAAAAACAGTAGAAGCATATATAGTCGAGCATTCTGGAAAATTTCGATATTTTTACCAAGAAAATAAGGGTGTTTGTGCGGCGCGTAATAAAGGGATACAAGAGGCTAATGGGCATTATGTAGCTTTTTTAGATAGTGACGATATATGGATGCCGAATAAATTGGAGGTATATTTAAAGCATTTTGCACAGAATTCTGAGGTATGTTTTATAGAAAGTCGTATGTTTGTCATTGACAAAAATGGAAGAATGATTCCAAATCGCTTGAAACCTCAAGGAAATCCGGGGCATGATTTAAAAAGTTTTGTCGAGAAGGGGACTTGTCCAACATCTACTTTTATGGTCAAAAAAGAAATATTAAAAAATATTAAGTTTGATGAAAGTCTACGTAAACTGACGGATACAGATTTTTCATTGAGCATAGCCAAAGATTATAAGGTTTTAAATATTGATGAAATCGTTTCGATCTACAGGGACCATGATGATAATTCGTTTGCAGATAAAGTGGTTTCATATGACAGTCAAGTCCGCTTTTGGCAGAAAGTCATTTCTAAATATGGAGATAAAGCTGATTTAAAATTTTGCCAAAAGAAAATAGCCCGGAATACATATTTATTGGCAAAAGCCTATTGTGATAAAAAGAATTATCGGCAATGTTTTCAGAATATTTGTATTAGTTTAAAAAATAATTTTGTTATCGGAACCGATTTTTTGGAAAAAGAGGATTCGTTTTTGACGAAGGTTGTTAAGTTTTTTAAACCATATGGTTTTTTAATTATAAGTATGGTTCGTTCTTTATTTGAGAAATCTTCCAAAAATGAAAAGCTTCAACCAGAGCCGCAGAACATATTATTTTATGATAATTCTTCCGGATATGGAGGAGCTGCACGATGTTTGATTGATTTGTTAGAGAAATTAGACCAGACTAAGTTTTATCCTATTGTTTTTTATAAACACACGGGCGTTTCGTTTCAGAAATTACCACAAATGCATGTAGAGCATGTTAAATTAAAAGATCATCGTGAAGCAAGGAAAATGCCGAAGTTAATGTATATATTTTATATATTCTGCGCTTTTTTTCCTGAAGTTATAAAGATTTATTTCTTTATTAAGCGTCGTAAGATTGTTTTAACTCATGTGAATACAAATATTATGGGTGGGTTGCCGGCTATTGTTGCATCTCATTTTGCAGGAATTCCTTGTGTAAGTCATATCCGGCAAACACGAAAATTAATCAGGCGAGAACGACAAGTCGTTAAATGGATTCATCAAATTATTCTTTTAAATAAAGACGCTTACAGAATCTATCAAGAAACTATTCCAAAAGAAAGATTATCTATTATTTATGATGGGATTGATTTGGAAAAATATGATCAGATTTCAGGAGGGAATTTTCGCAAGGAAAATAATTTTGTAAATGGAGAAATTCTTGTCGGTTTGGTTGGACGCATTGTTGAAGGAAAGGGCCATAGAGAATTTGTTTTGGCGGCGAAGGAAATTTGTCAAAAAAGAGAAAATTTAAAGTTTATCATTGTAGGGGATGACAAAGGGGATACAGATGACTATATTTCTGGAATCAAAACACTTATTCATGATGAGGGAATGGGTAAGAATATTATTTTTACTGGATGGCGCGATGATGTCGAAAGCATTATTAAAGATTTTGATGTTTTAGTACAAGCATCCTCAACATTTCCGGAAGGTTTAGGTCTGACTATTTTAGAGGCCATGACTTTGCATGTCCCTGTTGTTGCGACAGACATCCCCGGGCCTTCTGAAATTGTTGAAAATGAGAAGAATGGAATTTTGGTTGCTCCGGGGGACCCTCATGCGCTGGCCGATGCGGTTATACGTGTTTTAACTCATCCGGAATTAGCTGCGAAATTAAAAAAAGCAGGGCGTAAGAGAATTGAAGAATTTTTTGAGTTAAATAAAATGGTTAAAATTTTTGAGGAGCTATATGAACGCGCTATTAAATAAAAAAACAAAGCAGAAAAAAGGCCCTTTGATTATAGGTGGAATCATAGCTTTACTTTTTGCGTATGTTGTTTCAAAAGATGTTGCAATTCCGTCATTTGTTATGATCATCGGAGCGATGATTGGGGGTGGATTTTTATTCACCAAATCAATGAAATCTCCTATATTTGCGTTTTATGCTATGGCCTGTTATTTGCCATTTAGCAAAATCTTAACCGGTGATTTTGGAGGCTCTTTAAAGGCGTTAAATTTTACAAATATACTTATGATTTTTGTCTTAATGGGCATGATGGCCCAAACAGCACGGACAAAAAAACCATTATTCGGAAAAAATTCATTGAATATTTTATTTATGGTTTGGTGTATTATTGCCATGGTCAGCATTGTTCGTGGATTTTTGTTTTATGGGGAATGGGCCACGCCGTTAGCCTTTATTGTCGAAGCAAAACGATGGATTACACCAATAACCCTTTTTTATTTAGCTTTTAATGCCTTAGATGATCGAGAGTCAATAAAGAATGCTGTTCGAATTATGATTGTGACCATAACAGTTGTCGGTTTAATGGCAACTTATGACTATATAAATGTAGGCGTGGGGACAAGTTTAGACAAGGCCCGTATAGGAGGAATTGCGGAACAACCTAATCAATTAGCTGCGTTTTTTGTTTATTATATGTTTTATGCTATTGCTTTCTTTTTGATGCAAATAGGTTCTTTTCGGGCCTGGTCTTTATTGATCCCTATTGGAATAACACTTCGAGGGCTTCAGGTGACATTTTCGAGGGGTGGGTATTTAGCCTTTGCCGTCGGACTTCTTGCTTTAACTTTTTTCCGAAACAAGGTGTTGTTTTTTTTAGCGATAGTACTTTTGGTTCTTGCGATTACAAATCCTGCTATTTTACCTGAAGGTGTGCAGTATCGTTTAGGTCAAACGGTAGCAAAAGACTACGATCCGACGTATGACAATGCCCTGGAAGATAATTTAGAATCTAGTTCTGCAAAACGTATTGAAATATGGAAGACTGGATGGGAGATGATTAAAGATAAGCCGATTTTGGGATGGGGATATCAAACCTTTCGACCTGTTTTGGTTCAATACAGACCGGAGGTTGGTCGTTTTGACGCGCACAATAGTTATATTATTCTTGCTGCTGAAATGGGGATGATATCTCCGATCATTTTTCTTATAATTATTGCTGTATTATTACGAGAAACGTTGTGGTTGTATAAGCACACAGATGATTTATTTTTTAAATCGACGGCATTGGGGATGCTTGGAAGTATTTTTGCTTTGTTATTTGTAAATATTTTTGGTTCGAGGTTGATTACATTAGAAATAAGTGGGTATTTTTATGTTTTTTGTGGAATTATTTTGAAAATGAAAGACATGGAAAGGTCTGTTGTAAAAGTTAAAAAGAAAAAAACTGTCAAAAGAATGCCGGCTGTGAGAGGTGTAAGAGGGTGAGGCTATGAAAATAAAGGTTATTATAGTTATTGACCATTTGGATATCGGGGGGGCGCAGAATCAAGTTCTGGAATACCTCCGACATGCGGATAAAAGCCAATTCGATATAAAAATAGTTTATTTAGAGAAGCAGCGGAATGCTTTGGTAGAAGTTATTGAAAAATTAGGGTATGTGACGATAGGGTTAGCGCATAAAGGATTTTTTAATATGGCAACGATTATACAGTTGCGAAAACTATTTTGCGCTGAACAACCCCATATCGTACATACCTATCTATTTACATCTGATTGTTATGGACGCGTAGCGGCTAGATTAGCCAAAGTTCCGCATATTATTACCTCAATGCGCAGTATCGATGATTGGAAAAAGCCGCATCATGTTTTTGTAGATCAAATATTAGCTAAATGGACAGATGTGATTACGATTAATGCCGATGTTATTCGTCCTTATTTAGTAGATCATGAAAAAATAGATGCGAAAAAAATTGTCAAAATTTATAACGGAATCGATCTTACACGGTTTGATCATGTTTCAAGTATAGATAACATAAAAGCCTCTTTAGAAATACCCACGGGTGCCAAAATTGTTGGTATGGTCGGAAGGTTAACTCATCAAAAAGATTATGATACGTATTTAGAGTCTGCCAAAATTGTTTTGCAAAAGGTACCAAATGTTTATTTTTTAGTTGTCGGTGATGGGCCTCGACGGCAAGAATTAGAAACAAAAGTAAAAAATGAGGGGTTGGGGCAGAATATAATTTTTACGGGGACAAGAGAAGATGTTGCCGAAATTATTCACACAATGGATATTGGTGTGCTTTCTAGCTTTGTGGAAGGCTGCCCGAATGCACTGATTGAGTATATGGCGTGTAGAAAACCAGCCGTTGCCGCTGATATCGGAGGTTGTGCTGAAGTGATTCAAGATGAAAAAACTGGATTTATTGTCGCACCTAAAAATGCACAGCTTATGGCCGATCGATTGGTTCAGCTTCTTGAAAGTGATGATTTGAGAAGGCAAATGGGAGAAGAAGGGCGAAAACGGGTTGAAGAATGTTTTACTGTAGAGAAGTTAGCGCAAAATACAGAAAATTTATATCGTTCATTAGCCGAAAAAAAGGTGGGCTTTGTTTTTTCTCAGTTTCCCTGTTATGACGAAACGTTTATTTTAAGAGAAATGAATCAATTAAAATCAACGGGTTTAAATTTACAAATTTATTCTTTGAAAACCCCGCGTGATGAAATTATGCACGAAGAAGCCAAGGATTTAGCCAAAGATACGGTGTATTTGCCATTTATTTCGTTAAAAGTTTTTTTTATCAATATTCTTTTTTTGATCAAGCATCCAATAAAATATGTTTCTGCTTTTGGGAAGGTTTTTTGGGGGAATAGGCATAGTTTTGATTTTTGGGCCAAGACATTAGTTGTTTGGCCTAAAGCTGTAGGGTTTGCGTGGTTAATGAAAAAGAATAACATTGGTCATGTGCATGGCCAATGGGCCACGTTCCCAGCGACGGTAGCGATGATTATTTCTAAATTAACAGGCATTCCTTTTAGTTTTACAGGGCATGCCCATGACATTTATTTGGATACGACCATGTTAGCTGATAAATTGACAGCGGCAAAATTTGTTACGACATGTACAACGGATAATAAAAATCATTTAGAAAAAATATGGAATGGTGGTTTGCAATCGGAAGAAGAAAAAACGAAAATTAAAATCAGTTATCATGGGATAGATTTAACACGATTTAGAAATGAAGACGGGAAGCCTACGGAAGAAGATAAAGAAGTTTTTCATATTTTATCGGTAGGATCGCTACTTAAATGCAAGGGTTTTGCGTATTTGATTGAGGCCTGCAATATTTTAAAAGAGCAGGGGTTGAATTTTAAATGTACGATAGCCGGGGGTGGAAAATTAGAAGGTGCTTTGCGTTCGCAAATCGCCGCTTTGGGTTTAAAGGAATGTGTGGATCTGACAGGATATATCACGCAAGATAAATTGATCCCATTATATCAGACAGCCGATATATTTGTATTGGCCATGGTTCCGGAAATTCATTGGGGTATTCCTAATGTTTTGGTTGAAGCTGTGGCTTCACGATTACCGACGGTGTGTACGATGTTGCCTTCTGTGCCGGAATTGATTGAAGATGGTAAAACCGGTTTTATCGTTCCTCCTAAAAATCCACAAGCGATTGCGGATGTTGTAAATAATTTATATGTTAACAAGGACTTGCGCGAGCACGTAAAAAATTCAGGGCGTAGGGTGGTTGAAGAAAAGTTTGATACCGTAAAAAATGCTATGGCATTAAAAAATATATTTTTGGAGGGCGTATGACAGTTTCGACTAAATCAGAAAATAAATCGAGTGAGATTCTTGGGAATTTTTGTGTTTTTGGGTTTAGTTTGTTGGTTACTTTGATCATTGCAGAGATAGCATTAAGGGTAATACCTCTCCCATTGACAAAAAGAATACAGCGGCGACAACATGTTCAGAAAGGTCATACGGAAGTCCATCCAAAAGGGTTGTATACGCTGGATGAAAAAATTGGTTGGACATTAACGCCTAATTTTTCGGGTCAATTTAAGAAAATGGATTTTAATATTTCTGTCCAGGCAAATTCTGACGGGATTCGTGAACATGAAGTGGTTGATAAACAGCATAATAAAGTGCGTATATTAGGTCTAGGAGATTCTTTTGCCTTTGGTTGGGGTGTGGAATATGCCCAAACTTTTTACAGCACAGTTGAAACATTATTGAATGTGAATGTATCCAAAAGCGAAAATCTTAGCTATGAAGTCATCAACACGGGCATTCCTGGTTATGGGACTTATGAGGCCTTGCAGTCACTTCAGAATATAGGTATGGGGTATAATCCCGATGTAGTTGTATTAGCTTTTTATGAAGGCAATGATTATATCAACAATGGGGCTGCTCCGAGGAATCGTGTTATCACGGATGGTTATCTCAAAGACGTAACACACAAGAAATGGCCGATACATGCCTTTATTTTAAAGCACAGCATTGTCTGTTCGTTGGTGGATATGGGGTTTGGCAAAATTATAAAAAAGACAAAATTTAAATCGTCGATAAAAAAGACAAAGAATTTTTTAACACAAATGAATGACATATTAAGCGCAAAAGAAATTCCTTTTGTTTTCGTTTTAATTCCGGATCAAGAAGAGAGTTTTTATGAGAGATCAGCTTTATTGCGGCGTTATGATCAATTAGTCGGTGGGGCTGATTTGTTTGATGCACGGGAAGAATTGCAAAGATTTGCCAAGGATAATAATATTTATTTTTATAAGCTTTCTGATAATTTTGAAAATGCTAAAATTTCTTCGTCTTTACGTTTGAAAGATACACATTTTAATGAAAAAGGACATGCTTTAGCCGGCAAAGAGATTTTTCGTTTTTTAAAGAATGAGGGTGTTGTTGAGTGAGTTTGATAAGGTGCTGTGCACGTACGATAATTAGTCATTTTTGTTATGGGTTAAGTTTTTTTCAAAAACGCGAAGGGATCATTATTTTGATGTACCATCGCGTGAATGATGATCTGCCGCCTGATGAATTAGTTGTATCCACACGGCGTTTTCGTGCACAAATGCAATATCTTGCGGAGCATTATGATGTTATCGGTATTGAAGATTTAGTCGACCTTTATTCATCGAATAAATTCCCTGTTCCATCAAAACGAAAAAAGGTTGTGATCACGTTTGATGATGGGTTTTTGGATAATTTTGAAAACGCCTATCCTATCCTGAAAGAATTCCGGCTGCCCGCAACGATTTTTTTAGCAACGGGACTGATTGGGACAGATAAGAAAATGGCACGGTATCAAGATAGACCAAATAGAGATATGATGAGATGGGATGAAGTGCAGACTATGCGAAAAGATCGAATTACGTTTGGTGCACATACCGTAACACATCCGAAGCTTTCGCAATTGAATTATGAAGAACAGAAACAAGAAATCGGTAAAAGTATTGATACATTACATGCGCAGTTAAAGAGTGAATTGAGTCGAAACATTTTTTGCTATCCGTATGGGGATTATAATTCCGACACCTTAGCTGTAATGAAAGAATTAGGCGTAAAGGTTGCCCCAACAGTTAAACCCGGAATTAATCATCAGCATGTTAACCCCATTGAGTTGAAACGCACCTTAATCAATGGCCGCGACACAATGCACGATTTCAAACTCAAACTATCCGGCGCCTTCGACTGGCTGCACGAGCAGATACAGAAGCGGAAATAAGGTATGAATTTAGAATTAGTTTTTGAACACAAATAAACAGTGTCAGAAGACTCTAAATAATTAAAGTATCAAATAAACAGTGTCAGAAGACTCTAAATAATTAAAGTATAGTAAGTTATGAAGAAAACAATAAGGTTGGTATTTTTCCCAGTTTTCAGTTCCCAGGTGCGGGGGGAGACGGAAAAAATATTGAAAACTAATGGATATGAAATAGAAGAAAAGAAACATAAAAAATGTTTGAAATCGTATTCGAAGTGGGGATGGATATATATGCGTGAGAGGTTTTAAAAACAGATAATTTAAATGTTAGTGAAGAGAAGACGAGAGAGGCCAAGAATTAATCGGTAAGTTATTGAGTTTGAAGTAATTAAAGTCTTCTGACACTGTTTATTGATTGAAGTATTCTGACACTGTTTATTGACACTGTTTATTACTGTTTATTAAGGAGCCATCAACATGAAGCCAGAGAATTTAAAATTATTAAAAGAAGCTGATTCAATAATAAAAAGTTTGTATGCGGTAATAATAATACTTGGCTTTATAAATCTGTTTATTGTCATTAAGGGCGGAACACCAAAATTTAATATTGATTTAGCTAATATTTTTATTCCATTGGGTATGCTGGCAATAGTTCATTCAAGGATTTTGAAGGTCTTAAAATCCGAAAAAAACTAACGTTAAAGCAACAAAAATAAAGTATGCGTTAGAACATTGAGCTCGCAGGTACGTTCTATTCATTTTTTGGTGATATTATTTGACATGCGTGACATATGGCGTTATGCTTTAAGCATATGACACTAAGGAGGGTCGCTTATGAGTCCAATTTTAAGTTTAAAAAAGAACCTGGGGTTAAAAAAAATTCCAGTCGAGTCTGTCAAGTTACACCAAATGATTGTTAATGGTGTAAAAAAAAATGTTGTTACTGGCATAAAAAATTGTCTAAATTTATCTATCGACGAATTGTCTGAATTATTACCTACCTCAAAGCGCCAATTGCAAAGATATTCTGAAAATTCTAAATTATCTTTAGAGGATACGGAACATGTTATTGCTTTATCAAGTGTTATCATTGATGGCTATGAGATCTTTGCAAAGCCAGAAGATTTTAAGGAATGGATTATGGAGCCTAACGTGGGTTTAGGCGGTGAATTACCTTTTAGAATTATGAAAAGTATATACGGGTGTATGCTTGTTAAAACAATAATTGGAAGAACTCTTCATGGTGTCTACTCTTAAGAGTGAACTCATCCTATATAGGGTTAGCCATAAAAAATATATTTCTGATGTTTCAGGTTATGGTGCAAAAGTTAATGGGGGAAGGTGGAACCATGTTGGTATTCCTATTATATATACTGCCGAGAATATCTCGTTGGCCATCCTAGAATCTTCAATTTTAATCTCAAAGAAATACTGGAAAAAGCAATACAGTTATCTGAAGATTACAATCCCTAAAGCCACGAAAATACAGACGCTAATGCTAAGTGATCTGAAAAAAGGATGGCGCGATCATCCTCCAAGTGACGAGACTAAAAATATTGGATTTAAATGGTTTCATTCTAAGATAGCTATTTTGAAAATTCCTTCTGTAGTTGTTCCGGATGAAAATAACTATATAATAAATCCAAATCATAAGGATTTTAAGAATTTTAAAATTTCAAAACCTAAGCCGCTTGATATTGAATTAAAAAATGAACCAGGGATTTGAATGAGAAATTCACTTAACATATGGTTAATAAAACATTAATTATAACAAGTTGAAATTGATTGCCGGGTTTTAATAAAAATAATGAATTTTGAATTGGTTTTTAGAGAATTGTTACAAAGATTTGACGAAGGGGATATTCGATTTGCTCTCATCGGTGGATTTGCTTTGCATGTGGCGGGTTTTACGAGAGCAACAAAGGATATTGATTTCTTACTTGAGGCTGAAGATATTGAGAAAGTTAAAGCGATCATGTTAAAACTAGGTTATGAAGTTGTTAATGAATCGCAAGAGTTCGCTAATTATTGGCATCCTATGGGGCCGTTAGGATGTGTGGATTATCTTCATGCACATCGAACCTATACACGAAAGATGCTGACAAGAGCAAGAAAATATAAAATTCTAGAGGGAATCAAAGTTCCTGTTCTCATTCCGGAAGATATTATAGGGTTGAAAGTCCAATCAATTGTCAATAACCCAAACCGTCACTCATTGGATATGGCTGACATTGAATATTTATTAAGAGATAACTTAGATAAATTAAATTTAGATATGATAAAAGGTTACTTTAATTTGTTTGATTGGGAAAAAGAGTTCGATGAAATATTAAAGAGGATCAAAGATGTTAAGTGAACAAGAAAAGAAAGAAATGCTGGCTGATGGTTTGAGCCAAAAGCGAAGGCAGGAATTTTGCAAGGCTGAGAAAAATAAGTCTAAATCTTCCAGAGATTTGAATGAGTATATAGCATTCTTAATGGATGTGCAGAAGGTGAAACCATTTAAGCATGAACGGCTTATTACACCAACAGATAAAAATATTTTATGAATATCCTTTACATAATTGAAGAACTTGAACTTGGTGGGGCTGAGAGGGTGGTGAGTGATTTGGCGCGGTCGCTGGATCGTAGCCGGTTTAACGTTAAGGTATGTTGTTTACGGGAAAAGGGTGTATTTGCGCCTGAGTTGGAAAAAGATAATATTGAGATCATTGCCTTGCATAAGAAGCCTGGTTTGGATATTTCTATTATTTCGAAAGTCATTCGTCTTATTAAAGACCATGATATTCATGTTGTCCATACACATTTATGGGTGGCGAATTTCTGGGGCAGGTTGGCGGCGATTATGGCTGGAGTACCGGTGGTGGTGACGGAACATAATGTGGATGTTTGGAAGAAATGGCATCATAAGCTTATTGATAGGATGTTGGCGCCTTTTACGAAGACCATCTGCGTTGTGAGTAATCAAGTTAAACAATTTTATCAAAATGAAGTGGGCATTTCCGCCAATAAGCTGGAAGTCGTTTACAATGGTATTGATTTGAATGTTGTTCCTGCATCTGATGAAGAATTAGCCCGGATTAAAAATGAGCTGCATATTCCGAGTGATGTGCCTGTTTTGGCTAATATTGGGCGATTGGTGCCGGCTAAGGCAAATCATATATTTATTGAATCGTTAGAGACATTAGATCGGAAAGAAGCTCCTTTTTGTGCCTTGATTATTGGGGATGGTCCGCTTAAATCTGAATTGACTGAACGCGGGAAGGATTTAGTTAATAAGGGAAAGCTTGTTTTTACAGGGTTACGCAAAGACGTGCCTAAACTTATCGATTTAAGTACTATTTCTGTTTTATCCTCTACGCGTGAAGGATTTTCTATCATCGTATTAGAATCCATGGTTAAGGGTATTCCTTTCGTCGCGACGGATGTAGGTGGTAATAGCGAGCAAATTATTAATGGGGAAACAGGGTTTCTGGTTCCGAAAAATAATCCCGAAGCTTTAGCTGTCGCGATGGAAAAAATTCTGACAGATCCTGCATTGATTGAACGCATGAGTCGAGCTTCCAGAAAAAGAATTGAAGATCATTTTTCATTAGAAATTATGACGCGAAATACGGAAGAGATATACCAAAGAATCAGTTAAGAATTTCGAGAGTAATATTGCTTAATTATCGAAAGAGGTCTCAGATTGAAGAAACAAATAAAAAGCACTAAACAAAAAATTTTTTCTGATGTGAAATTGTTCAAAGAAGTTCGTGAACTCATACTATCAGCACGACAAGCTGTTGTTAGAAATGTTGATACAATTCAGGTGATCACAAATTTTGAAATTGGTCGACGAATTATAAAAGTCGAACAAAAAGGAAAGAAAAAAGCAGACTATGGAAAGGCCTTAATTAAATCATTGGCAAGCAAGTTGACAAAAGAATTTGGTAATGGTTTTTCCAAGCGAAATGTAGAGTATATGCGAAAACTTTATCTAACATATCAGGGCAGGGAAAGACAAATTATGCAGACACTGTCTGCACAATTTAAAAAATCTATAATATCATCTGGAAAATTCCAAAAAACGCAGACGCCGTCTGCCAAATTGCAGGACTCTGATGAATTTTCTCGAATGTTTACCTTGAGTTGGTCTCATTATGTCTTTTTGATTGGCCTGGATGATAAGAAGGAAAGAGATTTTTATGAAACAGAGTCTATTGATCAGAATTGGTCCTTGCGTGAACTCAAGAGACAGTTTAATTCCAGTTTATATGAACGACTTGCCCTTAGCAGAGATAAAGAAGACGTTAGAAAATTGGCCCAAAGAGGTCAAGTGATCACGAAACCGGAAGATCTTCTTAAAGAACCTTATGTTTTGGAATTTCTCGGCCTCGACGAACATACAAAGTATTCTGAATCTGATATGGAATCTGCCGTTATTGATAAGCTTGAGCACTTTCTTTTGGAGTTGGGTAAAGGATTTCTCTTTGAAGCACGTCAGAAACGTTTCACTTTTGATGAAGATCATTTTTTTGTGGATTTGGTATTTTATAATCGTTTACTGAGTTGTTATGTCTTGATTGATCTTAAAATTGGTAAGCTTACACATCAGGATTTAGGGCAGATGCAGATGTATGTGAATTATTTCGATCGTCATGTAAAAACAGAAAAAGAAAATCCAACTGTTGGAATCATTCTATGCCGAAAGAATCGCGAAGCGATTGTTGAAATTACTTTGCCCAAAAAAAGTAATATCCATGCTAAAGAATATCGTCTTTATTTGCCATCAAAAGCGGCGCTCAAACGTAAGCTCCTTGGTTGGACTAAAGACAAGGAGCTTTCTTGATGAATTCAAAAAATCTTATTCCAATTCTAGTTGGTGTGTATTTGTTAGGTTTTGTTTCTGCTGCAGTTGTTGGGAAGGTGGTCATATCTAAAAAGCCTCTTTTTAAGAAAATTCTGAAGAAATTTGAAGATCGTCGTATTGCCCGTATTCCACAAAAGAAAAAAGCTTTGGTTATCAATAATTTTGAAAAGAAAAAAGATTTACATCCCTGGAAAACAAAGTTGGCGGATTTGAGCCTTTCGAAAGAGCATGTATTTTTCGGTAAAAAATCCGCTAAAGTGACCTTTAAAAAAGGTGGAGAGGTTGCTCAAATACAGATGGCAAGTATGTTCAAGAAGCAAAAAAAATGGAGCAATTGGGAAGGGTATGATGCATTCACTCTAGATGTTTTTAATCCTCATGAAAGTAAGGTGCCGGTGTTTTTGAAGATTAAAGATAAAAGTGGAGGTACGTATTCGCAGAAAGTATATCTTAATCCTAATTCAAAAGATCAATTTTATGTCGATATATCGTCATTGAGAGGACGTTTGAATCCGGGAAAAATTGATCAGGTAAGCCTTTTTATCTGGGAGCCCAAAAATACTAAAACCCTTTACATTGATAACGCGCGTTTAATTCCAGCAAATTCTTTCGAGAAGGACGAGATGGTTATTCTGAAATCTGAATACTTACCCAAAAAGAACGAAAAGGCATATGCTACGGGTGACTTTTTTGATTTTAGCAAAAAGAGGCAGAGTTGGATGAAAGAGGGGGTGATTGAAGTGCCGATCAATATTAACAATCAATCGGCCTGGGGTAAAAAAGATTTTCCGGTTTCAGGCGGAATCCCTTTTCCCAAAGGGGAGCTGAAATCCGTTAATTCTGTAAAGATCTTAAATCCGTTACGCGAGGAAATCTCAGCGCAGTTAAGGCCATTAGGGTATTGGAATGATAAGAGTATTAAATGGCTTTTAGTGGATACAAAATTTGATGTGCCCATAAATAATAAAATGTCAGGGCTTATTCAGTATGGAGCGAATAAAAATAAAAAGAATAAATTTCCATCAAAATTAAAGGTTAAAGAGACTTCAAAAGAGATTACGGTTAATACCGGCCCAATGAAATTTAGCATAAAAAAAGATGGATTTCGTTTACTTGATGCGGTCTGGATAGACCGGAATGCAGATGGGGCTTTTGCTAAAGATGAATTGATATCATCCGGATCAGATCTTGTTATAGAGCATAACGGGAAACAGTTTCGCAGTTCATTGGACAAGAGGTCTATTATCACCGTCGAGGATAATGGACCTTTGAAGACAACCATTAAAGCAGAAGGATGGTTTGTTTCTAAAAAGAAAAAGAAATTTTGTAAATTTATTGTCCGTCTCCAAGCCTTTGAAGGTCAAGATTTTGTGAAGGTGTTTCATACGTTTGTGTTTACGGGCTATCCTGAAAATAAACATCATTATCTTTATAAAGGGAAACGCTTACCTAAAAATGAAACGATTGAGGCTGTATATATCGAAACCAATTTTAATTTGACGGATGGTTTGCAATATAATTTTGGTGCAGACAATGAAAGCTTGCGGGCACATCTTAAAGAAGATATCCATATTTATCAGAAATCATCTGATCAATTCACTGTTCGAGGTTTAAAAAATGATATAACCAAGGGCAAGAGACTTGATGGGTGGTTGGATGTCACAGACGGGCAGAAGGGAATTGCCGTTGTTATGAAGAGTTTGTGGGAGCAATACCCTAAAGGATGGCAGGTTCTTAAAGATAAGAAAAAATTAAAGACATTAATTTGGCCATCTTCAGCGGGTGAATTAGATTTAAAAACAACCGGAGCCGCTGCTGGAGAAGATGCCGTTGCCAGAGGCAGTGCTTTTGGGTTAGCAAAAACACATGAATTAGCTTTATATTTTCACAATGGACCGCTTAACAAAGAGGTGGGTTGGAATGTTGTTCAACTTTTAAAACAACCTCTGTTGCTCTCTGCAAGTCCTCAATGGGTCAGTGATACGGTGGCCATCGGCAAAATTGCACCGGCTAATCAAAGAACACTTTTGATGGAAAAATCGATAGAGGCCCTTTTTGCTTGGACAACACGACACATTAACGATAACAAATGGTATGGCATGATCAATTTTGGAGATACACTAAGTTTGCATCGCCATGGAAGTTGGAATCCCGATGGACGTTGGGGATGGATGAATAATGAGGCGATGGGCGTGCATTCCGGGCTTCTTATGCAATATTTGCGAAGTGGCAAGAATGCATATTTTATTTTAGGAGAAAATAATGCCCGACATATTATGGATGTTGATACCGTACATTACAATACGGTGGCCAATGATAAGCGTCTTAAGAATGTGATTTCAGATGATTACAGTCAGCCAGGTTCAATGCATCGGCATAATGCGGATCACTGGGGAGGACGTAATGAAGAAACATCCCACACAAATCTACACGGCATTCTGCTGTATTATTACATGACAGGATATGAGCGTGCTTTTGATGTCGCTAAAGAAATAGGCGAGTTTTTTCTTAAAGAGCGTATAACATATTTTAAACATCCGGACATTGCACCTCAGAGGAATATTTCTAATCTCTTATGGGGAGTTACTGAAATGTATGAAGCAACGCAGGATATCCGGTATAAAAAAACAGCAGATAAATGGGCCGATGTTCTGTATAAGGGGCAAATGCATAATGGGACATGGTTGGAAACCTATAATCCAAAAGCAAGGCGCTGGAATGGCAAAGAACATACGCTTTATACTGTTAACTATACCCTTCCTGCATTAATCGCGTATCATCAACAAACACAGAATAAGGCTATCGCACAGACTATTACCAGGGCTACCGACTTCTATACTAAGCGCAAAATTTATAATCCGATTTTTGAAGCGATGTATTACAGCTATTATCTCACGGGAGACGTTAAATATTTAAATGCAGCTGGTGAGCGATTAGACTTTTTTATGAAAAGCCAAAAATACAGTGAAGATCCTCTTAAAAATGGAATGATTTATCAAAAGCCTTTTTACTTTAGGGCGGTTGAATTCTTTTATCAATTCCCTTTTGCGTTTGAACCATCTATAAAGAAGCAAGAGGTAAAGAAATAAGAAGTAGAGATGCAGAGAGGTAGAGACGTAAGAGGATGATAGATTAGTTAATTTTATTTTTTTCTCTGAAACTTGCTTCTTTATTACTTTGCCTCTTTTAAGCGAGGAGTAGCAATGAAAAATAGTGAGGTCCCTGCTGATATGCATAAGCAACCAACAATTTTAATGTACCATGGTGTTACAAATAACGAGCCTTTTCCCGTCGATAGAGAGGCTGGAGCAGAATTATATGATGTGGATATCGAGGATTTTCGTACCCAGATGCAATGGTTAAAAAAACAAGGGTATGTAGTTTCCCGAATTGAAGATGCCCAGAATTCTGCACATACGTCGTCTTTAAAAAAACTAGTACTTACATTTGATGATGGGGAGATGAATAACTGTGCAAATGCATTGCCGGTTTTAGAGAAAATGGAATTTTCAGGGTATTTTTTTATTATCGCTACGAGAGTGGGGAAGCCGGGATATATGGGGTGGAACGAAATTAAGAAACTACATAATGCAGGAATGGTCATTGGTTCGCATGGTTTTACGCATGAGATATTAACGAATTTATTAGATACGCAGGTGGAAGAGGAGTTGCTGGCCTCCAAAAAATATTTGGAAAGAAATTTAGACTTGACGATAGATACCTTATCTATTCCTCGGGGATTTTGTACAGATAAAATTATTAATATGGCGCATGAAACAGGATATAAACATGTTTTTATTTCTGAGCGGAGTCAGGATATGCAGACACACTGTTATAGTCGGATAGCCGTTAAAGGAAATTGGCGTATCGATAGGCTTCAAAAGGCTCTTAACGGGGAAGTTCCTCAAAAAGAATTATTTTTGGCGAAATGTAAAATTCTCATTAAGAAAATATTTGGCGGGGGCGGATACGATTGGATCCGCAGTCTTCTTTTAAAAATAAAATGATGGAAGTTATTTTCTGGTTATTATTATTATTGATAGTCTACTGCTATTTTGGTTATCCAATAGTGTTGTCGATTCTGGCGAAAAGAAGGGCAAAGGCCATTAATAAAAAATTTTGCGAACCAACGGTTACCATTGTGATGTCTGTATACAATGAAGAAGATGTTATTGCTGCTAAACTTAAGAATCTAACTAACCTCGATTATCCACATGAAAAAATTAACATCCTCATCGGATCAGATGGCTCAATAGACAAAACAAATAAAATTATAAAAGACTTTAATGATCTAAGAGTTACGCTTTGCGAAGATTCTCAGCGACGGGGAAAAATGTGTGTTTTAAATGATTTGTTACAAAAAACAAAATCTGAGATTGTCATCTTTAATGATGCGCGTCAGATCTTAGACAAAAGGGCTGTTAGAGAGTTGGTGGCTAATTTTCATGATCCCGAGGTTGGATGTGTCAGTGGTGAATTAATGCTGTCTTCTGAGGATGGCGCAACGGCTGCAGGTGTAAATTTATATTGGAGATATGAGAAGTTTTTGAGGAATCAAGAAGCTAAAATTCATTCTATGTTAGGTGCTACAGGGGCAATTTATGCTATCCGACGAGAGTTGTTTGTAAAAATTCCTGAAGATATTGTTTTGGATGATGTTTTTGTTCCTTTTAAAATTATTGAAAAAGGATATCGAGCTATCTTTGATGGCACGGCTAAAGCCTATGACAAAGTGGCTGATAATCCCCAAGAAGAACATCGGCGTAAGGCCAGGACGCTTTCCGGGAATTATCAAATATTTTCATTATTTCCTCAGATGTTTAATCCTTTGAAAAGTCCTATTGCTGTTCAGTTGTTTTCCCATAAATTTTTACGTCTTATGGTTCCATTTTTTATGATTTTTTTATTTGTGATCAACATATTTCTACTTGATAAATTTTTTTATGAATGGATGTTTAAATTGCAGGTTTTATTTTATATAATTGCCAGCATTGGGTACTTGTTAAGGCAGCAGAAGTATGGTATCTTAAGCGTCGTTAAAAAAATGTGTTACGTTCCGTATGTATTCTGTCTGTTGAATTTTTCTGCTTTTATTGGTTTTTTTCGATTTGTCAGTGCTCGACAACAAGTTACATGGGAAAAAGCGAGGGGATAATTTGAAATACATCAAGCATACTCTTATTTCAATTGTTTTTCTTTTAACATATATTCCAACTTTTATTTGGATGTTGGATAGATGGTTTGCCCGAGACTCTTATTATAGTCATGGTATTCTTGTTCCGTTTGTTTCTGGGTTTTTGATTTGGCAGCTTCGTGATGAATTAAAAAAAATTGAATGCAAAGAATCAAAATGGGGAGTCTGGCTTATTATTGCTGGTTTGGGGATGCATGTTGTCAGTTCTTTATTACGTATTTATTTTTCGTCCGGTTTTTCGATGTTACTTGTTTTAGTCGGGTTGGTGTTATATTTGTTTGGAAAAGAAGTTTTTAAGAAAATTGCCTTCCCCATTGCCTTTTTAGTTTTTATGATTCCTGTTCCTTTGGTTGTTATTGCCAATTTTAGTTTCAAATTAAAAATGATAGCAGCTGAGATTGCTACGATTTCTCTTAATAGTATGCGCATTCCAGCGATTCGTGAGGGAAGTATTATTAAAATGCGAAGTGCTTATGTGATTGTTGATGATGTGTGCAGTGGGTTACGTTCTTTGATTTCATTGACAGCTTTGGGCAGTGTGTGTGCGTATTGGATGAAATCTTCTATGGTTAAGCGGATCTTCTTATTTCTTTGCACGATTCCTATTGCCATCATAACAAATGTTTTTCGGGTTATTTTGTTATCATCCATTAGTGAGATATGGGGGCCGCAATATGCTACAGGTTTTTTTCATGATGCAACAGGGTTTATGGTGTTTGTTTTGGCCTTTATTTTACTTTATGCTGTAAGGAATTTAATTGAATGAAAAAGCTAGATATTAAATTTGTACTTATTTTTCTTCTATTTTGTGGGGCGTGTTATTATTCCTGGAATTTGTATTTCAAATTGTATCTTCAGAAGGATACCGTTGATATTCATTTATTCCCGCAAAAAATAGGGGAATGGATTTCAGAAGAGTTGCCTATTACAGATGAAGAGTATGCTATTCTTGAAACACGCAATGTGTTTGTCCGTAAATACAAGAATTCATCTGGAGATGAAGTGGATTTATTTATGGTTTATTCGCAAAATAATCGAAAAGTTTCGCATCCCCCAGAAGTATGTTACTTAGGAAGTGGTGTTTCTGTGCTTAAAAAGGCTGAAAAGACGATCTCTTTGGCCGAAGAAAATATTATAGTGAATCAATTGTTGTTGGAGAGGGGGTCTTTTCAACAGGCTTCCTTATATTGGTTTAAAGTAGGGGATTCATTTACGCAGAGTTACTGGAAGCAGCAGGTACTCATTGCGCTTAAGACGCTTTTAGGTCAATCTTCGAGTAGTGCTTTAATTAGGATTTCAGCTCCTGTAGTTGATGAAGAGGTTTTGCCAGCAGTGAAAAATATGAAGGTTTTTCTGCAGCTTATGATGCCTGAAGTTTCAAATTATCTGCCCTAAATCTGTTTTTTATCTAAATATTTCAGAAATTATTATTGACAAAAAAATATTTTATGGTAATGTTTAACTTTTACAACGTCTTGTTTATTTCTATCACCATCGAAAGTTATGAATAGCCTAGATTTACCTAGACTGTCCTGGTGAATATTAATATGGACTGTCGAAAATTCCGCAACTCATTCATTTGCAATAGGTTGTAATTTTCTTAAAAAAGAATGTTTAGAATGAAAAGTTGGCACGTATTTTGCTTTACACATAGGTGTAAGGGCAAAATAGTCCAAGTACTGAAGGTTATTAATAGTTCAAAATATTTATAAGGTATTTAAAAATGAAACGAAAACGATACAAAATTAAAAAACGATTAATCATTATGCTACTCATTAGTGTATGTGGAATAGGTGTTGCCACAACATGGGCTAATGTAGCTTCATTTGTTAAGCCAGGAGATGCTTCTGTTTTTATTAAGGAAGGCGAAACTTCGGATATTTCTAGTAAAGTAGCCACTAAACCTAAGGCTCGAGCTCCTGAACCTGCTACGATGGTTATGTTTGGAGGGGGTTTTTTGGGGATGATTATGGGGTTTCTTCGCAAGACATACACCATGATGAAGCAAATTTTTGATAGAATTTCATCATTTATGGCGTTCATTATATTATCTCCACTTATGCTTGTGATCATGGCGGCTGTTCGCTTAACCTCAAAAGGGCCAGGTACGTATTCTCAAATACGTGTAGGAAAAAATGGCAAGAATTTTAGAGTATATAAATTTCGTACGATGAAAGTGGATGCAGAAAAAGAGAGTGGACCTGTGTGGGCGGCTAAAAATGATAACAGATTAACGCCTATTGGTGGATTTTTACGAAAATCACACCTTGATGAGCTTCCTCAATTAGTTAATGTATTTATGGGGGATATGAGCCTTATTGGCCCAAGACCTGAACGACCAAAATTTGTCAATGAATTTAAAGAAATTATACCTGAATATGAAAAACGATTGGCAATTAAACCTGGTATTACAGGGATGGCTCAGGCATGGCATCGGTATGATGAAACAATCCAGGATGTTAGAAAAAAAGTTAAATATGATCTTTTATACATCAGGAAAATGTGCTTATGGGCGGATATAAGTATATTTTTTAGAACACTTCGCGTTATGATAACTGGCGAAGGAGCCAGGTAATTTAAGACTGTTGCACGCTTTTGAGAAAGGGGGTATTTGATTAATGAAAAATTTAATAGAACAAATCATAAGATTGAAAAGTTTTATTCTTTTAACATTAATTCTGCCTTGTCTCTATGGTTGTGGACCAGGTAGTTTATCATCATTCCTTTTTGGGAATGTAGGTAGTTTTGCATCATTCTCCGGTTCTATTGGAGATTTAGCAGGTCCAGTGGGTGGGAATGAAATTGCAACGATTACGAATCCAGAACCAGCGAGTATGTTACTCATGGGGAGTGGTATCGTAGCGATGTCTGTTTTTAAATTAAAAAATAAAAAGAAATAACCTCGAATGGTTATAGACATATAAATTAAGTCGAAAAGGTAGATTATTCTTGGATAATCTACCTTTTTTATTTAGGAATTTCGATGCTGTAACGAAATTCCAAACGGGTTTAATTGCTCCGCAGCTCGCTGCGACTGATAGTGTCCAGGGCTTGCCCCATACGTGTCAACTTAACATATGGACTGTCTGCCCCAACCACTTTAACAACAACAGATTATGAGTAAATAATTTAAGTAATAAACATTAAAAAACCAGTGCAAAAAAATAAGGCATGCGGTAATCT
>JAJDCA010000076.1 GCA_029261055.1 Candidatus Omnitrophota bacterium | reverse complement strand
ACAAAATCCTCAACTATTTGCTCATTGGCAGATGGGGGTTAAACCGGTAAGGGCTAGACGATAAGAGCCGTATGAGTCGAGAGGCTCACGTACGGTTCTGTGAGGGCGTGGAGGTGAAATTCCTCTGCGCTACTCGACCGCTGCTATTGCGGATTGATTTGGGGTTTCAGGTGTGGAAAGAACAAAGGGTACGGCTGGCCGGGATCGACACGCCGCCGATGGATGATCCTAAGGGGGTAGAAGCTTACCGGTATGTGCGCGATTTATTAGCACAAGTGGAATATGTGATGATTAAGACGAATCAGATCGACCTTTACGGCCGGTATGTGAGCCATGTGTTTTACGCATTGAATAAAATGAGCAAGGCCGCAATTTTTGCCAATGGACGGTATTTGAATCAGGAATTGGTAGAGAAGGGATTGGCGAAGGTATTTTAATGGCAGTCGTCAAACATCAGACGTCAGTAAGAAATAAACCACGGATGACTGAAGGCTGACGACTAAAAGTTACCGAAGGTGCAATTGACTTCCGAGGGGTTTTGTGGTAGTTTACGCAAATGATTAGGGACAATATTTTGCGTATTGAGGCCAATGTTGCTTCTGTGTGCAAACGTTTGGGGCGTGATCCGCATGAAGTAACGCTTCTTGGAGCCACCAAATATTCTGAAATTTCCGAAATTAAGCAAGCCATCGATGCTGGTCTTAAGCATATTGGTGAAAATAAAGTGCAGGATGCCAAGGTGAAATTTACCGATTTGGGTGAGGCCGCCGGCCAAGTCACCAAACACATGATCGGGCATCTGCAGACCAATAAGGTGAAGCTGGCTCTTGAGCTCTTTGATGTTATTCAATCTGTAGACAGTCTGAAGCTGGTGAAAGAAATTGAGACGCAAGCCGCTAAATTAAACGGCAACGTAGATATTTTTCTGGAAGTCAATGTTTCCGGTGAAGAACAAAAGTTTGGATTTTTGCCGTCGGATGTGATGCCGGCCGTCGAGATTTTGGAAGGTTTACCGCATACGCATCTTAAAGGTTTGATGACCATGGCACCGTTGACTGAGGATGCAACCGTCATTCGCCAATGTTTCCGGGATTTAAGAAATTTACGTGATCAAATGGGTGGCCAACTTCTACTTTCCATGGGTATGACTCACGATTTTGAAATAGCCCTTGAAGAAGGTTCCAACATGCTCCGCATCGGCCGGGCGATTTTTAAGAGTGAGTAGAGATAAATGAAAACGAAACAAAAAATTGGCCTCATTGGTGGTGGGAACATGGGAGCGGCGATTTTAGCGGGGATCGTTAAGGATTACACGGTTACGGTATGTGAGAGTGATCGGAAGCGGGCAGCGGTGCTCAAGCGTCGTTTTCGCGTAAGTATTGGTAGCTTGGCGGAGGTTGTAAAAAATTCCCGTATTCTCATTGTCGCGGTTAAGCCACAGAATTTTGATGCGATTTTAATTCAGTTGAAATTGCTTTGTCGGAAAGAACACGTGATCATTTCGATTGCGGCAGGTATTACTTCCCGTTACATGGAAAAACGTTTGGGTGCAAATGCACGCATCATTCGCACCATGCCAAATCTTCCGGCGCAAGTCGGGCAAGGCATGACGGCGGTATGTAAGGGCGGAGGCGCTACGGTAGCAGATGTTAAAACGACGTGTCGAATTTTTAATTGTGTTGGCGCAACGGTTGCGGTGGACGAGAAATGGATGGATGCGGTAACCGCGGTTTCCGGTAGTGGTCCCGCGTATGTTTTTCATTTTGTAGAGATGTTTACTAATGCAGCCCGTGCTTTAGGTTTGGATGAAAAATTAAGCCGTGATTTGGTTGCGCAAACATTAAGAGGCAGTTTAGATTTGCTTGAACAATCTAAAGAAGACGCCGGCACATTACGTCAGCGTGTCACCTCCAAAGGCGGCACCACGCAAGCCGCGCTTGAGGTGTTTCAGAAAAATAAAGCAGACAAAATTTTTAAAGAAGCTCTCGGATCTGCGAAACGCAGGGCGAGGGAGCTGGCGAAGTAAAGGTGTAAGAGGTAAGAAGTAGAGAAGCAAGAAGCAGAGAAGTAGAAAAAGAATTATTTCTTTGCTTCTTGTTTTTTGATCTCTGTTTCTTGCATCTTACTTCTCTACTTCTCTTAAGAAAGGGCGAACAAATGGCTAAGGTTGGGATCATCGGGGGAAGCGGGCTTTACGACATTGAAGGGATTGAGAATATTAAGGAAGAGACAATTGAAACGCCGTTTGGCAGTCCGTCTGGTGCATACATGACGGGTACGCTCGAGGGTGTAGAGGTTGCGTTTTTACCGCGTCATGGCAAGGGACACGGGATTAGCCCCAGTGAAATTAATTTTCGGGCGAATATTTACGGCATGAAAAAATTGGGGGTTCAGGCTATTCTTTCTGTTTCTGCCTGCGGAAGTCTTAAAGAAGAAATTAAACCACTCGACTTTGTGGTGCCGGAGCAATTTGTGGATCGTACCAATAAAACACGGGAGAGTTCATTTTTTACAGACGGTATTGTGGCGCACATTGCCTTTGCCGATCCTGTTTCTCCGGAGCTGACAGCTATTTTAATCGACAGTGCTAAAAAAGCCGATGTTACGGTGCATTCCGGCGGGACGTACATTACCATGGAAGGCCCACAATTTTCGACTAAAGCGGAATCTAATTTGTACCGCAGTTGGGGTATGGACATCATTGGCATGACCAATTTGACTGAAGCCAAACTTGCGCGTGAGGCCGAAATTTCTTACGCCACGCTGGCCGCTGTGACGGATTACGATTGCTGGCATCCGGAACATGATTCTGTGACGGTAGAGATGATTATTGAATATTTGACGAAAAATGTAGTGAGTGCCAAGAAAATTTTGAAACACGCCATTCCGGAAGTAGGCAAATTAGAAAAATTTAGCGCGGCGGATGCCTTGAAATTTGCGATCATCACAGACCCAAGTATTGTTCCGGAAGCAAAAAAGAAGGACTTGGATGTGATTATTGGAAAATATTTGAAAGAACCTTGTACAACTTAAATACGAGCCACGAAAAATGGACTACCAAAAAACTTTAAATCTACCAAAAACTGATTTTTCCATGCGGGCTGGGCTTGCGCAGAAAGAACCACAATACCTTGCGCAATGGGAAGAGAGTGAACTGTACGCCAAGATTCGAGCCAAGTCTGAAGGAAAGCCTTCGTTCACTTTGCATGATGGTCCTCCGTATGCTAATGGGCATATTCACATCGGGCATGCCGTAAATAAAATTCTTAAAGATTTTATTGTTAAGTTCAGAACCATGCAAGGGTATGATTCTTTGTATGTGCCGGGATGGGATTGTCATGGGTTGCCGATTGAGCATCAGCTGTTTAAGAAACTGAAGCTTAAAAAATCTGAAGTGGATTGTGTTGACTTTCGACAAAAGGCGCATGATTACGCCATGAAGTTTGTAGATATTCAGCGAGAAGAATTTAAGCGTTTAGCGATTTTTGGTGAATGGGATGATCCGTATTTGACATTGAATCAAGAATACGAGTATTGGATTCTCAAATCCTTAGGCGCCTTACATCACAAGGGTTACATTTACCGCGGGCTTAAGCCGGTCAATTGGTGTTTTCGTTGTGCCACTGCTTTAGCCGAAGCCGAAGTCGAACACGAAGATCACACCTCGCCTTCGGTTTATGTAAAGTTTACCGTACACGAACCTACGCAGTTCGTTAGTGGTTTAGACACTGACAAAAAGGTGAGTTTGTTGATTTGGACGACGACACCATGGACGCTTTTGGCCAATGTGGCGGTGGCGGTGCAGTCGGCGTTTACGTATGTTTTTGTAGATATTGGAGAAGAAGTTTTGATCGTTGAGCAATCATTGTGTGAATCGGTACTGGCCAAGGGGGGCATTACAGAATTTAAGATTCTTAAAGAAGTCGAGGGGCATGAATTAAAGGATTTGACGTACGCCCATCCGTTTGACCTGAAAGATGATTGTCGCGTGGTAACGGCTGATTACGTCACTAAAGAAGATGGAACGGGTTTGGTGCATACAGCCCCCGGGCATGGTCAGGATGACTTTGAAACCGGTTTGGCGAATCATTTGGATGTGGTGATGCCGGTCGATGACAATGGCGTTTACACTGAATTAGCCGGTCCGTATGCCGGTGAACATGTATTTAAAGCCAACCCGAAAATTATTGAAGCGCTCAAAGACAAAGGCACCCTTTTAGCTACAGAAAATTTGGCACATTCGTATCCGCATTGTTGGCGTTGTAAGAGTCCGATTATTTTTCGAGCTACGGAACAGTGGTTTCTGAAAATTGATCACAATGGGTTGCGCGAAAAATTGCAAGAGGCCATTAAAAAAGATGTGCAATGGTTTCCGGCAAACGGGCAAGAGCGGATTTTAGGCATGGTGACTGGTCGGCCGGATTGGTGTTTATCCCGCCAGCGGTATTGGGGTGTGCCTATTCCTGCAGTCGTTTGCAAAGGATGCAAGGGGGAGCACAAATTATTTGCTGAGGTCATTGATCATTTTGCAGAGATTGTTAAGGCGGAAGGGACCAGTGCCTGGTTTGCCAAAGATTTGAAAGATATTCTGCCAAAAGGGTTTACGTGTCCGGATTGCGGCAAGGCTGAGTTTGAACGAACGCATGACATTTTGGATGTGTGGTTTGATTCCGGTGTCAGCCATCAGGCTGTGATGAAGGCAAGGCTTAAAAAGGAATTGCCGATTGACATGTATTTGGAAGGTTCGGATCAGCATCGCGGTTGGTTTCAATCTTCCTTAATACCGGGTATGGCGCTGGAAGGTAAACCTCCGTTCAAAGCCATTCTTACCCATGGGTTTGTGGTAGATAGCGAAGGCCGCAAAATGTCCAAATCTTTGGGCAATGTCATTGCACCGCAGGACATTATTAAGCAAAGTGGCGCCGATATTTTACGATTGTGGGTTGCCTCCAGTTCTTACAATGAAGATATCCGTATTTCTCAGGAAACCTTGCAGCGCTTAAGCGATGCTTACCGTAAAATTCGTAATACTTTTCGTTATTTATTGGGCAATATTCACGGATTTGACCCCAAAAATGACCTTTTAGCTTACGATGATCTTTTAGATTTGGACAAATGGGCTTTGTACCAGCTGGGTTCCGTCATGCAAATAGTTCAGGAAAACTACAATATTTACGAATTTGCCAAAGTGTACCAAAGTATTTACCATTTCTGTAACGAGCAGCTTTCGAGCTTTTATCTTGACATCCTCAAAGATCGCCTGTATACTTCGTCCAAAAATTCGCGGGAACGAAAATCCGCGCAAACAGTTCTTTTTCATGTTCTTAATCATTGTGTCAGGGCTTTGGCTCCGATTTTGAGTTTTACAAGTGAGGAAATTCTCCTCAAGATGCCGAAAGATGCTGCATTAGCTGATGTGAGCAGTATTCATTTGCTGGAATTTTTACCTGTACCGGCAGAGTGGAAGAATGAAGCGGTCAGCAAAAAATTTAAGCTGATGGCAGCGATCCGTCCTCACGTGATGAAGGCTTTGGAAGATCAACGCCGCGATGGGACCATCGGCAGTTCCCTTGAAGCCAAGATTATTTTTGAAACAGCGAGTGACCGTGATTTAGCCTATTTTCAGGAAAATCAGGATATTCTTCCGGCCATGTTTGTTGTTTCACAGGCTGAAGTTGTTCAAAAAGACAATGTTGAGACGGGTTTAAGCGAAGATTTTGCCAAGACACAAATAAATGTTCAAAAAGCAGAAGGTCAAAAATGCAGTCGCTGTTGGAATTTTCGGACCGATACCGGAAGCGATCAAAATCATCCTCAATTATGCAGCCGCTGTACAGAAATTGTAAAAGAGTGGCATGAAAAGGAGTTGGTATGACAACCCGTAAAAAATTTACAAAAGTAAAATTAGAATATTACAAAAAGCTTCTTCAGAAGATTAAAAAAGATTTTCTCCATGACATAGACAATATGCTGCACAATCCCGGATCGGCTAGTGAAGAAATGCAGGGGGGCGCGGCTGGTAATGTTCAACACATGGCGGATGTGGCGACAGACATGTATGACCGCGAATTTAATCTTGGTTTGGCGGCTAATGAACGTGAAGTTTTATTAAGGATAGAAACAGCTCTTAAGAAAATTGAAGATAAATCGTTCGGGGGGTGTATGGAATGTAAAAAACCTATCCCGGAAGCGCGATTGAAAGCTATTCCTTACGGTGAAAACTGCCTGAAGTGTCAGGAGAAAATAGAAGCTGAAGGCTAAAATGTCTCTGGCTCGATCCCAATTTGATATTTTGCTTTCCATTTTTACTACAGCAGGTATTATTTTTGTAGATCGCATCACTAAATGGTTTTTTTCTGATTTTCTCGCCTACGGGGAATCTTTTCCCCTCATTAAAAATATTCTACACATGACCTTGGTTCAAAATACCGGCATTGCCTTTGGTTTGTTTAAGGATCAGGGCATTGTTTTCATCATCCTGCCCATTGTGGCGATTGCCATTTTAGTTTACAATATTATTTATTACCGGCATGATCAAGATGCCTTAAGTCGTCCGTACATTATTGCGTATTCTCTCATTTTGGCCGGGGCGATTGGGAATCTGTACGATCGGATTTTTTTGGGGTATGTGGTTGATTTCATTGACTTCCGTATTTGGCCCGTGTTCAATGTTGCCGACAGCGCCATCACCATCGGAGCAGGCATGGTGATTTGGGATATTACGTTTAAGTGTTTTAAAAAAGAAAATTAATAGTACCGCGTGACTCGTTTGTTTACGAACGACGCGCCACAAGCGACGAAATGTTTCCAACCCTCCTAAAACTTGGTCCCATCACTATTCATTCATACGGCTTGATGTTAGCTGTGGGGGTAGTCATTTGTTCATTCTTGCTAAGCCGTGATGCAAAACGATTTAATCTAAACGCCGACATGGTATTTGATTTGGTTTTTTGGGCGGTGGTCGGTGGCATTGTAGGCGCGCGGCTTTTTTTTATCCTTTTAAATATTTCTTTTTTTATTCAGAATCCGCTTGAGATCATCATGATTCAGAATGGCGGTTTGTCTTTTCAAGGTGGTTTAATCGTCGGCAGTTTGGCCAGTGTTTGGTTTGTGCGTAGAAAAAAATTACCGCTTTTGTTAGTGTTGGATTTAGCCGCCCCATATTTGGCCTTGGGTCAGTCTGTCGGTCGGGTAGGATGTTTTCTTAATGGCTGTTGTTACGGTCGGGAAGTCCCTTGGGGGATTTATTTCCCGGTACATGACGCGCATCTGCATCCTACACAATTGTATTCCACCACTGGGCTTTTGATTATTTTTGGCATTTTAAAAATGTATCAAAAGCAAGTGCTTACGCCATCATCTGCACAACCCGCATCCGGCCGCGTATTCATCCTGTACCTCATGCTTGCCGCCACTTTCCGTTTCGGTGTCGAATTCTTCCGCGCCGACCACAATACCCTCTTCCTAGGCCTCAGCGTGTTTCAATATGTATGTTTGGGGCTTATTCTTACGGCTTTGGTGATTTCAAAAAAGATTCAACGTTGACAAATGTGTATGATCATCATATACTTTAAGTAGGAGGAAAAAGTTTGGATAGGCTTTTAGGGTGTATTGGTTTTGAATGGGATGAAGGGAATCTCAAAAAAAATTGGATTAAACATAAAGTTAGTTATTCTGAATGTGAACAAATTTTTTTTAATCAACCGCTTATTATTGGCGATGATTTTAAACACTCAAAGAAAGAAGAGAGAATGTATGCTCTAGGACAGACAGATGCTGGACGTTTACTTTTTGTGGTATTTACGGTACGAAAGACGTTGATTCGGGTTATTTCAGCCAGAGATATGCATGCAAAAGAGAGGAAGGTGTATGTGTCATGAAAAAGAAACCAATTCCTAAATTTAAAAATGAGAATGAAGAAAGAAAATTCTGGGCTAAACACGATTCTACAGAATACCTTGAGTGGGATAAAGCCAAGAGTGTTATTTTGCCTAAGTTAAAACCATCCGTTAAGACAATTTCTCTTCGCCTGCCAGCCTCTATGCTGGAAGAGTTAAAGATTCTAGCCAACAAGAGAGATGTCCCCTACCAATCACTCATGAAAGTCTTTTTAACGCAAAGGATTCATGAAGAGATGAAACCTTGGGGTAAAAAAAATCTGCAAAATCGCTGATTGGCAGCGGCCTTCCTGGATATGTTACACTTACTTTAAAACTACTTTAATATTAATAAACATTATTAAATGTAATTTAATGGAATTAGTGTAAATGCGATTCTCCAAATTATTTAGATATTTAGCAGCGTTTGTGGCTCTGATTTTTGTGAGCAATACAATTGGGCCTCTACCGGAGGGGTGTGCTCAACCTTACACAAACCAGGTGGTTCGTTTAGGTTTGACAGAGCCTTTTGTCCCGACAATGCTTAAAGGTGTAAAGATTTTTCCGGACAATCCCTTGCTGTTTGATTTTTTACTTGATGGAGGCGATGATCAAACGCACCTCGTAGGTACAACACATCTACAAGACGAATCTAATCGTTTGATCAAATATTTCTTAGCTTCTCTGACAATCCCTGAAGAAGATTTGTGGGTGAACCTTTCACCGTATGAAGCCGATCGTATTATTCCCGAGGCCTTTGGCACAACAGAAATGGGCCGCGACCTGCTAGCCCAAGATTACCTGCTTAAACAACTAACCGCTTCTTTGATGAATCCAGAAGAAGAGTTAGGCGCAGAGTTTTGGGAGCGGGTTCATGAAAAAGCTTACGAAGAATATGGCGTCATCGATATTCCTGTGGATGCCTTTAACAAAGTGTGGATCGTGCCGAAGAAAGCGGTGGTGTATGAGAATTCGGAGAACAATACCGCCTTGGTGGTGGAATCGTATTTGGAAGTGATGCTGGAGGAAGATTATGTTGCCGCATCCAATAACGTAGGGGTGGGCCCCCGTGCCCGCCCGGTGAAAGGGCAGCCACAGGGGGCTGCCCCTACGACATCCATCATTCGCGAAGTGTTAATCCCCGAAATTGAACGCGAAGTCAACGAAGGCCAACACTTCGCCCCTTTACGCCAAATCTACCATTCCCTGGTCCTCGCCACCTGGTTCAAGCGTAAGTTGCGCGAAGGCATCAATCAGAATTTTACTGAGCTGAACGCCATGTACGTCAACCAAAGCAAAATCGCCGGCGTCGACATCCCCGACAAAAACGCCAAAGACAAAATTTACAACCAATATCTGGATGCCTTCAAACAAGGCGCCACCAACCTCATCAAAGAAGACTACGACCCTGTCACAAATCAAATCATCCCAAGAAAATATTTTGTGGGGGGGATTACTAAGCAATTAATTGATCAGAAGTTAGAAATAATTCATGATCAATCTATGATAAACAAAAATATTATTTCAACAAATTTATTTGTTGAAAATATGTATTTAGATAAAAAACATGGTCGTGCTATTTTAGAGGGAAAACTAAGTGGCGGGATTCAAAAAATGGGGAATGCACAATTTAATAAGCTAGTCGAGTTCTTAAGCGCGCAAACAAATCAAGAATCAGGAATAATCATAAAAAATAAAGATGATGCTTTTGAAGAAGCAAAAAAATTTCCTACGCGAATTATGTATGCGACTAAGTTGGGTGTAGATTTTAAAACGGTTGGTGATATTTTAAAAGATCTTGGGTTTAAAACTTTTCCAATTAAATCAGAAGGAAGAATATCTGTTGAATTAGTTCCTTTAAAAGGAATAGGTAAGATAGATGAAAAATTAGAAGAGTTTTTCAATGATGTTAGAATCTGGTATGAAAATATTTTTAAAGTTAATTTGGAAGATATGTTAATAGAGGAATTTAAAAAAGAATTTATGCGATGGACTCCTCAGGCTCATCTTTCCAAGATTTTTTCTTTCCAAGGTGATCCCATTTATTCGGAAGATGCATTTGCAGATATGAAGGATATTCGTCGGTATGAAATAAAAGATGCTACGATAAGCCGTTTTTTTAAGAAAAGAAAATATTTTGTACCTCCTGTTGAGGTTAGCCGTCTAGAACAAAAGATTGTAGATTGGGTTACGAAGCCTGAGATATGGACGGTTTTAAAAAAGTATCATTCTTTGGTTAAAGAAAAGAATTTGAAAAAAAAGGATATCATCCCCTCTGTAGCTCTTGAGATTATTCATATTCTTAAAAGAGATTGGTTAGGGGCTAATAAATATGCGGAGAAAAAAGAGATTAGCTGGGGGGCTGCAATGTCACGTGTTCAACGAAATAATACACTTAACATTCCTTTTGATTTCTTTTCATTAAAGCCTAATTCACGTATTCCTCCGCAAATGGTAGGCATGAGTTTTGAGCAAGAAAAAGAAGCGGTAAAAGCTTTAAGAAAAGAAATCGAGAAAGGGTTAGATGAAACTGATGGAAATGAGGAGGGTGTTTGGGATGAAGGGCCTGATGAAATTAATGAAAATGAAACTGACACACGTGACATGAATATTGATGTCGTTGCGCAGGATAGTTATGATGCTTCAGACAGGCTTTATGAGAATAAAGTTTCTGAACCTGATGATGGTGAATCAGTAGTTAGCAATTTGGAGCAAATAGGAATTTCTAATAAGGATGGATATTACAAAATCGAAAGAAGTCGGGATCAAGTTGAATGGCAACAAATAGCTGATATTTTTAATATGCGTCTTGGTGAATTTGACGATTGGTTGAGAGGAGTAACAAAAGAAGAAGGCGGAAAGGCTAGAGTATTTGAAGAAAGTGTAGAAGAAGAATTGTTAAAATTATGTTCCAAGACGGTAGTTAATCGGAAGGCTAAAGAGCTTATTGAGAAATATGGGAGTCAAAAAAGTCTTGCTCGGTTAGTTAAAATTGAAGAGTTTAAGAAAACAAAAAAATTTGAGAAAAAACTTTTGAAGGAGAAACAGGAAAATGGAAGCGAGATTAATGTGAAGGACATATCATCGCAGGATTGGGTAGATGTTAAGGAAAATGTTTTTCGTTTGTGGGATGAAAAGATGGAAGCAATACAAAAAAAGCTTAGCAAGGGTTTTGTTAATTTAAACGATAAAAAACATACAGTTTTGAGATCCAAATTGTATTTAGAAAAAAAGAAAGGAAATCAAGCCGCGCAATATTTTTGGGATCATTTTGTTGTTGAGTCAGAATTATCCATTGAAGAGAGGTTGGTAAGAGTTGCAGAAAATCGAAAAAATTTAGAAAATTTTAGGAAGAATAAGAAAAAAGAATCAGATGGACAAATTAACGACGACTCCATGATGGCTGAGGAGGTAGAAGTTCTTATTTTCGAAAGAGGGAAATTTAGTTTAGAAGAAGATAAATATTCTGGGCCAAAGAGAAGGGGAGAAATTATTAAGAATTTTTCTGAGGATAAATATCAAGATTTAAAAGAAAAGGTCAATGTTGTACTTGAACAAGCTAAACTACATACAGTAACAACAAGAGAAAGTTTAATTGTTGAATTAAAAGATTGGTTTGATCTTAAAGAATTAGCCCAAGTTTTAGATAAAAGAGAATCAATTAATAAGCATAAATCATATTTTAAATTATTTCGTAATAAATTACATGCGGCAGGTGTAACATCTTTTGTTAGAGTATCTAATCAATTTGATTTATTTCATCCTGCTCAATCTATTTCGGTTTATGCAGAGTATGATAAAAACACTAATTCACAAAAAATAAAACAAACAAAATTAAGAAATACTATCAAAAAAATGAAAAATAATTCTTCTGATAGATTTAAAAATTTTGCTAAGTTTTTGAAGGCGGAGTTTTTCAGCGAGTTTGACCTCAAGCCGGTTGCATAGTTACTTCTGATGGCTCTCTGTGAGAACCATGCTGACTTGTCTGCCATGCAGTATAACGCAGCAGACGAGCCATTTCAAGATTGCGTTTTCTCTGATTA
>JAJDCA010000075.1 GCA_029261055.1 Candidatus Omnitrophota bacterium | reverse complement strand
CCCTTTAAAGGGCCTTTTCCTTAACGCTCACGACAATAGATTTTGGCCATTGCCGCTTAAGGCGCTTTGAAGCCTACTCCTGCAAGTCGACTCCGAGGGGCCATCCCTCATCTCGTATGCAGCTTTTCGTGGCACACTATCCCCATCCACCACTTTTTCAACCGTGGCTTTGTAAGTAAAAAATTGATTACGTGCAACATCTACTTTTTTAAAATAATACTCATGAGATTTACTCTGCGACGTGTACGCCTCCACAACATCGCCCGCAACAGGAGACTTTAAACCCTTTAACGGCGGCCCAAGATAAATATGAAAACCACAATCAAGGGCTAATGACGATCGTCCCTCATCCTTTACGTCGAGAAGACGGTAAATATTTAACCGTCCGCGCTTGATGGGAATGCGTGGAATTCGACTATCATAGTTTTTTGCATTTGTGGATGTTGCAACTGGAAGAACAATCGCCTTAGGTCGCCCCTCATCAATGATCTTTTTGAGTTCAGGTATGGTCCAATTATTTTTAATAGCTTGCTGTTGATATCCATTTCGTTTTTTATCATTTTCAACAGTGACAAGAATTTTGTAATGCCCCCATCGCAAGTTTGGCCGCGCGGCCAAACTTGGAAAAGCCTCATAAAATTTAACCGCCCGATACAATAAACTCACATCTTTTTGCAAATTTTCTGCTAATTGAGAAAAAACAAAATTCCCATGATCAGCTCGATCTTTTCTCACCAAAACATCCTTCGCAATCATCCGCCCGACCCGCCAATACATCACCGCCAGACGCTGCCCCACATCCCTCTCCCCATCGGAAATCTCCTTCCGAATGGCGTTGAGGAGTTTGGTGTATTTGTTAGTATCTATCACTGAATTTGGCATAACTAATAAACGGATTCAATCAATCCTTGAATTGTATTCTTTTCTAAAAAATCTAATTCCCGCTCATCCACTAAAAATTCTCTAACGTCTTTTTGCACGGCCATAAAATCAATTCGTTCCACATTTTTTAAAAGATGTTGTTTAAAGTTCTCTTCCTGAATATTTAAACTTTCTTTTTGTGTTTGCACAATAGCATTATTCAATAAACTGAAGTTAGGTTTAATCTTTTTGCTCACATACCAAACAAAATCATACCAATCCCGTCCCTTAATGTATTTCCTGTAAAAGCACGCGTGTAATTTCCCAGCGAATAACGACGGCAAATCGTAATGAGTAACATTAAAAATAAAGTGTTTATTGACGATTGTATTTGTAATATCTGCTCCTGACGGAGGATTAGTATCTGTTTCCCATTTAATCGACAATTTTTGTGAAGCTAAAGGAGAAAGATCTAGGTCTTTCAACAATCCCGTAAATTTAATCATCATGCTTTCAACAGCGCCCACAGATCTCGACTTGGCCTCGACGTTTAATCCATACAACTGTAAAGATTTGATAAGTTCATTCCGAGTATCATTAATATTAAATTCTTCTTTTTGTGTCACTGAGAAATCTAAATCTTCCGAATAACGCCTTAAATCGTAAAGAATCCGCAGTGCTGTCCCCCCAAAAAAAGCTAGATGATCAAACATTTTTTTATCATCCATAATTTTTAAACACAAAATTTGCAAAAATTCCCTCACCACATTCACTTTTTCTAAGGGTAACATTTCATCTTTTAACTGTTGTTTAATAACATCAATCATTTTTCACTTCCATTTTGCAATCATGGGCTCAAGAGCCGTAAGAACTCTCATTAATTTTTTATTTTGAAATAAATCTCCCAGCTCCATTAATCTATCATAATTAAGATCTTCCAGACTGTCAAAACGGTAGGAATTTTCAAAAACGTCCCTGTCATTCTTTCCAAAATTACTTAATTTGAAATAAACAAAATCGACAATAGCCTTTTCTGGTTCAGCCATAAAAATAGGATATCCATCCTCTCCAACCTGTTTAAACCCCCGAAAAGCCTGCGCTTTAATATGGCGATAATCAAAATGGGCAAATTTATTTTTAAACCTTTGTGTTTTGCGTGTTGTCACGGAAGTCAAAGTCCAAACGCCTTCAGGAATAAATCCATAATAACTCAAGGCATACTCACAACTCACATACGATGGTTCATACAATCTATTGGCAATATGACATAGATTAAATGGAGGCCTTCTATCCTGATCATTAAGCACATACATCCCCTTCCGTAAACAAATAATTTTTCCACTTTTATGCCAGCGATTCAATTGATTGCGGATTATTTGGGGATCTTTTTTACCCCTAATAACATCTTTACTTAAAATTAATGGCAAATTCTGAAAATTTTGTCTAAAGTCAGCATAATTCATAATATTCCTACAAATAATCATTATTGATTATTTACACGAATAGAATAACATATTTTTCGAATATTTCAAGCTATTTATTTCTAAAAATTGTTATTTTATGGGCATGATGAATCATGCCCGTACGTAGGGGTTTGATTTATCAAACCCGCTGTGCTTCATAAATTTCCTTCAGAGTCCGGACCAGGTCGTATTTTTGTTGCCAGGCAGGGTAGTGAGATTGAAATTTTTTGAGATTGGTAATGTACCACATGTGGTCACCGGAACGCGCTTCTTCGGAATAAACATGATTCATTTTTTTGCCGGAAATTTCTTCGCATAGCGTAATGGCCTCGCGCATGGAACAACTATTGGCCCGTCCCCCGCCGATATTGTAAACCTCACCACAACGCGGATTTTGAACAAATTGATCAAACGCCTGAATCAAATCATAACTATGAATATTGTCCCGTACTTGTTTGCCCTTGTAACCAAAAATCGTGTACGGCGTGCCAGCCACACAACATTTCATCAGATAAGAAAGAAAACCATGTTTTTTAACGCCGGCATGATTTGGGCCTGTCAGACATCCGCCTCGAAAACAGACGGTCTTCATTTGAAAATACCGACCATATTCCTGAACCAAAATATCAGCCGCCACCTTGGACGCACCAAATAAAGAATGTTTGCATTGATCAATACTCATTGTCTCGTCAACACCGGCGTAAAGCGCATGTTCTTTCGGCAACTCCCAACGCAATTCTTTTTCAATAAAAGGAAGCTCATTCGGACGATCACCATAAACTTTATTCGTACTCATAAAAATAAAAACCGCTTGCGAACAGTGTTGCCGTGTCATTTCTAAAAGATTCAGCGTGCCGGAGGCATTAATATGAAAGTCTGTGAAAGGCTCTTTGGCGGCCCAGTCATGGGAAGGTTGCGAAGCGGTATGGATAATTAATTGAATATCTGATCCATACTCTTTAAAAATATTTTCTAGTCCGTCTTGATCCCGAATATCTAAATCGTAATGCCTGTAATTTTTGATTAAATCTAAAAGATTTTTCTTACTGGCATCTGTCGACGCTGCATCACCAAAGAAATACTGGCGCATATTATTATCAATCCCGACAATAGTGTACCCTTGCCCGGCAAAATGGCGCACAGCCTCCGACCCGATTAATCCTGATGAACCTGTAATAAGCGCGATTTTCATATTAATTGCGGAAACAAAGGGCATGATGAATCATGCCCCTACAAACGACCATCCCCGTACGGGCATGATTTATCATGCCCAAATCAATTCCATTTTTTTAATTGCAAATCAAAATATTATGATTATCATTAAATAATCATGTCCAAAATTACAGACATATTTAAACACAAAGAAAAAACTTTTTCCTTCGAGCTTTTTCCGCCAAAGACGGAACAAGGATATCAAAACTTACTTGTCACCATTGAAAAATTGTGTGCCCTTAAGCCGGACTTTATCTCTTGCACCTACGGAGCCGGCGGTGGAAGTCGTGACAAAACGTTTGAAATATCTCAACATCTTCAGGAAAAACATAACGTGCCAAGCTTAGCACATTTGACCTGCGTTTTGAATACCAAAGAGGAAATTAAAAACATTTTAGAAAATATTCAATCGCGCGGTATTCAAAACATCTTAGCATTGCGCGGTGATCCGCCACAAGACAATCCTGATTGGCAGCCCGGACCGGAAAATTTTCAATACAGCTCCGAGCTTTGCGCCTTTGCACGTGAACATTTTGGGGATTATTTTGGTATTGGCGTGGCAGGATTTCCTGAAGGACACCTTTTATGCCCAAATAAAGACAAGGATGCCCAATATCTTAAAACAAAAATAGATGCCGGTGCTGATTTTGTTATTACGCAACTCTTCTTTAATAATGATGATTATTTTTCGTATGCCCAACGCCTACGCGCGCTTGGTGTAACCGCCCGTATTATTCCGGGTATCCTGCCGATTACCAATTACAAAGGTCTTGTGAATTTTACGAAACTCTGCGGGGCTACGGTAAGTGATGAAGTGAAACAAATCTTTGAACCGATTCAAGACGACAAAGAAGCAACCCTCCAAGCCGGCATCCAATTTGCCGTCCGTCAATCCCGAGTTCTCCTCGATGGAGGGGCTCCGGGTCTTCATTTTTATTCTCTCAATAAGGTTAGTCCGGTGGATAGGATTCTTGCGGAAATTAGGAAATAATTTTAAAAGATGCAAGATGTAAGAAACAAGAAGCAAGATACAAACAATATTCAATATCCAAATTTTTAATAACCAAACAAAAATCCTTAATTTCTATTTGAATTCTTGATCATTAATTTTTGAAATTTATTTGCATCTTGCTTCTTGTAACTTGCATCTTATTTCTTTATTTTATCAACCTCTTCTTCCCACTTCGCCTTCAAATCAGGATTATCAACCCATGATAAAACATATTCTGTGTACGCCTCGCCGGTAACACCCGTATCGCGGCCGGTAATCTTCATTTTCTTTTCAAATTGACCACACATTTCCAAGGCCATTTCTATTTTTTCCCCGCGTTCCGGATAACCAATGTGACGCAAAAGCATAGCGCTGGCGCGAACCATAGAACAAGGATCGGCAAACTGCGCACGCCCTTCTTTAACCATACGTGGAGCACTTCCGTGGATAGCCTCAAACATAGACCATTGAGATCCAATATTTGCACTGCCGGCTGTTCCCACACCCCCCTGCAATTGCGCTGCTTCATCGGTTAAAATATCGCCGTAAAGGTTTGGCATCACCATAACCTTAAATTCTCGACGACGAGACTCGTCAATCAACTTTGCCGTCATAATATCAATGTACCATTCATCCAGATTAATTCCGGGATACTCTTTGGCAATACGAAAAGCCACGCGTGAAAATCTTCCGTCCGTAGTCTTCACAACGTTTGATTTTGTCACCACCGTTACTTTATCAATGCCATTATTTTTAGCATATTCAAAAGCCATACGCACAATACGCTCAGCGCCTTGTTCTGTAATGACTTTAAAATCCACACTTAAATCTTCCGATACATCAAAACCTTTTGAACCTAAAACATAAGCCCCCTCGGTATTTTCCCGAAAAAAACACCAATCTACACCTTCTTGAGGAATCTTAACCGGACGCACATTCGCAAATAAATCTAAATACCGTCGCATCGCAACATTAGCGCTTTCAATATTGGGCCATTCGTCACCGGCTTGTGGCGTTGTGGTTGGGCCTTTGAGGATGACATGGCAAGCTTTAAGCTCGGCCAAAACATCGTCGGGGATAGCTTTTTCATGTTTAGCACGATTTTCAATCGTCAATCCGTCGATATCACGAAATTCAACTTTACCAGCGGCTACTTCATCTTTTAAAACATGCTCAAGCGCAGCACGGGCATGTTTAGAAATAATCTCGCCAATACCATCGCCGAAACATACACCGATAATAATCGGTTTTAACTGTGAAAAATCCGTATCTTCCGCCCCTTGCTTCATCACCTCAATACGATCAAGCTGCTCCTGCATAATCGCCGCAAACTTTTCTTTAGCTTGCTCAATAAGCTCATTTGACATGTTACAATCCTTTCATTAATGAAATTATTTAAAATAAGAAAATATTGTAACGCGAAGGGGTTTGAATTGTCCAGCAATTAATATAATTATGGGCATGATAAATCATGCCCGTACAGAAAAATGTCGTTCGTAGACGCATGATTTATCATGACCCTACGGAGAAGTGTCGTTCGTAGGGGCATGATTTATCATGCCCTTTTAAATTACGGCGTAACAGCATTCATTATTTCATACATACCCAACATCTCATCCATATGCGCTAGAAGAAGTTTACGATTGCGGGCCAAATCAATTTCTTTGGTGATTAACTCATCTCCAAGAGCCCCTACCGCATGGTTACGTACATACAAAAAATTTTCCATGGTATCATACATATTATCGCTGCGCATTTGCTTTTGCCCGGCTTCCTGTTTGAGCTGATTATATTTTTGACTAACGGATGCGATTTCATTTTCATAAGAAGACATTTTTTCGAGGGCTTTGGAATAATTAGCATTAACCGACTCCCATAACTCTTTTTGCATGTGTATTGTTGTCGTATCTTCTTGAGCTTCCAATGGGAGTACCCCCTGATCAAGGGATTGTTCTTTCTGCAAAGCGAGTCTGGCCTCTAAATCCTGACGGCGAAGATAAAATGTGTGTTCCATTTCTTGTATTTTGGCTGATTGTTGATCTTTTTCAAACATAGATATTCTCTTAAGTTCTACAAATTTCTCCTGCACGAGGTCTTTTTCCATATCTTTTACAATATTTTCCTGAAACAAACCATCGCGCTCTTTCTGAAGCAAAGCAAATTTACTCTCCAAATCCCTCTTTTGCTGCTCCAAATTAGCTACTTTTTCTTCATATTCCTTAATATGTCGAGATAATTTGATAATATGTGACGATTTGGTTTGTGTTCCCTGATAAAGCCCTTGTTTCACGCCCACACTCTTTAAAAACGCCTTGGCTTTAGCATGATCAGGATCCAAAATCAGAGCCTTACTCCATTCATGCACCGCATCCGGAATATTCCCTGCTTCATAAGCGTTTTGCCCCACATCAACCAAAAAATCTGCACCACTACTCCCCATATCGGCATGGCCATAGGTTGAAAAACTAAAACACAAAAACCCTGTTAAAATAATGTTTAATAAACATGTATGCTGATTTTTCATTATGTATTCCTCTCTAAATTAGTTAAATAATCATTAAAGTTCCTTACAAGTTAAGTATGCAATATTTCCACCTCATCGGCCAATTTTTTTATTAAAATTAACCAAAAACAAATCTCGAACCGTAAACGAACCTCGTAGGTTCGGAATTCCGAACCTACGAGGTTCGTTTACGGTTTGCATTTTTTCAATTTTATGATAATGTATCGTTCATGAAATCCCCGGAACAGACCCCGATGATCAAGCAGTATCAAGAAATCAAAGCTAAGCACAAAGACTGCATCCTTTTCTACCGCCTCGGGGATTTTTATGAAATGTTTTTTGATGATGCTAAGACAGCTTCGCGCGTCTTGGAACTTGTCCTCACGTCTCGCGGGAAAGGGGCTTCCAGTAAAATCCCTATGTGTGGCGTGCCCTTTCATGCGGCGGATAATTACATTGCTAAACTAATTAAAGCCGGCTACAAAGTCGCAATCTGTGAGCAAATTGAAGATCCGGCACAAGCCGTAGGTATCGTTAAACGTGATGTCATCCGTACCATTACCTCCGGCACATTTCTCGATGAAAATAGCACGGACGCCCGTTATCTTTTGGCGCTCAGCCCTAATGCTAAGTCCATCGGCCTGGCGTTTACCGATCCGGCTTCCGGCACCATTCAGACCAATCAATTTCCCTTTAATAATAACCGTCTCACCGAAGTGATTGCCAAATTACCGATCTGTGAATGCATATTCCCGCAAAACGCCGAAGACAAAATTAAAGAACTCTTTAACCATCCTGTCCTGAAATTTAAAAATGTCGCTTTGAGCCCTTACGAAGATTGGTGTTTTAACCAAGAGATTGCAGAAAAAACACTGTGCGACCATTTTGCCGTGCACAACCTCAGCGGATTCGGTATTGACGGCCTGAATTGGGCGGCCTCCAGCGCAGGCGCTTTGTTGGAATATCTCAAACAAATGAATAAACAGCCGCTCAAACACATGGATAAACTCAGCCTGTACACGGATGATGATTTTGTCTTTATTGCACCGGCCGCTTACCGGGGACTGGAACTTCCGACGCTGATTAAAACCTTGGATGAAACCAAAACCGCTTTGGGCCGACGCCTTTTTCAATTTTGGTTCACGCATCCGCTCAAACATCCGCCGGCTATTTTGCAACGCCAGGAGGCATTAAAACTTCTCAAAGACAAACCGGACATCCAAGAAAATTTAAAACAACATTTATTGCACATCCCGGATATTGAAAAAAATATTTCCCGTTTAAGCTGTGGATACACCCACGCCAAAGACTTTTTAGCTATTCGTAACACGCTCGCTATTTTACCGGACATTCAAAAAACAATTTCTGCACTACAAAATCAAAACCCTTTATTTGCCTTAAAAGATATTCCAGAATTACGCACCTTTCTCTTAAATACCATCAATGAAAGCATTCCGCTGGCCCATCCTGAAGGGAAAATTATCAAAACCGGCGTTAATGCTGATCTGGATAGCTTGCGGGATATTCAAAATAATGGGCAAGCACTACTCAAAAATATGCAGGCCGAAGAAATCAAACGCACGGGTATCAATTCTCTCAAAATCGGATTTAACAAAGTCTTTGGCTACTACATCGAAATCACACGCGCCAATAGCAAACTTGTTCCATCAGATTACATTCGTAAACAAACGCTGGTCAATGCCGAACGTTATATCACTCCGCAATTAAAAGAGTACGAAGAGAAAATTCTCACGGCCCAGGACAAAATTCTTAAAATCGAAAATACAATTATTAAAGATGTGCATCATAAAATTCTGGATGAATCTGTGGCCTTACACCATTTCTGTCAAAGTATTGCCACGCTTGATGCCCTGTATTCTTTAAGCGTTTTGGCCCAATCGGCAGGATACATTGCGCCGGAGATTTCTAAAGATAAGGTATTAGATATTAAGGAAGGCCGCCATCCGGTTGTCGAGAAAACTTCCACAGAAACCTTTGTGCCCAACGATACATTCCTGGACTGCACCGAAAATCATTTGACCATTTTGACAGGCCCCAATATGGCGGGTAAATCGACATACATTCGGCAAACAGCCATCTTAACCATACTCGCCCAAATCGGCAGTTTTATTCCGGCACAATCCGCCCACATCGGCGTTGTGGATAAAATTTTTACACGTATCGGCGCGCACGATGATATCATGCGTGGCCAAAGTACCTTCATGGTCGAAATGAATGAAACCGCCGACATTCTCAATAATTTAACGGAACGCAGCCTCGTCATCCTCGATGAAATCGGACGCGGCACCAGTACCTATGACGGACTAAGCTTAGCCTGGGCCTTGGCCGAACATTTAAAGGACACAAAAACGCGCACATTATTTGCTACCCACTTTCACGAACTGACAGCCCTCGCCGACGAATACCCCGGTGTCAAAAATTACAATGTCGCCGTCAAAGAGTGGCAAGACGAAGTCATTTTTTTACACAAAATTATTCCCGGAAGCTCCGACGACAGTTACGGCATTTACGTCGCCAAACTCGCGGGCATTCCACCGACTGTTATTGGACGCGCCAAACAAATCCTCACAAAACTTGAATTAAATAATGACTTACGCGAGAATTTAAAATCTAACAATGCAGGCGAAAAAAATAAATCATGGCAAGAAGGTCAATTGAATTTATTTTCGCCACAAGCAACGCAGGATCCCATAGCGGAAAAATTAAAAGAAACCATTCGTAAACTGGATATCAACTCTTTGACGCCGCTGGAGGCGTTGAATGTGTTGGGGAAGCTGAAAGAAACAGTTAAATAGAAGCAAAGGCGCAAAGAATCAAGAAGCAGAGAGGTTAGAAGCAAGAAGTAAAGATGCCTGTAGTAGAGAAGCAGGAAGCAAAGATGTAAGAAGCAGAGATGTAAGAAACAAAAATGTGAGAAGTAGAGACGTAAAAAAAAGAAAAAGTTTAATACTGTTTTACTAAAAATTGTCTCTATTTTTTTAATTCCTCTTTCTTTATTCTTTACTTCTTACACCTCTGGCCCTCATTTTAAATCTCTGCATCTTGTTTCTTACTTCTCTGCTTCTTTAATAAATTATGAACAAAGTCCACATACTCCCATCTGATATCATCAGTAAAATCGCCGCCGGTGAGGTGATTGAACGTCCGGCATCCGTCGTTAAAGAACTTCTGGAAAATAGTCTGGATGCCGGGGCTGACAGCATTGAACTCCATCTGAAAGATGCCGGCAAGACAGCCATTACTATCAAAGATAATGGTTCCGGTATTGGGCAAGATGATTTAGAAAAAATTTTCCTCAGACATGCGACAAGCAAAATTCAAAGCGCCGAAGACCTTTTTGATATTCATTCTTTAGGATTTCGCGGAGAAGCATTGTACAGCGTCGCGGCTATTGCAGACGTGACTTTACAAAGCAAGACTATTGAACAAGATACCGGATGGGAAATTCATTTACGTGGAAGTAAACAATTAAGTTTAAAGCCCGGTCCGGCACCGGACAAAGGCACTACCATAGAAGTCAAAGAACTCTTTTTTAATACCCCAGCCCGAAAAAAATTTCTCAAGACCAACACCACGGAACTTAATCAAATTCTGAATATTTTTATTCCATACAGCCTGCTGCACCCTAAGATCCGATTTCTTCTGACGCATCAAGGCAAAACATTACTCGACCTTGCCCCGACTGAAGATCCCGTAACACGCATCGCGGCGACCTTAAACCTCAACAAAGATAATATTCTCGCCACGCAGCAAGAATTATCCGATAAAAATATTACCGTTGATATGTTCCTTGGCGATATTAATATCACACGCTCTCGAAGGGATATGCAGTTTGTATTTATTAATGGCCGGCCAGTGGATAATAAAAACATCAGCTTTCATATGAATAATGTGTACCGTCTCATTATGCCCCAAGGGACCTATCCATTTTTTGTTGTTACTATCAATATGCCGGCCGAAGATCTTGACGTGAATATTCACCCAGCAAAACGGGAAGTCAAAATGAAGAATGAACAAATCATCACCTCTATCTTACGCCATTTATGTGAAAACACTTTAATGCAGGCCTCGGCGGCCAAACAAGCCGTAGATCCTTCTTCAGACACATCTACTGAAAACAGCGCTAATAAACCTTATTCCATTGATCGTGCCCTGACCGGCACGACGACAAAGGACATGCCGTTTGACACCACTGTGCCACCATCAATATTTGAACCATCTAACACGCAGTATTCCGCGACGGATAAAGGTAATTCAAAAAGTGCACCGAATCGCGGCACAGCGCCGTCAGACCAATACGCCTTTCCGCAGGCTGAATATTATTCGATGGCCGGTGAAACCTTGTTTCAACAAAAACAGGATAGCTTGCAAAGCAAATTAACCAATGCCCGTTTTGTCGGGACGTTCATCCATAAATTCCTTTTCTTTGAATCAACCCCCTCATTGCTAGTTATCGACCAGCATGCCGCGGCAGAACGTGTTACGTATGAAAAACTGATTCAACAAATGAATAAAGGAAGTGTGGAAGTGCAGAACCTATTGAGCCCTATTCTCATCAAACTCAGCGCTCAAGAACTCGTATCATGGGAAGAATGTCAGGAAAACCTAAATCAATTGGGATTAGATACAACACAATGGAATGACGAAACGATTGCCGTCCACAGCCAACCACTTCTTTTAAAGAATGTCGAGAAAGCCGTACGCGCCTTACTCGCCGGCGACACCATTGCCCGCACTGATCACGATACCTTGGCTCGTCGTGCCTGTCGCTCATCCATCATGGCCGGTGATGCCCTCAAACCCGAACAAGCCGAAGCCATACGCGAACAACTCCTCCAATGCCTCGACCCCTTCACCTGCCCCCACGGCCGCCCCACCGTCATAGAAATGTCCGAATCATTTCTCGATAAACAGTTTTTACGCACGTAATACGACCACCTTTACATTGTCAGTTGCACTGACATAAGTACGCCACTTTGTGTCAATATTACAAACAACACAAAATAATTATCAAAAATTATCGACATAGTCTTTTTTTTCATAGAATATATTTGTTTTATTACTCGTTTAGAAATAACGGGTTAAATATAGCGTCTATTTTTTCCTATTTTTTTTCTGAAACATTTTCACCCTTTTCGAGCACTTTTCGTTTCTTTAAAACAGCCATTTGGCCTCCAAGTGGTAAATAATGCCAATATGCATAATACAAACCTCCACGTTTGCGTATAAGAGTCGTGTTCATTTTTTCGAGAAATTCTTTCTGTTTTTTGGACAACACCACCCTTAACTGATCCTCAAAAAAACCTGTCTGCATAAGATAATCCACAAAACCATTTGAAAAGATTATTTCATCATTGTCAAAAATCATTTTGTCGAAAACTACCACAAAAACTCCTTCTGGAATATTTTCAATAAACCGAGTAATCCATTGGTACACTTGCTCAGGACTTTTTCCAACGCTATGCCTTGAACCCATCAAAAATTCCGGAACAAATCTTAAAAAAAGAACATCTCCCCTTTTCATCAATTTTGTAAATCGAGGTATAAACGTTGCTTCAAAAACATCTTTTTTTTCATGATGAATTCTAGCAAACTTTTTAAGTGGCGGAAAAAGTCCCTTTATCCTCCTAAATTCTGAAAATTCCTCAAGAGTCCACCCTTCATCCTCCTTATGAAATTGATTCCAAAAGGCAATAAAAAGATTTTCCATATCCTGTTTATTAAATCCCCAGTCTACCGTCCATAGGTCTTTAACATAAAAACCGGGGAAAAGATCAAGATGGGTTAAAAGACTAAATGCTCTTTTCTTTTTTCTCTTTTTCGTAGCAATAAATGCTAACTGAAGCTGCTGAAAATAAATCTCAAAAAGGCTAGAATCTTGATCGGTATTTAGGATAAGCTCCTGTATTCTTGCTAAAATTTTATCGATATTTTTCCTTGTCTTAACTTCTGTTGGAAAAAATACAAAAAATAATATTATGCTTTCCACCTTTTTAAAATTAAATAATTTAAAAATATTTCTTATACTTCGTCGCCATGTCACGAGGCCAAACCAAACATACGCCGGGATTTCGTTGAGGAGGCGGGCGATGCGATTATTTGAGGGGATCTGCCAACGGCTGAAGTGGACTAATTCGTGATATTTGAATATGGATGTAATTGTTTTGGCATCGAGGTCTTTGAGCATGTCGGGGTTGTAGGCGAGGATCTTATTGGATGGGTCAGGTTGTTTTTCCATGAAGGCAATGGTTGTGTCAATGGCGGGCTCAATACCTTCACGACGCACCATCGCCTCAAAGTTAGCTTGCGACATACGCGCCTCAGGCGGCGGTGGACGAAGGAAACCTCTTGTAATCAACCACTGTCGCAACCATTTTAGCCATCCAGGCAATCCAACGTTCCTGCGCAGGAGGATACTAAAAAACTTCACGCCTACGCTGCCGCTAAAAACTAACGTTGCCAACATTAACGGAGCCGTAAGCAACCATCCAACAACAGGTGCCGCCCAGTAGCCTAAGCCAAATACAACAACCATCCCAGCCAGAAAACTCACAATCCCGCTTATCAACCCGCCGCGGATGCCAAACGGCTGACCGACAAAGAGGTCTTTCATAGTTTTTACTTTTATAATCTCTGGAGAAAGTTGTGATTGCATCTTCTTTAACGCCTTTGCCAACCACCCCACGCTAACGTTGGCTCCTGAATGGCCGCCAGCAATACCGGCAAAAATTGTTATCCTGCTCTCAGAGGATACCCGGATGGCCGCCCAGTCAGAATGACCGTCCACTCTTTTTCCATCAACCTCGATATGGATCCGCACATCCAACTGTCCCCTTTCGCTTAAAAGATTCCGCCCCAGTTTTGGATATGCTTCACGTAAATTATGGATCACGTCCCCCAAGGTGCTTCCCACAGTATTAACCTTCACCTCATGAGCCTCTCCGATAGGGATATCTTTAACATATTCAGCCAGCGCTCCTTGGAGAGCTACAGGGATTTTCTTTGTAAACCAAACAGGCCCCCTTTCCCCATGAACTTCCATTTCTGACTTTTTCTTTTGAGCAAATAAATCTTCTTCCTTAACTCCCAAAATAGCAGCAAGATCTGCACGATACTTTTGTAAAATTTTCAAAGGTTTATTTACATTTTCCCATTTAGATATCATTTCTCTCGACACACCTAATTTCTTTGCAAGATCCTCCCGCTTCAACCCCTTCGATAATCGTAACAACCTAATGCGGTAAGGAATATCAATAATAGGCAAAATATTATCTTGTTCATCTCCTGCAAGAAGGATAAAAGAATCCCGAAATCCTAAACTATAGGCTAATCTTATCCAATATTCTGGAGATAACTTCTGAAAATTATTATTCCTTGTTTGAGCAAACAGAATTCTTTTTTTCTTACCTCCAATCAACCTTTCAATTTCATCATCTGTTACTCCTGATACAAACTGCAATTTCTTTTCACGTTCTTTTGGTTGCAATTGCATTAAATCAGGAAAAACCCTCAATTCAGATTCAGTACGACTCTTACCCAAATAGAGTAATATTGGTTCATACCCAAATAGATCTAATCTTGAAATGCGTGGAGACCCTTCATCTAATTTTTCCCAATTATTTAAAATTTTATTTAAGGCATCAACTGTTTTACGTTTATTTCCGTCAATGATATCCCTAGTTTTTTGTAATTTATATATTTCTTTAATTACATTAATTCGCTTAGAAATTAATATCCCGTTAATTTTCCCATCGACATTCCATTGTTTATGTAATTTTTTACCCCAATTATGTGAACTGATGATATTAGGCATTGTACTCACAACCCCGCTTACCTCCCAGCCCAAATCAATAATACGCCCTACCTCATACCTTTTCCTTATCGGCATGCGTCGAACCGGAAACCATTTTAATTCTAGCCACTGGAGCGATCGTTCAAGTTGTCGAATAGTACTAATCACTTTTAATTTATTTCTTAACAATTTTAAAATTTGTTTGCTCGAAATAATCTCATTCTTTTGCAGTAAAATCGAATACACATCGAATATGTCATCCAGAAGATATTTTTTCAATTCTATTTCAGTCAGCTTTGCGGCTCCAATCAGATGATTATTTACATACCATTTTTTTCTATTCTGCTTACCTTCCTCCAGAATAAATTCTATCAAAGTAATCTTAGTGTCCTTATCGATTTGATGTTCATAAAAACTTGGACTAATTGTGTGTATTGGAAGATCCTTTATGAAAACACCATTCCATTTAAATCGCTTTAATAACCTATCCAAATCCCCTAAACGAACTTTATTAAACATCATCAAGGGAATCATCAAATCCACTGGCCAATGATTCACCACGCCAGTTTCAACATGCGTAAACAGGTCTATCAAACCAATGATAAAAACAATGAGAATAAAAGGTCCAAATACCATTTCGCGTATCTTGTTGATGTCAAAAGAAGTAAAATTAATTATTAACCTTTTTAGTTGCAATATAATCTGAAAAAAGGCACTAATTTTCTCGAGGCCATTCCATGTTAACTTAGCTGCCTGCGCACTTTTTTCCGATTTAATTTTTATAAAATTATTATTCTGTTCGACGAGCGGCACAACAACCTTTACTTGGTCAACAGGACGAGTGTCCTTATTTTGAATAGCTTCTTTCTCTTTTCTTTCTCGTTTTATTTCTTCATGCCTTTTCTTAAATGGATTTACCCCAGCATCTCTCTTAGCTAACGGACTTATTAGCCCTCCCACAATTCCTACGCCGGCAACCATACGCACCAACCATTCCCATTTTCCATCATTTATCCCAAGCTCCATCCTATCAACCACCCCTTCCGCCCAAACAGACGCTACCCCGGTGATCATATAGATGAACGCAAAAAGAAGGAAAGGAACTATTACATTCATCACCGTTCCCCGATTTACCGTCCACACCCAATTGTTGTCTTCGGTATAATTGCTCAACCAAATTTCTTGCCCCGTCCTCGTATGCAGTCTGATGATGAACCGGATAGAAATCATTTCCTTCGGTGGATGAAACTTTGCCGATATCAGATAATTATTATCTTTATCACGTCCAATGACTTTTAATGACGCCCAATTCAAAGGTAGATCCTGTTCCGGCGTTGACCAGTCATACTCATGCGGATGTCCGTCAACAATTGCGGAATACCTAAAATGCACAAATCCTTTAAGCCCTATTTGATCAATCAACTTGGATTCATCTAATTCTTTTTTGTCCAGCGCCAAAGCAAACGTGAGAGCTATGGACTTATCATCTGTGACGATCACTTCACTTCCATTGGCCGGTTGAATATGCCCCGCCCAAAACATATGCGTCTCGATTGTTTCAGGAACATAACGTTGAACGTTTAAGATCCTTTCCATTGGAAATGTGGTTACCCATAATAGGACATCGGAATAAAACTCTCCTCTAAGGCCTCCCGCAGGAAACTCTACGACCATCTTTTCTGAAGCTGTATCCGCCGGGAGTGTCAACCATGGAAAAGATTCACCTTCCAATCTCATCAAAGGAATATTTGCCTTCCGCGACCACCGCCAGAGGAATTCAGAGAAGGCCTTGCCCAACTCCAAATCCGTGCTCGTCTTGAGATTACTTAAAAGAATCAATCCTTGGGGTGTCTGCATGACAACCACACGGGCCAACCGTTCACCTTTTGACCCATCGGGCTGTTCACGCCAGGCATAGAGAACTGCTATCTTGGGATGAAGCACATAACCTGCTGCAAAATGCTTTGCGCCTCCTGTCATACAATCCAGGCATGAGCCTCCAAGGGAAGGATATCCGAGATGCAAACGCTCTACCGGATCCATGCTAACCCCAATGAGAACATTCTGAGACCCATCAAAATAATTAATTTCACCGGCAATTGATTTGACTTTCTGAAGATGCTTACGTATTGTTTTTATGTATACTTCTAAATCTTTTGTTATCTTAATCTGACCTAATAAATTTCTTAGTTGATTCACTATTTCCTCAGATGGGGTACCGGGTTCACCCCATTGTGTTAACAATTGACTCAAAGCGTCTGTAACGGTTGCTCCCGGTAATTTCTGAATCAATTGCTGCACTAAAGAATGCGCCTCCTTATACTGCTGGGCGACAGCATCCTGAGCTGCTTGCGCTCGGTTTACTTTAGGACTACCCATAAAAGACATAGGTGCAGGCGCGCTATCATGAGCAAAACTCACTTTTTCTCCAGTCTCCTTTTCTAACGAAGACTGTAACCACTCCCAGGCCGCCACGCTCGCCTGCTTTGAATCACTGGTGCGCTGCCATGTCAATACGTATTGCCCGAACAAATCACGCAAACGGGGCTCATTTTGCAAATCATAATTAAAAACAGCCCTCCAAAGATCGATGTCGGGAAGAATATCCAAAGGATAATTTTTATCCAGAGTAATATGCAAAAGATCTTCTACTTTATTAAATAGATATTTATTAATGTCCTGCTCTACTTGTCGAATCCTCTCCAGTAGAGGGACTGCAGATGGTTTGGATAAAGAGCTAACCAAATCATCGAGAAAATCAGTTCGTCTCAGCCTCCTAAATGTCGGCATGACCCTCACCAGCAAACGCATCAACATGACGGAAGCATGAATAAATTGAACACGCTCTTCATAGTTTGATGAAGGAGGAATCTGATTCAAAAGAGATTTCATCACCTTTTGATATGGGCCGAATTCCTGGCCCCACCAAAAGCTCAACATTCCTTGAAAATAGACGTATTTACGCTGATCCCGCGGCATCTCTCGCAGCCATTCTATAGGAAGATGCTGAATCTTTGCTGTGATGATAAGCAAACCAAAACTAAGTCTGTCTTTGAAAGAAAAACGCGGCCAAATCTTTGTCAACCATGACGGCAGACCTTGAGAAGATTGGGTTTTAAGCATAGTGTTAAACCATAACGGCGGAGTCTCTAAGAATGCCCAATCGCCTTTTTCTCTAACGGGTCGCTTAAGCAATTTTATAATATAAAACAAAATCCTGTTTGTCTCTGTGGGCAGTACCCCTTGTGATGGATAAACGTCAATATATTCCAAATTATTCCATACCCTTTTCCATACGTCAGGACTCACCTCTTCCATCACCGGAGCCTCACTCAGAAGTCCTTTTACACCAATTATCGCTAACGTAATTGAAACTTTGCCCTGGATAGAAGGCCAAACACTCATCACTTGCGTACGTACAGAAGGTGCTACTGCCATCAACGCCTCATGAAAAATCACGGACTGCGCTGACATCGTTTTACTAACAATCAAGGATCGTAATGCATCCTTCTCATCTAAAATTGTCCTGGTTTCATGCCGTACCTGATCTAATAACTCATTCGCCTCTAAAATTTTACCCTCCAAGGCAAACACTATGGCCAATTCGATACGCGCCAAAATCCGCATATTAAGTTTAGAATTATCGGTGTCAATATTCACACGTATCTTATCCATCAATGTATGCCCCTCTTCTCTATGCCCAGTCTGAATTAAAGCCCAGGCAAGTGAAATTAGGGCCTCAGAATGCCTATGCGTGTCGCTTGTGTCTTGACGCAGTGGTGTACCCTGTGCCCCTACGATGATCTCATAGGCCTCAGGTACGCGACCGGCACGCGCAAACACAACAGCCAAATCAGAGATGGCCTCAATCCATTCCCAAACCGCACTTTTTTTAATCCCTTCCTGTACGATTATTTTCGCATCATCAAGGACCGAATTTCCTTCCTCAGGATACTCTCCCGAAATTAATGCAGAGGCTAACACCGTAAGATCAGAAATTTTCCTGTCAGGATTTTCCTTATACCCATAAAAAACATTTTCTTTAATATTCTTACGAATTTTTTGACTCTCCTCATGTGCAACCAGCCCCCGCTGCTGTAGAATAAATTCAGGAGCCAATGATATTGAAAGATTATTAATTTTGCCTATATGTGATCCGTTTTCGCTATTTATAATTTTAAGGGCTTGTTTAGCTTCATTATGATAACCAATATTCCAAAGGACAGCGGCGGCTTTAACACGGGCGTTAAATTGTTTCGGAGATGGAATAATAGTTTCTGTTTCTTTGATAACCTCCATGGCCAAGTCGAAAGCTTGGGTCATAAAACCTGCCTGCGCAAAGGCTTCAGCAATTTGCGCAAGGGCTTGAGGGGAATCCTTGTTATCTTCAATATTAAAGGCATCCCCTATAACTTTTAATAAATGATTTTTCACATGTTCCGCTTCCTGTATAAACTCTTCATCAAGGACGACGTTACGCACATTCGTTGAATTCTCCTCCGGATTATTTTGAACATTAATCCCTCCCATAAACACCATGGGCACTAACCATACTAAATCTCCCAACGGATTTAAAAAGCCCAGCGAGCTAACTTCGGCTTGCCCTAAATGCATAAGGCCCATGTTATCAACCACCCCTTCCGCCCAAACAGACTCTATCCCGCTGATCATATAGATGAGAACAAAAAGGAGGAAAGGAACTATTACATTCACAAAATGTTTTAAGAAAAATTTGTAGAAAATCTGGGGAAGCTTCCTGGGGGCGCCTCGCGAAGATTTGGAGGCATCATTCTCAGGTTTTTCGGCTGCAATAACAACAATAGTCCAACGCGCATCTCTTAATTCTTCTTCATGACTTTTATTAAAAACTCTTACTTTACCCTTTATTTCCCCAGCTGGATAAGCGTTAACGTGAATAAAACCACTTTTCTTTAAAAACTTCTGATAGGCTTTGATATCCGATGATTTCCATGAACCTGCCCTATCGAGGCTTAAATGCTTAACGTGTGTCAATAAAACCAATCGTCCTCCCGCTTCCAGCACTTTTAATGATTGTGAAAAAATAAATTTTAAAGACTCTGCATCAAATCTATGTACAGCATTGACCATGGTGACAATATGAAATGCCCCCATGCTGGGCCTATCCTTTTCAAATTCACTCAAAAAATGCTTCACGTCATCTTCAATAAGACGTACCTTTGCCAAGTGAGTAACCTTTACCAAATATGCCTTTGCCAATTCAAGATTCTGGTTTGAATGATCTACACCTACAATAGACTTAGCTCCTGCCTTGACAGCAAAAAATGGGACAACTCCTCGGCCTGTTAATAAATCAAGAACATTTAGTTTATGTTCGTATTTTTTTAGAAAATTGGTAGAAACAGCGCGGCCAAAAATAGATTTAACCGCTTTTTGAAACCCTGGATTTTCATCGTAATTATTATTTCCGGATGCCCCTTCATCCCCATCAGCCTTTACACTATAAGACGCGTAAATCTCCGCCTTCATATCTTTACTGATTGCACGAACACGTTTTTTATAAAGTGTATTTACAATAAATATTATTGTAAACGTCCCTACTATACTCACTAAAATCTCCAGAAGTTGCCCTGAAATCAGCTCAATAATTCCAAGCCCCCCACCGGTAATGCCGCCTGCCAGCACAGTCCCTGGGGCTACTAACCACAAACCGGCTGATAGGACTGCCCCTTTGGCCAAAGTTTCATTGACCAAAAGTCCGAGCGCTCGGACTTTTGATACAATCCTCGTCACATACTCTCCTGCTATCTTGAGAATATTTTTCAGATGTAAAGATAGGCTACGACCTGTCCCTACGGAGGAACTATCTCGCAATTGATAATAATCATATGTTGCATGAATAAAGATGGGGACGGGCAAGAAGAGCGTAACTCCGGTGGGCGTTGCAAGAATCCACAATAAAGAGAGGAATACGTAAGGTGAAAGAACCATCATCTTTCTGCCAAACAGCTGCAGAATGAAATATCCATCATAACGCGCAACATCTCCTCGTGCCCGGGAGGGTAACAGCCAAAGGGTGAGAAGTTCCAGGAATATTTCGCCTGCAGACAGGGTAGCGATGACTGCCAGCATTCCCAGAGGGCCAAAGGTTAGCGCCGCGTAAATAAGCGCCGGAATCTCGACCACAAGCCCGCCGAGGCCGACCCACGTGCTGATTTTTTTACCCAACTTTACTTTGGCAGATTTCATCACATTAAACTTTATCAATACTGCCAAAATAAACCGGGTGAAATAATAAAACCACGAAGATGGGTCCAGACCTTCTTTTCCCAACACGTACGCTAAGTTGCCCTGAAAATTATTCTTATGCGCATTGTACTGTAGTAAATATTTAATACCCTCCTCGGCCACCTTCTCAGGATCAAGTACCTCATGAATGCCTGTCCCAATATTGTTAATATCATGCTCATCATCATATTTTCTGTTTCCTTCGAGTTTATTCACTGTAATAATTTCGGTTCCCGGGATATAAAACACAAAAGGGAATGGTCCGTTTTGAGCGGGTTCAATAATATAATGTGTCCCTGGCTTAGCTAAATGTTTTAATATATTTCGTGTCGATGCATAAACATTAATCATTGCGCTTAACTCATTTTCATCTACTACTTCTTCATAATTTTCCGGATAATAAAGACTACCCTGGCTGATCAAATGATTCGCATAAGAAACATGCCGGTGAAAAATATAATCAGCTTTATACCACTTGCTTAATTCTTGCATGGCCTCTTCATAAAGGGTATCCCCCTGACCAATCTTAAGATTGGTGTTAAAGGGGCTTTCCACGACAACTCTTGGCCAAAAATTCTCAATAACTTCTGAATCAAAATCAATCCCAATAAAATTAATGGTCCATTTTTTTTGATCTTTGGGAGACACCTTGTTTGCGTCAAATGCGTTTTCTAATACGGTGAAAATACTTGAAGTTTCAAAATATTCGGTTCCAAGACCGATTTGATAAATATTAATTTCCTGATCTTTACCGAGCTTCTTCTTAATGGTTGCTTCAAAATCCTTTTGAATCAAATCATCTTGATGGATATCAACTCGGCGTACTAATGTTTCAGAAAGACTAAAGTTTATATCCTGTGGTCTGTAAACATTCCTTATCGCTGAGACTATTGCCTGTGGACTTGAATTTAATTCTCTTACCTCTTCATACTCTTTTTGATTTAATAAATCCTCTGGGGTTGCCCTGGAAAAATCTAAATGAGGAATATCCTTGATCACCTTAGGAATAGGAATTTCTCTAGACTTCAAAGAACTATCAACAGAGGCCTGACCTAATTTAAGAAGATGATTGATGTTGCTCCGGTCATACCAAAAATAATCAACCTGCCTCCAGAATAACTCAGGAAAATTCTTCTGATACGCAACCAACTGGCCCAGGGCGTCGGGGTCATGCTGCGTAGCCCTACTAAAAAGTTTCTCGACATCATCAAACCTTCGCCCGCCGCCGACAGAAGAATACTTTTTTCTATCCCAATCAATTCCTATCTCCAAGACCTTTTGGAAATAATTCATATCATAAATGCCATGAAAGAAGACGGTAAAAAGAATGGGAATAAGAAAGCTGGGAATAAAAATGGCTAAGGTAAAACTGATTGAGGGAATGACAAACCACAGGATAGCCAGACCTACGTAGGGCAAGAGGACACGCATCTTCCGGCTGAAGGTACGTACAATAGATTTGAAAGTATGCCGGGCAATATCCCCTCGTGCCCGCGCGGGTAGCAGCCATAGCGCAAGAAGCTCTAAAAGGATTTCGCCCACAGCCAGAGCTGCGATGACAGCCAACATTCCCAGCGGCCCGAAAAACAATGCCGCGTAAACCAATGCTGGAATTTCGATAGTAAGCCCACCCAAACCAATCCACGCTGTAATTGTGGCATACGTCTTCTTTCCTAACCGTGCGGCCCACGGGGCTAAGATTACCAGACTTAAATAATAAAATAAATTGGCTGGTGGGAGATGGCGATTCTTCAGCCATTTCCAGGTCTGCGTAAGGTGGATACGAAAGGATGAAAAAATGGGTGGTTTAAATGTAGGTGCATACGAACCAAAAACATTGCCCTTATTAATCCACTGGATATTGACACGCGGTGGGGTGCTGATTTTAGTATGTTTGATAAGTTCTAATTTATTTAGATCAATATATGCGCCCGTTTCGCTTCTAAGTAGACCAACGCTGGCAAACAATTTTCCAAATTTTGTGTCTTCCCAAGGAATATCTTCTTCTTTTATTTGTCGTAAAATAACAGGATGTATAATGCTCAGCGTGACTGTACCCCCTGGAGCGATATATGACAAAAGCACCTCAAGAATAACTTGCGCTAAGCCAAGCTTCCTAAAGTTTTTGGCCCTTGCCTCAAAATCTAATTTTGCGTTTGATGTATGCCCATGATAACCATCCTCAACCAAATAAAAAGCATGCCTGTCCAATTTAGGCGCCCTAAGATGGGTAATAATTTCTACCGAACTTGCAGTCAATTTTATATAATCCTTAACTAATAATAAACGTGCCAACCATAGATTAAGTCCAATAGTCGCCATATCCATACTTCCAGCAAATACAGGATCCACACCTGTACCATCATCCGCATTAAAACCATTCGGACTTGAACGCCCAACGCTTATATTCTCTACAAAAACACTAACCATGCCGTTTTCTTTACGCTTTTCATTTTCTCTATTTCTCGAATAATTTATAGAATAGGGCGCCACCATAACTTCATACATTTCCCCGTCTTCCAAAATAAACCGGCCTACCCCGTGAATACGTTTTACGGCATAAATAAAACGCCCGATGAAGCCCGGAGGTAAATTTAAATCTAATCCATGTATATATTTTCTAAAATTATCAGGATGTATTTCCCGTAAAATTTTTCGAGCACTATCAATACCCGGATAATTATAAAAATCGGTATCCGTAATATAGGCGATAACTTTCGGTAAAACCTCGACTAAAGTCTCCTGAAAAGCTTGACCATTATGTAAATGACCCTTTTCAATGACGCCTTCATGCATCGGCTGAAGGATATTCCTACCGAATTGAAAAGGATCGTAAGGATTATCTGTCGCGGATAAAAGATTAAGAATGCCTTCTCTTGTATCAGAGCTGTAGGCAAGAAAATCTTTGAGGTATAACACGGTCACAAAAAGCTCTTCCACAAGACGCTCTTCTTGACCTATCCACGAAACACGATTAAACTCCAATCGATTTTTGTAAACATGCGTGTGATAAAGCTCGTGTTTGTATCCGAGTTCAAATGTTTCTAACGCCCCCGGGCGTCCCTTTTCTATCATCGTAAGGATATCCTCATCTATGGTCATTACCCCTACATTATTCTCCGTAAAACGCGCCAGCCGGTCACTATCGCGAACAACTTGAACAATAACCCCGCTCCAGTCACACTCTTGACAGACTTCCAAAGCTAATCTTCCCGTCACTGCCGAAAGCCGCGAGGCTATCTGATAATCATCCTTAGTTTCCTTCACAGGACGCAGTGCACCGGAACTATCCATAACCGCACGGCCGACAACATTCCTAAAATGCTCTCCGTTTTTAGAACTCAACCGCGTCCGCTGAATGGGACCAAAAGCCTCGGGACCTAATAACTTATTTTTACCCGGGTTCACCTGACTTGAACGCAAATTCCACGCGCCACTAGTGAAACCCATTATCGCAAACAATCCCGCCCCAAAAACGATCCCCGCTAAACCCTTGTCAAATCCGAACCAAACCATGTTACCTTCGGCACCCTGCACAAGCCCGGGAAGAATACTGCTCGTCCATCCCGTCAGAGGGAATACGGCAAACAATGCTGTTACCCCTGCAGCCGCCATCAAAATCAACCCAAGAATCTTAAAAGATTTCTGTGATTTCTTCCTTTCCTCATGATAATTTTGCGCATGTGAAACAATCTTTATCTGCGCACCGGATGGCACTTTTTGGTGCTTCCAATTCTGAAATGACACTTCTTCATTGTTTATGTAAATTGTTAAATTTTCATCTATTTGCCCATTTTTAATAGTTGCAAAATAATTCTTTATTTCTAATGTATGTAGAACTTCCTCCAAGGTAAATCCAAAAACTTTGAGTTTGATAGTGACTGGCCCTATCTCGAGCCCTAAACTAGACCTGAAATGCTTTTTAATAGGACCCTGCAAATAAACAAAAACGGCCATACTTTCAATAGCCTCCATTTTCTGTAAAGCTAAAAGACGTAAATCCTCCATAATCTTAATGAGCGTATCTTTATTAATACCTTGAGGCCTATAAGCACTTAAAAACGCTTCGTACCCCTCAAATATTTTATTAACATCCTCCTTCTTAAACACATTTTGTCTGCTTACCAATGCATTAAGATACGCCCGCCATGCTTCTTTTGTATTTTCTTGCTCGGCCATAAATATAGGCCAACCTGCTCCTCGTGTTTCCTGAAACACACTAAATTGAAGCAAGGCAATTAGAGAATGAATAATTTTTTGACCTAAACGGGCCTGTTTTAAATTAGAAAAAATTAATTCAGTATCCAACGCGTTGCTCTGATCAAAAACTTTCCGACTTTCTATTAATTCTTCTTGTACATAGATATTCATTGCCGACATTAACCCTAAATTTCCGGCTAATTTCTTCAAACTATTTTCTATCGCATCTTTGTGGGATTTTTTTGCGAAAAAATGAGGTTGGGCAGATAGTAGAGAACTAACTATAACTTTAAAATTGTCTTTGTCACTAAAATGGATTATATTTTGTGATAAATTTTCAATATGATCCTTAAATTCTTCCGTCGTAAAAATCAACTTCCCTGCGATGATTGTATCAAATTCATGAGAAACGCTCCTTAACGCCGCCCGCAAGCCAAAATACCCAGAAAGTCTTTTTTCAACCCAAGCTGCAGATGAAGAATCTGTAATAAGAACTATATCCGCATCGCTACTCTCATGCGTCATATCCCTTGCAAGAGAACCTAATAAAACAACCGACACATCTTGTCTAACGCCTCTTCTCTTAAGAAAAGTCATAATAGCTTGTACCAATCCCTGACTATATTCCTGTGTTCCTTCCATGACATCAATTTGGATACCTTTTTTTAAATTACTTCTAAGTTTTTGCACCGTTTTCTTAAATTCTCTCTTGGCTGACATCACTCTAAATCGTCGATAAAGAAAGAATAAAATCTTATTTCTCAAAACAAAAGGTCGGCTTTTATTTTTAGAACGTCTTTTTGAAACAGTGTTCCACAGATACCACACACTCAAAAATCCTAAAATCCCTACACTATTCTCGCTACTAAAAATATTTGAACCTATGGCTGCAACATCTTGGTCACTAAAAGCATTTGCCCAGCGCATCAAAACAAAATTTGCCGCCAGGGTAAATAAAAGTATCGTCTTAAATATCCCAGCGCGCGCACGTAAAACAAACATCAGGCGTCGGGTCACCTTTCTTAAATGGCTTGCCAAGCCCATCCTGCGTAACAACCGAAGTATCGCTTTAGGTAAAGCTCCAATAAAGATCCTCCAGGCCTTCAAGCTCTGAATTATGAAGGCATAAACTTCTCCCTTGCCGCGTAGATGGGAAAATTCGTGACTATAAATGGATTTAAGAATACGCCGCAAGACGTCCGGGTCTGAACTCATGGCATCTAGTAATGGAATATTGACATGAAGAATACGAATGGAATGTTGATCATTATCACGATCGTCCCGGGAGTCAACATAATGCGTTTCCATCCAGGCAGGTTTATTTAAGTGTTCCTCAGGAATGTCGTTAAAAGACGATCTTAACGTTTCATAAAATCTAATATCAACAGATGCTCCTCTTGATGTCTTCCTGGCTCGATCGATAATGGATAAAGCCAAAGACTTAATATCTTCAGTACTCGGCGGTGGCAAGTCCATCTCGCCGCTCTTAAACAATGCCTTAAGCCTCCTCACACCCCGCTGAATACGCCAGGCTAAAGAGAATTGAGTCACAAAACCGATGACTCCCGTCATAAGAAGTAGACTGGCTGGTATCGCACTCCAACCTCCAAATATAAATCCTTTTTCCATAATCTCATTGCCAAATAAAACAACAAAACCCAGCCACCCCAATCCCGCCATCAAGGCGCCGCGGAAACTGAAAAACTTTCGAAAAGCGCTTGTCTTTTTTATTTCCTCTTCACTTAACCCCAAAACCTTCCCTCTAGCAACTTCTTCTCTAGATCCATTACCCATCATGCCAAGAAAAGTCCATGCCTTCTTGGTTTCTCCAGCTTCTTTACCGACCTCTAGAGCCTCTCTGGCTAAAGCATTCGCCTTTGAGCTAAAAGACGATCCCTTGAAAGAACCGTGCAATTCCATGTAATGTAAAGCGCCCATAGCCTCAAAGACATATTCGAGATTTTCTCCATAACGGTAAAAGCCCCTTACTTGATAACGTACAAGAGACTGAACCATCGTACGGACAATATTCGGAGCATCGATGGAACCTGTTGGAGGGAGAAAAATAACCTTTTTGAAGAAACCAATATGTCCAGGTTTTCTTAAATTGTATTTCAAAGAATCGTACCAACTGCCCAAAGGTATCAATGTCAGACCAGCTGCGACCTTCCATAAAAGAACCTCTGGATTTATAAATCCAAATCCCAAAAACACTAAAAATAGGGTTATCCACCCCATCAACACATATCCAAAATACAAAGAATGCAGCAAAAGATTTCTTTCTGTATGCGGATAAATCATCCATATAATACCAACATTTTTTCCTAGATCCTTCGGAATAAAAGATCGGATATGTGGGATCAAAAATTGCTGCACGTCAATAATGAGCTGCGCTTCTTTGGCCGTGTACCCACGTTTCTCAAATAGCTCCTTAATTTGCAATATACGCTCTTCTTTATTCAGTACCCCTCCATGCATGTGTGGCACAAGGCGAATTTCTTTTTCAACCAAAATCTTTGACCATGCTTCCTGATTGAAAATCACCGGAGTGTCTTTCCCATCGACAAAGAAAAATATCTGTTGTGCTTTTTCTGTTACCTTCTTCGTCATGCTTGCGTCTATATTTCTTTCAAAATATAATTTTAATGCAGGGTACTCCCGAAACAATCGTTCCATGACCTGCTTAAGCGTCACCTCTCTCGCCCCTCTCCCTTCTACTTCAACCACACTCTGACCATCAACATAACGCCTCAAAGGCAAAGGAATAAAAACCTTAACCTGAATAGAATCATCATTGCCCCTATTCTCATTACCTCTTGCCATTGCTTCAGCCTCTTTTGTCTTTCCTTCAGCAAGCAGCACTAAATAGTCCCAGGCATTTTCATGATCACCGGTACGTTCGCCTATGCGCCAAGCATGTTGTGCTAATTTAAAACTTTCAATTGAGCCCCCATCAACCGCGGATAAGAAAAATGCATATTGAGTCATTTTACTTTGATCTAATTCCATAATACGAAGGATCTTCATTGAAATAAGAACTTCTTCAGAAGCTTGCGGAAAAAACAGATGTCCCGTCTCATGGACAATAAGACCCTGAAAATATATTTTTGCGCCTACTAACTTAAGCCATGCTTTTTTGCTTAAATCAGGAATATTTCTAAATTTTTCACTAATCTCCTTTTGATTGAATAGGAATATTCTGTTGTAATAGGGCTGATGCAAACCCATAAAATTTAAAATTTTTTCTGTCTTAATCAAAAATAATCCCATTACTAAAACCGTAAAAATCATTACGCTGCCAAAAAAATCTAATATCAACGCTTGCAAAATTTCTGTTAATGGCCCATTCAGAAACACTACGGATAAACCTGTAACCACAAGTATGCTGATCATCATTACTTTCAAAACACGTTTTCCTGCCACAGTATATTTCAAATGATTATTAAGCGTGTTCCAGTAAGTCTCTCGATGTATATTTTTAATATCCTGTTCGGATAATCCTATCTTGGCACGCTTTGCAAAAAGTTGCTGCTCTTTGACGATTACTTCGGCATCACTCAAATAAAATCCATTCTGAACAAGCGTTTTGAGCACTGGTCGACCTTTAGGTTGCCCCCTAAAAACTATGGCCCCCATCAATGCCACCCCTGTCTCAAAAGGAATGTCCACAAACGTCTTCAGAGTTGTCCACGCCATGCTTACCTGATTGAATAAAAATTCATTACTCTCCACCTCTCCTGCTTCAACGACTCTTCCAAAAACCATCAAAATTCCAATTGTGAACAATAGCGAAAGAATTGTCTTAAGGTTTGAAGTACCTCGCTTTTGATTTTGACTTTCACCATCCTTCAATTCCGGCCGATAATATTTACGCTTTAATTCAGGATATCTTGAATGTATTAAATTCATGAGTAATTGATTTTTTTCAATATCTTCTTGAGGGCTAACACCTACCAATTTAGAAAACGGATAAGAAACCCTCTGCCAATCATATTCTCTAATAAAACCTTTCGAATCTACTAAATCAAAGAATCCCGGCGCATGTTTATGCGGATGATGCTCTTCATGAAGGGAGCGAGGAATAACCTGGTCAAGCATCGTAACATTAGCAAAAATAACCGTTGGCTTAATGATACTGTCCGGAGATATCACGTTTGCTCTGAATTGCAGCTGCTTATATTCACGAAACACTGTATTTAACCCGTTAGGATTCCAGAATCCAAAAGAATAATATTGTAAATCTTGATCACCAACTTCCCGCATAATAGACTCAAGGTATTGAACAAAATCTAGAAATTTTTCTCCATAATGACTTGAATATAATGACTTCAAAAATCCATTCAACTTGCCAATACGGTAGAACAGATCATCTCTTTTTGTTTCTTTCTGGACATTCGCAAGGGCTAAATTAAATGCCAATACAAAATTTCTGTACCCCTGGTAAGCATCTGAGTAACGGCCTCCTACGAATGACCGCCTCCCCTGCTTTCTAATCTCAAATGGATTAAACGTACCATCCAAAACAATTATGTGTGGTTGCTCTGTTACCAAATTTTTCAAAGTCTTAACATCAAATAACTGCGGTTTAAATATATGTGGATTATTTTCACTTTCTGAAGAGCCAACCTTGGTCCGAACGACATCTATGTCATTATTGCCTAAATCACGTCCGATAATATCTACTACCAATCCACCGTATGAAAGATTGGCAGCAACAAGGACTTGTTTATCTGATTCTTGATTTGCTAAAACAGCTTCGGAAAGCTCTAAGGCTGCCAAGGCTTCAATACTGGCATAATCTGCTTCTGCTATCACTTTCTCTGTTAAAACAGTTTTCTTTTTTTCTATTTCTTGAGGTAATAAATTTCTTAATAAAACAAAATACTGCTGATCCACATTAATGGAATATTTTTGGAAAGATGAAAGAAGAATAACTAATTCTTGTTTATTTCTTGATTGGTTAAAATAATCAAGACTTACTCGAACGGCCATTGATTCACTGGCCCCATGCACACGATGTCTAACTAATTCTTGACGAAGGATATCACGTAGAAGTGTTTGAAAGGATGCGGCATCAGAAGAATCCAACGGCGGCGCCCGGCTGGCCAAGTCACTATCAAAGAGCAGCGTAGTTTCATCTTTAAACTCTACTACCTGTTTTCCTGCACGGTCTTCGAGTTTAATGACAATCTTCTCTAGCTTCTCCCCTAATTGTTCTAAAACAATATTGAAATACTCACGAAGCAAGCTTTTTTGATTACCTGTCGTTTGTTCTCTTTCATTTTTAGAAATCTTCGTCTTATCGGGAGAGTTTTGTTTAGAAAAAATTAGAACAATAGCCATGCCAAAGAAAATCCCAAATCCCACGACAGACCCCACCAAACTCCACACACTGACCGCAAGTGTCTTCATGGTGGTCCACACCATGCTTGCCTGATTGAATAAAAATTCATTACCCTCTACCTCTCCAGCTTCAACGACGCCTCCCAAAACCATCAAAATTCCAATTGTAACCAATAGAGGAACAAGTGCCTTAATGCCGGCAGGGTCCAATCCCTGTTGTGAAGAATTTTTATCCTGTTTCCTGACGGATAAAACATAAATAAATAAATCTGAAGTTACTTTTTTAATTTCATAAACTTTATCAAAAACAAAACCGGTCTCTTCTAATAATTTTTGATAACCCCTCATATTCCATCGCAAAATTTTAATATTCCACTTATTTTCATCCTCAAATTTATTAAGCTGTATATTCTGACCCAGAATGAAATAACCTCCATCAAGCATCACTTTAAAAACCTCGTCAAATACAGACTTATTTTCTTTTCTCTTTAAATCGGGCAGGACATTAAACATGGTGGTTACATGAAATGGTTCTGTAATTTTGGATTCCTTTAATCTATCCTCAAGATATTCCACATCCCCTTTGATGAAACGGATATTGGCTGAAGTTTTTATATTATTAAATCTGTGTTCTGCCTCTTTAAGCATATGAATCGAATGATCTATCCCGACAATAATTTTAGCTCCTGCAGTCGCGGCAAATTCAGGAAGAGGGCCCCTGCCCGTCCCCACATCAAGAACACGCAATTCATTTGCATATTGATTTATAACCTCCTGAGGAACAGCCTGCCCAAAAACAGATTCCATTGCCTCGCGCATTAATGGATCTTCATCCACAGAATACTTTTTAGCATTTATATTATAAAATCCCCTATTAACGGCCTTATCCCACCCCTTTGACAAACCCTCAACAGCTTCATGCACATCCCCGCGTTTGAGAATGCTGGAAGAAATCATATCAAAAACAAACAATAAAAAATTCGTTAAAGTAAACACCCACCAGAAAGTGTCTGTGCTTATAAATGTAACATAAGTAAAGTCAAATAAAGGAATGTCAAAAAGGAAGAATCCGGTGAAACCGACCAAAAGATTAACCGCCGGACCAATAATGCGGATAATAAAAATTTTCCATGGTGGGGCACGGGAGTCATCCACCCGAACCGCGCTCAATAATCGCCAGGGTTTCCACGCCCCCTTACCCAGAGGAACTCCCAGAATCAGAGCAAAAACCAAACGACTTATCTCTTTCAGAGGCAACGCAAAAACAAAAAACACTCTTGCAGGCAAATTCTTCCACCATGCCCCGCCGCCCGTGATACCAACCGCCAACACCCCAAGACCAATACCCAAAGTGACAATCCAGGACACAACATCAAACCCTTTAAGATTCTCAACGCCCTCCAATCCTAACGTCCAACCAACATTTGGATCCATAACAGAAAAAAATGCGGTCAACCCGATTACAATACCTAATATATTCGGCAGAGTTTTACTCCATTTTCCGCTGCCGTCAGGCATAAGACCGGTATCCTTTGACACATCAGGGGAATCATCTGCCAGATTTTTTTCACGTTTCTTATACCCATAATCCAACAGCCACTGAAGAAAACTTTTATTAAAAATGTCGATATCTTTTTGTTGCGTGCCATGGAAAAGAAGATACTTTTTCTGAGCCTTATTCAGTCCAAATGGCTCCCAAGCACTTTGCATATCAACAAAAATCATTTTGCCGTTGTTCTTTAAAAACTGTATGGGCACCCATGCCTCCGTGACGGTCTCCTGGCCTGCCCGATCAATAATAATGATATCAAAGGGCTGTTCGCCTGTGCCTTGGGTCAAGAATTTTGTATCCGAAACAATCCCCTCATTGTTTGCAGCAATTAAAGAACCTTTTTTGGTTTTTTTTATCTTACTGAGAAATAAACTCTTCGCAGGACTCTCGCGTACATCGTCTACACCAAGATTTTCCTTCACATGGTCCCCTATCCAGACCTTAGCAGCATAATTCTTGAGAAATTCCATATCAAAACCTGATTGTTTGGCCCCAAGTCGAAGGACAGGAAAATGCGGATCTTGATTTAAAATCACAACCAGAATCTGATCAACATCCGGATATTTCCGTGATACCAAAAGAACATTTTTCTCATCGGCAACGGCCTGCTGAATGATAGCCCCTATAACCATTTTCCTTTGAAGTTCCTCCCCCTGCTTCAGAAGAATAATTTCCGTGGCATTCTCCGCTGAAGTATCCGGGGTTAATCCTAAAAGACGCGTATACGGTGTTGATGGTATTGCATCCTCGTCTACATCCCTGCCTTCCTTGATATTTACCTCTTTTATTATTTGCTCAATGCGCGCTAACTCTTCTTTTATCCTATGCCCTGAAATATCTGCTGTTGTAAAAGCGCCCTGTTCAGGCAAGCCTTCCGTGGAACCGTTGCGATTTCTCAATTGCACTATCCACTCAGCTTCATCCAAAATATCACTCACTTCATAATGATATTTTGTACCATCTAAAATAAAGATAAATTGGCCGATCTGTTTAAAATCAAAATTCTTTTGTAAAGAGAACAGGGTGCTTAATCTTAATTTCACAACGCCTGTATTGCCTTGAGGTACCTGCTCAAATGAAAAATATATTTTTTCAGACGCCTCATTGAGTTGGGTTAAGAGGGTTTTTCTGGTCTGAAGATCTCTTTCTAAATCTTTCATTTTCACCGTAGGAGATTGAAGAGCATACATATCGCTCTTTTGGGCTATCTCTTCTTGAGAAAGAAGTTTATCTGTCATACAACAGCCTCCTATCCCCCTGAAGGTAAGAAGTTGATCATTTGCAATACCCCATTGATGTTTAAAATTATAACTTATGGCTTTCCCCTCATTCACATCTTCACCGGCTAATTCCTGCAGAGGGAGGTCAGAAGAAGTATCAACAAAAACAGAACGAATGAAGACTGCATCCTTGTTATAGATGTCATAAAGTTCAAATAATGTCCCCTCTGTGTTCTCTTCAACCTTCCCCGTTTTAAATATCTTAATCTTGGTAATTCTTCCCTTTTCAAAATAAGGCTCGACCCGGCTTCCCGGCTCAAAATATTTAAATTTTCCTAAAGGGTCTACAGAGATAAATCTAAAAACACTGTCTTCTTCCAATCTCAAGTCCTCATGCTTTATCCACACCTTATCAAAGGTGTTTATTTTATTTTCATCAAGGCTCCCATAACTATAGGTATTTAACAATGTCCCTTGCTCATCTTCTTGGCGATAAAATACAATTTCTTCAATAACGCCTCCGAGTTCATCAAGGATCCGTACCCGGGTAACATTGCCGTTTTCTACGTCAAATTCAATGGGATACAAAGCGTATTGTGTTCTTCGCAACCAATGTTCTCCTCCCACATCAAAGCTCCCATTCTTGGCTAAATGAGTCGCGAAGGTAGCCTTGTCAAACTTCTGAAAAATTTCTTTGAAAATTCCTTTTTGGTAATGACGTACAAATTTTCTCTCTAGAAAATAAAGAATGATCTTTTTTACCGTCTGAAGCCTTTTGTAAAACCTATCCGCAATAATTTTCTTTTCCTGAAGGTGCTGGCCCACCTTTGCGACAATAGTGTCATCATGAAAAATCCCTACAAGACTTATGAGCTGGTAAACAACCTCGGCCTCACGTTGTTCTTTCGAAATTGGAAAATGCTGAACCTCTTTAAATCCTTGGCGTAAGGTGATATAAAGAAGGGCATCCCCCAATCCCTTAATCGGCCCTTTAAATCTATTATCTCCCACTCTATTTTTATTCTTATCCATGGGAATACGAAAAATTTGATTAAGTTCAGCCGCCATACTTTGCCCCTTATCATCAAAAAATCCTTTGTGAATTAAGATACGTTTTCCCTTAGAATGCACGACATAAGGATGGTTATGAATTCTACCATTGGAGTCTCGAGAAAAAATATGCGTGGCCGGAACAATATAGTAGGGAGCCGTATTATCTAATTCCTGTGCGACGGCTAATCGAACAATCGCTTTCAACTTTTCCTGCTGATTACTTACCTGAACAGGAATAAAGACATCTATGAGATTGCCTCTTTTTTCTTTAATAGAAATTTTCTCAAACACTATCTTCCCGCCGCTTAAACCCGTAATATTTTCATTGCTTGCTGCCTCATCCAAGGGGTTCTCCCCTGCATCATCTAAAAAGACCATCACGGAATCAGATTTTTTAAGAAGTTTCTTTTTAGAAATAGCTCCATTTATTTTAACTAAAGGATTTGCCTCATATTTTTTCTTAGAGAATTCTGAAATTTTCTGCACTTCCTTTCCCAAGGCATTATAAATGCGCACCTCTGTTATTTCTTCCTCGCCTACATCAAAAGAATAAGGGTAAAAAGCATATCTACTAAAACGATGTTCGTATCCTTCGACAACGGTGAAATGACCTGCACCAAGCAAGTGTCCATGAAAAGTGCCTCCTTTAAATTTAAGAAAGCCATCCGGTAGCCCATCCAAATGATCTTCCTTGAACTGGCCGTCTTGATCTTGAAGAATAAATGTCTGAACTTGGGTTAATTGATCATAAAATTCCTCCCTGATAACTCCCTCATCAAAAAGGGCTTTAGCAACAATTTGAAGGGCATCAACGGAGTTCTGAGATATAACTTGCCTTACCTGCATCTGAACAAAGCTAATGAAATGATACATATCCAAGGCTATAAATTCTTTTTCATTCACTTCTTTATTTTGGTTATGGTGCAGGATACGGCGGAACCCATGCCTTAATAGAATCTCGAGGAAAGCACTGCCTAAATTAACCTCCTTGAATTCAGGATTATCATTCAGTTTTTTAACGGCTTCCAAAAGATCTTTTTGCAGAAAGATGACGCGCATATGCGGAAACACCGCCAAGAGGTACGTTTGTATTTGTCCCTGCACATCTTTAGAAACAATATGCGCGGCAGGCATAATAAAGTAGGGGTCATCATTAGACAATCCCTTGAACGCCTCAACGGCAAGAACATTTTTAAGGCTCTCCCCCAAGATCCCCGCGGATGGTTTATCATTGTGATGAACTCTTTCCTGCATTGGCAGAGACACGTTAATCTCCGGAATATTCTGGTCTTTTGGAATATCATTCATTACCATAAATTGAATACCCTTGCTCTGGGTTATGGCCCCGCGCATCTGGCCTGCATTCCTATATTGAGTCACGTCTGTATCTGAAGTTTCACCTAGAAAAACTTTAACCTCTTCCTCTTTTATATTTTCCTCTTGCATATAATCATCCACATCCCTAGAAACCTTGGTCTTATCCTGGGTGTAAGTAATCGCCGCGGCGGTAGATTCTATGCCCTGCAGGGTATCCTCTGGAAGATTCCCTGATGTTTTATCCTTTTGATTCTGTTGATCTTGAATGTTAAAATTATTCCAAATACTGCCCAGCCCCACGACGCTTATCAGCATCCAAAGCGATGGGCTCCAGCTCCATAGGCTGAACGCCTGAATCCTTTTAGTAAACACATCAAACTCTTTACCCCCCTCAACCTCACCAACCCCCAAAGCCCAACCTGCACTTGGATCCACCACAGCAAAAAGAGCAACCAGGCTGATTAAAATACCTAAAATAATCATCACGGATTTAAATTTACGAATAAAATGATCCATGTCAGGATTTTCTTGCGCAAACTTTTCGGCAAACTCTGATAAATTTAAAACACGTATTTTATTTGTATCAAAAAGCAACTTTATCCTACTTTTAGCCCCTTTCTTATCTGAATCATCAAACAACATAAAACTTTGTCCAACTTTTTCTAAACGATAAACCCGTCCTTTATCAAGTTGCCCTTGAGGTTCTCTGACGACTACTAAAACATTATCTTCAACCTGGTCTTGTATTTTTACAACAAGCTCTTCTCCATTTAATGGATTGCGTAAAACAATACTTAAATTATCCAGGAGTTCCATCCATTCAACGTCCTGAAATGCTGGATTTTTTCCTGGTATCACCTGTATGTGCCCAATTTCTTTTACCTTGAAAATGACATTTAGCGGCTGCCTCTTCACCATGTGTGGCATACGGATAAATGCTAAAAGAGGACTACTCGAACCATAAAGAACATAATACGCAAACCTTATTTGATTCTTTTCTGTTTTAGATATTCCCGGAAAATCCTCAAATATGCCCGTCATTTCCAAATCAAAATATAATTTATCGACCTTAACAGCTAATGTATGCAAATATCCTATTTGACGCGCATAAACAATTTGCTGTAAATTTTTAGCAAAAGCAACAAGGGACGATACATCATTCTTCCGTAATGCCATGGTTAAATTAACATCCCACGTGACAAGATTTATTTCCCTCATCTTAAACCCAGCCACATGTCGAAGCTCATGAACTACCCCCACCTGTAGCTTTGTCTTTAAAAACTCCTCTTGTAGCTGAAGAACATCAAAATTAATACCGATCAAATTAGAAATGCTTACCAATGTCGCTACAGAGGCATCCAAAAGTGCAATAAAAACATCTTTATTCTCCAAAGCCTTTATTAATTCATCTCTATCGTTATCCTTAAGTGCCCCCAACTCATCCAAGCCTTCGGAAAACCAATCTTGTAACCTTTTAACAACTTCTTCATCCTCATTGACATTCTTCATTTTCTTTTTCAATTCATTAATTAACCGCTGATCAACCTTGAATGTAATATTATATTTTTCTAATTGTATCTCTCTGGAATCTTCGGCCACATCCGCTTTAATCTTTGCCGGATCTGTTTTTCCGTCACGCCGGGTCGAGCCTAAATGGATAGAAGTTGGCTTTGGAGCATCCTGAAAATTCGACTCGTCATCTTCGAACCTCTTATCAACTTCAATTCCGCCTCTTTTGATCGCCTTAAAGACTTCATTCGATAACATCCCCGAATTCTTTCCTTCAAAAAAAGTTTTTTTCCTTTCCCAAATCCGATACTCTAACGACCAAAAGAATGCTTCGAGTTCCTGACGGTCTTTGCTGCTTTCTTTTCTTAAAACAGAATATCGGATTCCTAATTGCCTCAAAAGGTTGCTTCTTAATCCGTTGATACCTCCATTGCGTGCGATACGTGCAGCCATGTCACCCTCATCAGAATCATCCATAGTTGATAACCGTGTCAGAATCCATTCAATGGCGACTTCAACGGCAGTATTGGGCATCGTTATGCTCCCAATAAATTTCTTTACCTTAACTTTATCCCCAAGAATCGACGCCAGACCACGGTATTCCTTTTTAAATATTTTAGACAAAGCATAAAGTTTTAAACGAAAATCAATACCATTCAAAAAGGCCATCTGCTCTAAAAGAATTTTGCCATTAAATGGAGCCGGGATACGCCTAGGAAAAATTTTAAGGGCCTTATTGTGCTGATAATCTTCTACAGCCTGTAAAAAATCATTCCGTAACGGCTCAGGGATAGAATTTAGGACTTCATTGTATGAAGACAAATCATTCATAAACCAGAAAGGATCGGCCCGTCTATCGGTCACTTTTTCAAGGCTACTGATTCCCAAACTCACCACATTTTCACGCAACCCTTCCAGCAAATCATGAACAAACATAACCGCATAGCGGCTGGTTTTAGGAGACTTATCTTCGAAACCCAATGCCGCCATTTCACCTAATGTCGTCACCCATCGAATAATTACTTCCTTAGCATCTCGTCGATAAAGATCAGCCAAAGCATTCTGACCAAAAAGACGGGCACGTTCTTCCATTTTAATAAGCTCCGCAAGCCGATCATCCAAAGGCCGTTCCATTTGCTGAACCAGCACTGTCCCCAGATGAATTTGATGTTCATATCCTTCGGAATCAAAATATGTAATTGGTCCCAGAGAAGACAAATCCATTACTCGTCCAGGCACCATCCTTTCGCCAAGCCGTTCTTTAACCTCTTCATTATAAAAATTGACTCGTGAATGACTAAACGCATGGACCATAAGGCCCTTATCAAATTTCCAGAATGTATTATCAAATTTAATCACCAACCCATGAAGCGTAAGGGCGGTAATTTCCCCCACCGTCTTTAAATGGTTTAACCTGTTCCCATTCTGTTTTATAATTTTAAGAATTGTTTGCTGACTGATGGTCGTCAAACGGTCACGGATACTCCGCGGAAGGTCGTTCGGATTCCATGGTGAACGCATATGCCCAGCATCGTGACTAGATGCAAAAATATCCTTCAAATCACTCAAGGGCAATCGTTTTAATTGTTTGAGTATTTTCTTTTGATGTTTATTTTGTAAACGAGGGCGGGACAATATGCCGGAATAGTAAAGGCCTAACAGGTACTCTGCCAAACGCTGACCTGTCACTACCAGCAAATCTACTGCTTCTCGAACAGCATTAATCACAGGATCTTCTCTTATCCCCATTTGAATACGGTCATTAATATATTCATCTGACCCTTTTGTATACCCTTTCTGATATTCCGTTCGTTGAACTAATCTGTAATAACGTGGATACTGATCCATATCCACCAAAACAAGTATCCCTTCAAGAACAACGTTGTCCGACAAAATATTATTAACAAATTCGGTAGAATGCCCGTCGCGTAATAACACTTCTTTAAAAATATGTGTCGCCATAAACGGTAAATGTGAGCCAACACCTTCAGCTATATACACACGTGGCTGATTATTTTTTTGAGGACTCGAATTGTAAAAAATACGTAATTCCTGCAACGTATTTTCCTCAACGCTCAGATGAAATTCTTTGGCAGATAAATCATCATAATAATATTGGGGGAGGCTTGTATGGGTGGGCTCTTGCAGATGGATGATATTATGGGCTAACTGAAAATCAATCTGCCCTGGAGGCGCATTAGCCGTCTCAAGAATTTTAAGCCCAAAAGCTTTAACAGACGTTTCGTGGGGAACATCTTCATTGTCCAAGAGTTTATCGCCAATATAAAATTTCAACTGATACCCTGATTCCAATTGCGATGGCGTGCCCGAGGTTGTGCCCTTCACAATACGCGCGTGCAAGTTATCCCGCGCACGAAAAACGATTTCAAACGCCCCGTTCCCATCACGCACCTTCCAACGGATACGCAGACGCCCCCGCGAATTGTCATCGAATACCGGATACAATAAATGCTCAAAATTATCTGGTGTCACATCCCCCCCCGCACTCAAAGCCTTCCAAAGCCGTAAATATCGATCCGCCTGAAACTTCATAGTCATCCCCTGCCGTACTTTAAGCTTGCCACCATTAAATGAATTGGGCGAATGAAGATCAAATGAGCGAAACCCTCGCTGCATAAGGTCTGCATTAAAATCATCAAACAGCTTACGCAATGTCTTAATAATTGTCGAATTATTTTGAGCTTCCGGATTATCTATGACAGCCTGCCAGAAACTCTTCCACAAATCCTCAGCCTTTTTTATGTCCTCATCAGGCGCTTCTTCAAGCATAATCCCATCGTAAGAAATTTCCAGCGGGGCATTGCCAGATTCTTTTTCAATAAGCTGCATTAGGACATCCTTCTCTCTCGTTTTGCCACTCCCCCCCGTACCGGTAACCACAATCCCAACATCCTTTCCAAGCTTCCTTGCCCGACGAATCGCCGAACGAATATTTTTTTTATAAACGGCATCCATAGTTTGAACCAAATTCGAAGGGGATACTTGATTCCAAAAAAATCCCAACAGCGCAGCACCCACACCGCCCCAAAGGGCCCATCTCCAAAATTCAATACCTTCCTCTGGAAGAACAAACACAAATTGACTCAACCCAAAGAACAACACAAACCACAAAAAAATCGATACAAAATTTCTTTTTATAGACGCATAAATCTGATATGAAAACCATATTAGAGGTTTTAGGATAAAACCTAAAAATGTTACAGCATACATCGTCCATAGTAAACTTTCTCCAAGAATATAACCAACTTCCTTCACCCCAAACGCCGCGCTCAGACCGGTAGCCATCACTGACGTACTCTGCGATACCAACGTATCAATGTTATGCAGACCAGTAACATCAATGGTCGCGGCCTCAACCGTAGGCATACCCACATCTCCCACCAAATTCACCAGGGCGTTCGCAATAAATAGTCCTATTCCAAGCATGAACATTATTACATTAAATTTACCTTTTCCTTTTTTCGCTATTTCTCCAGACTTATTTGCAGCCTCAACAACATCCAGAAAACTTTGCAAAAACCTAAGAGTCACTTCCGGGCCATAAACACCACCCAGGGCGGATTGAATGAAGGTTGTGGTGTTTGGATATTTTACTTTAAGATCTTCGCGTAGGCGTCCTGAGGAGACAATAACACCTAATCGCTCAACGAGGGTAGAATCATCAATGGCGGGCTGCTTGCGATCTTCATTATCCGGAAAATCCGCAATATAGACACCATTTTCAATACGTAGGTTTTCAGAATATTTAATGAGCTCTTGAATCCCTACACCTTTCCCTTTAGTATTCTTCGGAAGGGCTATTTTTTTATATTCTTTCTCTTCGGCATCCCAAACACGAATTTCCTGCCCTTCATCTAAAATCAGAAATTCAAAATGAAATTGATCCCGTATCTTATGTATCACCCGTTCCTCGACACCTTTATAATCTTTATCACTGGCCCAAACAGCCCCTGTATTCAATCCAAATAATACGCCTCCCATTTTTGAAATCTTCGTAAGAATCTCTATTATCCCCGGAATAATATCGCCATCACGCCCATCGGTTAAATTATCTTCGAGATCTAAAATAAGAACAGGCTTTCCCTCATTATCAAAAATTCTTTGCACGCCTTCTTTGAATATTTCCAACTGTTCCCCTAACATTGCCTCGCCAAGCTGCTCAGATAAAACCTTAATATTATAAACATGTTCTTCCATGCCGGATTCAAACTGAAACTTCAAAACATATTGTCCCGGTTTAAGCCCTTGCAGAATCACAATATTTGACTTATGCCCCTTACCTTTAAATTTCATGGAAGAGATAGGATCATGATCTTGATCTGCCGCTTTTTCATACAGAATCACTTTAAATTCTTTTTTATTACGAATAATAATCCCTTGACCTTCCAGAAGCTTAAATTCTCTGGAGGCGTCTCTTTCCCAGTCCCAAGATTGAATGGGGGGAATGCTGTGTTGTTGTCCTGGTTGAGCTAATATCGCTTCCAACCTCGCCCATTGATCGACAATCATGAGCCCATCTAAAACATTTTCATTCTTTAAAAAAGGATCGCCTTGTATGTGGCGCCCCCCATTAAGAAGAATTTGGGTAAGAAGGTCAATTTTATTGTGTTCCATCAGAAGAAGAATGAAGTCGTAGGAAACAAAGAAGTATTTTTGTTCTTGATATTTTATAGCTCGGGCGAGGAGAAATTTCTGCGGGGAATCATGCCACAGATAATACGGTGGCGAACGTGGATTGCTCTTATTCTTATGGCTTACGTGAACAAATCGAAAATTATTAATTTCAATAAATTTTATTAAATCGCCCTGACCATTATCCTGTAAAGACTTCTTCACCACATTAAAGGCCTCTGTCACCTTTTCATCAGCTGGTTTTATGGCTTCATTATCATCAAGAATTGCCGCCTCAATCACAGCCATATCATCCGCCTCCGTCATCCCCCAAGAAATATTTTGATTGTTCGCCTCAAATTCAATATTCTTCCCCATCCACTTACGTTTAAAATCATGCAAAATTCCAGGACCATACGGGGCTGCGGAGAGTGTAAACCATATGCTTCCCGGATGATTCACCGTAAAATCAGCATAGAAAATATTTCCTTGCTCTGGTTTCGTAGTATTAACTCCCCTGCTCTTCATTTTAATATCATTGTAAGGAAACCCTGTCTCACTATTTGTCCGTACAGTAACAAAAAGATCTTTGACTCCTTCCTCTGCTTTAATACCGGCTGTAATTTCAATCTTACTTCCTATTTGAATTTCGTTTGGAAATTCCTCAACAGAATAATTGGTTCCATCCACAGATAAACCAACTATCTCAATTTCCTTAACTTTTTTATCGACAACCATCTTTTGTGTCATCTCCGGGGCATCCCGCAATTCACTTGCCTTTTCCGCTAATTGCAAATGAGGGAAAGCCTCGGCTTTTTTCTGTTTAATATCTTCCGCCACCTCCCAAATACTTCTTTTTCGGGAATCAAACTTATACAAATAAGCAAACGTTACGGTATCGACAGAATTTAGGCCCTTACGGTTAACGACAAGAACATTGGTTTCTGTAATATGCTGACTAATCCAATCCATCGCCTCTTGCAGTTTATCCATCGGAAATTCTTTATCATTTTCCTCAGGCAGAACTATTTTTTCATACGTTATGCCGCTTTCCACAGAATAAACATAATCAAATTCATTAGAAATATTCAACACCGCGCCAATGCCTCTACTCTCAAGAAATTTGACATCCACCGCTGAGCTCCCATTACCGGAAAACACCACCCCACCCTCTTTTTGAGCAGACTCATTTAAGGCTGTTATTACCGGGCCATGCGTCCATGGTTCATCCTTTTTAGGTGCGCTGACAGATATAACTGTTTCTTTTACAGAATAAGTTGTTCCGCCCACTGTAATCAATATATAAGCGGCATAATACCCGGGCATTAGAAAGGAAGTCATGCCATTATAGACAATCAATTCCTCGCTGCTGTCTTTTTTAGAATGATATAATGGGGTGGATACTGTTATTCCGTGCTCTACTTCCTCCCCACCTTCCTGTGCTTGTTTAAAAAGCATTTCAACTTTATCCGGTTCAATACCAGATGCATCCCTCCCTAACGCGACTTTCAAATTTCGTGGTTCCAGTGGATATAATTCCTCGTTTGAAGAATCCTTGGTTACCTTTATTTTTAAACCAACCTTCCTCAGCTTCTCTGAATCTTCAATCTGCCTGTTTTTATCTAAATAAAATCCCCATTCATTTTCAATCAAATAAAATTGATCTTCTTTAGCCCATCGCCAATTTTTCCAAAGTTTTCCAAACATCGTTACGGATGCTCCCCGTTCAATTTTTACTTTTTTCTTGTTATCCTGATTTGCCTCCTCAGGATAAAGCCCCCGCATAAACTTTTGTTCATTAAACGGTGTCCTTTGAGGACTAAAATTTAACATAACACTTATACGTGTTTCTCCATACTTCGTATTAAAAGAAATCTTAAGAAGTTTATTTTTGTGATCCTTGTCTGACTTATTCGAACTTTTTACGCTAATTACAGATACATCCCCTTGAGGAACGGCTTCAAGAAAGTCTCTAATCAGCTGATCAACCGGGCCTTGCCTTAATGCCTTTTCATACCCCTTAGGTTCTAAACGAACTTCCAATTCTTCCGCATTCAAAAATGGATGATTCGGACCTGAGATTTTAATCATCTGCCCAGAATGCCCCATCCACTCACGTACGTCAATCATGACTCCGACGTCTAAATAAGCCAAAGTAATCAAAATCATCAATAATCCTTCCCGGGAACCCATCATATTCACAAGAGACTCTTCATCAAAATTTGCCCCATAAACCACAACCCGTCCACGGTATTCCTTTTTAAAGATAGTATTATAAATTTTCTTGGACATTTCTCCCGCATCATCATCCTCATAAGCCAACTTAACCCATTCGAAATACATTTTGACAGAAGGATCCATATCTAATAACCGTGTATACATATCCGCATTATCATATCCTCGTTCATAGGCCTCCATCAGCCAGGCCATTTGTTTTTCATTTCCAATCTTTTTTTTCGTATCTTGAATAACGCGATATAAAGGTTCATCTTCAGGATCGTCAGACTCCATAAATTCTTGCCAACTTTTTTTGTAAAATTTCTCAATTTTTTCCTTCTGTTCCGCTGTAACAAGATTCGAATATTCTGGGCGTTTTAATTTATTATTTAATAATTTAGCCGCCAGATCAACCCGTAAACCTGTCACGCCGGCCTTGGACCACTGCACGGCCGCGTTGGTTAAATACGCCTGCACTTCCGGCAGCCACATATTTAATATCACCTGATCGGCACTAGGAAGATTAATATCTGCTCGAGGGAAAAGAACAATTCTTTCATTATTTTTTTCGGGAATCCATTTGGCAAAATAAAATTCGTAACTTTCATTTTTAGATTTAAGAAATTTAAAAAGATATTTATCTTCGGCTTCTTCATTAGGAAGATTACTAAATTCTTCATTAATCCTCCTTGTCTCCTCTTCATCATTCCCCACCTCTTTATGCAAAAACAAATGATAATTGTCTGCCGTGATCGCGTCCGGCGCAAGCCACGGAATTAAATCAGCATAAACCTCTAACCCTAACTTCTTAGCTATTTGTATCAATTCAAAAATATCTTCCCTGGCATTGCCATCCGAAAGCTGAGGATTAATTTTTAAAAGACTCTCCGGATCCGCAATATCTTCAGTCATACCCATCATAGAAAAAGGCATTCCATTAACATCCGCAAATTTTTTATTCCCTATTTGCTTCGTATTGTTATCAGGATAGTTTGTGACCACGTAGGTGCCTTTTCTCTCTGTCTTAACCAGCTCTTCTTCAAAACGTCGTTTTGGATGCAGAACTTTCGAAATTTCACTTGGGGTATAAATACCGCCGTATAGGTATATCGCGCTTACACCCCGCGACTGTAAATACGGTAACACGTCGATGATCGTCTTAATCGAACCACTATAACTGACAACTTCATTCCCCTGATTATCCTCGACACGCATCTCAGCCCCGGCGTCCATAACGGATATCGACACCATCAACCCAGGAAAAGCCTGACGCCCCATGCGCTGACCATTTGGGTCAATATTCACACCCACACTAGCATTGTTTAATTTTCCAACCCCCCACACCCCAAAACCAATATTAGCAATGTGCACCCCAAGACCCCATGGCTGCAGAATGTGGATAATCCCCATAATAAAAATAAAAACAGCTAATGTTTTAACAAATCTGGAGTTGAGGTTATGAAAAAAATCTTTAACCGGTTCCCTCAGATCTTGCACATATTGCGCAAAATCTCCGCGTGGATGCATGATATCAATCACCGCAGCGAAAAGATAAAAAGCGGCAATGAATGCAGCCAGTCCCGCAAGAATTGCGTAGGGAAGGAAAGTAAAACCAAAAAGTAAGGCTATTTTCACAAGGCTCAAACCAATGATAAGATTGGCAATAGCGCCGAATAAACGCGGGGCACCGTCAACGTCATGCGTACGACCAACTGTACTCAATTCCTCCCAAGTAGCACGTGGTTTCTGCTTCCACAACATCGCCCCCAAATAATGTGCAAGCTCATGGGTTAAGATAACCAATATATATTTTAAGAAAAATTTAAGCATTTTACCCAGCCATCGCACCCACGGTCTTACAGAAGCTTCCATTCCATCGGCAATCCGTGCCAGCTTGAGATTGGCTGAAGGCATATCCATCGAAAGACTTTGAACATGGGGAGACCAAGTAACTATAAGTGGAGGCCCGTCAAAGAAAATACTGGATTTATCCAGATAATCATTAAACATGATTTGCATGAGACTTTTAGCATCTTCAATTTCTTTAAGTCGATTTTTATCATGTGGGCGCTTCTGCTTATCAAGTTCACCTAACATCGTGTTCATATCCCCAACAAAGACCAAATAATTATTAGCTCGTGACATAGCGACCAACAATCTCTTAAGGTCGCTAATAAACCCTATATCATTAAAACGGTTACTCCGGACAGGGTCAATGATGGTTGCATCACTTTCCCGACCCTGAAAATTATCAATCGATGAAGTCTCAATACCTTCTAATATTTCTTTAAGCAATGCAACCTGTGCGGCATAACCTGTAATGTTGGTAATACCCCGCGCCTTCACGCCCTTTCCCTTGAGTTGTCTTACAACCTTCGTAACTTCATTCGCGGAAGTAGTATTTTTAAAAGAGGTTCCCACCGCTTCTTCATAACCATCTTCAGGCATAGCTCCAGCTACAACGCCTTTATCAGAAATATTGATAATCCGGAATGTATCTCTATCAAAATCTACATATCCGTTAGGTATCAGCTCCCCATCGTAGCTCCAATCAGAAATTAATGAGGCCAAAAATGGATGCGAGCGCCAATTCGTAGAAAGCATAACCCTATCCCCATACACCTGCCCATGACTATCTTTAGGCGGACGTTGTGTCAATAACCATTCCAGAATACTCATATTAAAGACATCCATATCTTTTTTTGATATGCCCTGTGCTTTAAGATATTTGACTTGTGCGTTACTCAAAGGATGTGGAGGAAGCTGCTTAATATCACCAAAAACTACTATTTTACCATCGTCCTTTACAAAACGCATAGGAACAAACCCGCCTGTCGTTCTCTCCTTACTACCTTCATCCATAACAAACAAATCAACAACTTTTTCATCAACACCACGACCAAGAAACATATGGTCCAGCGCAACACCAGTACTGCTTGCAGCAATAACCCATCCTTTTCCTGATTTTTGTTTCTCAGCAAACGTATCCAGGACTCTTTTCACTCTTTGAGGATCTCCTCTTCCGGAATTGTTTCGTCCTTTTTCAACAACTCCCGGCCAAACTTGATCTAAAAATTTCTTTTTGAATTCCTCCTCAAAACGTGATGGATCTTTTCCGAGGCGAAGAACCGGAATTTCCGGATCGGCTTCTAAAAGTTTTAACAAAGCATTATCCACAGCTCGATGCATTTGAGATACCAGAAGGACATTTTTGCCCTGCAAAACAGCCTGACGGATAATTTCTACAATAACCGTGGTCTTCCCGGTGCCGACAGGCCCGTCGATGTAAACTACCTCTGTATTATTCGAAGCTAAATGAACGGCTGTTTCCTGACTCTGATCCCCTGTATATTCATCTATAGATCCCGGTTTAAGACGATAGGGAATCTTTTCATCCATAATATGTTCAACCGTTGTCGGCCTTGAGTCCTGTGTGAGTGGAGCCAATCCAAAAAGTCGACTAAATTTATCAGGGCGCTTATCTCCTTTATCAATATTTTTCTGATCTTCTATAATTTGATCAACCGCTTTTGATTCAAGATCTGTATTCACATCCGCAACTGGTACTATGGTCAGCTTGCCTTTGTTGGGTAAATCTATGGATCCCTGACCAACATTCCGTAATTTAGCCTTCCATTTACCAGCATCCATAACTTCGGTCACCTCAAAAAATAATTCATGACCTTGCGCACGTGTTGTAAAAATAAATTGTGTAATTTCATTAAAATCAAAATTCTTAAAATCATCCGGAAGGTTATTTTTATAAAACTGCACCACGGGCATCTGATTATCCGTATAAACCACCTCATAAGAAAATTCCACGGATTCGGGGCCCTGCTGAAGTAGGTCTAAAATATTTTTCCTGAATTTCAAATCTGCCAAAAGCGAATTTAAATCTGCAACGGGTGTTTTATTTGGGTCATATTTCTTGAGATGTTTTTCTCTATCTAAAGTCCCTGGCTGACCATCTCTATCTTTAAGCCCTTCTCTAATATGAGCTTCAACATTATCAGAACTCAAGGCTTCCCAAATTCTGGTGACATCTTTAAAGAGCCTGTAAGTCCGCAGAAAACGTGCGATGGTCTCCCACGGAAAAAGATGGGTTTGAAACAAAAATGCAATCAATTTCTCATGAAGGCCATGATCTTTAAACAAGCGTATTTGCTCCTGAAATTTATGCCCAAGTCGTTGCGCATTCAGAGGCTCTTTAGAAGATGATCTAAGCCGCCCGTCCATGACAAGCGAATATCCCCGACCTTCATATGTACGGATTTCTTGATAAATTCTATTATCTATCTGATTAATATCCATCTGATCCAATAACGGCGCGAGCAGAGTGTCTATCCTGGACTGGGGAAGAATCTTATTTCTTGGTTCCTTTACCGGAATATGTGTGAAGAGCTCCATATACTCAATTAATTTCTTTGCCAGAGTATTTTGATCCTCGGAAAGAAGGGTCCCTATATCTTGATTATTTTCAGGTATGAACGCTTCAAGCTTCTTCTTAAGATCATAGTCAAGAGCATTTATGTCCAATAAGGCCCACATAGGCTGAAGAAGAAAATCAATCAGACCACGTGAGAGGCCATAGTTTTGATAGGTCGACGCCTGCAAAAGTAAGCTATGCGCGAGATTGGCCTGAACATCCGATGCTTGATACCGAGATGCTCTTAAGGCATCGGCGTCTTCTTTGGAAAGTAGACCATCCTTAACGAGTATGGCTAATGAATTTTCTTTAAGCCGCACCAGTACTTGTGCAATATCCCCAGCCTGCGCATCTAAAATACCTGCCGACTTCAAAGAAACCTCAATGTGCTCCTGTAGAGCCAGCTCGCCTTTTAATAATATTTTCCTTCGGGTCTGTCCAAAACCTTCTCCAGCACGAGTGTTCACCCGTTGACAACAACCGTCTTCCACGATTTTAGCAAAAACAACCTTACCTTTAACAATCCGGATATCTGCCTTACCCCCTGGATAATTTTCAAAACTAGTCCAGTTGATAGTTCCGAAAATAAGGTCGCCATTTTCTTGAAGAGGCACATCTTTGATAATGACTCCATCTAATTTTGCCAACGCAGCAGGAGTTATATCGCCAAATATGACATTAATGAACTGGCCGTAGGAGTCATATACGCGTGCTGCTTCCAATTTTTTTATTACATGCTTTCCCTCCTCATCAAAAATATGGATTCTAGTTACCATCCCCTGTTCAACATAAAAGTCTACGGGATAACCATCATAATTAGCACCTAAATACATCCAAGGATCCTTTCTTCCAACTCTTAAAATGCCCATAGCACTTAAAACTTTACCTCTAATCCACACTTTATCAAATTTAAAGAACTCATCTTTATTTATTCGGGAAGCTATTGTCCCCAAGAAGCTTCCATTTGCCGATTCTTTCCGTAATAATATTTCTTCCTTAAATACATACCCCAAACTATCAAGGAGGCGCACTTTTGTAACAAATCCATATTCCACATCAAAATTAATTGGAGCAAAAGGATATTTAACTAATCGTATCCATTCTCGTGGATAACCAATAAACAGAGATCCTGTTCCTCCTAGGCGTTCCTGTATCTTTACACCATCAAGGGCAACAAAATCTTTTTTTGAAACCGTATGTTTAATAAGCTTCTGATATTTATCATTTTTGTAAATTAGTAATATATTTGAACCTACAATCGCATTGTAAAAATCCTGACTAATAACTTTCTCCGCTAAAAGTGCACTGGCAACTTTCTTGACAATTTCTTTATCCTTCACATTAATACTCCGAGCAAAAGTAATTAAGTCAAAAGCATCAAAGGCCATCAAATCTTCTTCGCTAAGATTCGGATAGGCAATATGTCTAAACTCATGCCGGATAATAAGACGTAAAAAGAAATCACCCAAACCAATTTCTTCTGGCTCAACCTTAACCTTCTTTCCACCTTTACGAATCATAAGCGTTCCTGTAAATTGTGCGTTTAACAGAGTAACAAATGCGGGTGGCCCGTCGTTATTTTGAGATGCCCCGTAAAGAATTTCATTAGAAAGAAAAACCAAGCGTGCATTAGGATATACACCAGCGAGATGGGAAGAAGAACTGTCTTGATTATCTGGGGAAAGGATGTAAGCGGCGGGAATAAGATAATACGGTTTGTCATCAGGAAGATCGCGTAGGTCTGCCACGGCCAGAGCCGTTTGCAAAAGAGCCATAAGCGCATTCTCTGAAAGGTGCGCATTAACTGGAATAGTCACCTTAAGTATTTTTCCATTCTTATTTCCTTTTTTATCTTTAAGTTTAATCACCTGTTCCTTAAATGTAATACCCTTCTCTACTTCAAGACGCTTTACCAATTCCGCACCATCCGCATTAAAAGATACTTCGTTCTCAACTTTATCCGTCTCGAAAGCCACAATTCCATGTTCACTAAGATCCGCATGCTTTTCTTTTATATGATCCCTCAAATTCTGAGGTTCTTCAGCCAAAGCACTAGTCCCCTTATTCCCAGCGGAAGATTGTTCCTCAGCCTTTACCTCATCCCCTGGCTGATACACCCTATACCCATTCCGTCCATTTTCCTTGATGATATACAATGCGGCATCAGAGTGTTTTCCCAAGTCGGTTTTTATTTGCTGTACATCATCATCCGAAAGAAATTCTTTAGAAGAATCAGGGGTATATACCTCAATACCTTGGCTGACGGTAAGCGTTAATCTGCGACCTTCGCTATCAACGGCAGTACGATCTGTAAGTCGTTCGCCATCTTCTCGACTAATCCAAGACAGAAATTCTTTTATCCTTTCGGCAATTTTTATGGCATTTTCTTCCGTTACTCCCGGAAGAATAATATAAATTTCTTCGCCGCCTTTGCGTATAACTTTAAAAATATCATCATCATCGCGCAGGGCATGGGAAATAATGTGGGTAGCGTTCTTTAAAACAAGATCACCTGCATCATGTCCATAATGATTATTAACATTTCCAAAATGATCAATATCCAGCATGATCACGGCAAGTGGTTGTTTTGCCTCATGAGCACTGCGAATAATTGAAGCAATATTTTCTTCATAAAATTCAACATTCTTAAGGCCTGTCAATTTGTCAGTGTATAATTTTTCTTTGAGCTCTCCAACTTTCTCCAAAATACTTCTAAATATTCTGGACAATGCATCTGTGTTTAGGTCACCCCTATCTTGTTGCATACGTACATTTTTTTCTGTTTGTTGTAAACCTGACGGCTGACGGTTTGCTGAATAAACAGATAGAAAGGCATCCACCACATCCGAATCAAACTGATACTCTTTATGTTTATCTAACTCAATGACCGCTTCTTCTCGGGATATCTTTTTACGATAAGGTAGGTTTGATGTCATAGCATCGACAGCATCAAACACCGCGGCAATGCGTGCGCCAAGGGGAGCAGATTTTCCTTCTAAGCCCTGGGAATATTCGCTTCCACCAAAATATTCTTTCGAATGATACAAAATAATTTCCGTTACGTCTTTCATTCCCGGAATAAGGCCGAGAAATTTTGTCCCTAACTGTAATTTTTTATTAAAGATTTCTTTTTCTTTCGGTGTAAGTAATCCTTTTTTGTAAAGTATCTTGTGGGGAATAAAAATTCTTCCGATATCATAAAGGAGCACACCAACCAAAACAGCCTCATCAGGAACTTCATCAAAATTAACGTGTCTCTTATGCCATTCTTGAACTACTTTTTGTGCTTCATCAAAAGTACGCCGAACGGGTGTATACGTATATTTTTTATCAACAATACTCAAGACATCCGCAATATCTTGAATGATTTCTTGGTCAAGGCCAAACTCGGTCAAATCATTAATAAGCCTTCTAATATCTTTTTTCTGTTGAGTCTTGAGGTGGGGGAAATTTATTTTCTTAAAAATCTCCCGTGTTTTTTCTGTATGACGGCTGCGGTGTTCCGGTGCCCTTTCGGAAAGCTCAGCGGATAGTTCGTGGTATAAATAATAAAGGAAAGAAAAAAGATAATACACAGCAAGATAAGGAGTTCGCAGCAGGACGTTAGCAACAGGGACAGGTGGATCAAGACCATTCTGATTCATATGATATATCTCATGCCGAAGCAGACGAACTAATGCATTAAGCGAATACGCCGCCTCCCTCCGCACATAGATAATGCCGTCTATATATGCTGCGCTTTGCCATAAACCTAAACGTCCGTCCTTAGAAATTTTTATTTTGTCTATGGATAAATCAGCGGGGAGCATTCCTCTTCGCTGAGCCAATCCTACTTTTTCAAAAAATGTACTTTTTCTTATCCCAGCCCCGCGCCACATCATCCATCCAAATGCAATAATATCCGCCAGTATTACTATTCCGAACACCGCCGCCAAAACCAAAAGAACTGGCCCCACCCATGGCGAAGCGAATAAAAACGTAAGAATCCCCCCCGGCACACCAAACAGCCCCATTAAGATGACTTTGGGTATGGGGGATTTGTGTTGATGAGCTTCAGCACTGTCCAAATTATCCTTCTCGTTCACTTCTGCTTTAATATTAACCAACCTATTAAAAAGAATAATTTCATTTTCATCTAATTGATAAGCTTTGATGATGGCGTCGCTAAAAATATGAATACCTTCATCCTTCCACAGATCCTCATCTTGAATAATCCTTAAAAAATTCAGGCCAGCCCTCACAAATTTACTATGTTCATTTTCTCTGGTAATAATAACCGTAGTCTGTATATGCTCCGATTCACGTCCTTTTTGAACAAGAGATTCTATCTTTGTATTTGCTTTCGTTAATTCTGCTTCTGTTAAATGATCCGCCTGAATATGAGCCTGCCCCAATAAAGATATCGTACGAAGTATTTCATCTTTCTTATCCTTCTTTTTTGATTTCTCTTCGGAGGGCTGTAATTGATTTAACCGTTCTTGGGCCCGCCTGATTAATTCTTTTCCATAAAATTCTATAATCCCTTCAAAATCTCGTCGGTTCCGCTCTTTCCCATTAAAATATTTATACGCCTCATAAAATTTTTCTTTATCCGTCATAATTTCATAGGCCAGGATCGCTCTGTCTAAATATCCTTGATCCGGAAAAAATTGTTCCATTTCTTCATAGATTTCAGCCAGTCTTAATTGAGCGGTCAAAGTAAATATCGCTTCAAAATGTTCTCTATTTTTTTCAAGTATCTCCGTTGCCTGACGATAATTTTTTTCAGCCCCTTTTTTCTGTCCATCACTAAATAACTCGGCCCCTATATCCCGGAACGTCATCGCCAAGGAAAAAGCCTCCCTTTGATAATTCCTTCCTATATCCATTCTCACAATACCTTCCCGTTGCTCTTCTCTGGAAAATTTAAGACGCATGCCTAACATAGCAACCGGATCCTCCACTGAAGGGATATCTTCTCTTTCTGATTCATTGGCCAGCCCACCTCTGATATTAAATAACTTTTCAATAACCTCTTTACCCGGAAGCATTAACCGCGTAATAAAACCATAATCCCATCTCTTGACCTTATCTATCTGATAAAGCCCTATGGCTCTCATCCGATTCTTCTTCCAAAATATTAGCCAGTGATACCACTCCCCTTTCTTGTATGCCGTCAAAAACCTAACCTTATTTGCATCCATACCCAATTCCCCGTAACGACGTACTAAAGCATCTCCCGAAAGTTGATTAATGTCCCGTTGCAGCTGATCCCAATAACGTATTAAAAGTGTATGATAATATTTTTTCTCTTCTTTCAAAATCGCCCGCAGTAAAAATTGACGTAACATTCTATTCGGATCTTCTTTATGCTTAAGATGCCTTGATTTAAAACGCGTTTTAAATACTATCCTTACTTTAAAGGATTTTAGTCCCTCGTAACTTCCTGCTATCTTAATCCTTTGCTGTATTTGTCTTCTATACCGTGCGATGGTTTTCTCCATCACCTGTTTAAACAATTTATTATAAAGAAAACTATCCTGATGATTTTGATTTAAAGCCTTATGATAATACTTAATGGCCGTAGAATATTTCTTTTGATTTTTATACGCATCTCCTAAGTATTCATACACTCTCCTGAGCATATGGCCAAGACGATACGTATCGTTTGCCCCCGCTTTCTCCTGGGATTTTTTAAATTGAGGAATAACCGCTGTTTCTATATCCTCTAACTTTGGGGTTTCTGTGAGTGCCTTTAATCCTTGAATATTGTATATCATAAGCTCTAAATCATTTTTTTGTGTGGGGCTTGTTCCATCCCATTCCAAGGCTTCTTTCAGATTGTTCAAAGCCAAGGCAAAATGTCCAGCTTCGGCTAATCCCATGCTTAACGCTATGGCTGCTTCTACTTTTTTATTACCTACCCTTTTAATTTTTTCCAATTTCTCACGCTCAGTGCTGATGACGGTTTTGTATGTTGTCTCGACAATATCAATTTTCCCTGAAGCTCCGGCTACAATGACGTTAATTTTGGCAACCCCAGTATTGTGATCAATGCGGACGCCCAATACAGGGGTTTTATCTGCTATATCTGCATACATCCAATTAAAATTTTTGATTATCCCGACGATAAATACTTTGCCATGATCTTCTTTATGCTGCGGCGCCAAATCTTCTTCGGTCCATTCTTTATCCCAGTCTTCCGCCCCCTTAAAACCAAGGGTTTGGAATGTTTCTTTTTTCCCTATTTGCATAAGCGCCATCTCAGTTTTTCTCACAAACTCTCTCAATGTCATCTGAAAGTCATGCGCGACTTGATAAGCATATCTTTTATTCCCGATAATTCTTCCCATCCTTGATGACACATCCCTATTAATTATTGCCTTTTCAATTCTTTGCAACCATGCGCGAGCGTCATCATCCGTTATAGTTCCTCTTCTATAAAATCTTTGCGGTCTGAATATATTAAATTTAGCTAACAGGATCACTTCTTCATAAGAAAATACATCGTCGTCACTTATTTCATGCGCCACGCGTCTGGCTGAAATATTTTTAGGCACGACTCTGGCACGTATCCGGCCGCCCATCGTTATCACTTGAATAGCTGACAACACCGCCTGATTTAATGGCCTAACCCCCATAATGGCATCCAAGCGTTTTTCTCCGGGGATACGATCGTAATCACTCAAGGCAAATATAGGACCGGTCCATTCATCATCAAGACGTATGACCTGAGCCCCTGTTTGACGAATGGCCTTCGCCAGCCTGTCATATTTCTTGCCTAATGGAACCGCTATGCGTAAATCCTTGTAGTCTTTATTTATGTATCGCTTCATAATAGCCAAATTTTCTGCAGGGGTATTGTTGATGGAAATTTTTGCATGCCTAAATTTTTCTCCCAACAAAATCACCTCCGCATCAATATTCGGAGGCACATGCCTGACACCATATTCATCTGTCACGCCCATAGAAATAAGAGTGCCCAATACATTGTCGTCCATAAAACCTTTTTTCTTTTCAAAATCCCCCGGAATAACATCAAAAGTAGGTCCTTCGCCCATTTCCCTGCCGACCATAACTTCGCCACTATACATATTTCTCAATTTTTCAAATTCCTGAGACAAAACTGCAATAACACCGGAAAAAGGGAAATGGTGCCAAACTAAACGCAACTCTTTAGCGATAAACTCCCTGGCTCTAAAAAGGCCGGATGTATTGTCTTTTAAATCCTTGCCCATAAATTTCAACATATGCACGCTAAGCCTCGACATTAAAAGCGCAAACCTTTTATGCTCAACCGATTCTTCTTTAGCTGCTTCCTGACCGGAATCAGAAGCTTGATTCACGGATAATAATTTTGTCCCTAACATACTTTTTAAAAACCCCAACCCAGCCCCTGGATCAAAATGGCTTTGCATTTCTTTCTCTTCCTCTGTACGAGCATTCGTATTTTGACCCGTCATATAAATACGCCCCAAAATCCCCATCATCCCTAAAAATGCCCCCACCCACGTCCCTACCGTCCCTATAGACGACGGCTCGGCAACAGCATTCCCGATTGGCCCAAAGAAATTAGCGCCAGAGGAAACGGCTACCTGCATGGCCCATGTGAATAAGAGAGTTGGAAGAAAGGCAAACCAAAGAATGATCGACAAGATAGTCCGACCGTTAGAGGAATCGTCTGATGAAGAATCCTTTCGCGACGCCCAATGCTCTTGCCATGCCTGGGCTAACCAAATGAGGAAGTCGGCGACGTACGGATTATATTGGGTGACATTGTTTTCAGTATTTAACGTCTCTGCTGCACTGGTCGCATCTTCCTTTGAAGTGAAGCTTCCTAAATAATCTTTGATTGAAAAACTTTCCTCATCTACGCCTTCTATTAACTCTGCCTTTCTAAACGCTTTTTGAATTTTAAACCCCACCGCGCCCTTATCCAGTAGATTTTTTTCTGCGACTTTAAAAATATTCTCAATCGTCACCCGTAAATCATCCCAATTTTTCTTTTCATTTCCTTTATTATCTTGTGTGCTTTGTTCTGGCTCTTGCGCCCTCTTAAGTAAGATCATATATTTTTCTACATCTTGAATTAAAGCATCGTATTGTTGTGGGTCCATTAAACGTTTCAACTGTTCCCTGGCATAAGAAGCATAAAACCGATCTCCCATCGAAAATAATTGCCCCAGCTCTCCGAAATCTCGAACTCTTTCTTCCTGAAAACCCGGAAGTTTTTTATCCGCTTGATAACCCTTTCTATAATCAATATCAAATAACTCTCTATCAATCACGACTTGAAAACTATCTATGGCAAATTTTTTATATTTTTCTTTTGAAAAAATCCAGAACATCTCATTAAAAATATGTCCCAAAGCCGTTTGCGCATCCATAGGAAAGACCCCTTCAAAATAAACCCGATTGCCTTTAAACAGATTGATGGCGGTATTATATTCTCGTTCAGCCCCAACGCTGTCGCCATAACCCAAAAGCTCAACGGCCCGATCACGGTGCGCCCACGCCAAAGAAAAAATTTTGCTTTGATATTCGTAGTCATGTTTGGCCACCAGACCTGCTTCTATTTCTGTACTGAAAGATTTAATGCCGGCTTGCTCATTACTTCCTTTCGTTGTTTCCGAAGGAATAGACTCATTAGCCAGTTCATTTAATTTACCGCGTTTAAAATGAAATAATTGCTCAATGAATTCTGTCTTTGGATACAATAAATTTACAATCAGGCCCTTATTTTCCCCTGTATGCCACTGTTTGATATCGGAAAGTTGATACAGGCGCATTTTTTGTCCCTGATCTAATTTTTCCCGGTAAACAATCACATTATGTGCAAGAGTATCGGTTATACCGAAAGACTCATACCGTGAGACCAAATCACCCTGACTCATCTCATTAAGGTCTTTCAATAATTGTTCAATATATAAATACCACCATGTCCGATAATCCGGATGCTCGTCCTCCAAAGCGGTTTTGAGAATTAATCGGTGGCCCAGCCTTTCTAATTCCCCCTCACTTAAATTGTCCTGAAGGTGAAACCACCCCTTAAAATTTTCCACCCTGATGCCAATCTGAAACAACACCATGTCTAACTTTTCCTTACCATCGGGATCTCTTTTGTTTCTTTTCATGAAATCTTCCAAAAGGACAAAATACTTATCCAAAGAATCTTTTAAGATTTGGTCATAATATTTTTTGTACAAGCCAAGATTATGCGGGGCCATTTTCAAGGCCTCCCGATAAAACCGTGCCGCCTTGTATGGATCGTTCCTGTAAATCGCGTCTCCCATAAATTCATATAATCGTCGAACCATGTCCTTCGGATAAAGGGACAAATCTAAATCATGCCCATTCTTTTCTTTAAAGTCTTTTATTGCTTTCGCCACTTTTTTAAAACCTCTTATGGCAGATTTAACACCGGACCAATGTTTTGTGCCGTCCAGCACACGCAAACCTTTAGTATTAATCTTCAATACACTCAATTTTTTATAAATATTTTTTTCAGCGCCACGAACTTTCAATCCTTTCTTGATTTGATCTATGGCTTCCCGGTAATACCCCAACAGGTCATACACCACGGCCAAATCATACCGGACCTTCCCCTCTGACGGATTGCCTTTTTCAAGACTTAATTGCTGATTAAGAGGTCCTATGCGCAATTTAAACACCACCCTACTAATAGTCACACGCCCTGAGTCGTAAAACGAAACAATATGCACCACCGCGTCACCAGTTTGTGGATTAATTCTGACACCAGGAATGGGTTTCTCGTTAAGCTGTAACCCAGAATAATCCTTAATAATCCCAAGGATAAATACCTTGCCTTTGTCCCCTTCGACACGGGGAGCTAAATCCTGTTCGGTTAATTCCTGATCCCAAGTTCTTGTCGTTATAAATCCCAAAGATGCTAACGTTGTCCCATCGTTTAATATTTTGATAGCGGTCCGTGTTTTGTTCATAAAGGAAGGTGCATCCATTTTAAAGTCATGCGCAACTTGATACACATGTCTCTTTCGATCATACGTATTTTCATATTTACTAAAATCTTTCTTTCTGGCCTCCTTCACTTCTTTCATCCATGAGTTAGCCAATAGTTTATCGCTGCGAGAATACTCTTTAGCGGCGGCATCACTATCTTCATCAGGGCTGAAAATATCAAAATTAGCTAAAGTTAGTATCTCCGATCGTGTGAAGGCAGCCTTACGAAACCCGTCCTTTTCAATCAACATAGAATTTCTAAAACTTTCCGGAACAACTCTTGCCGAAAGAACTCCGTCCTGACCCTGCGCCAAAATTCCAGCCAACCCATTCTCATCCAGCGTAAATACGCCCATGGCTGCCGTGATTCGTTGCTCTTCAGGCACTGCTTTCGCACGCAGGACAACCTGCACAGACACAGAATTTAAATACTTGTCTGAACGCAACACGGTAGCCCCCTGACGCTCAATGGTTAAAGCAAGCTCGTCATTACGTTCATCCCTCGGGATAGCAATAATGACATCTTTCATCGTAATAACTCCCACCGGTGATTCTGACTGTAATTGTTTCAGCATAAATTCCAAATTTTCTTTGGGCGTTTTTAAAATCGAAGGCTGTTGGAATGTTCCGTCCGGATTCTTAATACGAAATTGTTTAGAGGCCAATAGAACATACGCCTTCTCGTTTGGCGGCAAGTGCATCGTGCCGGCTTTATCCGTTATCGCAGTGGAAAAAATACCCTTCTCATCGTTTAAATCTCCTATGGACACATCAAGAAGTGCTTGCCCCACCTTTTTCCCGGAAACAATTTGCCCTGAAAACATATCATTAGCATGCGCAATCGGCCCGGCTAATGCGGCCATAACCCCGGCAAAAGGCAAATGATACCAGTTCTCCTGTATTTTCTTGACGAGATAATCAATCGCCCTGACCCGTCCGGTGACCCGGTCATTCCGAAATTTATTGAACCCTACGAGCAGACGGCTCCAGAATAAAGTCATCGACAATGTTTCAATGTAGCCGGGACTCCGAACAGCCCGCTGAATGGTTGTTTCATGTACCATTTTAACGGTGTCGAGAATTTCATCCCCTCTGTTATGAAACCGCCACTTAATCTTTCTTTCACGAACTGTCTCGTCATGATCCCGACGGTTCATTTCTTCCCAAAATTTATTTTCTTGGCTGACCAGAATACTAGATTCTTTCAAGAAAAAACCAAATACGCCAACACCTATCGCCATCGTCACCCATTGCCAAAAGGAAGAGGTCTCTGCCAACGCCTGACCGATAGGACTTAAAAGATCATCGCCGAAAGTTTTGGCCGGTAGTATAGCCCATGCAATTCCAATAGCGGCTAATAAGAAACCGGCGGCCTTTTTCACTGCTCCCCTTGATTTTTTATTATTTTCAGCTTCCTCCACTATGGAGTTAAATTCATCTAAATCATCTTTGTATTTAGATTCATCTTTGAACCTCTTAAAATAAAATGCCTCGTCATGCGTAACCTGTGGAGAATAAAAGCTAAAAGGTTGACTCCTTCTACCTTTAAACCATTCCCGATAAAACTTAAACAATTCAGCATAAAAAGTAACGATATCTTCATTTTCCGTTGGGCTTTTCTTATATTTTAAATTCCGTAAACTTTTCTTCATTCCGGCGTAATAAACCTCAAGGTACTTGATAAGCTTCTTATCTGCCCCGGTACTTATGCGCAAGACAGGCGTTATAATGTCGGAAATCCGTATCGGTAAATTCCTTATGCCGGCAATCTTTTTTCTGTATTTCGTGAGTTTTTTCCTTACATCCGCATCTTTAATAGTGGCTAAAATGTCTTCATAATCCTTCTCACCATTTTCAACCTGTGTTAAGTGGGCCTGCAAATCATTGAGCAGCGACAAAAATTTAAAACTCACAAGCTTCACACCGGTAACAACTGGAACTTGTTCTTTTTTTAACTCATGCCACTCAAATCGGAGTGGATGATTTTCCCGAACAAAATCAAATGCAAATTTATCATAAATATTTTTAATGCCTTCTTCATCGTCCTCAGAATTACTATGAAAAAAGGCTAAGCCTTTGCGAACTTTCTTTAAACTGACCATGGCTGAAAGCAATGTAATATCTCCTCTTCGCTCTACAGGCCCTAAATAAACACCCTCACCATCAAGAAAAATCAGCCCATTTTTCGCATTATCTTTATCATATTGCGCTCCCAGATAACCATTAGATAGTTGATATTCCAGTGTGGCGAGCTTTTGCTCCAGCCCGGGGAATAATAACTCTTTTTTGCTTGGATCCACATCGTGTCCATTGGTAGCTACAATAATACTTAAATCTTCAATATTTTTACCCGTTAAATGATCAAGGGCGTTCACTTGAACCCCCTTATTAACCATTGTTATATCAGGATCATCTTGCATGGCATCTATAACCTGTAGTGCAGGAGATTGAATATTTTCAAAAAGTTCTGCCATCTTTAAAAGTGCATTTCCACTTCCTTTACCAGGATTATTTCTTACGATCAATACCGGGACATCATTTCGCCAAATAGTACCTTCAGAACCGGCAAACATATTCTCAAAAGCGACCTGCTTCTCGTTATCCTTACTGTCGCCAACAACAACAATAATCATATCGACATTAGGTTGTGGGGCAGACATTTCTCTCTCTCGAGCCGCCCTCAATGCCTGCAAAGCCTCAATACGACTATTTTTTAATCCATGAAGCCACACCCATTTATTTCGAATAATTCTCCTAAATCTCCCTTTTAAGAATTGATACTTTAAATTTTTTCGTATTAATGTCAGCCAAAAGAATCCTATAGACATGCCATACGATATCGCTAAATCCGTGAGCTCTATTTTTCCCCAAAAATCTTGAGATATTATTTTTTCCCAAAAACTTTGGGTCGAAGAAGCAAAGAGCAAGGCAAGAAAAGGCCACGTTAACGTAAAAAATCGACTACTCACTTTACGGACTATGGTAAAGGCATGAAATCCAAATTCTTCTCCTTCCAATACAGAATTACGTAAATACTGAATACCTACATAACTCCCCAGCCCCACGGCTTCAAAATATTCTTTGGGTGAACCTCCCTCCGAAACATCTTCATATAAACCTCCATAAATGACATTCCCTTTGTTAATGAGAATTTTACTGGATGCCAATATTACATTCAGCGATATTCTAATACGAGGGAACATGCCCCAAATATAACCAACAACAAAATTGATACCAAATATCAACACATTGATAACTCTTACTAATAATCTGATCACGCTTCCCTTGTAATTCAATGAAATATAAGGTATCCGGTATCCTTTAACTGTATCAATAATTTCCCGATTATTAATAATGTCGTCGTAGGCAATACTATATTCAATAATGTCTTTAAATCTTTTAGCCGTTAATAATAGTTTACGTGTAGTTTTTTTATCGGCTTCAGAGGTATCAACCGCTATTAATATGGCGTCTAATGTGTCGACGGCTAACCGTGTAACGCGTTTATTAAGCGTTCTTAATGTATAAGAATATCCAGGGCCTATGTCCCTTCTTAACCGCATGGAATTAATGAGTTTGCTTGCCAATATTTTCATACGCCTGACATCCTTCAAAAGCTTTTTGGGATTATTTCGTTCCAACCCACTCAATTTATCTTCCAAAATGGCCAAAGTACCTTTTGCGTCTTTAATCCGTTCCCCGACAGGATTCACTCTTCTTGATTTATTTAAAATTTTTAGGTACTCTACCAGGGCCGCCTTAGCTGTGCGATTAAGGTTGAGACTTTGCGGAATATCAAGAGCCGTCGGAATGTCCTTCTCAGGCCGTATATTATTTCTTACCCATACAATAGTTTTTATTTGATTATCCATGCCTTCTTCTTCATCTTCCCCCGCTTCATGAACTTTAATCTGCATAAGAAGATAAGCGATTTCTTCCTTTAGTAAGTGTAAATTTACTTGTGCCATTTCCCTAAAGGCCTCTTCACCCCCTCTAAGGCGCCATTGGAATTTTCCGTTGACCCTTTCTGCAATAACAAACTCTTCATCCATAACACCTTCTTGATCTTCTCCAAACTTCTTTCTATATTTCTTAACAATTCTTAAAAAATATTCTGTAGGGTCGAGCTCAATAATTTCTTCCTCTGAAAATCCTATTTTCTCTAAATATGGTCTAATTACCCTGTCCCCCTCCACAGCAAGCGCATGAGATGCTTGTTCCGTTTCAGAAAAGAAATTTCTAAGCAAAGAACTCCTCTGGGGTTTAGCAACCTCGCTAAGGTTAAGTTTTATACGTCCTCTTAAATTCTTTAAATTTCTGATGTGTATTCCATTTTTATCCGCCAACACTATTTTATTTTTTTTATCCTTATCCTTATAAATTTTATAAACGGATGAGTCTTCTTGCGATCGTTGCGGATTTCGAAATTTGACTAAAAGACCTTCTGTACCCTCCGATTTTATTGCTACAAACTTTACTTTTAATCTTTTACCCGTCGATCTATTCTTTAATATCACAACAGTACTTTTTCTCTCTCGGACGTTTTCCATGCTCATGAACACTATATTTTTTGCTTCTTTACCAAACAAAAGATCAACCGACATAAAGTCACCAACCTTCACGGGTATACCTCCTTGTGTTATTTGCGTTTCATCATTTTGAGAATCTTTAGAATTGCTCAGAGCCGCGTAACTAAAGAGGAGGAATTCCCAGTGACTGCTCGAGTCAAATGTTACGTCAGGAAAATAGAATAAAAAGGTCGCCGCTAGGATGCCGCTTAGAACAGCGAAACCGACCCGCCACGGGAAGCGGAACGCTGTAGTTATAAACGGCGACCTTTTTAAAAACTTTAAAATAAATTTAGCTAATTTAGCCGCTGCTGCATGGATTGGGGAACCCGAGTCTGCGATCGACCCACCTCTGGAAGGACGACGAGATGCAACAGCGGCTAAATTTTTTATATAATTAAGGGCTGCCGCTACTACAACCGAAACGACCGACCCGCCACGGGAGGTAACGTTACGGTGCGACAGCCCTTGATATAATTTTTGAAAATCTCCTTGCGGAGAAACAAACTCGTAAATAAAAGCAGCTAAATGAAGTGTGCCGGCGAAGAGGGCAAGAGGAGTGAAGATGCTACCGAATCCGATCAATGCAACGGAAAGGACAATTCCGAGACCGACCACTAAATTCATCATCGGTCCCCAAAAGAATACAGAAAGCGGCGATCCGCGCGTCAAATTCATCGTGCCTGTAAAAATTTTATCCATCAAAGGCCCTTCCTCAAACCATCGGCTTCCTGGAATACGATGCCCATATTCATGTGCTGGAATCACACCAAAAACCATTAATACACTTTTCCAAATCTTATCTAAATAAATATCTTCCTCAAAAATATGTGCTAAAGCGAGATTAACAGAAGAAAACGATTTATCTCTTTGCGCTGGCGTTGGCATTTTTCTTCTTGTGTGTATTCTCGACATTCTTGCACCGTCTCCCAAAGAGGACGCCACGCTTACGCCCTCTTCCAAAGTACGAAGATTATTTTCTTTACCCAACGCATCCATAGATTCTTCAAACTCAATTGTTGCGACATCCATAATTTCCTTCGATGATTTTTTATCTTCGCCCTGAAATGGCTCAACATTAAAAGCTGCTGCTACATTGGATTGGGGAACCCGAGTCTGCGATCGACCCACCACGGGAAGGACGTCGAGGTGCAGCAACGGCCATGTTAAAAATACTGTGCCTATAAAAAATGAGAAAAAAGTAGCTATATCGCTTAACCCGAACAAACTGGTTGTAAAAATAATACCGATACCCACCGCGGCGCGCGCCAACCCTTCTTGAAAAAGTTTTATTACTCTTTGCGCCCCCTTATCATCCTCAATTTCATCTTCCTTGACAGTTGTCTCAATTTTAAGAGCTTGATACGGTTCCATATGAATACGTATTACTTCAATATTCCCATCTAATGAAATATGTTTTTCTTCCTCTCGAATAAGATCCGACATCTTTAACTCATCGCCACGTGTAAATAGTGGTCCGGACTTAATTTTGTCATTAGCTAAAAATTGTGCAATCGGTATTTCCAGGTCAAGGGCCTTTCCCGAAACATTCAGTAAACTTATGATAGCCTCCCCATCATGTTTACGCGCCAAGGCAAAAACTTCTTTATTAGCTAATTCAATCACCGCTTCCTCACCATCCGGATGAAGAGCTTTATGTTCGCTACTATAATTAGCCAGCCTCAATAATGGCTGTACCCGCCCCTTTGGCGATTCATCATTCATTCTTCTTATAGCATCAGATAATTCTATATGAAAACGGTGAACACTACGTAATGATCTTTCTTCTAAAGCGGCCTCTAAAACCTCGATGACGTATTTACGTTTTATATTATCTGAAAACATTTTTTCGATATCATTTCTGATATTTTTCAATTCTTTTCTAAAGGATCCTTCTGTTTGACTTCCTTTTTCTAATTTAAACCACTCCATTTCTTTCAGTATGTTAAAATCCTCTTCGGAAAGACTTGCTTTTTTAAATTGATCCAGGGTAACCACCGCCTTGTACTCTGCAGTCATATTCACCATTCCAAAAAAGTCCGTAATTTCTATCGCAGGAATAACGCCTTCGGTGAATATTGGATCATATGCAGCAAAATATCGAGCTGCTGTCGTGGACATATTCTCTCCCTTTTTTCTATAAGAAGACAACAGGCTCCACACCGTCGAATTTAATTCGTATGGAACTTCTTCAGAGCTTATAAGCTTCTTATAAAATTCCCACGGCCGCTCTTTTTTATCTTTTAAAAGGCTTAAAGCAAAATCAATCGTGGCATCCACCTTTTCTTTTCCAAGAATATTTTTAAGATGTGTGCTTAAGCTGTTATTATCCTCTTTAAGCGAATCCATTAAATTTTTAACTTTGCGATACATAATTAATTCCCTACCATACATATCTTCGCTGTGCTCTTTAAATGAAGTGATCACATCCCAGTATCGTTCTGGATCCAAAATATTCTGAGCCGCTAACAATGGCCCCCCATCATGCCCTTTAAGCAAACCGTACCAATAATATTCCTTTACATGGGGATGCATTTGAAGATATTTTCTAAGTTCTTTGGCGTCCCCTTTTTGGAGCGCCGATACCATTTCGAGAAAGAAACCAAAATCATATAAAATATGACCTTCATCTTGATGTCTCTCATCGCCATAATATTTCTTGGCATCTTCAATTGATGCGTTAATTTCAGGAAGAAGCTTGACAGTAGGGGCAACCTTTTCAGCCATTGAACGGAAAAGTTTTACCAATTTATGGGCATTCTTTTGATGAGCGCTGTTTGTCCCCAATTCTTTCCATATATAGGGGGCGGCATCTAAACGGACAATTTTTGTCCCATGGCTTATAAGATTTAAAAATACATCCGTCATAAAAACCAAAACAGCAGGGTTATGCCAGTTTAAATCTATTTGGTGAGGACTAAAGGTGGTCCAGACCATAACTTTTATAGCTGCTGTTGTTCCATCTTCTCTTGTCGTTATCCGCGTCTTTTCCGTTAATAAATCAGAAGTTCGTGGACGGGTTATGAGATCAAAATCCTTTCGATCCACGCGGTTATCCCATTGATCAAAGAGAATATTTTGTTCTGGGTCGTTATACATATCTATCGTAATACGATCCCCTTCATCGCCATTAACAAACCGGCTCCGGCTTCCGTCATTACGCATATAAACAATTTCCCCATCAATTTCTTCCTGAATATATGTCGCCCTGTAATACGTAAAGAAATGTTTATACAATTCATTCCCGTTTAAAAATTCCGTAAATAATTCACTCTGATCAGAAATATGGTTCATGACATAGTCTAATTGCAATTTAAGATTGAATTCTTTGACTATTTTCTCCACCATCTCCCAGTCTCCCCATCGAGGATCCACAACCTTATGGTCAATCACACCATAACCACGATCTGTACTGGAAGGAAATAAGGATATTGGCTGCCAAATCGTAAATGGAAATCTCCCCTTATTAGTTTTTTTAATTCCCCCATTACTTTTTTTAATCCCTCTAAAAAGTTTATATGTATTTTTAAGAGCTTTTTCATTAGGTTGATTCTTATTTGTTACGGAATCCGCATACGTAATAAGCGCAAAATCTTTTTCAGACACCCCATTGGTGATATATTCCCAGTTGTCAATTCTACTTTGGTATTCTTCAAATAATGCTTCCATCTGGTCATACGCCTCTTTGGCAGAAAGCTGATATTCCTCACCCTTCGGTGGTGAATCATAAATATTCATGACATGTCTTTTAGTCTCGTCATCTTGTGTTTTGCCAGGAATATATTTAACGTTATCCTCCTCCCCGTCATTAAACATGCCAAAAGTCTTCCCAACAAAAATAAATATTCCCCCACCCAAAACAATCGACAACCAGTCAAATACGTCTAAACTAAAAATTGTCTCACTAAAGAAAACACCATCAGCAAACGCAATACTAGGAAATCCAAAAATATACCAAGCACTAATAATGAAAATAAATACAGGTATACGAATATACCTTGGCAGGCTGAATAATTTAGACCAGGCCTGCCAACCTAGATTCAAAACAAAATGGTAATCAAAATTTTTTGGGAAAAAGAAAGTTCGAGTTCTAGATAAAATATGCTGAAAAATATCCATAATCAAACGCAAAACACGAAATGGCTTGGCTTCGAGAAGAAGGCGGTCATACAAGGCCATGTATTCTTTGGCCATGGTTTTAGCGGTATATTTTTCAAGAACTATATTTCGTCCAGCCTCACCCATTTTTTTAGATAATTCTTTATCGTTATGTAACCGAATAATGGCCTCCGCCAACGCTTTCGGATCCTTGGCAGGAACTAATAACCCTGCACTTTCATCTTCACCTAAAGTCTCAGGGATCCCCCCTACACGACTCGCCACAACAGGCTTTGCCATAGCCATGGCTTCTAACGGGGCTAAAGGAAGCCCTTCAAACACTGATGGAAAAACAAAAATATCTGCAAAAGAAAGAATTTTTGAAACATCTTGATTATCTACTGCTCCATAAAGAACAATACTCTCTTGAAGATTCAACTCTTTTATTTGATTTTCTAAAGATTGATATTCTTGACCTTCACCAATAATAAGAAGCTTCACGTTAGATATTTTCTTAATAATTGTCTGCATAGCTGTTATTAAATATTTTTGCCCTTTATCTGAATGTAACCCGCCAATATTTACTAAGACAAAATTATTTTTTAATGTATTCGCTAATTCCTTAAACCTGGTCTGTTTGAAATCCTGTGTGGCTTCTTGAACCGAGTCGAAATTAACCCCGTTTTCAATCACCTGAACTTTAGAGCCGCTACCAACATTTTGGGCTTTTGTCACCGCAACAATCGCATCATTCATAAATCGCATATCAAAATAATTTGCAATGCTTATCACACCTCCTAAAATCAGCCCATATTTCTTTATTAATTTCTTCCTACCATATGCAGAATCATGATATGTCGTTAAAATTCTAGGGCCATTGATTATAAACTTTGCAATAAATTTAATAGGAAAATGCCTTAAGCCCTTTGATGAATGAAAATGCACCACATCTGGTTGTATTGTTTTAAATAAATAGTACCCAATGAACGGCTTATACATAGTCCTATTTATGTACATAAACGTGAATATTATTCGTTGAATAATAGATTTATCGACTAAACTATTAAAAAATGAATTTTGCTTTTTCTCAAAAATAAAATTCACACCATTGTTTCTAAGATGATCAATTTCTTTATCGCGCTCTCCTTCTACATGTCTGGATAAAACTATTGCCGTAAATCTATTTTTCTCTATATCTGATAAAAGACTTGAAGTCATCTGCGACACCCCACCAATCGCAAAAGAGCTAATCACCTGTAATACCGTCTTTTTGCCTTCCTCCCTTATCGTACCTGCCTGTTTCCCTAACTCCTCTGCTTGTTTTTTGCCCCCACGCCTATAAAGGTTTAATACTATCCCTATACCAATGATTCCTCCCAACGCAATCCAAACCGGAGACCCGCCAACAAAAACCTCACCAGCACCAGCAAAAACAGGCGCAATAACCGTCAGAAGAAGGCCTAACGTTAAACCGGCTACTTTCCCTAAAAATACAACACGCTGTTGCGTAGGCCATATTATCGTTTTCAAAACTCTAAAAAAGGCCGCTTTCAAAAACCATCCTGATTGCGAATTACTATTTTTTAGTCGATTTTCCTCCTGCGGCAGCTTGACACCATTACTTCCATATGCTACCCTTTTTAACAAAGAGGAAAATTGATGCGAATAACTGAATTTGAATGGGATGCTTGGAACATTAACCATATTGCGCGACATGGAGTGAACACTCAAGAAGTGGAAGAAGCCTGTTACCGACGACCATTGTTTAAGAAATCTAAAGATGGACTTTATCTTATTTACGGACAATCGTACGCCGGACGATACTTGTTTATGGTGGCTCGCTATGAATCTAAAGGATTGGCCTATATTATTACGGCTAGAAACATGTCCCGATCCGAACAAAAACTTTTTCAAAGGAGGTAATACATGTCGACCAAAAGAATCCCTAAATTTAAGAATGACGCGGATGCTGCCGCCTTTTGGGATACTCATGACAGCACTCAATATCTTGATGAATTGAAGCCAGTGCATCTCGAATTCCCAAAACCAAGCCATCTGCTGATTACCCTTAAGCCTCGTCAAATGGCCAAACTCCGGCGTCTCGCTACCAAAGAAGGAATCCTTTACGACCGGCTTGTACAAAAATGGATTGTAGAAAGACTTTCCAAAACTGCCGTTAAACACTAATTTTGACCGACTATCCTTTTTAATAAGGAGAGTAAATACATGATTAACTACCGTAAATACATAGATATCAACCCCCGCATATGCCACGGCCGGCCTTGCTTTAAAGGAACCCGCATTATGATTTATCTTGTTTTGGAACTCCTTGAGGCCGGCATCGAGGTCACTGAAATCATCACTCGCTACTATCCCAAACTGACTAAAAAGCATATCCAGGCTGCGCTTCATTTTGCTACCAAACTCGTTAGAACCGGTGAATCGGTTCCTTTTGCCAAAGTCAACTAACCCAACACCTTCTATGAAATTTCTTTTTGATGAAAATATTCCCCATGAACTAATTAAAATTTTTAACCAAAAAGGATTTGATACCCGTAGGGTTCCTTCTGGAGCAGACGATAAGAAAATTGCTCTTTTAGCTAAAATTGAATAAAAAGCCGCTGCCTTGCCCTGACTTAAAAGATATGTTATATTTGAAGCACTAAGGATAAATTGATTAATAAATGTCCCGATAAATCTTAAAGGAGGAACTTTGGATGACATTAAAAATGCTTGAAGAACATATTTCTCATCTTGGAATTGAAAAACAAAGACAACTCCTTCATGATCTTCCCCGTTTATTGAAAATTTCAACAGATGACCTTCTTCTGCTAAAAACAGCTCAAAATTCCTTTGATTTTTGGAATAACCCAGAAGATACGGTTTATGATGACCTCTAATCGCCACAAACAGGGCGATATCATTCTTATTCCTTTTCCTTTCACTGATTTCTCCACCATGAAACAACGACCTGCCCTTATTGTCTCTTCCGATAAATTTAATGCCTCCCATAAGGATGTCATTGCTATGGCGATTACCTCCAAGATCCCAAAAACTATTCCAAATGATGCCTATCTTCTCAATAAACAAGAAATCCAAACTGGAAACCTTCCAAAAGCCTCTCTTGTTAAAGTAAGTAAAATTATTACTATTAATAAGCTGCTCATACGTAAAACTCTTGGAACCCTCAACACTCATTCCATTGAAAAAATAAAAAGAGTTCTTTTTAAAATATTTTAAAAAGGCCGCTGCCTTGCCGGTATGCCGGACAAGCCAACCAAGAAGCCGAACAGGGGCATTCAACCCGCCACGGGAGATTATATAGCCCTTGTGCAACGACCTTTTTGTTAAATTGATTATTGCTTCACCTATAGTTCGTTTTCCTATTTTTCCAAATAAACTCAACGCAACAAGTGCAGCAATCGCGCCAGCTGATAACATAATTGTTAAATGATTTGCTACCAAATACCCGAATAACGTTGCCGCCATGAGATCAAAGCTAGGAAGCGTTTTGTTCTTTGAGCCTGGCTTCTCATTTCCTTCAGAATCAGATTTATCATTAAATCCTCCTGTGATACGTGTCAACTCAACATAGATTCTTCGCCAAATCGGGAACGATACATCAACAACCTTTAACAACAAACGCCCCCCAGCTACAAACAGTAAATATACACCCGTCACTATTCCCAAATGAACAACAAAACCAACGAAAAAGACTGCTGCCTTAAACCCATATTGCGTAAGTTTTACAAGGGCATTCAACCCGCCACGGGAAGTTATATCGCCCTCGGGCAACAGCCTTTTTGTAGATTCTTTTTTCTTGTACATCGCATAAATATTTCTAAGCTCAGTTTCAAATTCTTTATTTGTTTGAAGATAAAATGTTTCTGGGTGATCTAATACATACACCGTGGCGGTGAGTTCGTCTAAATGCTGAGGTTTGGTAAAGTCGGCGAGGTCACGATTTTGGGCTTCGGGACCATCGGCAAGGCCTTCCTTAATATGGCGGTCAAGTTCATGACGGATTTGACCGGCAAAGGCTTGAAGGAAAAAGTCTTTATCTTTATCGGCCTGTTTTGAAACTAAATCAGCAACCTTATCTACGGCGTAGAGATGAATGTAAAGAATGTTGCGGCCATTTTCTGATTTTACAGCGAGGAAGGAATTTTTGGTGCCTTTGAAACTTGCGGTGAGGCGTACTTCATCAAATTTTTCTATGGAATCTGGTGGAGCATTAACAAGGTAAGAAATATATGGCGCTAAAATCTTTAATGCCTCACTACGTTTTACGTCCCATATTTGTCCCTCTTGTTTTAAAATATTAATTTTCCCACGTACGGCATCTATGACTTTGGCGAGAAAACTTGTTCCTTCATACTCTTTTTGTATTACTTGATTAGCTTTGAGAGGAGAAGCTTGCGTTGACTCATCATTTTCCTGGTTCATCACAAACAACTGGCTCACCCAATCCCGTGTCTGAACTATATCACCTTCATCTGAAATCAACTTGTATAAACCATCCTCATTCCCAACGTACCTTAAAAACTCATAATCATCGGCATCCTCTCCCTCATTTAATTCCTGACTCAAAACTTCTATATAAGGAATCTCTTTAAACCCTCTATTTGCAGCAAGATGTGCTTTTAATGCTATAAAAGCCTTTCCGCCTATGCGTCTTGTAAAAATATCCTGGATTACCTTTCTTAAAACACCCTCTCTATCCGGCAATGAAAATATATCCTTCTCGAATAAATCGCTTATCTCACTATTGAGTCCGATTTCATCCAGCGGTAGTAAACCAGATAAAACCTCTCGTATTAATTGATAAAAAATATTGGCATCCTGTGTTGTCAGCAGGGTATCTTTGACCTGTGTTAATGCAGCTGTATCATCAAAATTATCAAACCGTTCATTGTTTATTACCTTTTGACCTATTCTTAATCTTACCTTCCCGGATAAAAAGAATTCCTTTAATACATTCCTCAACCGCGCAATGCTGGGTTTGCCCAAGACATCCATATTTTTAACCTTCATCATTATCGTATAAATCCCCTTCTCGTCTAATGAGGAATTTTTTAATAGGATATGCACATAATTTATAACCATAAATGCCGGATCCGCGTCATCCATGATATTCAGAAAAACATTCCACTGTGCGACACCATGCATGCCTTTTGTAAATTTCTCCAAATCCTGTCTGTACCCAGCTAATAATGTCTTCCTTTCCTGCGCAATCTTTTCATCCAAATAATTTTCTGGTGTCCAGTTTTTCCGTTGAATCAACTTATGATATAGTGCCAAATAAGCCCGATAATTTAAAAGCACCTTTATCAATTCCATCTTAAAATACGCGTTTTCATTGGTCTTTGAAGCTTCTTTCAATTGCTGATAATCTTCGAGGATAACAGAGGCAATAACCTCGCCCAAAAGCTCCCTTAACGTTAAGGTCTCAATTTTCCCCTCCCCATAGAGCACATCCACCCCCAAATAAAGCGTAATCTCCTCCTGAGTCCGGCTTATCGTGCTGCGATCCAAAGAGGGTTCATGAATGACATTAAAGCTGATCCCTCCACCGGCAAAATTAAGCCCTAAATCTTCAATAATATCCTGCGGCATGGTTTTTAATATTCCTTCTATCTCTTCTTTAAGCATCCCTGCATATTCTTCTGACAACTCTCCATTGTGCACAATATGGCCAAGGTTATTATAAAAACCTAAATGTTTTCTCTCTAAAAGATAATCTTCCTTCTCTTGGGCCGTTGTTATTTCTTCTTTATCTGTAGTAATGAGCCCTATCTCCGGTAGATTGTCGATTACATACACCTCCTGATAGCTGTACGAAGGACTATGACTCAACTTTACCGTCTCAAGCAGATTGCCTTTCTTCAGATATCCCTGACTTGAAAATTCACTAATATATCTCTTTACGTCTTCTTGATTTGAATGGAGATTACTCGCATAAATGACAACTGCCTTTTGTAAGTTTGCAGCCTGAGCTAAACTCCAAGCTGCCTTAAGAATAACCAAAACCGCCCTTTTTCTATCGATCGGAATCGCCTTTTCGGAAAGATTTATCCCTGTAAGGGACAGAACCCGATACCCCTGGGAACCTTCTTCTTTACTCCCCTTTAGGGGTGTTTTAATTATCTGGACCTGTGAAAAACCTAATATCCGCCCTTGGGCATCCTTCAAAGCAATAACAGCAAAATGAATACCTTCTTGCATTCCCTCCCTAACCTGCCGAGCCCTATCACACCACGTACATACCTCTGTTTGGATAAACTCACCGGAAAGATGAAGAAGGTCATCAAACAATCCTACATAAAGGGCATCTTCTGAAGATATGCTTACCTCTCGGTAATTTTTAAGCTGTGCTGTTATCAAATTTATCTCTTCTGAAAAAACATCAAGCAGATTATCTGCTAGTCTTTGACTGTATTGAACCTTTCTCAAAGAAACAATACTTTGAAAATTGTCAAGATACGCGATTCTTGCCCGACTAATAGCACCTTTGATAACTTGCTCCTGAATATCCCTCTGGTCCTTGCTGATTTTTGAGGCCAGCCTTTTTATAAATTTATCAAACCCTCGATTTATCCATTGTTCAAATGTTTTCTTGGCTTTTAAATCCTGATATTTTATCCCAGGCATCCACTTCCTTAAAAAATAATCTTCAAGCCTATTGAACTCATCGTCTTTGATAATATTCTCTAATTCTCTATCTATCTTAAACAACCTGTTCTTACCAACTAAACTAATAAAAATCCCCCCTAACGCGCCCATCTTTTCTTCCAATGCCCTGACGTCTAGCGAGGAATCTTTAACAATATTTCTTATCTCTTTCTCAAGTATAAATTTGTAATCTAATTTAAACGTATCGCTCAAAAGCGTATGCCAACGCAATAGCCAGGACATCTGTTCCTGCACCTTTTTAGGAATACTCTGATAAAACCCTCTCTCCTGTTCTGCTACGATCCGGCTAACTATAAAAGCCTTGATCTCTTCTAATGAAATCTTCGAATTTAACAGGTCTTTAAAAGATAACTTCGACCCGCTGACATAGGAGGATAATCTTTCAAAAAGTTTGTTTAATGCCTGCTCATCACCCCGGCCTTGTGGGGTGTAAATAATCTGGGTCTTTGTTCCACATAACCGGCACAATGTTCTCAAGGAATCTGGGATTTCCTTATGCCATTGATCATGGCCTATAGCTTCCAGGGATGCCTTAACTTGATTATAAGCACCTTCATAATCTTTACTCGTAAAATTACTTGTCTGTAGATACTTTGCCGTCAGGGCCATTTCCTCTAAAGTCGTAAACTTATATTTTTTCTTAAACTCTTCATTTAATCCAAAAAACGATCCCCAAGCCATATCTTTTAATTCCATGTCAATATTTTCCTTTAAACTATCTAACGATACTTGATCGTTTTTATGCTCACGAAAATAAATGAAAAATTGCAGCGTCATGACTTTAAATCCTTGGTTATAATACTCCCGAATATCTTCAAAAAAATTCTGCCAATCCTTATCTGTCCACCCTGTCAAAATTCCTTTATTTTTATAAAGCCTTACGACCTCTAAAATGCCTGACACCTCCGCCGGTGCCGCGCGCTGTTTCTCCCGGGCAATCTCCAAAATAACATTGTAAAATCTTGAGAATTCCTCTGCCTCGATAATAAATGATACTACATCTTCATACCCACCAATGACAGATTGCCCTTCACCCAGCATCCTTATGATACGGGTTAAAGGATTATTTAAAGGCAATATCTTTATAAGTTCATCAATATCATCTATCTTAAGTCCAACATTCTTAAGCGCCTTCAAATTCAATGGTAGATTATCATGGACAATATTTAAAAATGAAGCGATTCTCCCATAGATAGGCTCTGCATCTTGAACACTTTCAAAGGTGCTTCTGTAGGTTGTAATAGATTCTGAAAATTGAATTAAAAAAGCCTCTCGTTCTTCTTCCGGAGTATTATCCAACTCTATATTAATCCTTTTAAAAAGCTTATTTAAAGAAGGCTGTGTCTCCAAAACATGAGGATTATTTTTCTGAATTAAGATAAATATCCATAATGGAGGATTCGCCACGGATATCTTTTGGAATATTTCTCGAGAAACAACAACCTCGAAAAGGAGCCCCTTCAACTCCTCTAACGCAGCTTTACGGTCACGACCATCCGAATCAAATAAATCAGCAGTATATTTCCTTATTCTAAATTCTTTCGTTAAGAGTTGTTGTTTATCAAGGGCTTCATAAGCACCTGCCCGAATAAAATGTTCAGAATTCTCTAAAGCCTCAATCAATCCCGGCACTGCCGGCTGCCCTATCGCTACAAGAAGATCAACAGCCGCATTACGAACATTCTGATTAGAATTTTGTAATATCTTAAACAAAATAAAAATAGCGGCTTCCACTTCAACAAAGAAATTTGTTATATTGACCTTCATTCTTCTCAACACCTCTACTGCCTCGTTACGAACATTATCATCAACATCCTTAAAATCAACAATGTATCGCTTTAGCATCAATGATGTCGTTAAGAGCTGTTGTTTCCTAAGAGCTTCGTAAGCACCTTCCCGAATGAGGTGTTCGGAATTTTCCAAAGCTTCAATCAATGCCGACATTGCTCGTTGCCCTATCTCTACAAGAGCATCGATAGCGGCATTGCGGACATTCTGATTAGAATCCTGCAATGCCTTAACTAAAACAGGAACGACTATTTTCGCTTCAAACCCCATCTTACCAAAGGCTTCTGCTGCGCCTGCCCGGACATTACTATCAAGATTCTTAAGACGCTGACTGTAATACTTTACCTTAACCCTGCGATAAAAATGTTCAGGATTTCTTGTTCCGGAATATTTATAATCCCTGGCTAACCATAAATAGGTCAACGGATAAACCCCTGCTCGATAACCCCGCCTTGTCAGTTTTATTACTGTCTCTGATTGAAGTATGAACCCTATAAAATATACAGAAGCTAAAAAAGCACCCATCTGAACGTAAGTATACAAAATATCAAACCATATTAACCCTACCGCAGCACTTAAAACAACAATCCCTAGAAAAATTCCTCCTCCGATTCGCCCCTCTGTACCAAATCTTAATACTCTCTGGATAAAAACCTTATCCATTTTTTCATCTTTCTTTAATCGCACAATCTCCGGTATTGTTTTAAAGAAAGGCAAAGAATCTTTTCCCCCCATACGCTTACCCCAAGCAGCCTTTGCCCAGATAAAACTCATGGCAGTTGCTAATGCCCATAACAGCGAAAAAATTCCTATGCCTATACCACCAGTTTTAATATGCTTTTTAAAAGAATGAAAATTAACAAAACTTGTATTCCTTTTCCATTCCTCTGATGAAACCTTACTTTTAATCTCTTCGAAAGCCTTCCTTGCCTTCTGACGAATGTCTTCACTAAATTTAAAATCATTTAAGGCGATGTAATTGAGTTTTCGAAGACCTCTTACGTCACCTATTTTGCCAAGAGCATCAATGGCGCTGCTTTGGACATCTAAATTAGAATCTTCCAAAAGTTTTATTACCGCAGGAACAGCAGCCTTTGCTTCATGACCTATCTTACCAAGAATTTCGATAACATATTTTCGGATATTTTCATCAGAGCTTGCAAGAATTTTTATTAAAGAATCTACTACTGGCTCACCAATCTTAACAAGAGCTTCGATGGAACTTGAACGAACATCTGAAGAAAAATCCCCCAAAAGTTTTATCAATGCGGGAATTTCTGCTTGCGTTGCAGGTCCTATATCACCTAGAGATTTGATAACAAAATTATGAACATCCGAAGAAGGATCACCCAAAAGTTTTATCAATGCAGGAATTTCTGCTTGCGTTGCAGGTCCTATTTTCTTAAGTGTCTCAGCGGCAATTGCACGAACATTCTCTTCACGATCACCTAACAACGTTATCAATGCAGGGATAGCCTCTTTGGCTGAAACCCCAACTTTTCCAAGCGCTTCAGCTGCAGTTTTACGAACATACTCTTCATAATCACCTAACAACTCTATTAGTGCGGGTACTTCCGCTTGTGTTGCAGCACCTATCTTATCAAGGATATTAATAATTACAGAACGCTTATCCCCTATCCGATAATACCTAGTACGATCCTTCAACTCTTTTATCAAAAATGGAACGATCTCTTTCGTTGCAGAACCTATTAACTCTAAAGCCTCGACCGCATCTGAATGTACATACCCTTCATGATCACTTAACAACTTTATCAATGCCGGAACTGCCTCTTTGGCTGATGCCCCCATCTTACCAAGTGCCTCAGTTGCATCTGAACGAACACTCCCATTACTATCACCCAACAACTTTATCAATGCTGGAACTGTCTCTTTGGCTGTCGGACCTATCTTTTCAAGGGCTTTATAAGCCTCTGAACGAACAAGCCTATAATCACCCAGTAACTTTATCAATGCTGGAACCGCCTCTTTGGCTGATGATCCCATATTGCCAAGTGCCTTAGCTGCATATGAACGAACACTCCCATTACTATCACCCAACAACTTTATCGATTCTGGAACTAACTTTTTGGCTGCGAAGCCTATCTTCTCAAGCGCCTCGGCTGCATCTGAACGAACATTCCTATTACTATCACCCAGCAACTTTATTAATGCCGGAGCTACTTCTTTGACTGCGGGGCCTATCTTTTCAAGGGCTTTATAAACCTGGAAACGAACACTCCAACTACTATCACCCAGTAACTTTATTAATGCTGGAACTGCCTCCTTGGCTGCGGGGTCTATCTTTTCAAGGGCCTCAGCTGCATCTGAACGAACATCACTCCTTTCATCTCCTAGTAATTTGATCAATGCTGGAACTGTCTCTTTGGCTGTCGGACCTATCTTTTCAAGGGCTTTATTAGCCTCTGAACGAACATGCCTATCATCATCACCCAGCAATTTTATTAATGCCGGAACTGCCTCTTTGGCTATGGTGCCTATCTTTTCAAGGGCTTCATTAGCCTCTGAACGAACATGCCTATCATCATCACCCAGTAACTTTATCAATGCTGGAACTGCCTCTTTGGCTGATACCCCCATCTTACCAAGTGCCTCAGCTGCATTTGAACGAACATGCCTATCATCATCACCCAGTAACTTTATCAATGCTGGAACTGCCTCTTTGGCTGATACCCCCATCTTACCAAGTGCCTTAGCTACATATGAACGAATACTCCTATCACGATCACCTAACAACTCTATCAATTCTGGAACTGCCTCCTCTTTGACTGCGAGGCCTATCTTTTTAAGGGCTTTATTAGCCTCTAAATGAACATACCAATCATCAGCTAGTAACTTTATCAATGCTGGAACTGCCTCTTTGGCTGCGGGACCTATCTTTCTAAGTGCCTCGGCTGTCTTTAAACGAACATTCATATCATCATCACCCAACAACTCTATCAATGCTGGAACTGCCTCCTTGGCGGCGGGACCTATCTTTTCAAGAGCTTTATAGACCTTTGAACTAACAGACCAATCACTATCAATCAAAAGTTTTATCAATGCCGGAACTGCCTCTTTGGCTACGGGCCCCATCCATCCAAGTGCTACAATAGATTGTTGACGTTTTCTACTTTTTTCGCTATTCAACTGCTCCATTAATTTTCTTATTTTTTTGCTCTGCTTTTTCGTTGGGAGAACAATCTGTGTTTGTTCCTTTGCTTCTATAACAGGCTGTATTGCCAGCGGCATTGTTAGAAATATCGTCGTGATTAAAATAGCAACAACCCATTTCCATACATTATTCCTACTCCAACCTTTTGACTTCAACCAACGGAAAATAAATATTAACCCGCTTCCTAACGCAGCCATAATTATACCAATTATAATCGTAGTTTTACCTTCTACGGAACCAAACATACCCTCAAAACTACTCTTAACTACTTCACTGGCAAAAGTAGAGGAAGAGAAGAAGAAGGCGAAAACACCTGCAGCAATACTGCTAATTAAATGTGTATTTAATCGTATATTTGAAGGTGTTTTAATATGAAATACATATCTCCACCCATAAATTCCGCTTCCGTCAAACTTTTGTACTTTAGATCGTTCCACATTATCTATTTCCATTATCCTGTTCTCTAACTCTTTATAAAATTTTATCGCCTGATCATTGTCGTGTTTTACATCTAAAACAATTTTGTTTTTGCTATCATCTAAAGCTCGTGCAATTAATTTCTTAATTAATTTTACCCCTATGCCTTTTCTTCGGTGTGCCGGGGATACGGCCATCTGGGAAATATAGTGGGTATACCCTTCCTCATGTCCAAAAACTAAGTATCCTGTCATTTGGCCTTGCTCATAAGCGACAACAACGCCATGATTCGGTTGCTCTGCTTTATCAATTAAGTTTGGTGTAACAAAAGGACTTTCTTCTGGTATCTGAACTATGGCGTCATTGATCTGAGCCATATGATCTTTTATTTCTCTATTCTCAATAAATTCGTCGTTATTAAAAATCAAAACACCATCATTGACTTGATCCTGTATTTCTTGAGATTCTTTTGACTGGACTTCTTCACTCGTATTGCTGTCTGATTCTTCATCATTAATAATGTTGGCATCTTCAACAATACTGATGTCGTCTTCTTCACCACTGTTGGTGTCTTTTTCTTCACCAGTAATAATGCTGCTTTCTTTTTGATTAGATATTTCTGATATTGGCAAGGTCTCATTTTCTAGATTAACAATCTCAGGTATGCTTTCAGGGAGGGCTACTTCGCTGCCTTGCTCTTGTTCAACTTGAGACTCTTCTGGCTGAGCGTCTTCAACGGTAATGGGGAGGGTTTCCTGATTTTTGTACGTTACTTTTATGGTAGAAAATTCAGTCTTAATCTCAAAATGAATGCTTTTAAATTTAATGTCAATGTCTTTGGGGTCCACCGAGATCCAATTGCCTGTCTCATCCTGAACTGAGACAACCAAATCACCTTTTTGAATACGCTCAATGAGTTTTCTTTTCACTTCTGCTTGCTTCTGCGCCGTCACTGTTACATCTTCAATCGCGATATCGATAAGGCTGCCTTTGCGGAAAATATTAACAATCAATGCGGGGGGAGCATTAATATCTGGCAGGGCATCTTTCAAAACTTCGACCAGTATTATTTCTATTGTAGGAAGGGATAAAATTCTCCTAACAAACCTTCTGGCTGCATCCGAAAGATCTTTAAAAAGGTATTCTGCAGAAATCTTCGATTCTTTCCAATTTTTAACGAACTCCTGAGTTAACGCTTCCTGCCTCTGTGATTTTAATTCTTTAAACAACGATTCTGCAATAAACCAGTAAGAATCCTCAATAGCCGCTAAGCCCTCTTTACCTTTTACAACTGGACGAAGATCGCCTTTCTTAGTGTACAGCACCAACTTCCACATTTCAGTAATCAACTTTTCAGCGAGCGCTAACTTTGTTATTTCTCTTTTGTAGACAATCGTATGACTGATCCCTTGAACCGTTTTATCCGCTAATTCCTTGGCAAATATTTTATTAACCGTTGCCTTAGTCCTCAATTGTTGTAATGGTGTTTGGATATAAATAAATGTATGCGGATTATCTTGATTAAATTTCCTCTCCTGCTGTACTATGCTTTTATAATTTTCAAAATTACCCGGAGTATTACGAGATGTTTCTTCTAACAAAATATTGCTTATATTAAGACCTTTAAATTCTTCTTTATTTTCAATCATCTTTTCCATAACCTGTCGAATGATGTTTGCTTCACTCACTTTAACAACGTACTCCGTCTTTGAACTGTCTATTGCCGCAAATTTAACCTTCTTAATCTGTCTTTTTTTCGTAATCGTCATTTGATCATTAATTCTAATATCATATCCTACCCTCACTGCTTTTTCGATCAACGGAATCGTCAAATGTCCAAATCCCCCCGTAAGAACAATCCGACCCCCAATATCTTCTTTAATTAATCTTAGGGCCTCTTCAAACGTGGCTAAATCATCATTGCCGGCGATTACGATATCATCGACCTTAGATATTCTTAATTCAGCAGGGGTTGTATCACTCTGACTGACGAAATCAACCAAGTCTTTACCTTTATGCTTATCTTGCACTTCTTCATTGTCTGCTAGTTTTCCAGGCTTATGAAATTCCGCCATTATATCTCGCATCATTCCCATTGGGCTCAAGCTCTTTACAAACTTCCAAGAATCCCGAATAGTCCACCAAGCTACTCGACGTACATTGACAGAACCGCTCTTGAACAAATACCATAAACTAAGCCCCATTAATCCGGAATTTATACCAATACTTATAAGATTAGAAGGATCACCAAAAATACCTGTCAGAATCATAACCAGTGTTGCAACTGCAAATACACCAAGACCACGCCACCATCCAAACATAGCGGCAAAGTTGCTCCCGCTTAGCTTTCCTTTTTTGATAAACGTGCTGTATACAAATGTCCCGGTCATAAAGGAAATGGAAGCCAATAAATAAATCAGATTAATTGCCGGACCAAACGGGGTTGTCACAAACAAGGAGAATGTCCAACCAAGAATACCCACCAAACCAATAAGACCATCCATCGGTAATGCTGCCTTTTTAAAAGGCGCATTCATGGATAATCCTAAAAATACCGCCATAACCCCGAAAGCTGTCATAGTCACCTTAACCCATAACGGCAGCCAGGCCGCACCGGTCGCCAGGATAAAAACGCCTAATCCCAGCATAGCTACCCCGAGTAAAAAGACCACCATCCCCGGACGATTGGAATGGCTCACTTTAAAATTGAATAACTTTGTCTGATCATATCGTGACTCAACACCCAAAATACTAAACATGGCATCTTTCGCCGTACGAATAAAACTAAAATATTCATTGGCCGCAAATAATAATCCCTTGAAAAAGCTGGGGATTAAGGTGACGTAAAATGGAAATCCTGCCATTGTTTCAATGACCGTATTCTTAAGGGCAATCCAAACATTCCCCTCTACCCTTAAATGCCGCACGAAATTATTAATATTCACGGCCTGCATGAAGAATATACTAATAAATGCGAATATTAAAATTGGCCTCAAGAAGGCAAAAGCGCTAAATGCAGCTAATGGCGTTAATACCATTAATAAAAAGAGTCCAAAGGCCGTTGAAAAATAATGGAAGAACAGACCTAAATGAGCCAGTTTAATATCATAGGCCACATTTTTATTCGTAAAGATCTCAAACTGTCCACGATCCATCATAAACCGAGTAACATTAAAGGCATAACGCTGTTCGGTTCCATACAAAGATTCCGCCAGAAGGGATGGCCGCCCCCACTCATACGCAAACCAATCGGTCTGTGTTGAGACTACATCCGGATAAGACCGCTGCATCGTCAAGAACGCGGCTGAATCTTCCCCGGGAGGTGAAATCATGGTGTCTCCGGCCGCAGGGGTCACAAGGGCTTTACCATAAAAGGTTAACAAGTTGCGACGTCCGCGCTGGACTTCCGAAGTAAATGTCTCCTGAGACACCTTGTACAAACGTGTTACAGGGAAAGACCAATTACTGGTCGTCCAAATCTTCATCATCGGATTCACAATCACAATCTCAGGATTACGTCCCACCATGGTGGCCCAAGGCGTGCGATAAATATTTTGTCCTGTATAAATTCTGACATGCGCATCCTGATTGGACGAACGGCCATAACTCAACCATAAATTAACCCCAATCCCTCCGCCTTTAAGCAGAGGAATCAAATCATCTTTATCCCGGTCATAAAATGGCAATTCCGCGTCAACCTTATCGGTTTCATCCACAATTTTTGAAGCCTGAATCAATGTTCTAAAATTAGCCGGAATTTGTGTCATACGCTCTAATTCACCATGAATGACTTTTAATTTCGCTTCATTACCTTTATTCTTAGCCGCCGCCATGTCCTTTTTCAATTTTCCGGCCATCTGGGAAATTTTCATCAAATTGTTTTTCAGGTTTGTGTCGCTATTGTTTTTCAGGTTTGTGTCTCCGAAGAATGCCAATATTTCCTTCAAGTGTTCTTCACGTATTTTCAAAATAGGTCGCACCATTTCAACCATCGTAAGGCCTTCACTCACCTTTTTAAAATCTTTCAATGATATCTTAAAAAATTGTTCCATTTTCTCTAATGACTTACGAACGTCTTCTTTAAACTCTTCCGGAAACAGTTCTAATTTCTTAAAGGATTTTTTCAATTTCTCTATTTTCTCAATCCCTCCATATTTAATGTTATTCGAGGATCCTTTAAATAATCCTTCAAATTCTTTTATCTCTTCAAGAGCTTTTTCTTTAATCATTTCTGGAAATTTCTCAAAAGATTGTTTCAATTTCCCCAACTCCTGAAGAGCATCTTCTTTAAACTCTTTCGGAGACTTCATTGAAGCCTTCACAAATAATTTTTGTAATTTCTCTATTTCCTCAAGAGCTTCATCAATCACTTTACGCTCGTCACCGCTGGAGTATTCATGAATAATTTCTTTATCAAATTCTTTAAACACATTCTGTGCAAGCCCAAAGGTATACGTGTCATCTTTTTTCGTAAAATGTTTATTCCAAATCGTGGCGTCCTGGTAGATAGATCGGAGCTTAAGATCGACCAACTCTTGATAAAATTTATATTTTTGATTAAACGACTCGAGTGATTGTCTTAAAGTTACATCTGTAGAAAGCTTTGCTGCTTTATCGGCATGCGCTTCTTTAAGCCCTTCGTAATGTTCCGATACATCCCTGACGGCTTGGGCATATTCCAAATCTACAAACTGATTGGCGACATAGATATGCATTTCCACCATATCCTGGGCTAAGGCTCCAACCACAGCCGCGTCATTTGGACGCAATTCATCTATCACATTTTCCAAAGATTTTACAACCGTTGCTATTTCTTGCCCATTCAAGTCTCTCAATTTATTTAATATGATGTCATTAAAATCTGTAAATTCATCTATTTCTTCCAGAGCGTCCGCGGCCTTGGCATAATTACCCTTCTTGAGCCTGAGCCTGGCTAAAGCATTTTGGTACTCGACCGAGAAGGCCCGACCGATATAACCATACAAATTGGTATTAGCGATCGTCATGAATTGTCTTAATTCATCCTGAATAATCCCTTTATCCTGACGGCTTAAATCTTGCGCCTTGCGAATAGACGTCTCCAAAATATTAATATTGCCATTCGTTTTAATATTTGTTTTGATCGCTTCGATAGCCTCTGTTTTTGCTTTAATCTGAGCATCTGTTATTTTATGAATTTTCTTGCCATCTTTTTTGATTCGTTTCTGCACGCGATTAAGCAAATTTTCTATTTCCTGCTTAAATACGCCCCTAATGATATCTTTTTCATCAGGCGTAAGATGTTTAGTATCTTTAAGATGTTTTTCTAAATCATCCACATGGTTCATCTCTTTTCCCATAACAATAATATCTCTTTCCTTATTGATTTCCTCATCTGTAAAGGCTGTCTTTTTATACTTACGTCTTATTACCTGTGTTAGCCAACTTGATTTTCTCAATTTCTTAAGTATTTCCAGCCAGGCTTTATCCAAAAATTCAATTCTATAAAACTCACGTCTCACCATATCTTTCTCAACATCGTTCAATTTGGCCACCGCTAAAAGCGACTCTAAATCATCTATCCGTGTCATGGATTTGGCAATAGTGTCAATAGCATCGCGTTTGTCCTTTTGTTCTTTTTCCCCTTCGGTATGTTTTTTAATTCTTTGCAAAGCGTTGTCTAATAAATCAAATTTATTCGGCAAGTCAAAAGATCCCTCCTGGGCTTCCGTCTCAAGGACATGGCCATAAAGTTCACCCGCGGTCACGACGTGGGTGGATGTGGCCTGAAGATGTTCAAAGACATCTACTTCGGGTTTTTTCTGGCTTAAGGTATAAAAAGTCAGATAAATTCCTTCATACGCCTTCGGTGATTCCGGAAGGATAAACTGATTGTTCGGGTTATCTGGATCTTTGATAAATGTAATCAACTTATCATGTTCATCCGGACTTAGCAGGCTTTTCTCATACATCAGCTTAATAACACGCCGCATGTAATGCTGCACAAGTTCCTCATTCGGCGTCACAAATCCGCGCGTTCTTTGGACTGTTAGAAACTCTCGGTACCATTTTGTAAAAAATTCATTGCTTCGAATAGACTTCGCCCTTACTAAAAACATCCAACCAAATCTTGTAAAAAATTCACTTTTTCTAATAAATCTCAACCTTACCAAAGAACGCAAACCGAAAATAGATTGGGCTGTTTTGCTCCAGATGCTCGCATTTAAATTAAAGTAGCTTTTTATCGCCACATGAATATGCATAATAGAAATAACCGTCGGCAGGGTCATCAAAGCAAACAACAATGAAGTAGAATAAAAACCAAATGTCGTCATTTCCAACAAGGCAAATTTACCAAACACATGATAAGCAATCAGACCAAATTGATACAGAACCATTAACACATAGATTGAAGTCCACATCACTTTTTCTGATTTATATTTAGCCTTACCAACAAGGATCGCCGGTAAACCTAAAGATAAAAGAACGGTCATCATACCCAAGGGTAAGTACCGTGTAGTTAAAGAAAGATCCACCCCACGATACAAACCATATAACATAACTGCCAATACCGCATAACGTACCAAGCGATTTGTAATGCCAAAGAAATGCTCTAATGTGCCAAATTTTCTTCCATTCCCCAGAAGGAATGACAACGCCTTACCAAAAAATAATGGACCAAACAACCGGGTAATAAATAAATGGAATATCCCTCGCCAGCCCTTGGTTAACTTATCAACCCTAGCCGCATAAGGTGACTTTTCTTCTGCAACCTCCAAAGCCTTATCTTTAAATGGTTGCGTAAAGGTAATGACCTTTTCTTTCGCAAAGGCTAACAAATCATAAAAATCCTTATCAGTTTTTTGTTTACGATTTTTCTTTTTGTAATCGTTAAAGATTGAATCTAATAATTGATCTACCTTTTCAAAACGTTCAGGATGATTCATATTATCGATATTACCTAAATCCTCTCCTAATCGATTTTTAACATTCCCTTTTTCTCTTTCTAAAACAGTTTTAATTAAATTCTCAAATTGATCAAAACCAGCTTCACCCTTTTCCCCTAACCGGTCAAAGAGGTCTACCGTATCTAAATCGATAAACAAATCTATGCCTCTGAATTCTTTGGGTTGCGGCCGGCCATCAGGGGTATCTGTCAGCAAAAGATGCAGCCCTGGTTTTTTTCCGCCTTCTTTGTACCAATGCACAATCCCGAACATCTTCGGCCAGAATTTTGCATGCAATTGAATGCGACGCATCATTTGTTCTGCAATTTCATCCTGGGAAAGCCCCTGCTCCGCCTTACGCCACACCCTTATGGCCTCGCGTGTGACAAAAAGGGTAAGCGGATACAGGGAAGAAATAGAACCTAATGAATACCCTCCTGTATCGGTAGGCGCCATCTGAAGGAACTTCATAAGGGTCAATTCCAAAATAGATGTCGGTTCAAATGTCGGCGTCATCGGATAAGGATTATAGCCTGTATCCTTTTTGATAATATCCGACATGTTATTGACCTCAAGTAACCGTTCCGGATTCATCATCACAAAACTGTGGACTTCACTGACAATACTCATAAAGACCTTATTTTTACTTTCTTCACGGATATGACTCAACGTATTTTGCCCGTACGTCGCCTGATAAATAAGTTTTACGATATCAAAAATCCGATTTTTCACTGTTAAGGTAATAAAATGTTTTAACGAACCTCTGCTGCCATATTGTGTTGTGTAGGCGAGCGCTTCTGCTTGAATTTGTGCTACAGAAAGGTGGCGTAGCATACGTACTTGCGGCGTTGGCAATAATTGTTCCACAGTATTGCTCACATCTTCTCCGGCACCAACCCTGCGCAACACATCGTTTTCTGATGCCATAATTAAGGCCTTCTTCAAATAAATCCATTGAGCGACTTGTTCTTTATCCTCTATGTTCAAACTCTTCAAAACACGATCTATGGCGGCATTGGTATCTTCACCCGCTTCTTTAACGATCAAGTCGTCATCCATCAACTGCTGAATAACCATCGCAGGTTCATATCCTTTGCGCGCCGCCTGGCTAATTTCTGCTGTAATCAAAACTCTCTGACCCAAAGGCTCTGCTTTTGTCTGCCCCAAAGGCTCCGCTTTTGGACGGTTAATCGAGCTTGATTCCGAATCTTCCTTAAACACCAACTTGCCTTCCTGGACTCTGTCTAAAATCGTATCAATTTCAGATGGTGTAAATAATAATCCTGTCGCCCCTAATCGACTTCTCAATTCTCTAATCAGGAATGTATCCTTATTTCTGTTTAACCCAAAGGCCAGACCTATCCTTTTAATGATCTTGGCCGGCAAGCCTGGTCCGCGGGTTTGAATTTCTCTTACCCTTGTTAAAATAGTTGTAATTTCATCAGGGGTGTATCCTTTTTGAGAATCTTGAAGTTTTTTACGTAACGATTTTTTCTCCTCCTTATTACCATTAACAAACTCTAAAATTTCGGATATTTGCTCTTCATTAAAATCTTCATTTTGCAAGGCCATAGATAAACGCTGATACTCAAGATTGGCTCCCAGGACAAGATATCCAGATATTTCACGAAGGATAATCAAATTCTTCGCCACATTTTTACTAATACCTTTCAGACTACTTAATTGTTTAATGCTAGCTGTATTGCCATTTACAGGAAGGAAGGCCTTCTTCAGCCACTGAAGGAACTTCAGGATATGCCCAAACGATAACAGCACAAGCCCTATCACTACCGGAACACCTACAAATACATACCATTTATAAAACTTTCTCACTGGATCTTTATATATGTCCCGAGCCTCGGTTCCATTTAAAACTTTAACAATATTAACTCCAGAATCATCATCATCGGATAAGAGCTTCTTGTACACCTCTGTAATATTGGTACCCTCTTTCTTTAATCTTGGTCTTCCAACCAACTGCGCGTATAAAGCTAGCGGTGAATTGGCAAACTTATCTTTAAAGGCCCCGGGGTCGTAAACGTTCGTACGGGTCGACCCGCTTTCCACAATGGCAAATAATTGATTGTTCTTGAAAATAAATCCAAGAGGTTTGGTGAGCGGAGTGTCTGAAAGAATTTTTTCCTGAATCAGGACAAAATTATGTTTCGTTTCCGGATCAATATATGTCCGCATATCAAAAATGCTGTAGCGGTATTCTTCCAAACGATCCAATAGGCCATCGGCTCTGGACTTGGATCCAAACAACTGTTCATAAACCTCTTTAGAATGATACGGTAACCTGGTCACCTCAAACGGAATGCCGTCACGGGAGTACAATTTATATTCTTCGTCCACATAATGTTCCGCAACAACACCACGAACGTAATCAAAAAAGATTAATATATTTCTGTCATGTAAATCTCGTCCGTCTTTAAATTCATAAGGAACGTCATACACATACTCCTTAATTCCATCGTTAAATTTTGAATGATCCCGATATTCTGTCAATCGGACAACCTTACCGATGGTGGAGTTATACGAAATTTCACCGGACGACACCCCTATCGGAACAATGTGTTTTTGTCCATGCGATGTGACATCCGGTTTATACTGAATAAAGCGCGCGAATTCTTCCCGGTCTAATTTGACATAATCCCGCCCAAATGGATCATCTTCCCCTAAATATCTCACCAGGACATTTGGAATAAATTTGGTCTCATCTGTACCGACTAATCTTTGCCGCTCAACTTTAATAAATTTCTCCTGATCAAAAACACTCATATCACCGACCTGCACCTTACTGTTCAGAGCGTTCAATTCCTCTTCCAGGGAGTCTTTGGAAACTAAACCCTTCTCCTTCCATAAGTCATCTTGAAAAATTTTCTTTTTATGGGTGTTTTCCTTGTAAATCAATCCTAAATGAGTAAAGAGAAATGCCTCTTCCGCGTGTGGACCTAACCATTCGACCCCGATAGAAACATTCGGTTCTTTTTTGCTGGTTTCAAAGATCAGCGCTCGCGCTGACAGATCGCCTTCAATACGATAAAAATATCTCGTTCCACCTTCAATATAGTCATCCCTGGATTTAATAAACGTTAATTTCCGCGCGTTGTTTGCGTCGCCAGTTAATTCTCTTGCAATGTTTTCTAATGACAATCTTAATTTCTTTCGGGCCATTTCATTTACTTCGTCTTTGGAAATACGTGTTGACTCAATGAGGGTCTCCACAATTTTATTTATTGTCGGAAATTCATCTTTTTTATAATCCCCTTCTGCCAAACCAAATTCTTTTTCTCCAAAAATCTTTTCATTGAACGACTGAATGACCTTTTGTTGTGGATGGTACTCGTAATTCTTTTCCTTTGGTAACTGCTTTCGGCTGAATAAATAAGAAATACTGGATGGGTTTTTAAGATCAATTTCGCCTTCGTCTCCTAACGTAAATTCAACCAGATACCCTTCATCATTATCCTTCTTGTACTCGGGAAGCTTACTGATCCTGGCGACTTCCTCATCATCGGCATTGTCAATGACATGTGTTCGGACAAATTTATTATTATGATCGGTAATATCATAAAAAGTTAATGAACTATCATTAAACCGCGTTATCTCACTTGCTACCTTACCCGTTAATGAAGCAAACTGATTCTCTGTTTTTGATGCCTTGCCAACAATTTTTGTAAGATTACTGTCCTTACCTGATTTAAGCTTTTGACCGTTTCTATCTAATACTTCATGCTCTGCAGAATAATAATAAATTGGTTTAACATCCAAATCATCTGACCCAACCGTCACACGCCCTTTAACTATTTGCCCTTCTTTTTTCCCGTTCACTATTACTGGTACATCCAGACGTTCAGGTGAATAGTTGAATTCCAGAATTGACTCTCCGGAAATAGTATCTACGCCAAAAGTACGATGCAGCATATCCGATGGATATAGCCGCTCCTCAATTAAATCGACCTCGATTAAAAATTCTTTACCGCTGATATCCACTACGGTATTAAGATAACCGATATTTTTACTCTCGCTGTACAATTCATCACCTTTTAGTTTTATAACTTTTTCGGTCTCCCCTTCTCGATCGTACGTAAACTGGGTCGTTAATTTTCTTCCTCGACTATTTACTTTTTCAATTTCCACAGGATCATCAAAACGCGGATCCCATACTTTGGTTAAAATTCTACCTGGGCGTGTATGATCTATCTCCCAGGCCGTCACTTGATAAGTATCCGGATCCAGGAATGCAGTCTTAATGCTCTTATTAGGTTTGGATTCAAATGTCCCGTCACTCTGTTCCCGATACACCTTGTCAATAACAGGAATCAAACCACCATAAAATTTTGAATCATATTCTTTAACAGATTTTTCATCAAACCTGTTGTTCGGGTCGGTCCAGTCAATGGCGATTTCTTTTGTCGTTATCTGCAATGGCCGTCCTAAATAAGTAAGATCTCTCACAATGTCTTTTATTTTTGCTTTATTTTTCTCATCTGTTTCTCGAACTGTTAAGGTATGCTTGTCATGGTCAATATGGGTTACTTCACCTTTTTTCTTAATCTCACCTCTGCGTAATCGGCCATTTTGTGGCACATCGTCTTTATCGCCGTCGTTAAATGTTACAGTGTAGGATTTCAAACTTCCGGTAGATTCGTAAACATTGTCGCTAATGGTTCCATAGTTAATCCCGTTACGAATATCTGACGTGGTAACGGTTAAGACTAATCCTGCTTGATTTTCCACGGTAATAATTTCCTCACCGGTTAATTGTTTCATCTGGATATACGTCTTATTTTTAACCGGATCATAAGAAATGCGGCTACCCTCAACCAAGATTTCTCCATGCATGGTTTTAACATAATTGTTATCTTCGATACCAAACGCATCATAATGATGCTGCGTGTACAGTTCTTCAAAAATCTTTTGTGGAATTAACCCTCCTCGCGTAGCTACAATCTGTCGCCCAACCTCTCCATTTTTCTCAAAGTCATTAACGACATACCCTCGGTCCCAATCTGTATCGATCTGACTGACAACACTGGTTTCCACTATCTTACCGCTCATTTGATCAAGCACCGTACCGGCTGCCGGACGACCACGGCTATCACGTAAGGTGGCCGCTTCATGCGTGGTGGTTTGACCGTTCCCGAGATCAATATCATTAATAATGCGTAATGCCTCTAACCCAAACATCTGAGGCATAGCGCCGATTTGGCCGTGGCTGCCATTACGTTTTTTGTAGGAGGCAAAAACCAGGCCACGGTCTTCATCAATGGTGATTTCCTGCTGAGCTCCGCCTAAATAATGCCCCGATACAGACACCCAGTCAGACATGTTTCCTTTTACAAAAGATCTTTCACCGTCCAGCATTAACTGACCGTTTACGGCCCCGTAATGATCTAACGTCTTGTGTACAGATGTTTCATTAGCCCGCTCAACACGCCCTTGTGCATCAAATACCCATCCGGTTTCAACCAAAGATTCAAATTGTTTTTGCAGGCCAGTCACAGTGTCGATGGCCACGTTCTGGAAGGTGGTGCCAAAAGACCAGGTGTAATTAAACAGATCTTCCTGGCGAGCTTTGTTACGTCCGGCGGTACCTGTGAGGCGTTCACCTTTCAATACCCAGGCCTTCTCATCGCCATCTGCGTATACGCGGAAGCTTTCTACTTCATTTAATTCATCATAGACCCTCTTGACCTGCCAGATATGCTCTACACCGTCAATGATCACGATCATACGGAAATCATTCTCTGTGCCGGTGGCAGCATCCTGACGGTAGAAGGTTTCGGCCAGCGGAGTGTATTCGCGTTTTTCCAAAGCCCCTTTGAGAATCTTAACCGTTTCCGTATCCTTAACGTCCGCAACCTTTGCAAGCACGTTACCGTTGCCAAAACCATCCGGATTAGAATACAGATCCGTGTGCGACGCCGCCTCAAACTCGGTAGCCCCAAAATCAACATTAATCACCATCACTTGTCCTGCAAACATATTCTTCCAACGTGCATCCGTGCTGTTAACCCCTGGATACAAGCGAACATGTTCGGTTAATCCATTGTAAAGGTTCGTCACATATTCTTTGGTGGCCTGTGGTCTATTTAATTCTTCAAACGAACTACCGGCCCTTTTCAAAATCGTGCCACGCATTTGCTCGCCATTTTCATCATACACCGGCAACGGACGACCCAAATCATCCAGAACGCTTCGCATAACATCCAGCGTGCCGTACGGATTGTACTCAATGCTTTCAGCCGGAATGCCCAGGCTGTTGACAAGAATATCTGTAGTAACATCTGACTTAGGCACCGTGAGGCGAACCAAGGCATTGTGCGCAATGTCGATGAATAATTCTCTGGCCAAGAAAGTATCATCTTCCCGTCCGTCGCGGACCTTAAATTCTTTGACCTTCATCACACGGAACGTTCCATAATGCGTCGGCATGTATTGCACGCTTGTCGGTTCTGGCACAAAATAATTAATCAAATCACCAATGCTTTGCGTATCGGATTGCCACACGCTGCGTAAATCACGCGCCGCAATATTACGTGCCCGCGCGAAACTCGGAACACTATCGTATATACTGGCGGTTACCGTATCGGCTTCAATACGCCCACCGATATAACGCACATCTTTACCTTCATAAATACGTTCGTTACGCCCATTACGTCCAGTGTCGCGCACGCGGAGATGGCCTTCAATGAGTAAGTCATCCACATACGTTGCCCCGCCAAAGTCGTTGTAATCTTTGAAGTCAGAAATAATACGATCAAGCTCGGTTATCATATCGGTGGTGGTCACACGCGACGGATCACCAAAACCGGCAATTAATGGTTTTTTGTATTCGTATGTGATGGTTTCAAATTCAGTGCCGTTGTAGCTATTTACCCTGGAATAAGTTTTCTCTAAGAAATCTCTTTCAACAACCGTTTCGATACCGGTAAAATGATCTTTCTGCAACGTAAGGATGCGCGTTCCTTGGCGCGTAAACTTGAAGTTTGTAAAGCTTTCTTCACTAATAGGTACCCCGGCAAAATCAACTTTAACCGCTTTACCCAGCCCTAAGGTCTCATTAAAGGCTTCATCAGATGTGTATGTCGTATTGGCATCTCCACTTTTATCTTTTTCGCTCAATGTATTCCCTGCGCCCATATTCACAATACGTGTAAATTCAGCGCTGATCTGGCCGCGGCTTTTGTATTTGATTACGTCCTGGGTGATTTGTTCAAGGTCAAAATCAACCGATCTATTGCGTACCACCATCGATGCATGCAACAGACCGTTCACATCCACGCGCGTTATCACACTGGTCGGAATGTAATACGGTTGGAAGAAATGATCATGGTAAACCAATGTCTGATCCTGATAAGCAAACTCTTTCACAAGGCGATATCCGCTGGCCTTGTCGGCAATGACTTCCCATAACTGACGACCATTGTCCGAATCATACGCCTGATCCACGTTGTAAAGAACCTTACCTTCTTTATTGAAGAAATATTTGCGTGTATCCACCCGGCGACCGACATGGTCTACCGGTGTACCTCGCACAGAAATCGACGTGATAAATTCTGCTTCCTCAATCGATCCTGCGGCACGGCTAAAGTTAAACTGTCCGCCGGATTTAAAGCGGCTGCGGATATCCTGTAGGCTTGGCGCATCCGCCACAAAACTTACGCTCAACCGTGCAATACCCTGCGGATCGATCTGAGTATCGATCGTATTGCGGTCAAAGACAAATATGGTCACCACGCCGCCGATAATTCTATAAGAGAAGCCGATGTGATTAGATAGAACATTGAGTGGTTTTTCACCGGCGGCACGTAAACGGTCGTCAATTTCATTGCGATACGTGTAAATCTTGGTGATCGCTTCAAGGAATCCGGCAGCGAATGTTTCCGGATCCTGATGTGTGAGGTCCATGTTACGCGCCGTGTCAAAAGCCCATTGCGTGACGCGCTCTAGATCAACAAGTCCTTTTTGCATTGGGTCCAAATTAAAGTTACGATTATGCGCAATACCGAAATTGAAGAAATAATTTAGAGCATTAATGTATCGATAATCCGCCGGCCCGGTCTGTATTTCACGAACAAGCCCTGCAACAAACGGCAAGAGTTTAAGCAACGCATACCGTTCCTCATTACTCATCAACTCGCCCTGATCATCTATAAGCAACGTCGTAAAGAAATTCAAATCTTCGGAAGTCAAGGCCCGCTTGGCAATCTTACGGTTATACGTCACATCAAAATCTTTTTCCAGATCCCGACTTTTCACATCTTTAATCAGCCCCACCACCGCATCAAAGAATGCCATATCCGCCGCCATGTCTTCTTTGGATTTCAACTTGCGATCGTTCCCATAGAGCGGGTTGTTAGCCGGGTCGCTGATGCCTTGTAGATCTTCAATGTCAATGCTGTTGTCACTGAAATTCACCTTGTAAATCGACTGCAGGATCATCTTGTCAATATCGGTGGAATACTTGGCTGCTTTCCAGGCATTTTCATAATGAATAACCGCCGCATAAAGTTCCAACGTATTGCGTATTTCATTCGCATTCTTAATCCTTACGTTGCCAAACAATCCGCGTAGACCGTTGGATTCCGTAAACAGCGGGTTAAATTCCGGTCCGGTATTATTACCAAACCCTTGAACATCACTCAACTGTATCCCGCCTTTAAGTCGGATATTAAAGATGGATAATATTCGTCTATCGACTGCTCCACGGACATCTATAGGCAGACGTTCCCAAGCCTTTTTAAATTCAATGATTCCGTTAAAGAATTCCACTGTTTCCTGAATCTCTTCCGGCGTCTTAAGGGCAACTTCACCGGTTGACGGTGTCTGAATAAATCTGAACAATCCTACCCGGCGAGCTTCGGCCTGCGGTGCACCGTACAGCGGATTAAACTGTGGCCCGACATTATTCGCGACGTCACTATTATTCCCGAACCCACGCAAATCTGTGGCCTGAATACCATCGTGTAGATCAATCTTATATACCGGCACTAAAATTTGATTATTAATTTCTCTCCAGTTAGGTGCTTTTTTCCAGGCTTTGACAAAATCAATGACCGCATCAAAAAATTGTACTGTTTCTTTAATATCTTCCTTGCTCTTCAAGCTTCCTTCATGAACGCCATCGTACAACGGATTAAATTGCGGCCCGACATTATTTCCAAACCCTTCCAAGTCTTGCACAGTCATTTTGTTATCACTGAGCCAAATATTGTAAATCGGCTTCAGGATCATAATGCTAATTTCTGACTTGTTACGTGACTCTTTCCATGCCAACTCAAAGTCGATGATGGCATCAAAAAAGTTCATTGTCTCCTGCATGGCCTCAGCATCTTTAAGCTGCGCTTTGCCATTAACTATTTCATATAATGGATTAAACTGCGGCCCTTTGTTGTTACCGAAACCATCCACATCTTTGCTCTGAATGCCGTTACCAAGTCTAATTCTGAAAATACGTAATATTTCTTTGTCAATAGCATCTCTATGCCGTGCTTTCTGCCATAAAGCTTCGAATAAGACAATGCCTTCCAAAAATTCTACATAACCCTGAGGGCTGACAAAGTCCGGACTGGCTGCGGCATCAAATAAAGCTTTGAGGTATTTACTGGTTTGCCAGGTCAATTGAGTAACCGGCGTGCGGTTGATCGTATTAAAAATGGCTTTCGCTTTTTCCGATGCCTTATTAAGCTCTTTGGACAGTTCCTGAACAATCGTCAATAGTTCGACATATCCGTCAAAATCATTCCATGCTGAGCGAGCACTCTGTTGAACAAATCGAATAGCCCCTCGATTACCACCAAATCGAGATACCCATTCATTGTAGGTACGCACGCCAAACAAGGCCAAAAAGGCTGCTTCATGCAGAAGAGCAAATTCCGTTTCCCCTGATTCAAAAGGACCATCCACATCTGCACCATTTTCATTCATGGCGCTGAAAGGCGTATCCGCCTCTTGACGGCTCATCATACGTGTGGCCATCGTATCGTTAACCGTATCGTTGAATGTGTCGCGCGGCGCAAAAATGTCTCCCCTATCAAATCGATTGCGTCCACGATCCCGAATACCGCCGCCTACAAACAATCGGCCGGATCGGCGATGATCCCCATCCATTGGATCTTCGATGATAACACTGGCATATGTTCTACCTTCTTCGGTTGTCAAGGCCAAGGCGTCCTCTAAAGAAAGCCCCTTTTGTATTTGATGATACACGGTTTCAAAAACCTCATTGGCCTCATGAGTGTACCCGAAGGCCACAGCTGGATATTCATGACGAATAATGTCTCCCAAAATATTATTATCTCGGAACGCTAAATGTCTTTTGGGCAGATAGATCTGGCCTTTTTCATTCGACGCTAAACGCACAATATCGCCCGTCATCACAGCAGAGACGGCTTGGACAGGATCATCATTAATGCCTAGGGTCGTACGCACAGTCTCCACATAATTTTTCACGTCATTCATAACCCGATTTACCTTAACCTCGGCCTTGCCGCTGACTTTCGCCATGGCCGCTTCGCCGGAAAGAAATTCCCGTACCTGTTGGGCCCTGCGGTCATTCCCGTTCAGACGGATGTTAAAATTATCACCCACAATAAATATAGTTTTCAAACGATCAAGTATCGCTTCACGCGCATGGCCACGCTCCACCATCATGGCCATCATACGTGCCCAGTAATTAACCGAATCAAACACGCCCTTACCACTGTCCCCTGAAAAACTCAATGTAACGCCTGCTTTATCGGCAACATCCATCACAGATTTCATATCTACTGCTACCTTAATGAATCCGTCTCTATTGTCATACTGCTGCGAAATATACTGTCGATGAAGTAAGAACCTGTTGTAATTTTGATCCTTGGTTAAATGCTCTGTATCAGTCAAGGCATTCACAGCTGTCGTTAAGACTTCGGTGTCTACTTTGTACTTCATTAACTGCGCCACACGACCGGCGAGAACCTTATCCTCCACAACGGTGTTGACATCGATAATTTTACCTAAATAATGTGTATACTCCGTCATGCCGTTTTCAATCATAACGTCATGAAAATCTCTTATTTTTTGTACGGCTTCGTCAGCCTGTTCTGTCGTGTAACGGCCTTGAGCGATTAATTGCGCAGCACTCCAAAGAATATTTTTCGCCTCAGATCGGCTCAATCCACTCACCCGGTTTAACCATGCGGCTACAAATTGGCGCCCCTCTGGCGTAGTTACATCGATCATGGTCCCTGAAACACCAGCCAGTCTTCTTAGCACCGGCATAAAATCATCTAATTTGTCATGAAGCTGAGCAAGTTGTTCGGCCTTCTTTTCCTCAGCGACTTTCAGCGCAGCCTTATCAACCGCTTTTACAGGATCCTCTCCGCGTGCACGGTCAATATCTCTGATCCATGGTAAATTCATTTTCCATTCCACGGATGCTCCGCTACGACGGCTGTGCGTTACAAGCACGCGCTGGTTGCGTGATACGGCCTCAAGGCTCAATTCACCGTCTGTTGAAAGGCTGCCCCCAACAGACTTGATCCGACTGTTATGTATTTCTAAACGTGTACCAAATTCACCCTCATCATCGGTTAAACGAACATACGGCTGCCAATTCCCTTTGGTTGCCTTCCAGTGAAGCAATGGTTCAATATCACCTTCTGTCGTCTTAACAATTCGTATATCATAACTATCAATTCCGGCAAACCCGCGTCCTTGCAAACTTAAATACGGCTCTACACCGTCATCCGTGTAATTAAATCCCATCCCGACCGCGGCATTTTCCTCATCCTTATCCTTTTTATTAAATAAAGAGAATCGACGTAAAGTTTCAAAATTAATAAATACCTTGCTGCTTTCTGAAGAATCACCATCTTCCGAAGCCAACCGTGCATTGGTCCTGAATTCCCACTCACCCACCTTTTGATGAAATGTTAAACCGTAGCTGGTAGTGTCTTCTGCATTATCTAATAAGAAGGTAATTTCCCCGTCTTTATTCAAAGCTTTGGTCCAGGCTGTACCCATACGAACAACCTTACTTTTATCAATTTCAATAAAGTTTCTCGTGCTCAAACCAATGTTGTCCTGCGTGTGTCCAAAATCAAGAATGATTCTGTCATCCCGATCATCCTCGGTTCCGACGGCGGCGGATTCATAGGTAACACGGATATTTTGTGAACTGGTTCCTTTCCCTTCTAATCCTTCAATGTTCATCTCCAAACTTACCTTACCGTGATCAATAGAATTTCTTGATTTAAATCGTTCCCGTTCAGAAGCCGAATACAATACATCCGAAATCAAACGTAAATCAACCTGACGGTCTTTAACTTCTCCCTCAATCGAATAGGTGCTACGGCTGGATACAGAATAACGATCTTCTTCCGGAAGCTGTGTAGCCACACCGGTGGTACTTACCCCGATTTCGTGGTTCGGGCCATAATCCAATACCCCGCCACTACGGATCTTTTCAAAATACTCAGTGGATGAAACAAGCTTATCTGATCCGGCTATTTTGACGTATGCCCCTTCAGCCCCATATTCAATGGTATCGGTCTTTCGGCTTGAAGCCGGTACCGGTGCGGTAAGTTCAACGATATCTGAAATGTTACCACGAATAGACTCTACGACTGATTCGCGTCGTCCGGCGAGGGTTCTATCCGGGAGGAAGTGGGAAACAATACTTCTTACAAGCGATATGGTCGTGGTGAGATAATCTGCGGCTATCCCGGCATCAATCGATCGACGTCCTTCATTCAAATACGTTACATAGGCATTCTGGGCTTTTAATTCAAGCACCTTGTACATCACAATATAATTACGTACATGCGACGTCAATGTATTCAAAATAGCCTGATATTTATCGTCGCCCGTCAATTCAAGCCCTCGCTCAGCTTGACGATAGGCGCGCGTCATTTCAGCAAAGGTATACTCAAGACTGCCAAGAACTTCATCACGGATACGTCCATCAGAGTCATACTTGGCTCTAAATTTATCCATAAGGCGTTGATCAGACGGCGGGAGAGAAAAACGAGAATCATTGAAGATATCACCGGCAACAAAATAATAAATTTTTAATTGTTCTTGAACATATCGTTCATAAGCCTCTGATCCAACCGCCGGACCTTTATGTCCGCGGATAAATCCGAATAGAATATTGACTATGGATGCTTGAATTGTGAAATCTTGCGTTGGAAGGACATCTTGGAAGAACTGGCTTAAAACAGCATATTTATCTGTAAGGCGACCTTTGCTGATATCTAAAAATGCGCGCGTAGTCGCATCTAATTGTTCTTTCGGTGGAGGATTCTTAATCCTGGCTAACCATTGACGTTCTTGATCCTCCCGAGTAAATTCAACCAGCTTCCTTAATAAATTCGGTTGCTCCGGAGTGACATAGGCATTGTGTTCCGTTAATAATTTATCTATAGCCGTTAATGGGTTGTCCCCGTAGGCTGTATACGCAAGTTTTCCTTTTTTCGCGTTTTTCTCCTGTGATTTTTTGTCTTCATGGGCTTGTTGGAAAATAGTATTTCTGAGTTCTTTATTTGTTTTAAGTTTATCCGCAATATCTTTTTCTGTGCCGTCTGCGGCCTTAGCGACAGAATCTAAATTACTTTGTAATTTGTCCTGCAATACCTTATCGGTAAAGCTTCGGGATTTGATGTGCAAATCTGTAATGGCGGTCTTCAGGCTCATCTCAGCTGCGCGGCGAACTTTTGGATCCTTGGTAATATCTTTCAAGACCGCCATATACTCTGCATAAAGAGATACGCCACTGCTTCCTTTACCGTTGAGGGCTTCATCAGCTTTATCATAAACGGCTCTGGCATTGGCGATCCTTTGGTCATATGTAAGAACCTTATACGTTTCACCAATTTTGTAGGTATCATTCAGTTGACCGGAAAGCCTGCCGAGTTCTGTCTGAATGGCGGCTCTTCGTGCATTGAGATCCTCCAACTTTTCAACGTCTTTCGTTTTGTAAAGATCTTCCCGTATCTGTGATTCCTGTCCTATCAAAGCCGCGATAGTTATATCAAGATAACGCGCGCGCGAGGTTAATAAGGCTTCTGTTCGTTTTTTATGATCGGCTTCAGGAAGATCAACCATGGCCACATCAATCACTTTCTTAATATCCAATGCTGTATGACGGGCCAGCAATGAAGTTAAATCATTTCGCTCTGCGCTTTTTCCCTCGCTGTGCGTAAAGTCGATACCGTCTAATTCTGTCTGAACAAAGGTGGCAAATTTTTCCGGGCTCAACATAGCTTTATTTTCTCGCGAAACCTTAAGGATATCTCCCAACAGCTCCGGATGTTCCACTTTCATCATCATCGGCTCCACAGAAACCGTCTTTATAAAATTATCCAAAGTACCCATTAAATCTTCAACCGTAACTTCACTCTCGGGATCTGTTTCCGGTTTAGCTAGAGGTTCGGCGTGTGCTTCCCGTCCAAATTTAAACAATTGTTTAACGCCGCTCCAGGCTGATTTTACAAACGATGGGCCGGATCGCGAAGATTCAGGTCCCTGGATCAAAACTTTCTCCAAAGCCTTAAATTGATCGTAAGATTTACCGAACTCAAGACTGTCGGCATGCTGTTCATACATTATGGACAATGCAAGGGAACCGGCTCGTTTGTCGAGTGGTAATAACGGATTTTCGAAATAACCGTTGAATTCTTCACTCCAACGCGTCAATTCATCAATTTGTTCTTCTTGGAAACGAATACGATGGTTCTTGTTGATTTGCTCAATAAGGCCGCGAACCGATTTGCTTTTATCAAACAAGGTTAAGCCGGCCACAAAATGGATGCCCATGCCTTCCCGACCAAAATTGATACCGGCATTGACAAAGGCATTGGCCAAGAATTTAGGGAAAAGAGCCGCTAAAAGGGATGTTCCAGGATGATTAACATCATATTCGTCCACCAGAACGGCACGGAACTCTTCCGTCATCCGTTGAACCACGGCCTCATGCTCATTGGCATTGGTTTGTTTCAAAGCGTCCAACCCACTCTGATCCACCGCGATGTTGTCACTATTCACTTTATGCCCAAAAACATTTTCATAAATTTTCTGTGCCTTGTTATGCGCATTGACCGCCAAAAGATAACGTACTGTGCCGATCGGAGATTCTTTAAGATCTTTGATAGCCGTAAAGAGTAACGCGCGCGTATTAATACGTTTACTCATTAAAGCCCTGCTCTTATCCTGAATCTGTCCGAGAAGTTTTTCAATTTCTGCAAGACTGATATCCTGATCATAATGGATGAGGTCCATTAAATGTCGGAACTCGCCACCAAAGTCGAATCCGAACTGTGTATCACGTTCATTGGCCTTGACGCCCAACGAAGCATGCGTCAGTTTTCGTCCGTCATCTTTCGCCAAATCTACCACGATACCCTGAGCCTGTTTCTGAACCATATCGATAGGCACGGTATCTGTAGCCCAAGTTACAAAGGTGTCTTCAAACGTTCCTTTTTTGTCAAAAGGAATAGATTCATCAATATCATAAATATGATCAAAAATTGTGCGGAAAAGATCTATGCGGACATCATCGTACTTCGTTGTGCCCATACTGCGGACAAAGATATGTTTGTTTAACCAAAGCATGAGCCGGTTTCTGTCGCCGTACTCTGCATCAGATGGCATAGCATAAGGCGGGGCACGTCCCTCAATGGTTTCGACAAGTGTCCGAACAATCCGTTCTATAACCGCCCGTTTACCCGCATCCATGACCGGTGGTTTTTCATGGTCATTCGTATCGGTCGTGGCCGCAGCCTTTTGCGCTTCCTCTTCATCTACCTTAGCTAAATCTTTATTCGCCGCGTCCAAAGCTTCATAAGCTTCTCTACGTTCCTGACGTTTCACTCTGTCAACAAGGATTTCAGGGATATCATTGATAATTCTTTCCACAATAACATCAAAGGCAGCCCCATCTGCGGGTTGTAGAGCTCGAATACTTTGCTTATATGCTTCCACTCGCCCATCATTCTTTGGATCAACCGCATCAATGTATACATAATCTGTAACATTAATCACCTGTTCCAGCTGAGCCAACACGGCTGCGGCTCGATAGTGATCAGGATGGTACAACCGGCGGGTGACATCAACCCATGCCAACCTTCTGCTCAAAGATTCCAATCGTTTTTCCAAGAATCGAACAAACCCATCCAATCGATCAAACGTGTAAGCTGAAGGGAATGTCTTTGCAAATAATGTTAAGTCCACTGAGCTAACCACTGTTTTTAATTCAGGGAAACGTGCCTCGATATCAGCTTGTTTTTTATTCAAAGCTTCCTGTATTTTTGCAAAAGCTTCCGTATCTTTCTTTTTGTACTCAACATCCAAAATGCGGAAAGCCAATTCTTTAATGACCTTCGGATCTTTTTCATCATCATCAAGTTTGCTCCCATCATCCAAGATATTCACGGCAAGACCTGCTACGGCTACCGCCTTATAAATAGCCGTCTTTAATGCATTCGGATTATCCCCTGCACCACCACTGCCGGAAGCACCAGCGCCGCTGACATTCACGCCATCAATCGCAGTGGCTATGGCTGTAGCATTCCCCATAGCCTTATCATGGGCATCGGATTTTTCTTTAGCCTCAATTTTAGCCGCTGCTTTTTCTTCTGCAGTCTCTTCTTTCTTTGCAACTTTTTTGGCTTTTTCTTCTGGTTTTTCTGATGTTTTAACATCAGGAGTTTCAATCTTTGTCGTTGGATCTGCGTCTTTTTCTTTTGCTTCTTTTGCGGCTTCTTCTTGCGCGGCTTTAGCAGCCTTGGCGGCCGCTTCATCATTCGCCTTCTTTATGGCTAACTGCTCTTCGCTAAACATCTTGGCCCGTGCGTATTTTTGCACTTCCGGATATTCACGTACTAAATGTTCCAAGTTATCCCGTCTGAATTCATCCTTCTCTACCTTAAGCTTCGCAGCATTGACAGCTGCATTCCGATCTCTACTCCAGTAATTTCGGAGCTGCTGGATGGAATCATGCTCAATGGCCTTCTCAATGTCGTTGATATCTGCGAATATGGCCGTCTCACTCTTGATTTGTTTAGGATCAAAATATCTTCTTATCCTATCAATCCGTCCGACGTCTGGTTTAGCCTCTTGCAATTCCGGTGTTAGGTGGCGCCCCAGCTGCTCGCGTATGCTTGAATAATTATCAGCACGTTCTGTGACAGCTGACACGTCATCACCCGCTGCCGGTTTAGCTAATGCATTATTGTGATAGGCGACCGCAACGGCCAAAGATTCCTGCAATGCCGTGATCGCCTGAACCTGCACCATAATTGTCTTTTTATCCGAAACACCCTTTTCATCTACGGTCTGACCATAATTAAGGAAGAACGCTTCAAGCGCGAAAAGATCTTTTAACGTGAGTCTTTCCATTTTCAACAGTTTTATTTTGGCTGCAGCGATATCATTCTTCATAGCGTACAATCCCTGATCCATGGGTAGGTCCTTCTCAAACGTCTCGGCTGCAACCTTTTCAATTCTTTTTTCAACTTGTTTTTTGAACAATGCATTTAAGGTCTTTTCTTCTTCCTCTGAAATAGTGTCATCTTGGTATTTCGTACGCAACAATTCAACAATCAAATTTCTTGCTCCATCAAAATCATTTTTCGTAATAAGCTCTTCCACAATTTTTCTTTCACGCGCAGGATAAGCAGAACTTTTTTCTTTCTTCGTTATTTCATCCCTCAACTCTTCCATTCTCTTTACGCGATCTTCTTCTTTATCATCTGTGCGAACAAGACCATTGTGCGTCAAACGCTCACGTTGATGATTGATCTGTGCTATGGCTAATTTTTCTTCCAGAGATTTGATATCTTTTGATGAATCCTTACGCGCCTTAGCTAATTTATGCTCAACCGTTGTAACTTCATGCTCTGCTGTCTGAAGCGTGACATATTGATCTAATTTCTTAACATCCGTAAATAATTTTTCTAACTTCTTAGCATCCATAAATAATTTTTCTATTTTAGTCGGTGTATTGTTCGCCGTAATAAGGTCTTTTATGCTCTTACGTGCATCTTCTTTTCTGGCTGTGATTAAAGCGCTGTCGCCTTCGGCTTTCGCCATTGACACCAATACGTCGGAAAGGGTATTGATCTTATTTTCTTCAGCTTCCACTTGCACCTGAAGCTTTTTCTTAAAATCTTCTAAAGTCTCTTGTTTCTTTTTGGCTGTTTCCAATTCAGCTTTTTGCTTCTTGGTCGTCATCTCTTCAATGGCTACCTGCTGTTTGGCGATGGCCACGTCAATGGCCACTTCCATCGAAATGAGACCATATTCTTTCTGTGCTTCCATGGCTTCGATTTGCTTGGTTAACTGGGCTATTTGCCTAATACGCAATTTTTCAGCCGCTTCAATATCTTTCGCCTTTACGCTTCGACTTGGTTTTTCCTTTTCAAGGGCATCCTTTTCTTTTTGGTAATCTTGAATGGCTAAATGAGATTCATTAAGGCGAAGATTTTCTATTTCATTATAAATACCCTCGGCTTCAGGTGTATTAATCTTCTCGGTCAGTTCCGCTGCCAATAGCATAAGTTTCTTGTTCGCAATCACTTCATCCGCTGAGTTTCGGACACGGAGGGATTGTCTCATCCATTCCAAAATCTGTGCCTCTCGAGTTTCATGACCGTCATGTTGTTCAAAAATGCTCAAACGATAATAGTCAATAAGCGCTCCAAGAATGCCTATGTTGTAATCCAAGTCTTTATCGGCATCGTATTTCAAGGTCACCTTGACTTCGCCTCTGACAACCTCTTTTTCGTAGGTTTCAACTTTTTCTGCACTTAAAAATCGTTTTATAATATATTGATCGAGACTTAAAATCGGTAAGTCTTCTCCGAGTTCTTTGCGCTTCTCAAGTATCTCCTGTGCATAAGTCACACCTAAGGCCTTATTTTCCATTTCATCAAGTTCATCCTTTGTGTCGCTACCCTTATCAAAAAAGACTAATTTGATTCTACCGATAAGGGTTGTTAACCACCCATCCATTGATTTAAACGCCGGAGCAAAATCAATCTTCACACGATTGCTCAATTGGGCGACATAATTTTCGCCTTCCAGCGTATTGATTTCCGTGTTGATCTGTTTAACCTGCGCTTGCGTCATGCCTTTTGTGTTAAGATGTTCTTTCTTATCTTTGATGTCATCTTCATTCTTGTTCATCTTGGACACATCTACCAAAATTCGACCAATCACCGGTTTGAGTTCTTCTTCGCCTAAGGTTTCCATAAGACGTTTAATATTATCTTCCGTTACCACCGGCTCAAAACCCCATTTTGTTAAAACTGTATCCAGGGCCTCTTTACGCTTTTTAGCGTCTTCTTTATTTCCAAAAATATCAGCCATTGTTGCGACATCTTTTAAGTCTACCGGAGCATCTTTTACTTTCTGTTCTTGTTGTTGTTCTTTTGTTTCCTTTGCAACCGCCGTTGCCATATCTTTCAACGTATCCAAAGTAATCTCTTTTGGATCAACAATGTCGCCACGCGCTTTACGCTCTTCACGAATTACATCCTTCTCCTTTGGTAACAGCTTTTCAAAATCTTTTTTATCATTTTCCAATACATCCTTGATTAACTCTGGAGACAATCCTTTTTCCTGAAGGAGAATTTTGTTCTCTTCCACGGCCTCACGTGTTTGCTCGCCTTTAACAATTGCATTAAACCATTCGTTAAGGACAAGAAGATTAGGTCGAATAAGAACATTAATTTTGCCATCTCTCTGTTCCTTTAATTTATCTTCACCCCCAGCCATTCTGGCCAAGATTTGCATAGCTGTACGTGTCCCGTCTTCAATACTTTGGCGGCTATCTAATGCAAAAATAACAGCGCCTGCTCCGCTCCATTCTGCTAATGCTCCGCTAATAATATTTGCCCCTTGGGCATCATCTAAAATTTCATCATTCTTCTCATCTAGAAAATGAGCCACAAACTTAACCTGATCTTTCCCGGTTTCAACAACCTCAAGAACCTGCGTCTCCTGGCCTTTTTTGGCTTTCACACCATCAATAACCGTAAAGAGAGATCCTTCTTTTATCCCTTCTTCAATAATACCTTTTATGTCTGTGGCTTTACCGACCTGCCCCTCTACACCAAAATGTTGTTTGACAGCTTCGATAATTTGCGCCCCAAACTGCGTAAGAACATTATCTTTCACTAATTGCGCAACATCCTGCGAAAGATGTGTAATAGCATATCCTAATCGCGCTTTAAAATACTCCGGCAATGACGTATCCCCATTGGCAATCATCGTCTTGACGGTTTCAAAAAACGCAATGTAATCGTAATTATGTCGTGCAAAGGTATCCATAAATTGTTTAAAACTTAACCTATCTATGGCTTCTTTTGTTTCCATTGCCTCCAGGTCGTCTTTAAGACCCGGTTTTATGCCATCCATACCGACAAAATCTTTACCAGCCAAATAATCCAAATAAAGTTGCGACAAATCATACGCACGTGGATCACCAGCAAATAACCATTTCATCGGATTAGTTTCTATTCGATCCTCTAATTCACTATCCGCATTAACAAGGTGATCTGTCACCGAACCTTCGCCAAATAGCATGTTCAGAATTTTTCCTCCTGAATTAAGCAGACTTAAGTTATTCGGATTATCTTTGTCCCCTTCAATTAACCGAATACCCGTATCCAGCGGTCCCCCGGCTAAATGCGCCGCGCCCGTAATCGTTTCAATTTCTAAATTGATAAGAAGAAGACCTGCGAAAGATGTGTAAAAAGAAATTTGTAATTGATCTAATCTTGCTGCGAGTTTACTGTCCCGACCTGTAAAGAGCTTTTGAATTTTCTGATAAGAAAAGGCCAATGTAATCAAATTCAAATTTAATAAATACAAGGCCATGGCTGATCCAATAAATGGCGCCTTTACAAACGAACCTTTAATAAACAATGCCAACCGATCCCCAAAACTCATGCCAACCTTTAACCTCTTGAGTAGATCTTTATCCCCATCTGCAAAAGCACCGTACAAATATCCGGATCGGAACAAGGCGAGAATACGTTCATCTTGATACCATTGCGTCATGTCGATATTATTCTTGGCATGGTCAGCCAGGATTTTGTTTAATGAGGCCGTACGTTCAGAAAATCCTTGGGTCAATGCATGCTTTTGCATTACTCTATCAATAAGCGTATGCGTCAAAATTGGAATTTGTTTGAAAGATTGTAAGGCAATATTAAGGAAATAGGATGAGGCGGCGTAACTAATAATGGTAAAAATAACAACTGCTCCCACAGGTTGGCTTCCAACGACACTTGCAAAAAGAGCCATACCTAAATTTGCAAAGACAAAGCTTAACACAGCCAACCATAACCTGCTTTTGAAGAAATAAAAGCTGTTAAAAATTATCGGATGATTAAATTTAAAGGATGTCATCCATACCCACATCCTCGAACGTCTCGGCTTTTCTTGGCTCATCTGTACTTTATTCAAACCGGAATAAATTTCTTCCATCGAAACGTGAATATTTCCTGAAAGGATATCTCCATTGAACCGGTTAATCTTAGAGGCGGTACGTGCTATAAAGTTATACAACAAGGTCGGCAAGAAAATACCGGCTGCAACCAAAATGCTCAAAATGTATTGCCCAACATTAGACTTCACGATAACGTGATCTTTACTAAATTTCTTAGCGGCCTCTAATGCTTCAAGAAACTCACCGCCGATATGATGCAAAAGAAGAAGCGATTTAGATGCCTTCCATCGGCCCATGTTAGAAGCCTTCTGAGCTTGCGTGGATGTTTTGGCTTTCTTACGACCAGCCTTAAAGCTTCTAAAATTTTCTTCTTTAACCTTGCTGAGGAATAATTCATCCTCAAGGAGCGATTTGATTTGATCTCGAATTTCTTCAGGGATTTCTTTATCTTGTTTAAGAATCTCTTCTATTTTCCCCTTAAAGACTTCATTCGACTCTTCCCTCGAAACCTTATGCATACCCGTAAACATATGCTCAACAAAATTAACGATTACGGCTATGAGACCAAAACTGATAAATACCAATCGGAATAAATATTGCCCCAAAACAACGCTGAGTTTGTATCCTGCAAATTCTGTATCCCCTGCGATGAACTCTCCAGCTATGTCCAACCAGGATAGAATACCGTGTGTCGCCACCAACATAAAGGAAGTCGCGGTCAACATAAGCGCGCGATGTGCGCCTTTGGCATTTTCCCTTGTGTATACAAACCGGGATAAAAACCACGTGGTCAATGCAGCAAAGCCAAATACCATGGTTAACGGTTGCGATGTTAGAAGAACGGTAAGCCCGCCGCCTAATGAAGCAGAGAAGAATCCCCATAAATTCGGAAGGACAACAGCTGAGGCCACAACCCCTAACACACCTGTCATAACCCTTTTCACACGACGTTGACCAACACTGAGAGATTTCCCTTTTCCTGAATATTTAGAAAGAACCATCGTTAATACCGCAATACCCACGGCCATGGCCCCACTCACCGTAAATAATAGCCCATTACTTGCAACTGCTGCATCAGCTACTTCGCCAGCAAAGGCAGACTGGGATACGAGGAATCCAATGCCTCCGGTGATCGCCGCTAAAATACTTGCAGCTTTAACCACTTTTTTCGCACCACTTCCTGAGGCTTTCTTCGTATTGTTTGATGCTGGAGCTCGCGAAGGATTATTTTCCAAGCCAATTCTTTTTTGATTTTCTTTTGTAATTTCTTGATAATACGTTGTTACATTCTCTTTATGCTTCACAACCAAATCATTTAAGGTAGAAATCAATTCCTGCTTAGGCAAACTTTTATACGCCCCGGAATCAAATATATCTTTAAGGGCCCTTAGAGCCTTTTCTTTATTCTTACCGGCATGCAACGTCACAATATTTGACAAGCTTATCAAATCTTCTTTGGAGGCATATTCATAAACCGGTGATTTGAATGCGCCGGCTAAAGAATCTTTAACACTGGAGATTATTTCTGCTGCATACCGTAGGCTTCCTTGATAAGTCATCTTTATAAATCCAGCGATAGCAACGGCCCCAACTTTTACACCCTTTGGCAACGCCTTAAAGAATCTTCCTGTAAGGCTAACGGATTTCTTTACAGCCCATCCAAAAGATCGGACCACATACATTAATGCTTTCCCTATATTTACCGGATAAACCAAAAATACGGCTTTCCCTATGGTACGTACCGCTTTAATTTTATTCTGATACCAAGCTTTAACATCTATCAATTTAACCCCTTTGACCACCTGATCCTTAACGGATGCCGCTAAAATGAGTACTGGCTCTACCGCATCCGCCTTAAGCAACACCTTTGAATGATTAGCAAAATAAGAAATAAACAAGGCCATTGCCGTAAATATTAATGTCATTGTTCCTGTTTCCACAGATTGCTGAATGATCGCGGCGTTCCCCGTCACAACACTACTCAAAGCACCCACAATAACCAAAGTAATCAGCGATATTTCTTTCCCTAATCTGTTACCAACTTGAAGAGCTCTTACATACAGCTGATTAGGTGTCAATTCTTTCGCAAGATTCACACTGCTTTCTCTGACTGTACTTAAATCTGTTAAGATAAATTTGTATTGACTCAGTCCCATTCCTGCTGTTTTCTTCATATTGGCATATGTAATTTTTCCACCTAACACTTTGAGGGCATCTGTTCCGTATAACCCTGCAAAAAGTACAATCACGACAAAAACACCGATGATCCGCCCGATATTTCTTGCTGTTATCCTACGTTCTAAACCTTCCCAAATATTTGCTGCTACTTCCGGTATCCAGGCCAGGCCAACAGCAATCTTGTTCATAACCTTTTTCACATTGGTGTACGTGAAAATTCTACTTAATATTTTTATCTTACCGAAGACAATTCCAGGAACGGCCAACACCCCTTTTAGGCTCTTAAAGTTTATTTTCTTCAAGAGACCCCAAAGCGCCTGACCAATGCCTTTAATGGCCTTACCAACATATTTCACCGTATAAGTCCAGAATACAGCGCGCGTAGTTTCCGCAAAGAACCAAAGCACTTTCTGTAATTTTGAACGTAAAATACGATCAGCTAATTTCTCACTATCCGACATTTGATTCCACCGACTAAAAATTTTCCTCATATAAATTCCGGCAACCGCGGCAAGAATACTACCTACACCCATCGCTCCATAAGAAAACAGAACATTAGAGAAGGCTGTATCGTTTGATTCTCCGGCAAAAGCAGAGTTGGCCGTGAACAATATCAGAGGAATGACGATAACACTAATTAACCACGCTGCTGGTTGTGTAGCAGGGGATACTGTTATCTTGGAGAGCTTCGTGAACAATTTGGCGAGCTTTGTGAATATTTTCTGTGATTTCATTCCAAACGCCGTTAATGCCGTTGCGGCGATAGATTTTGCCACTTTTAATAAGGAAGATCTTGATCCTTTGTGTATCTTGCTCACGCGCGGTGGCGATAGTGCAGTTAGAGATCGAGCTGTGTACGAAATGAGTGATTTTAACCATGTGATACCTCCTCGACTGATGAATACATGTTTAATTAGAGTTACAGCTGGAATGCTTGCAAACATTAAAAACAAGTCTTGCATGATATCAATCATGAAGACCCCATCATAAAACAGGAAGAATGAACCGAAATACGCTGGAAAGAAAGCGTAAAACATATAAAACGGAATGTATGGCATGAAGAACGATGCGAAGAACATAAAGAAGGCACCGAAAAACAGAACAAATGGAGGAAAGTGTTGGAAGAATAAAGCATAAAACGCACCCGTGGAACCGTGCGTTATGTGATGAGCATTATTAGAGAAGCGAGAAAATCGCCTTTTATCGATAAACCGAAGGCGTATTTTCAGTGCCGATAGGAAAGTTTTATACTTTCCTATACGGATGGATACACTGCCCAATATGCGTGATGCGTGATTCAATCCACGATCCCGGGCAGATCCCAACAACTGAATCCCAAGGGCTTTTGCAGGCTCTACAGCGCGCACCTTGAGATATGCCCCTGCTTGTGTGATCGCAGAGGTTATGTTTCGATACAGTTTGAGAGCTACACTTCCGGCTCTCTTGAGTATATGTAATTCTGAATGAGGAACATTGGACACACCTTGTGCACCCAATTGTTCTTTCCCATATCTTACGATTGGGTCAGACTCCAAGAACCTTTTTCCAGAGGATGATACCCTTCTTCTGGAAACATTTCTTGCACCTTCAGATTTAATTTCTACACTAGATACTTCTCGTTTTGCAGATCTACCTTGGGTCGAATTCGGTTCGGATGCATACCCAAAGAGTTTAGTAATGCGGGTTACATATTCGCTTACTTTAGACGTAACTGACGCAACTTCAGTTTTACGTCGTTCTACTATTATATTTCTAGCAGAGCTAATCTGATCCTTACTTGCTCCTAGATCAAATCCGAGATTTACAACATTTCCACCCCGGGTGGAATTAGGTTCATCTATTGCAGACGCGATAAATCGCGTCTCTACGTTACTTTTGATCTTGGATTTTTGTCCATTATATTTCAGACGCAATCCAGGACCCTTACGAACTATGCTCATGCCAAAAGGCACGCTCATAATTTCGCGTATGACGGTACTTCCTGCTTCATTTATTACAACTACGGTTACTTCAAGGTAGCGACTTCCTACCTTAGAGCTACTGCCAGTTCCTTCTTTAGAAGAACTGGAGCTGGAACCTCGTCCTTGTCCCAGATTGGATCTTGCTAACTTTGCTGCCTGTACCTGATTACCTTGCGGAAATCTGTACAGTCTTTTTAGTACTCGTATTGCATTTCTAAACAGCCTGTCCGTTACCTCCCAATTATTCTGTGAGAGATCCCTTACAGGTACTTCTTTTCCACCAGCGCCATTGCCATTACCAAACTGGACAATAATCACCAATGATCCTACAGGTACTACTGGTACTGCTTTTCTTACTGGTGTTTCTTTTGTTGCTGTTCTTTGATTCTCCGTGGCTTCTTCGTGAATCAGATTCAAAGAACGTTTTTTGCTACTTACTTGACCTACTTTTCCTGCTTTTACTGCCTTCTTAACTGCCCGAGATACGCCTGTTTTAGACACACCTCGTAAACCTGCTTCTCTGATGCTTTCGTTAAAACGGCCGAAACCATTAGAACTTAACACCTTAGAAACATCTTCTTTTCTTAGGCTTCCGCCTAAGACTACAACTATGATACTGCTTGCTACATTTCCTACATTAACAATATTATTCCGCACTAATACTTTTGAAGCTGCCGGAATCGATGCGGAATCGATCGGCAGCATCCAAATCGTTGGACTAAGATTATTTGTTTGCATTTTATCAATTACAAAAGACCAACGTCCATTACTTACCCAATCATTTTGCGCTGTTTTGCCTAATCCATTCCCACCTAAACTCGCAAGATAATGCCTCATTTCCGAATTTGTCATATCTTTCAGGCTTTTATCCACCTTCTTGGCCACAATAACTATCGCTGGCGGACCTCCATCTTTAGGTGTATTGGATCTATTGCCGCCATCAGATGGGTCATTTGGCCCCATATCCTGACCTGGACGATTAAGTACTTGTGCAACAACGGTGTACAGGATCGCAAAAGGCTCCCTTGATTCTCCTATCGGAATATTTTCATTATTAGGCCATGCATCTTGATCTAAACGTACCCCTGGCCCAATCGTACCCGGCATCTGCCCGGGCACGAAAATATTAATTTGCGGCATATGTAATGGGGTATTCAACTGTTGCAGATCCAACATTTCAATTTTGACCGGATTATTATTAATATCCCTAATTTCAATCTGAATAGCTGGATTTTCTTTTTCTGTTAAATCTTGAATATCTATTGTTTCTTTTTCAACAAAACGCGTCTTTTGGAGTCCCGTATCTCTATCATCTTTATTCCTCTTATTAATAAACTTACGCGCACCCTTGGCTATAACAAACCCAAATGCGACTAAACTCAATCCGATGGTTACAATCGGAACCTCTGTAAATCCTTTGGCCACCTCATACACAGGATCAGCTATAGTTGACTGAATATAAACAAGACTTCCTAAAAATGCCGCTGCAGCACCCGTCACCCACTTAAGTGCTTTCTTACTTAAAGATTCCTTTTTATTCTTAAGACTATCAACATCAAGGCCTTTCTCCTTCAATACATTCTTAAATTCTTCTGTTCTTTTACGTAGCTCCTCATTTTCCTTTTGCGCCTTTTTAGTAGATAAACCTTTTGCAGTATAAAATTCTTCAGCAAAGTCAGGATCCGCATTAAATTGGAAAATATCTTTCTTATCTGTATCTTTAAAAAGGCCTTCTTTAACTTTATCTTTAATCTTAGCCGCAATACTCTTTTCGCCCTCTTTAACGCCTTCTTTTCTTTCTTCTATAAGATCTCTGGCATAATCAAGCACATCGTATTCATGACTCATGACCTCGACTTCATGGACCAAAGCTTCAGGAATCGACTGAGGATCCTGAATTAATTCTGCGATAGTCTCAATATTTTGTTTCTCCAACCACTCTTGTGGCGCCATACGCTGAATAAAGTTATAAATCTTTTTGGCACGGCGCATATCTTTAAGGCTGTTCACTGTTTCATTAACTTCTAAAGCTTTAATAAGTTCTATTGGATGAACGGATATTTCATTATTTTGAGTAGCCTCCAGGTTACTTAATGCCACATTGTTTTCTTTTTCTACCTTCTTTTTGACCCGATTTTTCCAAAAGACATCTGTCAAATCTTGTATGCCGTTTAAGATGCCATTAACAATATTTTCATCCGCTATATTCTGACGTTTTTCGTCCAATTTTTTATGCTTGTTATTCTGCGCTTCCGTAGCTTCAACGATATTGTTGAGCGCTGTAATCAGATCTTCCTTACCGTCCAGCTGAACGTTCTCATTTTTTAATTTTTCTAAAAGAAGATTAACGCGGGGGACAGATGTATTTTCATTGTGTTGATAACCGCGAAGAGCTTGAACATCTTCGCGCATTTCATCCAAAGTCATAGGTTGCTTAGTCACAGCTATTGAAACAGCAATGAAATTTAATTCATCCTCTTTAATATCCTGTTCCTGAAGAAGCCTTACACTGTTTAACACCTCCTGAATTGTGTTTGACATGTTCAAGGATTTAAGAATATTTTGTTGAGCTTCTAGGGAGAGTAATTTGAAACTATTTAAAATCCGAATAAATGCTTGCGCCTCCGGCGTAACCAATTTGACATCTTCTTTGGCGTCGACGATATACTTACTCACTTTTGCTTCTTCTTGATCTTCTTCTTGCTTTGCCGTAACCTCTATAGATTCAGCCTCAAAGGATTCTTTTTGATCTTGTTCTTGCTCTGATGTAGTTTCTGTAGATTCATTCTCAAGAAAATCTAAAACAGCATCAATATTGCCTTTACCTATCGTGTGTGCATTAATTTTCTTTTTAATAGCTTCTCTCTCATAAACTTCATAATTCTGTCTTCGTATATTTTCTTTAACCTCTCTCATATTTTCTGCCGTAGCTGCAAGAGGTGTTACATGTTGGACATAATTAAATGATCTTAGCGCAATTTGTGCATCTAATTCCGCCGTCGCATTAAAAACAATATTTGCGACCTCTATTTTTTCTTGTTCGGTTAATGTATCTTTCTCTGTATACTGGAACAATTCTTCCTGTTCTCTCAACAGAAAGCGATTATCTTCACGCTCAAGGGTTATGTAATAAGTTTTTTCATCCGTTCCCTTGGTCCCCACACGATGATGACTTCCGGCTCGTTTTAACCACTGAGTTAAACTTGTACTACCGCGTAATGATGTCAAATGCGTCACAAGATAATCTAACTCTCCACTTTCTGCACCCGGATTTAATCCTGTTGGATCCCCTGTCATAAGAAGTATTAACGGAACTCCTCCTTCTTTCATCTCTTTGACATACTTCTTCATATCCGCATCTCTATCATCAGTTGCAGATCCCTTGATATACCTAACATATTTACTTATTTCTTTAGGAGCATGCTGCATCAATGCGGCATAAAGATCTTCCAAATCATAATCCGGCCCCATAACAAGAGCCCCACCCTTTTTGCCATTTTTATTCAAATTCGTGTGGGATTGAATAATATTGTTCATCGACGTCTGTATTTTCTTTTCGTGTGTTCCCAAAACATCAACTTGAACATTATCCCGATGTGTCAGCAATATTTCCTGGCTGATAGTAGAAATTTTGGCTCCTAATTTTTTCAAGGTAGCGCTAATAACCTGTCCGGTCCCCGTCGTATAATCAAAGAATTTCTCACCAAAGCTGGCTCCTTTAAGAGAAATAGCCTCGATGATGTTAATTCGCTCTTTCGGATTTGACTGAAAGGCATTAACAATGTACCGTATGGCATCCTGTTCAGTAAATTTAATTTCACTGTCATGATTATTAATATGTTTTCGTGCTATGTGCGCTGTTGCAAAAGCTGCAAGTCCTTTACTCCCATAGACAACATTCTCACGAAGCTCATTAGATTCACCGTAAATTCCGTATAACGTTCCTGCCGATCCTTTTTTCTTTAAAGCCTTAATATCTTTTTCCTCTTGCTCAGATAAAGGATTTTCCTGCGTATCAGCCTTGTGCACTAAATGACTTAATTGCAAACTTTGCTTTAACTCTGAAAGAGGTGTTACCTGATAATCCTGCTTTTCATTCATATGATGAAATGATGCAATCTCATTAGTCAAAAACATAAATTCTTTAAATGTCTCGTAATCTTTCGGTACTTTGATATTACGATTGCGTAACAATTTATTATGAATGTCTTCTAATCGCCCTTTGTGCTCCTTCTTAAAAACAAAACTCAAACGATTATCAAGATTTTCCCAGGCGGTCTGTTCCTCAACCCTTGGGTTTTCAAATAATTCAAATTTCTTAAATTCGCTAAGTAATTGCTCAATTTCTATGTCCACCGCGGAGAAAAAGCGTGCTTCTGGATCAACTTTTTGTCTTTCCTCACGACTAAGATTTGGGTACAAATCTCCTACAGCCTTAATTTGCTCGGCCATTTCAAGAGCGACCTGAGGATCATCAAAGGCAACACGAATAATAGGGTTGTCTCCCTCTAAATAAAGCGACTTATGTCGATTTTTGCCCTCTCCAGATCTTGTAAGAAAAACATCTTTGTTGGCGAATCGTACGATAAATTTTGGATTGTTTGCTGTCGATCGAATAAAATCAATATCTTCCTGATAAACCGTTTGGCCTTCTGACGCTTGACCGTAAACAATGCTTTCTTTTTTCACTTTCATTTCTGTAATCCGAGCAATCTCGGCAAATTTCTTCATAATCTCTAGTGTAGGCTTATCTTCTTTTATTCCACTAATATTCGATGAACTTGGCACCACAACTTCAAATAACCCGCCTTTAAAATCTGGATTATTCTTTTTATCCATTAACCACAAGGCCGCTGCATATTCTGCAGCGCGTGCAGCAAACATTTTTCCGGCGCCCAGCATTTCCAAAATACCCAGCGAACGACGTCTCTCACCACGAATAATATTTATGGCATCCTCTGCTGTATGTGCAAACTGATCCGGCTGTATATCAAATGCATAATTATTTTGCTGTGCATGAGCATAAATATCCCTGTAAATCAACTCAACCAAATCTGTAACTTGCGTTTTTTGTTCCAGAGGTACGAAACCAAAATTTTGTGATTCTAGATTTTTTAACTGAGCCTCTAGTACCATCTTCCCTTCTTGAAATAGAGTATCTATCTTTATTGATTCTTCCTTACTCATCATCGCTGCGTCAGCGCCTACGCCATATCCGGCTTCACCACCCGATGAAGAAGAATTTAAAACCCCCGCATATACAAATGTAGGATCACCTGACTTATTACCAAGATTCGAAGTAGGAGTATATTTCTTGCCTGTAAACACGTCTGTTTTTACTTGCCGCGCCGCAGGAATTTTTACAATTTCCGAATCAAATTCTTTTAACGGCTTCATTCTTGCAAAAGCCTTAACGATAACCTCATCTTTAAGCGAAAGCCCTATGCCTTCCACCCTGCCCCTCAATTTATTCATAATACCGTCATACGTCTGAATAAATACCCTTGACGTGGAGGCCTCATAATCATCGACCATTGGTAGATGGAAATACATGCTAAGTTCTTTATTTAGTAACTTATTATTTTCATAGGCATAAACAAACTCCTCACTTGATTGCTTCATGTCATTAAAAACATGATGATAGTCAACTAATTCAAGTATTTCTTTCGGCATTCCAGCCTCACTCAAAATTTCTCTACTCCATGGCACATGTGCGGCAAAGAATTGTCCTATGGGGTCGTTATTTAAATCAAAAAGCTTATGTGTAAACGGATTTTTAATTTTAACAAGGCCTTTGCGAATACTTTTTTCCTTAACCCCTTTAGATAATTCCCATAAAGTAAGATACGCATCAATAGAGAGATCTTTAAACACTATCCATTCTTGCTCGGACAATCGCTCTATGAGAGCCCTCGCCTTGGAAGAAATTCTTTCGATACGACCATCTTCTATCTTTTTCTTAATGATGGCGACAGCCTCTTTAAAATTCATATCTATGGCATAAAGATCCGGAATACTTCTATTTTTCCCTTCTATTTTTCCTTTTCCAATGTCATGTACCATATCTGCCATGAAAATTTTATTATCCGTCCCTCGCCCCTTAACATAGCCTATTTTTTCCAAAAGACTGTCGCTTCTATAAATATGTGGCAGAAACCGCCCCAAACGCATTAATCCTTTGGAAATAAGATCAAAATCTATTTTATTAGCGCCTCTAATACCAATAGATAGCTCTATGAGTCGTTTTTCAATTTCAGAACGTGTGATGCGCTTGTTTGGAGGGTTCCGCTTACTTTCGCGTTGCTTCACACGCATAGCAGAATCAATGGCTCCCGCAGAAGCAAAATTGTCTGAAGTTATGAAATCTTTTATTCGATTAGGTATTTGGGGCTGAGTTAGAGCAATTTCTTGATCAGAAACTACTTCTTCTGAAGATACTCGAGATGGTTTTGTGGTGGCATAAACGCCGTCAGATTGGACATTTTTAGAAAATTCTTTATACCCTTCTAATGGAGGCCCTCTGTTTGTTTCTTTTGATTTTCCTAAATTGCGCACTGGTAAAATCGGAACTATCGGCAATGGACTGACATTTGTTGGAATATTTATGTCAACAGGTGTATCTGGTAAAATCAATGAATCTTTCACGGCTCCCGTACTTCTCTGCTTTAATTCTTGATCAATATCATCTAGTTCTTTCCAACCTTCTTTCTCATTAAATAAGACCTCGGCCTGATGTTTCTTGATGTCTTGCTCATTCGCTATCTTCTGTTGCTCAGATCTATAGAATGTTTTTCGGGCATCCTCCTGTGCTTGTATATGCGCCTGAATCTCGGATCGCTTCTCAGCTAATACTTTTAAATATTTCTCGGGAAGCATACCTAAATCAGCGGCTCTCTCTTCTATGGCCTTCATATCTAACTCAGAAACTGCGCGTTTGCCTGCTCTTCGTACTAACTTTTCTAATTTACGTTTTTTAATATCGCCTCTTTGACCTTGAATTACACGACCTTCTCGTGCCCTTAACAGTCCGGTCTCTTTCTTTATGGATTTACGTGCCCCTCGTTTTCTTAGTCCCGGAATTTCTGATGACTTCCCACGCATTCCTGACGACTGACCAACAATCTCCGGTGCCTGCGTCTTGCCGACACTAGAGGCTGACGCCTCCTCACTTTGCCCAGGCCCCTTAAACCCTTCCTCTACCCAGCGGTCCATAATTTTCACCCCGGCCCTACGAAACTCTTCTACCTCGAGTGCTGTCAAAATGCCTTTTTCGGCCAGAATACCCTGTTTCTTTCCATCTGCCGGTACTTCTATTAATTTCTGTAAAAATTCCTTCTTCGACATTGGCTTCTTAGATAAAACAAACTGCTTCTTCGGTTTCCTCACACGCCGCCCTGATTTCTTTTTACCTTTTAACGCTTCCTTCTTATTAATCTCTACTTTTTGATTCTTTGTGTCCGGTTTCTTAACTTCTTTTTTCTCCTCAACGCCATATACCAACATCGCCCCGTCTACCTTAACCATTAAATAAATATCTGCTTTTTTCAAAATACGTCCATTACCGACCAACTTAATCACAGCTTTTACCTGCTCTTCAAATGTTTCAAGACCTTGCAGGACAGCCAAAATCCACTCTTTTCCTAAAATAGCGTTAAAAATCGACTTCTTAGCAGACCAACTATCCCGATTTACCAACAGCACTTCCGGAGAATTAGGATTCTGTGCCCTGAGCGTTCTACGCTCCCGATGGGCAAAAGGATTCTTACTAAACACAGTTATTGTCTTTCCTATTGTCCCTATCATCGCATTGCCCTTATTATAAATTTCTTTTAGCTTCACACCTTCTTTAGGCTTGACGACCTTCCCGCGTGTAAGTGCCACACGCATGGCATAATCATAATTTACTAGCTCCGGAATGCGTGGATCCCGTAGATGGTAGTAAGCATAATTCCCTGCCATTTGGATAAAGTTCTTCGTATTAATCGCAGACACAATCACCGAGGCCCATGCCTCTTTAGTCCTATGACCGGCCTTGTATAGAATATACAAAACCTTATCAATTGCCCTCGCCGATGCCTGAACCACCGACCCCGGCGCGCCTCTGGCTAAATGGACATAATCGCGGCGTTGTTTTTTCTGTCTGAATCCTGCCAGCAAGATATTCATAAATTGTGGTTGATTTTGTAAAAGGTTTACCGAAATGCCATCCTGCAACGCACCCTTGACTTCTGTTAAAGCCACCCCAGCCATAGCATCAATCAGAGCATCTGTCCCTGCGGAAAGGATGCGACGATCCTGTCTAACAGCCTCATTGATGAGCGCGTCTTTGGTAACCTTATCCAACACGCCGCCTATCCAATATTTCATAACAGCATCTCTAACAATCGCACGCGCTATTTTATCATGATAGATCAAGGCATTTGGCTCAGCGACAAAAACAACGCTGCGTTCATCCAGCATCGTTTTAACTTGCTGATCTGTTAACTCTCCATCCACGCCGTAAAATACATTTTCCGTACCGTCAGCATTTACGCCAACCTCAACAACACGATTTTGATGTTCCGGTAATACCTCTTTCCGTACCTGGCGCACATCCCCACTAACCACCGCAACTTTACGTTGATTAATGGTCTTGTTCGCAACCGACTCTGATAGACGTGACGCCCTTAATTTTTTATCAAATTCCAATTCCTTAAGTTTTTCTAAAGCATCATCCCCAGAGCTCAATGCCAAATTTTTCACCCTATTGCTATTATCAAAACTTACCGGATTAAGGTTTGGCAATATATTCATTGGAAGTATATTTTGAACTTCCGGTAAAACAGGGGTTATTCTCAGCATAGAATTATCGACTTGTGGCGTGATGGAATCTGGATCTAATGTAGGATTCGTTGAAAGATGCCCTTGTGTATTGTTCTGTATTATTTTCCCGGAAGATGTTTGCGCTACTGGTAAAGCTTTATCTTTCTCTACCGTTATTTGGGCCTTGTCTTTTTTAATTAACATCTCATTTATTTTCGAATCGTCATACCCCAACTGCTTTAATACAATAAGCTCGTTCGCATTTTCTTCGTCCCCATTCCCCATTGTGGAACTTTTAATGTAATCTTCTACACTAATATCCGTATCTCCTGCACCAGCAACAAATCGGCCCATTTTTTTCTTTTTCCTGTCTTGAACTTTTTGATCTTCCGGATCATACAGATCTTTTTTCTCGTCTTTCAAATCATCCGGCGTCATATTCTCAAGCCCTAATATTTTTTTCTGCCAGGCTCTAAGTTCTCTATCCAGGCCTTTGGTTCCAAAATTTTCTTTGGTGTATTCAAAATCACGCCCGTACGCCAAAATTTCTTTTATAAGAGCAATCTCATCATCTGTATTATACGTATTGCCTCGTCGAAGAACTTCGATCCAAAATTGTTTAATGTGCGGCGGCATTGACCGAATAAGTTCAATAGCATTAGCTCTATATATCGAATCCGTTTCAAATTTAACGTGATTATATTCATGAACAAGCGTGGCAATACGACTACCGGAGTCCTGTGCCATGATGGTAATAGCTTTTGGCTTAAGTTTCTTCTCAACTTTGTCAAAGAACAACCCCTTTTCCCCAACAGAAAATATGCCTGTTTTTGAATCTCTCTTTACAATTTTTTCTCTTAAAAGCTTATCCCTTAGAGCATCAAGATCCTCATTAACAGGCACTTTTTTATTTACTGATTTCTTCAAAACTTCTGTAATCCCGGCCTTTATTTCCCAACGCCTGCTATCAAACTCTTTCAAGAATTTCTCTTCAATAAACGTGTTCTCGTCTTTATCCGCTTCTTTAGTTCTTTTTAATACTTCGCCTATAAAATCATTTGGCAAGGACGTAAACCCTTGAACAAGCTTATGGTTTTCATCCAAATATCTTCGTTCCCTTAATAAATCAAATACAATTTCTCTCACTTTTTTGTCTGTAATAGTTTTTACAAATTCCTTTTTAGCGACCGTTCCGTCCTGGGCTGCATTAAGCGTATCGGCGAATTCATCTACTTCGTAACTGGCCGCCGGAACATTAGCATCTTCTTCTGCAATTTGCTCAGGACTTAATATTTGCCCATTGAATTTATCATGATCCAAATAAAAAATGATCGGGTATTCCATTTGTTTCAAACCATCATGATCTTTCATTTCAATCTGAAAGGCATGCTCATCCTCAATTTCGATAAGTTCAACTTCCGCATCAGGCGACATACGATAATGCCTTAAATCGTCTTTGCTTTTTACTTTTATTATCTTGGAATTTTGAAAGGCTCTAAGCCGTTCTGCTCTTTCCCTTGGCATTCTTCCAAATTTTTCTTTTACTTTTTTATCGTAATATGCAAATTCCGTACGATTGTCCTGGATGTCCACAACTTTTGGTCTTTGCTTTCCGTCAGAAACAAATTCTTTAATTTCCCCTGTATCATCATCAAAAACAATACCCCGGCCGGTCGTGCGATTAAGATATGTTGTATTCGTCTGACCGTAAATAACTTCCGGATTCTTATCGCCAAAAATTTCGGCTAAAAGACGATGTGCGGTTTCCACGGTACTCGCTAAGTTAAGATCTTTATAATTATTATCATTAATAATGGCCTTCTTTAAGGCGTCGAGCAAAGATCCTTCCTTTTTCTTTGCTGTTTTGTAAACGTTCCATACAGACGGTGTCTGCCAATGATTATTGGTAATTTGAGCGATAACATCCAGTTCGGCGGCATTCTGTTGAGACCACTTGACTGTTTCACGCATCATATGTTTGTTGTATTTAATATCATCCTTTTCTCCATTTGTTCTATTTTCTACTAAGGCCAATGGTTGTGAAACCTTACCTAAGTACTGCCCATCTTTGGCATATAATTTAGTTTCCGCCACTTTGATCCACGCCCCTTCCCCTTCCGCAAGATGAGAATAATCTCTATCGACAATCTGTGTTTTGGCATCCATAAAATCATTTTTTCCTTCGAGAGCATCTAAGGCCGTCTGGTAAATGAACTCATCCTGATGTGCAAGGTTTCGAGCACGATCAGCCACCGTAGCCGCCTCTTCCGCTAAACGCTGTGCCTCAAGAAAATGGCCATCCATCCTTGCTCGCATCGCCTGATGAGCCTTTCCTTCCCAGGCTTCAAAAATATGTGTAATCTGCTCACCCAAAGTACGAACAGCCCCATAGACCCCACTCTCTAAAAGGCCTCTTTCAATAAAATCAAAGAACGCCTTATTCATTTCAACTTGGGCATGTCCACCAACCCATTCTTTTCCTAAAATAGCCATCATATTGTCTCTGTGATGGAGTTTTTCATGCTCGAAAATCTTGGCTTCCGTCAAAACGCTAAGAAGCGCAAAGCTGTCAATATGCTCACTCAAAAGAGAATTTGCTCCCAATTCCATAACTAAATCATCTCGAGACTGGTTAGCCGCTGTCCCCTCAAATTCCATAAAAGGGTTAAATTTCACGATGGTGCCAAGATTTATAAGTTCTTTAACCTCTCTTCCAAATAAATGTGACGGGTTTCTTTTGTTCGGCCGCATTTGAAACTTTGTGCTTGTTAAGGCCTGATTAAAAATCGACCGTATTTGTTCTTCTTTATCTTTAAATCTTTCACTCACCTTCATTGTATCTGTGCTGCTTAATTTTTTATATTTATCTGTAAGTGTTCGAAACTGTGTGGCGTGTTTTACAAACTTAAAGATTTCTTTTCTTTTCTTTTCTAATTTTTCGGAATTATTTTTATGTAAAGAACCTAAATCTATATTCATATCGGATACATCTTTAAGTTTTCTAAAAGCCATCTTTGCTCTAACTTGCTTGGTTTTTTCGTTAATGGAAATATACCCTGCTTTTTCCAAAGCCTTCAGAGCCTCTTCATTTTTGTCGTCCATCATTTCTATAAATTCATCTTTCGCAAAAGCCGCTTTTTTAGCATATCCTTGCGTTAATAACTCTTCCCACAAATCATCCAAATCACCTAAAACAGTATTTAAAGCAACACCTACTTGAGCGACATCTTTTTGGTCAAACTTTAACTTTGCAAGATCCCTCTCCAAAGATTGACCATTAATTCCTTCATATTGAATTTTATCTTTTACTTTATACTGTTTACTTAAATACCCTTTTTCCTTCAAAAGTTCGATAACATCTCTTCTCTGCTTGCTGGCTTTCCCCACATCTGTTTCACCTTTAAATACCCCCGAGAGTTTTTCTTCCGACAATCCATAATCAACAACATTAACCAGGTCGGCCCAAACAGCCACATCTTTTAAAGATTTTGCCTCCAAACCATTTTCATAACGATTAATAAACTTCATCAAATCATTAGATATACTCTGCGCATGTTTTTCACGATCAATAGGGTCATTTCCTCTTAAAAGTTCTGCGGAAGCTTTGATCCTCAAGAATAATTCATTTTCTTCTTTAATGTGCTTTTCTAATACATCCGCGGATAACGTCACATATTTTTCATATCTGTCGCCCCTCTTTCGCTGTTTTTTGTTTTGAACGCCATATTCTTTATATAATCCTAATCCCGCCATCATATTGACGCCGCGCCTATTTAATAAAACATTGTAGTTTCCGTCGTTATATGCATACAATGTCCCTTGATGAACAATGGCTTTTTTCACTCCTTTAGGATGATCCTTAGATTTAGGAGACCGAATAACACCTGTATATCTATCAAGATAATCTCCATCTTCCAGTTTAACCGATGCTGCGCCTGACTCCTCCCATATCTCAACAGGTTTATCCAAATTCAATGTCAAACGTTCCACTGTTGCTGTTGCCGCCTTAACCCCGGTGGAACTGATGTCATAATCAACATTAGCTGTCACTTGAAGAGTGTCATATTCATTATTAAACTTTCCATTTATTCTTGCCCTTAATACCTGAGTCTCTCCCGTCCCATTAATATTATCGACTGATATTTTCCTACCTTTCACCTCATATAATCCGTCTTTGTGAAGAACAGCAATTTCTTTGTATCTACCTTTTTTCTTTTGTTTAACAACGACAAATTGATTATTTTCCTCATCCTTATACCGGACAACACGATCGCCTTGTTTAATATACTGGTTACCTATTTGAGTAGTTCCCTTCGTCGATATTTTTCCATCCACTTCAACCAATTCATACGTTTTCTTACGCTTCGGTGTTTTATCGCCATAATTGTCCTCGAGATAGTTACGCTGAAATGTTTCTTTCTTCCTGGAATCCGTTATTTCATTAAATTTCATATCAAAGGCATCTTTGGCTAATTCATCCAACCTTTCTTGGTTAACCTTTCCTTTCACCTTTAAGAAGCTAATAATATCTGTGTTATTTAGCCACTTAATCCCTGCGTCAATCGTGTTTACTTTAATATCCGGCTCTCCGATATCTCGCGCTATGTCGCCCACCAAATTCTGAATTTTGCCTAAAACAACATTCTTTTTTTCCGTAGCATTCAATTCTTTCTTATCGTCATCTAAATCATCTAAGAAATCCTGCATTTTAAATTTTGCTGCAGCCTGCTGCACTTTATATTTCGTACGCGTATATATTTTGTCATTGGTCCCATTTTTAATAGAATATTTAAGCTCTTCGGGAGCGACAAACATGTCCTTGCTATCCAGAAAATGTAATGTCCCGTTAAAAATAGCAGCTACATTGGCGCCATTGCGCTGTACTAACTTAAAATTACGCTCCCATTCATCCGTTATTTCCACAATTTTGTCACTGGTCTTTAATTCATGTTTCTTTTTGTTAATTTCAACTGCAATATTCTTTTTAAAATGGGCCTCTTTTAATTCTTGTTTGTCAGACTGATCATCCCCTTGCAACAAATTATCTAATGCCACGGTCATATCACTGCCCTGAATAGGTACCGTCTGATTATGGGTAAACGTAACCTGACCGCCTCTGGCGGCGGGATCTTTCATTGGTAAAAAGACATACCGTTTTTCACTCTTTGATTCATTCTGATCAAAATCACTTTGCAATGTTTTTTGATCATATACTTCTAAAAGCTTACCTTCGGGTTTTCTGTCAGACTCTCTATTCCACTGTTCAAAGGTATAAACATTTTTTGTTTTCTCTTCCAGTACCATGCCTGGCGCTAATCTGTCGTCTTGTTTTTCCCCTATTTGCAAACCAGGGCCATCCGCATAAGCTGTGTAACTTACCGTGGCATAACCTCGGGAGTCTGTTAACTCATTGTAAACAATAGTTTTGTATCCACCTTCACCAATCCTAATATTCATCGTTCTTTCACCACCCGTAGCTTTTTCATGCATGGCAATCAGTCGGGCATTACTTTCTTTTTCAAAATTTCGTGATAGTGCACTTGTTTGCTCTATGGGAGAATCTTGAACACGTGTCGTTGACCAGATACTGCGATTATTCTCTGCGACAGACGCTCTCATCATCGCATTAATAAGCAGCTCGTTTAATTCCAATTCTTTGGCTTCGAGCTGTTTTGTTGTTTCCCCTTCACCAATAGTTTTATCTTTTTTAATAGCTGCCTTTTCTTTCTCTATCCTTACAATCGACCTTTGATCCTGAGAAGAAAGAACCGGATCATAAAAATTAATACTCACCGTCCCTTTTCCTTTTAAACGCTTACTATTATTAAAGGCATCTGTCCCTCTTTCATACGTATTTAATCGTAACAGAATCTGCTCAAGAATCGTTACCGTACGCATATCCAATTCATACACCTGGGCGCCCAATTTGTCATTCTTATCAAAAGTAATCCCTTCTTTAAACGAAGCAGTAATCACAAGATTCTTTTTCAATTTCCCTTTATTCACCAAGTCCTGAATCGTTGATAAATCCTTTATCGAAATCCTTTTCCCTTCGGCAGTAACAACCTCCAAATCTCCTTTATGAGCCTCTTCTGTATGTTCTCTAACATCCACAAATTGAACATCCTTCTCTTTTAAAAATTTACTTTTCTTACCAAGAAGTTTGGTATCATGTCGAACATTTTCAAATTTTCCATTAACAATAACGATCTCTCCGTCCTTCGACCCCTTTCTAAAAACATCCTCTAAATACGGAACAATTTCTTTCTCAGCTCGTTTTTCACGCACATCAAAATTGATACGAAATTTAAAATTAATACCTTCTAACCCAACCGGAGATTTAGACTGAAAGAATCTACCCCCCAAGGAAGCAATTACACCGGCCGCTTCTTGAGGATTAGCAGAAAATGATAAAACGGCCATAGGTATGGTCAAGAGATGCGCGGCCGTGGCATGCAAGGTAGGTTCCCAATGCGTATGCTGAATAAAATCTTCTAAATCAACGGCTCTATCTTTTTTTCCTGTTACTTTATCAAGATTTTCATTTCTGACATATTTAAACCCTTCCGACGTTTGAACGCGTTTACCCAAATTCTGAGCAATAGCCAACATAATTCTATTTTGCTCCTGAAACCCATCCTGACTCCCAAAAATTCTATCCATTTGCCGATTACCTGTTTCACTAGCTCCTCTACCCACAGGAAAAACGCTAATACGCCCATCTTTGCTATACACCACTTCTACGGCTTCATTAAGCCACATCTTAATCCCCCAAGCAAACTGCTCTTCCAATTTTCTCATTTCTGAAGATTTATAAATATCACGTAACTTTGATTTATTAGCCCCTAAAAGAGAATGAAAAGCTTTACTGATTCCTGTTAAGGCATTCCTCTTACCATCTTTGTCATACACCGGTTTTCCGTGCAAATCTTCCATCTTACGGTTTAATTCCCAGCTATCGGCCTGCCCCTCTTTACTTGTGTCTGACACCTTACTTATCAATGTGCTCGAAGAGCCTTCCCTCAACAATTCATCTATTTTCATTTTCTTTATATTCTTATTTCCCTTTTTGATATAACTATCCTGGCCTATTTGCTTCATGTATTCAATTCCAGCCTTTACGTAATACTCAACCAGGGACTGTTCCCATCCCTTAGAACCTAATTCTGCAGCTGAAGCTGTTTTCATCCACGCACTACCTTTTTCCTTAGCAGCCCCTTCAATCAAATCTGTATACGTAGCCGCGACCTGCACCTCGTCATATAAAGCAACATTCTTTTTAATAAAGTTCTTGTCGTAAAATAATTTCAAGGCTGCTTTCTGAGCGTCTTTTTCCGAGAAGCCACTTTTTCTAAGACTTTCAAAACGCGTTTGAGCCATTGTCATAAAATGCAAATTGGCTTCTGAAATTTCTGCATACGTAAATAAAAGAACTTTGCCTTTTGCTTCGGCCATAATATCTCTGGTAAAATCAATTTTGCCATTGGTCGCCTTAGGTCGATAGACAATATCTCCAAAATCTCTCTCAATATTCGTTAACAACGCCTTATCTGATGTCCCCACAAGAGCATTAACCCCTTTCTTTTGTAACTGAACCAAAATAACCTTCATTATATCCGTCTTTCCTTCACCGAATAATTTAACGGCAACCTGTAGTCTTTCTTTATCAATATTTTTACCTTCATGGGCTTTTATGGCTGTTTCTAAATATTGTCTAATAATAAATGTATCCAAAAGAAAATCTTTTCTCCCTTCTGGCTTGGCATTATAGTAAAATCCCTTTCCGCCCCTTCCTATCTTGCCCCCACCACCAATTAACATCATTTGAATAGCTTCTTCAACAATCGTTAATGAACCTTTTTTCGTAAATTGAGGACGAACTACTTTCTCTATATTTCCTTTAATAGTTTCGTGCACGGGAGAATTCATATCCATATGCGTTATCTTGTTGACAAACTCTTCGTGTTTTGTTTCCTTCATCATTGCATCTGTCTCTTTGATGATAACCTCCGAGGTCTTCGAAAATTTATTTTCTTCACCCCCTGATTTTGTCTTAAAATCTACCAACTCTTTACTTTGATCCGGACGGGTCCTTGGTCTTGCAGCTCTTATTTTTCTCCACTCTGCATCGCCTAACTTAAGAAGCCCTTTGGTTTTACGATCTCTTCGAAGAATAGGGTCTGTATATTTTTCAAACTTAGTCCGTCGAGGAGCGTCCAAGGCGGCCGTCATACTTTCTCCTAATTTAAAAACGCCATCTTCTGCCCCCAGAATGTGGACTTCTGCAACAGGGGCGGTTAAAAATACGGGGGATGGATTTGTGGCGAAATCTTTAAATCCTTGCGAAGAAAGGGGCGTCATCTTATCGCTGGCAGCCCAATCAGCTAAGTCTTTTTTGGCGGAATCTAATTCTTTAAGGGTGGTTTCATATTGATGCAGATTGGTTTCAAATGTTTCTTCCGTGAATCTTTTGTTGTTAATGACAAAATCTTTGTTAGCTTTGATTAAGGCTACTTCTTTGTTTGGCGCCTCTACCAATGCCTCACGTGCCTTGCTCCTTTGGCTAAGAGATGTCAATTCTTTTTCATAACCGCTTTTCTTCTCATTAAGCTCAGTAATTTTTTGCTGAATACTGTCAATTTCTTGACGCTTGTTTTCATAATCTTTAATTGTTTCGGATTTTATTTTATTGGCATCGTCTAATGTCTTTTGCCTCTTAATCTTTTTATTTAATGCCTTAGATTCTTTCGTCAACCGACCCAACTCTTTCCCATTTTCACGGATGGCATCTTTTATTTTGCCTATGGATTCTCCTATTTTTGTTTCTTTCCGACTGGATATGGTGTCTAAGGCCTCGGAATTGCTGCTTATCCTTGTTCGAATTTTATTTTGAATGTTTTGCTTTTTTTGTCGAGCCCCTGTTAATTGCTCATGCTCTGTCAAGAAACGGATATTGTTCTTAAGAACATCCTGCCAATATTGAGCTATTTTAATTTCACCATCAATTTTAGTTCTTTCTGTCGGATCGTTTGTTTGACGCCTCGCATTCTTTAAATTTTGAATTCTTTTTTGAGCCTGCTTAAAAGTATTTTGTTTACTTTTAATTTCCACCATTCTTTGATCAAGATCATGGCCCTTCATGCTCGCGTTTAACTCAATTTCTAACTGTGCTTTTTGACCCGTTAAATCTTTTATTTCTTGTTTTAAAACTTTGGCGGTATCTTGCTTGTCTTTGGTCATTTTGTTTTCAAGATTTTTTAATTCCCTCTTCGCCTTATTCCATTCGCCTTGGGCTTCAAACCCATCCCCTGTTGCCACTTTTTTCCAATAATCTTGTTCTTTTGCGGCTACAACATCTTTTGTTTTCTTAATGTCTTGGGCAAGTTTTGTTAACTCTAAATGACCATTGTTATCTATATCCTTTAATTTGTTTTCAATGCCTTTAATTTCTGACCTTATTTCATTCAGTAAACTTTCCCTTTGGATACCTTTTAAGTCAAAATCTTTTTCTATCTTGTCCAGCTTTTCAATATTTCGTTGTTTTGATTTCTCCAAGGCGCCTTCATGAGCATATTCATAAATCCTGGAAAATTCCTTTGTATTCATATACGCATCCCTGGCAGAAATATTTTTAACACGTTCTTTTACCTCTCGCCCAAGCCCCAATTCTTTCCCGGCTTCAATGGCTGTTTTCATCTGCTGAATTTCTTTTACAACGGGGGAATTTTCTACCAAAAGCTTATTTTTATAATCCCGCTTCATCTCTTTAAAGTCTTCAATTCTAATATCGTAACTATGCTCTTTTGTAAATTTATTTCCATAAGCGGAGCCATCTTTTCCAAATAGATCATTGTGTCTATTTTTTAAACCTTCAAATGCCGTTTCCCCAATCACACGATGCCCGTTCCGGCGTGAAAAGGCATCCTTAAAATTCACGATATTCTGAACCTTAATCTTTCCGGCATCTCTTTCTAAGGCATTAAAATCCTTTGCAGATATGGTAACTTTCCCTGCATCTTCACTATATTTATATTGTGTCAGACTTTTCTTATAACTACTAAATTGCCCATTTTCATGTTTCTTGCTCACGATGCGATCAAAAAACTCTCGGCTAATCGTGGCCGATCCATCGCCACCTCTTTTAAACAAAGATATAAAAGTATCGTACGTCTTTTGCTCTTGTGAACGATAATCCTGGGTCATCTCCCTAAAATGACCTTTATCAATCGCATATTGTATGGTTCCATTTTTAGAAAATCTTCCTGAATATTTATCATGCAATCCTTTGTGTCGTGTTTCAAATTCATGCGCCCCTCTGGTGTCAAAATGATATCCTTGATCATTTTTAGAAAACAAACGGCCAAAATCGTTGTAATAAGCTATGTCATTTATTAAATCCAAAGATTTTTCATGATTACTGATTTCTCTCCGAAGTTTATCAAAAATTGTAGAATCTATACGATTATTTATTTGATGTTTTCTTAAAAGATCGTGCACTCGTCCTAATTGAGTAACATCGACATTTTTTCTTAAACTGTATGTCTTCCCTTCCACATCTTTAACAAACAATTTACCTAATTCTGCATCAACATATTTCTCAACACGTTTATTCAACTGTAATTTATTGCGATAAAATTTCTGACTACCCATTTGATCCTTTTGCGCCATGGTATCGATTTGTGCAATGTCCTTTCGAGATAATTGAGGTAAAATGCCATTGTCTCGTCCTGTTGTCAGTCCTTTTGCCATAGCCTTCCTGGCAACCCGATTAAATTTTGCAAGCTCATCGATTTCATGGCGTATTTCTTTGATATCACTCAATGCCTTACCTTTGTTTTGGCTTTTTAATTTCTTAAAGTGTTTTGCATCAATAAATACCGTGTCCATAGCATTGGCCAAGTTATCTCCATACAGATCTTTCATATCCACAAAAGTCTTAATCTTTATGGCATTCTTACCTTTACCATAGGAGTCCACTTTCTTGACCTTACCGCCTTGTTCTGCAAAATATAAAGCACTCTCAAATTTTAACCTAGAAGACTTTGGCATCCTTTGTTTAAATTCCATTATCCTATGCTCTTTAACGCTGTTATATTCTTTTATATAGTCCGGGCTAGACGCCTTATTTATTTCATATTCCTTAAACGCCTTTGTCTTCATGATTTCATTAAAATGAGCTCGATTTTCTTTCTCAATCGTACTTAACTGAACTTTTTCTCTCATATTTGTTCGTAAAATATCTTCAATCTTGATGATTTGTTCATCAGAATAGGATTCTTTCAACTTATTCTTAACAGAATTCCTCAATTTTCCTTGAAAGGCTCTCTTTACATCGATAAAGCCAGCCTTATACCCGCCCTTATCATAATAGTCCTTCACATATCCGACGTATGCAGCATTTTCCAACACAGAAAAAATAGAATCAAAATCTAATCCTTCTTTCCTAAATTGTCTCTTTTGAATCCTACCGGTGTATACATATTCCTTTTTTGCCTCCGCCTGTTTATTTGCATGTTTACTAAAAAGATTATTCACCATTTCAAATAAAGAAAAACCTGGAGATCTAAAAATTCCTTTTCTATTTGCATCCCTCTTCTCGCCTGCCTTTTTCCCAAGCCTCATGAGACGCCCTCGTCTTCCGCGAGGTATAAAAGTACGCCATCGTGCTTCTTCCAACATGGTGGCAGTCTTAATTTGAAGTGGCTTCATCAACTTTTTTCTTTCAGGCCTGGCCGTTTTACTAGGCTTTTCAAAGAAACTCAGCATCGTTTCAAAATTCTGCTCAGAAAGACGACTTCTAGATTTAACCTCTTTTCTAATTTCGCTTTTCTTTCGCGTATTCAACTGTCTTAATTCTCCAAGAGAAAAACCTCTATATTCTTCTTCTGTCTTTAATTTTTTGCCTCTTTCTATATGTGTAGAAATTTCTAGTTGCATCGCCCCTAAAATCTTATCCAGACTATTGTTCTTATTATCTATCTGTTCTATTTTTTGTTTTTGTGCATCTATCCGAGAAAGGCGACCTTTAAGCTCGGCAAGCGTCATAGAATTAATACTTTTTACTTTGCGCATTTCACCTAAATTTTCCGTCAACAATCGTTTCTGCATGCTGTTTACATCTTGCATCCCCTTCAAGCCGCCTGCCAATTTCGAAATATCATTCTTTTGACTTTCCCGTAAGACCTTCTCCAAATACGTACGGGAACCTAACACCTTTGACCACTTTACTAAACTAGAATTATTAGAATGATTCAAACGTTTACCTAACGTCGCTACTGGGCTCAGAAAATTTCTTATCAATGATCGCTCTCCCGGTTGATACCTTGAAACCGTATTATCAAATTTATTACTAAGTCGTTTAAATTTCCCCGTATCTTTAACAACATATACCGGCTCATGCCCATCTCTATTGCCTGCATAAATATCTACGATGTCCCTACTATCCACAAGAGCCTTAAATATTTTATCGCTATCTTTAAAACCTCTATCCTCAAAAAATTTCGGGGTTATGCTATTTTTCTTATACACATTATCTAAATTGCTGCTTACCCGTTCTATTTTTTTCTTCATATCCTTAATCAAAATATCGATTTTCTCTCTGGGCAGCATTTGTTCATAACTATTATGCCTTGATTGGAGTTCATTTTTCTGGCTCTCCAATTTGGATTTCTTTTGGCTTAATTCATGCTGTAGCCCTTCCAAATTTTTAATATTTTGAGCCAATTCTTTTTGTTCTGTTTGAAATTTTCTCTGTCGGAAAGGACTATCATTTCGATGGGATAGTTCGTTCCATTGAGAATTATCCATTGTCATGGAAGCAACTTCATCCTTTTCTTTTTGCCTATTTGTTTCCAAATCAGTTTTTTGCGTACGCTCATGCTTTAAGGATTGATTTATTTTATTAGTCTCTTTTTGAACGCTTTGTAAATTTGAATCTACTTGCTTCAACTTATGCGTAATAGTATCCATCTTTTTTGTCAACGCAACCTGATCTTTACTCTCTGAGAATTTTCTAGCCTCGTGAAGTATATCCAGCGTCCCCTTGTGATGGTTGCCGATTTGATGATCTAAGTTGTAATTAATGGTATCGGAATTCTCATACTCTCTTTTGGCTTTTTCTAAAAGATTGGATGCTTCTTCTCTAAGCGCTATTTTTTTCTTAAAATCTTTTGTATTTTCCGCTTGAATTGTTTTTTCATGGGATTGTCTTTCAAATTTCTCTGCCCTTTGTTGCGCCGATGTGGCTACGGGTTTTAAAATCAGACTGTAAAAAGCAATCTTTTGTGCTGTTTCTGCAAGTTTGCGTGCCTGGTAATCTCTAGCAAAATCTTCTTTAGCGTGTTCCGTGTAATTGGATGGGGCACGATCCAACCCTTGGTTATAATATTTCGTAGCCAAGGCAGATCCGTCGAGGGCGTGTTCGGAGAACATCTCTACAGCATTCAACTGGGCAATGGTACCGGGCATACTGTGTGATCCTACAGTATAAAACTTTCCTTTATGTATTCCGTCTAAAGAAATAACATTTTTTCGCTTAACGATTTTATCTTCGGCAATGGCGCGAATTCCTTTAGCCAGAAGGCTACTATCCGCCTTTCCTACATAAGCCGCCAATGGTATTTGAGCGATTCCAAGAATTGGTCCCAAACGAGATCCGGAACCAAGCCCGCCTGAAGCATGAAGCCCCAGAGCCTTAGCAGCACCGCCGAGTGAGGTCAAATCCTCCCGCGTAGCGTTGAAAGAGTGATGATAGGCTTGCTCCCAATTTAATCCTGTCAACAGCGCATACGCCGGCACGTCAATCATGCTCCACGCCGGCATAATAGCGGCAAAATCAATGGCGCCGGCGATAGACATTTTTCCAATCAAGCTTGGGTTCTCCGCTACCTGCACAAGCCCAATCTGGCCGCCACGTGTGGCTCTTCGGCTGATAGCTCCCGATAAACCTTTTCCAATTTTTAACAAACCGGCAGATGCCGCTCCAAAAGCAACATGTCCGCGCCGCTCCCCAAATGGGTTTAACCCTGCAGCCTCTTGATCTATCCGCGGATCATAAAACGAAAAAGCGTAGCCTCCACCTGGAAGAGCTGCCGTTTTAAGCACAGGCTTTGCGAATCCATTCCAATTCCATGGCCGACGCGATGCCTTGACTACACTTTTAACCCCCTTAACTGCATTTGCTGCACTCTTCTTAATCCCCCCTCCCAATAACTTAAATGTAATCGGTTCTGCTTCCGCCGCCACCGCGACCTGGTCTCCGCCATAAAGAATCCGTCGCCCCCACTGCCGACCTGTGCCGACAAGAAAACCTCCGCCCATACCAAAACCAAAATCTCGTAATACTCGACCTTTAGTAATCTCAGAATCATCCAAAATATGTCTTCCTATCATCCCTCCTGCAACGCCTAATGCTCCATAAGAAGACATATGAAAACCAAGATTTCTTAATTGGTTCATGGATAACTTTGTCGCCATATCATACGATGAAGTCCCTATAAGTTTTGATCCCCATACGGATTTACTAAGAACTCTTTGTCCTGCGCCTACAACAGATCCCAGAGCTGCCCCCACAGCCGCATCAACTAAAAATTGATTCCACGAATAATCGTCGCCTTCAAAATTACTGATGATATATCCACGGCCAACATTTGTAGCCGCACCTGTCATTGTGTGCCTGGTTATTGGATTCTTCACAGCAAATTTAGCACCTTTGCCGGCCCCTATGGCTACATTCGCAAGAGCTTTTTGCCCACCAGAGCCTGTCTTGGCAACGGCATTGACTTTAGCCGCAATCTTAGCCGTATTCCCCCCTAAATCGGCCCACTTCACAGCCTTACCAAGACCCACACCACCACCATGAAATAATATCCCCTGCTGAAATCCTGTTTTACCGCTAAGCACCGCATCCACAAAATCCCACTCTGCACCATCCGCTACTAATGTTCCCAAAGAATACGCTGCTGTATCAAAACCACCCCAAATAAGACCTGACGCCAAAGGATTTTTCATGGCACTACTTGCTAAGGACACCATCCGTGATAATGTAACCATGTTTTTCGTTAACTTAGCTCCAGAAGAAATAGCCTGAACTGTTTTGGCTGCCGCACCTGCTCCGCCATAAATCATAAGTGGGGCGGTCACAATCCCCATTGGCGAAGGATTACTCGCATCAAAAGCACCGGCTAATTTCTGAGATTGAATTCCGCTAAGTCCCCAAGACCGAAAATAATCTCTTAGAAAGGCTTTGGTTGATGTATTTAACCCTTCCCGTTCTATCCCGTGCGTGAAATAACCCAAACCTTCCTTTTCTCGAAGAACACTGTGTGAAGTCACCTCGTACTTATTACCCTCTATATCCGTTCCAGTAAAAGATTCGAGAACCATAGAATGTTCATCAGCATTATAAACTCTATGCTTCTCTTGTTCGTATTTTTCAATGGCTTCGAGCCTACGTTTTGTTCTTTCCCCACGATTAGGACCATAAAGAGGCTCATCTGGAAGATTACGGTTAACCGTCCCATCTTCTAATATATAAAGAAGACCTCCTTTAGATTTTCCATCCTTCGTACCAGTAATATGCTTAACGCCTATTATATCGTATTGTTTTACGGCTCTTGGAGCCTCGGCGTCTCCTGCATCTTTAACAAAAGCATATTTATACTCAAACCTATCTCCTCTACGTTCCAACATAATTCGATCAACATTATTGTCTTTCTCATCGCGCCCTATTAATGTCACTAAGGCATCTTCCGAGGCCTTTTGTATTTCATTAGTTGTTCTATTCCAAACCAACATAACATCTTTTGTTTTTTGACTATGCTCATTCTTTAAAGCCTCTGTATTCACATAAACTTTTCCTTTACTGTCTTCGATTCTTGTATCTTGTCCAAATGGGGCTATCTTTATTTCCGAGGCTTTTTCTTTAGCTAATTGTTCATCCATTCCCTGATCAATAAGATATTTCTCTACAGCCTTACTCGTGCTGGCCCCATCGCTTCCATAATATTCAATAACTCTTGTTTTGGCCGTATCCGGTTCCCCGCCATAGATAGGTGTTTCTTTTTTGATAAAGAAGCCCGTATATTTACCATCTTCCTTTTTATTCAGGGCCGTATACGGATTCATCTCTCCTTCTTCCGGGTCATAAAAAATTGTTTCAGTCATTTTTTCCTGCTTCGTTCCTGCAGGATAAAAATTATAAACGACTTTATTTTTTTGACTATCACCCAAAATAGCTAAAATCTTATTACTATCTTTACCAAATTCATCTTTTACGCTTTTTCTAATTTCATCCATACTTTTTGTTAATTGACCTTCTGTATCGCTGGTAGATTCAAACCACTCCTGTTTAACAAGGGCATCAAATACAGTCGTACTAAGCCCTGCCAATTTTAAATCTTGTTTCGTAACAACATTTTTCACACTTTCCTCGGCATTCTGAGCTAAAGTTCCTCTACGACCATCGGAAATCCTTATTCCCTTAGTTCCCGATAATGAATCAACTTTAACTTCGCCGTCGTCTGTTTTGAAAAACACAACTTTTTGGGCAACATCTGTAGGTTCATCGTTAGCATCCCTATCTCTTATTTCTGTAGTCTTGCCATCCATCGGTGTCCAAAATGGATGCTTGTACGGAACAAAAGCTGTGAAAGGATCTTTGGCCGCCCGACCATCAAAAGAAGCATCAACATATTGTTCTATTCGTCCTGTTTCAATACCGTCTTTCGTTTTCCATGAAGCTTCGTGGCTTATGGTTCCATTTGGATTGATTGACGTCGTTTTCTTAACAAACATTGTACTCTCACTGATGCGCTCCTCTGCTGTTTTAGGGATATCATCCGCCTGAGCTGTTTTCATCCCTCCCATAAGGAGCTCACGGTTCGAATATTTTTTTGGGGCTGATTCTTCGTAAGCGGTGGCCACGGCCGCAGATGTCCATTCGTCAATGTCGGTGTTCCCATACGTGGCTGCAGACTTAAAGAACACCATATCTTCAGATAAAGGATGAAGATTGACCTCTTGAGCCTCGTTTAATACGGCAAGGGTCTCTCCCGGTTTAGACTCTATGCTGGCAATTTCATAATTCTGTTTGTTAGCTAAGCTAGCTACCGTTAAACCTGATGAATTTCCGCCACCTGTTTTTTGCGTTTGACTTTTTCCATTCCCTTTCTGGGTGCTCATATGTGAAGGGAGTAATACATAGGCGGGTTCTTCATTATTTCCTATTCCACTAATGGTTACTGTTTTGTTACGGCTATTGGCATCAACAACCTGTACGTTACTCAATTCATCAACGTGAGACCAACTTTCCAAATCAAAACTTTTCGATGGATTTTTCTTATTTTGTGCCAATACTACCTCTGGCTTTTCTTCCCCTTTGTATTCAAAAATATTTCCATCGTCCCGAATAAAAAATGCTTTATCGCCCAACTCTGTAACAACTCCGGTGAAAGTAACCTTTTGATCTTTTTCACCCAAGGTAATTTGTGTAGGTTTCCCTTCAATACGAAGACCCGTGGTATCGCCGGTTTTAAAAAAATGAACAATCTTATTTGTTTGAACAAGCTCTGTGTAAAGCGTTTCTTTTTTATCCACCAAATTACTTAACTCGCCTTCTAGCTGCTTAGCTTCTTTTCCAAACGGATTTACGCCCTCCAATTCTTCTAATTTCTTTTCTTTAGACGTAATGGCCATATTCAATTTAAAAAGCTCTTTATTTTTTTGATGGGATAAGCTTTCATATGTTTCTTTTTCTCCCAAAGCACTCGCAATTTTCTGCGTCCATGCCGTGTTGGATTTGGCTCCAAGTTTCATGGCCCATAACTCGCCATCTTGAGAATTCTCCACCACATTAACGCCGTCTTGGATAAAAGAAACATGCGTCCCTGTAATATCGGAATAGGTTCCATACGCATTAACCTTGTCGGGATCATCCCATTGCAATTTCCATTCTCCATTAGGCATCTCTTCACTATGTCTTGCCCCTTCAAAATGACCATTTCCATAAACGCCATACACATTTTGTCCTTGATCATTACCCACAAGGGCCACGCCATCTAAATCCATTCCTGTTTGAAATTGCCATTGCTTACCGACAAATTGATTTTTCCCTTCATCATCTCTGCGAATAATACCGCCACCGCTTCCCTCGACGGATCCCGCACTAGCCAATTTGGGAAGGGGAATACCTAAAGAAATGACTTCCTCTGTTTGAGATTCTCCTTTTCTTCCTAATTGCCCATCTGTGTAATTTGTATGCACGGTGTGCGTTGTTGTAAGATTGTCTGCTTGCACCGGAACAAAAATATTAATATCTCTATCTATTTGATAATCCATTCCTGATAAATTTGCTGAGGCGACAATGCCTAACTTTTCATTAGATCGTTTTGCTGCTGCAGAAATATTATCTGCCACGGGTTGATGCCTTTCTCCAACCTTCAAAGCCCCTTGATTATCCCCTTCACCATCGGAATAATAAACCACGTTAGATATTCTTTCTTCATCGATTATTTCAATATCTGGGCCCACATTCTTTTTAAAAGCTGCTATTGTTTCATTAAAATAACTTTGTGATGCTGATTCAGCAGAAGTATTATTTATAAATTCGGATATCTTCTTACTTTTATCTCTTTTGTTAAAAGAATGTCCCACTAGAGCTTTTCGTGCCGCCAAAAACTTTTTCTCATCTGGCGTTAAAGGTTCTCCTGTAGAAGAAAAACCTGTCTTTAATGCCCATTCATCAATCTCCCCGCCTTGAAAAGGAAACTCAAACATTTTACTCTTTTGACTTGTATCACTAAAATTAACAACCTTTGTCTCCGATAAACTTGCGCCTAAATTGATCCTTAACCCGCCTTCTTCTCCTCTAAAACCTACCTCTCCCTTATCATTCACAAGTAACTTGGTTAATTTCAAAGTTTCCTTTGAACTTTTAATGGGCTTTCCTTTATCATCTACTTTATAAGTTGTTACTTCATTATCTCCTGCTATCCCCATAGCTTTGGCCGTGGCAGGCGCTAAATGCACGCCATCGCCTAAATCATTTGTTTTCCTCCCGGACACTGTCCAAAGGTTTAGATCATGATTTTGCAATTGTTTCGATAGAATATCGCCGGATGGACTGATGGCGATATCGCCTTTGTCACTGGTAATCCCCCAAACAGATTTTTCTTCACTCTTTAATCTTTGATTAAACCGAAGCGGCGTATCTGATTTTAAGGCAAAAATGCCGCCATCTTCTTTTACAAATAATGTCGGCCGTCTTTCTTCATCCAGACCTTTGTACCCTTTCCCGGAGGCCCGACGAATTTTAAGCTCACCTGTAAAATCAATGTACATGTTATGCTCGCCAAATTCTTTTTGAAAACGTGCACGTTGTCCAAAATCGGTAAGAATATCTGCGCCGGCCATGGTGGTGGTGGGGGTAAAGCCGGTGGCATCTAACGCCATCTGAAGATTGTCGCCTGGCCCTTTACTGTCAAAGGCGGCGATGGTGGATAGCATTGGTCTTCCTTGGTCTCCGGGTAAAAGGATATTTGTAATATGTGTGCGCGATTTGACGCTGTCTTGTTTGACAGATAAAGCATCGGAGCCTTTCTTTCCTTCTTTTTTCCCCATTTCATACAGATGCCCGCTACCGCGATCCATGTCCATGAAGATGGTACCCGTGTCATCGGCGTATCCGCCCTTACCGGAAAACGTTCTTGCCACCGTGATTGACTCAACTTCGGTAATATCTTTTTTTCCTTTAGCCCTGTCTAAATATCCAAGAACATCTTTCGTAACAGCTAAATCCGTTTCGAGCGTCCTGAGAAGATCTTCTTGTCTTGCAATTTTTTTCTTGCTATTGCGGGGATCTTTCTTTAAGTCTTTTATTGTTGCTTTTTGTCTTTTTATTGTCGTCTCTAACCCCTTTTCGTTTGCTACCATGTTTTTGATATCTTCCGGCGAAGATATTTTAATGGTTGCTGTATCTCGCCCTTTTATCTCCCCAAAGATTTTACCCTTAGTTTCATTTCCTGAAATATCGCTCAAATAGGGTCGTTTGCCACCTACCGCAATGCCTTGGCCTCGAAGATAATCGGAAGTTATAAAAAATCGATGGTCTCGTGTAATACTTTCTGAAATGGGGACGCCCTTCATGTCGCGGGCATAATGAAGGGCTTGTGCATCTTGGCTGTATTTTCCATTTTCATACGTACTTGAGTTAAGCGCAATATCGCCCGGAATGTACATATCGAATCTGTCGCTGTACTGTGATGAAATCCAGGGGTTACGCGCCCCTGTGTCAAGCCTGACAAGCCCCGGCGTCTGAATTTGAAGGTCTCCCGGATTTGGCCCACCGATAAAAAGCTGATCGCCTTTACCTTTATCGGCATTGTACAAAACAAGATCCGACAACGTAAAACTAACGTTGGGATCTACCCCCAATACACCGGCCCTTCCTTTTCCACTCGCTGCCGAAGATCCCCCGCCACTTTTATTCGCCTGAGCAAATACATTACCGTCAACTAATGTTCCTTCTAAACTATGAAATGTGGCTCTTTGTCCATCAACATTTAATCGGGCTACAGAGTCATTGCCGAAGGTAATGCTTTGTGGTCCGTATGAAGTTCTATTGCCTTCTAAATTTTTAAGGGTGTCTTTGAGCTCATGCATATTCAAATTTCTATTTAAGGCTTGTGTGCTCAATAATTTATGTTCATTTTGTGTAAGATCTTTCTCTGCCCTTTCTTTTTCCGACTTAGTTAACGGATATTGTTCTATCGCTGATTCCAAGTTGGATACTTTTTTTCCATACAGTTTTTCGCGCCCTGTTAGCGTTTTTGCTAAATCTGTGACGCTCCCGCCCTTCTCTAAAAAGTCATGTGCTTTTTGTGTGTCAGCTAAGGCCAGCTCTACTTCATTAAGTAATTTTGTTTCTTTTGCTATTTCTTTTTTATCTCGTAGTTTACTAATCCTTGCTTTTCGACTTTCAACCGTATCATCTAAAGAATCGATTCTATTTGACAAATCTTTTTTTATGACGTCTTTTTGTTCAGCTCTAGCAATAGCTTTCTTGACATCCGTAGCATCCCGCAAAGAAATAATTCTCCCATCCGCTTTAACGGCTGTTTGCCAGGCTTTACCGCCAATGCTGTATTCATTTAAACCTTTCTTATCCATGGCAATATTGCGAAGAGAAAGCTGTGAAAGAATTTCGGCCCTGTCGTTAATGCCTGTACGGCCCGAAGAGTATGTGCCGGGCGCATGTCCCATATGTGATTCCTTTGTCCTCAATAAACTTCGCACGGCCTGCGGATCATTGACTCGAATTCCCTGTTCTACCTGGAGATAAACGCTTCTTTGTTTTTTATCTGCATCCGGAATGTTGGTCAACATCGTAGCCACAGAACTATCTTTTCCGCCCTGAAGAGTAAAATCGCGGGATACCCCTAAAGCAAGCTTGCCGCCTTTCCCTCTTTTATCCGACAATTCAAAGGTTGATTCTACCTTCGGCGTAATGCCGCTTTGCTCCATCTGCTGCATAAAATTCCACATCTCATTCGTGTGGGTATTCTGTTTAAAAGCTTTAGCCAAAACATCCCTATCATCGGTCATCTTTTTAAGATTTTTCCCTCTATTGGAAAAATAAGTTAACGTTGGCTTTAAGTCAAATTCACCAAAACCTTTTCCACTGCCAGAAAATGGACTATCTATACCATCGCTTAAATTTCGAACAAAAGCAGAATCGCCATCACGCGTTTCTCTATTGCCGGAAATCTGTGAATAAATGCGTCCTTTCCGCACGTTGGCCTTGCTCCCTAATGCCAGGGTATCCCCATTATTAAAGTTTACTGTCAGTGCAAAGTCTTTACCTTCTTTTAAAGCCCTATTGTGCAAAATGCCCGGAATTTTATTTTTATTCATCGCAGCTTCAGGGCGTCCGTATTTTTTATCTACACCCATCTCCGGAAAATCAACGCCGATCAGTCCTGGTGTAAGCATGGACATCCATTGTTCGGTAAGAGCAACCTCGTGTCTTTGGTTATCAATGTATGATGTCACATCGCCTGCGGTCCCCACCATCGTTCCTCCCCTAGCATCAAAATTGGTCCCGGCTAGTCGTGTATCAAAAATACCGTACTTATGTGAAACAACTTCTTGTGGCTCTAACATTGTAGGCCTAAGAATTCCTTTGCTGAATAATGGACTCTTTTTAAATTCACTACCCACCACCTGGGCATTCATCTTACCCCCCTGAATTCGAAGAGCCAAAGCCACGGCCTTTGCATCTAAATCCCCGCCATTGTTTTTAAATTCTTCGTAGGCAAACGCCCCGGCATTTTGTCCGATGACCTCATGGGCAATTTTATCTTTTAGAGTGGAGGCGGCCTGATTCCCCATATCTTCCATCATAGATTTCACCTTCCCTGATCCACCGCCAAACTTTGAAACGGCAAACGCGGCTTCATCACGCGCCTGATCAATCGCCCCTTTATTCTGATGCCATGCCTGGGCAATTAAGGCCTGCGCCTCAGGGTTATCTTTATACTTTTGAATTTCTTGTTCGGTGTAAGATTTTTGTGCCGCGCCCACTATTTCTGCCTGTTTTTCACGGGCCGCATGATCATAAATTTGTTGTTCCTGACCTTCCGTAAGAACATTACCGCGCATGCCGGCAAATCCCTGGGCTTTGGCCACGGCATCGTTCCCAGCGCGATCAATCGTTTCTTGAACATTTTCTTGCTTTAAATAAGTATTTACAAAGGCGGCTTTTTCTTGAGGATATTTTTTTTGTTTATAATATTCTTTCGCGGCCGCTTCATCCCGAACCTTCCTGGTTTCATTTTGATACGCACTCAAAAAGATATCTTCTAATTCGTCATTCGAGTATTTCTTTGTTTGACTTGCATCATACACCGCTTTATGGGCCAGGGCCTGAATAGAGGATTGTTGACTTTCAACAGCTTTATCGGCAACAGATTTATATTCCTTGCCCCTTTGCTCGTTAGCCTCACTCCTTGTTTCCTGATCCTCCAGCGACTTTAAAGCCAACATGCTTGGTGATTTGGCAATCTTTTCCATCTCTTTAGTGGCTTGCCTCTGAAGCGGAATCGAGACGGCACGCTCGATAGATTCGTAAAATGGGTTATCCAAACTAGTCAACGCCCCAGCAAATTTTCCGGATAAGCTGGTTCCGAGAATACCGTCATAGTTGATGTAGTTAAAACCCGGATCAATTTGATTAATAACAGCAAGAAAATATTGATCTCGGTCGCCCTCAAAATCGTCAAGAACTTCCTGACGCTGCTGACTCCTGTAAGCAGAAAACCCTGTGCCTTCTTGTATGGCATCTATTTCACTGAAGAAATTATTCATCCCCGAGGCTAACATAGCCTCATCGGTTTTGCCTTTACCGTTTCCTTTTTCTGTCAGAAAGTCGTAATCATCTTCAAAGTCAATACTAAGAATGTCTTTCGTTTTGTCCGCAAACATTTGCGTCCCTACCGCAATTTTTCCGGATGTATCTAAAAAATCTGCCCCGGCAACAGCAATGCCGGAAGATAAAGCCACCCCAGCAAAATATTCCAGTCCACGAACAGCGGCCAAGGCAAACCGCTCCTGCCCCTGGACGTTTTCCCCAAAACGTGGCGTATTAACAAATACTTTTTCCACCTGATCAAACCCTGTATTTAGAGCCACGGTAAAAAGCCCTTTAGCTGTAACGCCGAGCAATGTTTGTTTATTAGGATTTTGACGGGAATCTAATTGATAACTTTGTGTAATGACATCTTTGGCCTCAAGCTTATTTAAATCATCTCTAGCAGCTAATTGAAAGTCTTCTTTCTTTTTAGCTAATACGTTAACATCAATGATATTCGGATTTTCTTTAACAAATGTATTCATTTTTTTATCAACAATGTCTTTACTAATATTTTTCTTTTTTTCGTCTAGAACTTTTTTTGCCCCGTCCATTTTAAAAAGATCTTCTATGGAGGCTTCTTTCACTTTGACCAATTGATTCTTAACATCTTCTTTTTCTATGTCCGCATATTCTTCGGCATATTTATCTCCCAATTGATTTTCCCGAAATTTTTGATAGGCCGAGCTCTTATCAAAATTTTTATCCTTATCTAAACCAAACGCCTCCACAGTTTCATCAAATTCTTTATCAATCTCGTCATCAGCCCTATCACTGGCCTCTTCGGCTCTGTCAGCTTTAGCCTTATCTGAATTAACATCAACCTTTGCTTGTACTAATTGAGATGTTTCTGTAACTTCCTCTAGGTTCTTAGCTTCTGCTTTCGGCTCCGTGTAAAAGGTATCGACAGCGACCTGATACAAACCTATCGCAAAGTTTCCGATGGCCATAGACGCCAGAGAGTCACCTTCGGCCACGCCGACTTCATCGGCGACATAGCGCGCAGCAAAAGAAATAAGCTGTGTTTTAATTTGGGTTGCTTCAACGACGTCCTTGGCAACGTCCCCTAACTTTCCTAACAAGCTTTCTTTAGAGGCTTCTTTTCCCGCCTCAAAGAATCCCAAATTAACGCCTGCGCTTTTAAACACTGTTACGAGCGAACCAAATACTAACTGTGAACCAAAATTGGAAATCATGCTCATGAGTTGTTGCTTAAGAACATTGTTAATATCGTCGCCTAATATTTCATCCATGAGGTGCTGCAGATGAATCTGAATAGCCCCGCGTCCGGCACCAAGAACGGCGCCCTTTGCAAAGTTCAACATAATTTGCGATCCTGTAAGATCGCCCGCATCCCCAAGAAGACTGCCTCCCAAACCAACAAAGGCTCCTGTAATCGCTGAACTTAAAATAAAGGCCTGGTCTTCATCACACACATCTTCCATCACACAAATGGTCGCAATTGTACTGGTTAATTGTCTAAGGCTCGTGGTGTAAGAAAATTTTGCCAGCGTCTTTGCCAATTGTTGCAGGTCAAACTGTGTTGCTGCGCTGTTGACCATATTTAAAGAATAATTTAGCAAAGACAGGTTCGCTTTCAGGCTTAATTTAGCAACAATAGATATCCCCTGCATGGCTTCATCCATTGTCTCACCTAATAACTCAAACCCTTCTATGGCACCTTCAATGTCCCCCTCCTGAACTTTTTTTAATATCGCTGCCAATGCCGCTCGTATCTTTGAACCTTCTGCAAAATGTTCCATCATCTTAGCAAGCATGCTTTCAGCCAGTTTTTGAAAAAGCGGGCCAAGTAATTGTTTTACAAAATGCCCCCCTATGACCGAAAGAGCAAACATCCCGATTTCCATAACAACGGTTTTGGCAATATTATCTTTCGTCAGCCCTGGCAAATCATCTGACTGATCGCGCCACTTGGATCCCCAAATAAAGGCTTGCATGCTTGGGGGGACGACCTCGAATTCAAGATCCAACTGGTCTTCCAGGTCATGCGCTAAAACAAAACTGCTAAGCTTGGCCGCAAAAGTTTCACGGGGTTCGATGATGGGGCGGCCGATATCCAAATAATGGACATTTTCGGCATCTACTTTTGTGACTGTCACAAAATGTTCGTAATCAAAGTTGGCGATGAATGGGGTTTTAAGCTTGAGAATGTCTTGCGGGGTCATTTTGACTGATCTGTAATTAAGACCATAACTATCACTAAGTTTATTAAGAGCAAACAATGAAGTCTTTAATTTAGGATCATCCGGATAAATAATGTTATGCAAAATATCCACCATCAGAGTGGACATTGAGAGCTCAGACAAAGAAACATCAACGCCTTGGGCTTTTAAAATATCATTAAGCGCGTACACCCCGCAATTTAAGGGGCGAATTTCTGGATTATTCAACCATGTACGAAATCTATCTATGTGGGATTGAGTGATGGAAATAGTGGGGGTAATTTGTAACGTTGCACGTTGCGCTTGGCTGGGAGCACGTGATTTTTGATGACCCTGCCTACCGGCAGGCAGGCTGGCGTCCCCAGAGACCTGATGGTCTTTACCTCCTGACAACTGAAGCTGTATCTGTGCATTTTCCCCATTTTCCGCCACTTGGGAAAGCAAGTTGTGCACTCCTGCTGAAATACGGTCCGAAACAATTTCAGGCGGCAACAGCTCCGGACTTCCTGCTGGTAATGGTGGCAAGCTGGCTGCCATGGGAGCATTGACGATGGGAGATGCTCCTGGAACATTTTGCCCCCACAATACCATGGGGTTGTACTCAAAGGCCCAGCTAATTTGTTCCGGCACAAACACTAAGACAATAATCAAGGCTACCGTACGAATCCACCCCTTAAAACGACTCCGAAATTCAGGCGGCGCATTGTCAGCATCAAGCTTCAAATTACAGGCTTCCTGCACAAGACTTCCATCTTCAGTCTCTGGATCCTGAGGTCCCGATTGAGCTGGCCATCCCCACGAAGCCTCTGGCATACCACTCATCGGCTGATCATCCTCTGGCATTGCATCGTTGTGTGGATTTATGTTCATAATTAAAATAATTAATTAATAATAAAAATATGTAAAATCTTAGTAATATTAGTAAATTATGTATAATCAATATTTAAAATTTATGAATTAATGTTAAAAAAACGTGTTTTCATGAAAAATCGCCCGAAAAATGAAAAATCACATAATTTTTGTGGGCTTTTTTGAATTGAACTTGGCGTAGGCCCATGTTGGCATATTAAGTTTTTTGAGTTCCCCATTCTCATCACTGAAAGTGTAACATATTATCCGACGATGACAAGGTGACCAGGAATTTTTCCACGTTTTTTTATCCTTTATTTGCAACAACTTACGACTCTTTTAAAAAAACTTTTAAATTCTTTTTGTAATTATGCGCATCCTCCTCGAGAAAAATCGTGTTTACATTGAATTACTTGCTTGAAAACGGTTTCCGGAGGGAAACAGACTGACAAAAAACACTAAAAAATTTTTCCGGATTATTGGAGCTAAAAATTACAGGACGCTTAGAATGGACATTATTGTAAAAACAACACAAGAACATAAGAATGGACATTTATTGTTAATCAAAAACCCTGCCCATATTAACATTTTCATGTAACATTTACACAAACCTTTAAAGTTCATTACCTTCGCCAAAAACTACATTGCAATATCAAATTAACCGCTTGACATTTCAATGTAATTAGATTACACTCCACATATGCTTAATACAATACCTCGCGAACATGATATTTCTCAAGTTAAAAAACATATTGACCTTTTTCCTGTTACAGCTATTCTTGGACCACGTCAATCAGGCAAAACGTTTCTGTCAAAACAAATAAACTACGCTCATCATTTTGATTTAGAAAACCCTAGAGATCTGGCAAAATTAGATCAACCTCAATTGGCACTCGAAGACCTCGAAGGATTAATCATCATCGATGAAATCCAGCGTAAACCCAATTTATTTGAACTCATCCGATACCTCGTAGACAATAACCCAAAACAAAAATATCTCATTCTTGGAAGCGCCTCCAAAGACCTTATTCGACAAAGCTCTGAGTCGCTTGCCGGACGAATAGGGTACTATTACCTCGGAGGACTTAGTCTCTCCGATGTAACCCCTGGTAACCTAAAAAATCTCTGGCTTAAAGGCGGATTTCCACGAGCCTTTCTTACAAACACCCCAGAAGAATCCTTTCTGTGGTTAAGCAATTACGTCACAACATTCCTGGAAAGAGACATTCCTCAACTGGGGATCAACATCCCCGCTAACACTCTGCGCAGATTCTGGACAATGATCAGCCATTACCATGCGCAAATTTTAAATTATTCAGAACTTGGGCGGTCTTTTGGAATATCTGACGTCACTGTACGCAAATATATTGATATCCTTCAAGGCACCTTTATGCTTCGTATTCTTAAACCATGGCACGCTAATTTAAAAAAAAGAACCGTTAAAAGCCCAAAAATCTATCTCAGAGATTCTGGCCTCTTTCATACCCTTATGTCTATTGAAAATATGGATCAGCTAATTAGTCACAACAAGCTTGGGGCCTCCTGGGAAGGCTTTGCACTAGAGTGCGTCATAAAAGGCCTTGGAAAAACAGACGATGATTTCTATTTCTGGAATACACATAGCGGAGCAGAATTAGACCTCTTCTGGCAAAGCGAGGGCAAGAATTGGGGCGTTGAATTTAAATACGCCGACGCCCCAAAACTTACCCCTTCTATGAAAATAGCCCTAAACGACCTTCAACTAGAACACCTTTGGATTGTTTATCCAGGAAAAGATTCTTACACATTAGCTGACAATATTTCCACCTTGCCAATAACCCAAACACCCAGCATCGACAGACAATTCACTTAACATTCTACAATCCAACATAAAACATAAAAATGTCGTCGACAAAACTACGCACACCACCAAAAGTACGTACGTACTTTCTTTGCCTGCACTAAAATCCAGGCTCACAGGCTCCGCGGAGCCTGTGAGCCTAGATTTTCTACAAAAAAATAGTAAATGTTTAGCGTTCTGAGCTATCGGAGAGCGTTAAAAGCAAGGGATTATTTCTAAGCAGGACGTTGAAAGCCCAAGCAGCCGGTTTCCATGCGTTCAGCATGGAATGCGCAGGGCTTTCGTCGAGCAATGTGAGCCCGCAGGGGCGAACGAGCGTTCCTACGTGAAATAATCCCTTGCTTTAGCTCGCAGACAGCTCAGAATGCTAAACATTTACAAAAAATAAAATTTTTAATTAGCAGAATCTTTGTAAATATTTAGCGGGGGAGGTTATCTTCCTAATTTTTGAAATGGACTATTCTCGATGAAGTCGAGTATGATGGGGCCGGCAACGATGATGCCGACAACAGGAAAGATGCACAAAAGAAGAGGGACAAGCATTTTCATGGGAGCCTTAAGCGCTATTTGCTCGCCTCGCCGATACCGAGCTAAACGCATGTCTTCAGCTAAAATATTAAGGGCATCTGTGACAGAGGTCCCCATTTTATCGGCCTGAATCAAGGTCCGGGCAAACGTTGATAAATCTGGTAACTCATACCGTTTAGCCAAATCTTTAATGGCATCCCTACGAGGTTTTCCAACATTAATCTCTTGCAAAACAGTATTTAATTCTTCAATCATGACACTTGGGGGAGACTTCTCTACCACCCATTTAAGGGCCAACATAAAATCTAACCCAACATTGACACACAACCCTAACAGGTCTACGGCATCAGGAAGGTCTTTAATAATCACGGCTTTAACCCGCTTAACTTTTCCTTTAAGCCAAAATTCCGGCAACATGTACCCAAAGGCAACCCCTAACATCGCCCAGGCATACATTGTTTCGGGAGTAACCATTGGAAAACTCAAAAACAAAACTAAAACAATACACAACTCTTTAAGAAAAATAAATTCTTCGACCGTCATATTTAGTCGGGCCATACCTAAATCTTTAGCAATTCTTTTTTTAAGGACGCCTTTAGCTAGCGGCACATTCACTTTTGCGATCAAACGAATAAATGCAAATGGCCCCTTCTTTTTCTTTGATGGCGCGTCCCCGCCCAAACCCAAAGGATCCAGAGTCAATCGGTCTTCCCATTTGACAGGAAAAAACCCAAGAATAAAACTAAAAACACTGAGATAGACACAAAGTAGAACTAATGCAAGCATATTATTTCCTCTAACAATTCATTGTTGCTCGTGATGCGTGGCCCGTAAAAAACGTGTCACGGGCGACGAGCTACTAGCCACTTTTAAAAATCTTTAAATGTACTGATTCTCCAAATCAAAAACACCCCAATAACTTCTAAAAATGCTGCGGTCACAAGAAGAGTCCGCCCTAACTCCGAAGCGAACATGTGATCAAACATATGTCGATTTGTGTTAAACACAACCCAGGCAAAACCAATAGGTAAAATACTTAAAACAATCCCTTGAATTTTTCCCTGCACAGTTAATGTTTTTAAATTCTGCCGAACTTTATTACTTTCTCGAATATTAGTGACAATACGATTAAATATGACCGGAAGATTTCCTCCCGTTTCTCTGGCGAGCAAAATAGATGTAATTACCTGCTGTAATGCCGGAGAAGGCATGCGGTTGTACATATGGTTCATGGCATCATCCAAAGACACCCCCATTTTATTTTCACCAAGCACAATGCCAAACTCCCTGTTCACCGGGTCAGGCATCTCCTCAACGACCGCCTCCATAGCCTGTACTAAACTTAAACCGCCTCGAAACGAACTCGACATAATCATTAAAGCATCTACAAGTTGCAAATTAAATTTTTCCTTCACCATACCCCCAACAATATGTATGTAAAAACTTGGCAAAATAAAGCCTAAAACCAACCCCGTCACCACAGCAATTATTTGAAATTCAGATGGCACCACAAAAAAAAGCACCGCGGATATCACCACCGGTGCTAAAAAAAGTAATCGACTTACTTCTTTGGCCTTCTGCCGCGAAACATGCTGTTCCATACGGGTAGAAAGTTTGTGCTTCCGTTTTTCACTAAGAACGGAGGCTTTACTGTACACTGGAGGAATAAGAGCATATCCAATCAACCCTACAGTGCAAAACATTAAAAATAAACCAGCAATGAGCATTTTTTTGGGTCCTAGGTCATGGGCCTACCAAGCCCTGACCCAATTGATTTATTTAGGAATTTCGATGCTTTAACGAAATTCCAAACGGGTTTAATACCTCAATGGCTGATAGGGTCCAGGGCTTGCCCCATACGTGTCAACTTAAGCAAGCTGTCCTGACCAAGTTTGAATTGTTTGCATTAACATATTTATAGTTTTTATAATTAAGTTGTCCAATTAACCCATCAAGTGAATTATTTCTGCTGTTTTGCCTGTTTTTTTGAC
>JAJDCA010000074.1 GCA_029261055.1 Candidatus Omnitrophota bacterium | reverse complement strand
CCCTTTAAAGGGCCTTTTCCTTAACGCTCACGACAATAGATTTTGGCCATTGCCGCTTAAGGCGCTTTGAAGCCTACTCCTGCAAGTCGACTCCGAGGGGCCATCCCTCATCTCGTATGCAGCTTTTCGTGGCACACTATCGCCATCCACGACACGTTCGACGATAGCGACGTAGGTGTACAGGTACGCTTTATGAGCATTCGCAATTTTGGCACAAAAGATTTCTTTGGATTCATCCGATCTGGTCACGCGTACCATGTGCCCGGCGTGTAATTTTGATTTTTTGCTTAACGGAATATCTCTAAATATCTTAAACCCCAAATCCAAGGTGGCGGTACCGGTATTGGACTCCGCATCCTTAGGAGCGGCAACCTGATAATGATAAAGACGCCCACGGATGTCCTGTAGAGGCTCAGCAGGCTGTGCCCTTGTATCTTTATCCTGAACCTTGTCATTGGCAATCTGCCCATAAAGAAGCTTGGCGGAAATATTTTTTTCCACGGCAAGGATTTGATATTTTTGACGAGCCTGCGGGTCGTCAATTTTTAACAGTACCGCATAATGCGACCAGGACAAACCAGCGTTTGATGGTAATTCAGGATAGATCCGATAAAATTTAATAAGTTCATAAAAATAATTGTCTGTCCGTCCAAATTCTTTGGCCAGGCGCCCGATCATTTTTTTATTGTTGGCACTGGGGCTTTGGTCTAAAGGGAGGGTCTCTGTCAAATACCGCCCGACTTCCCAATTCGTCTTAATCACCTGAGCCTTGTACACCCGCTCAATATTCGCCGCGCCTTGTGCGATAATATCCTTAAGGTCTTTGATGAGTTTGCTATAATTGATGGGCTTTTGGATGTTATTCATGAAAATCCATCACCCGATAGCCTTCGTCCTTGAGCAGGGCTTCTTTTTTAGCTTCTTCCAGGTCGGCGGCGATCATTTCTTTGGCTAATTCCTGCATGGTGGTTTGGGGGACCCAGCCAAGTTTGTCTTTGGCTTTGGTGGCATCACCTAACAATAAGTCAACTTCAGCCGGACGAAAATACCGGGCATCTATCGCAATAAGGACTTCGCCTGTTTCTTTGTTGATGCCTTCTTCTTCCAAACCTTCTTTTTGCCATTGGATGTTGATGCCGATGGCAGCAAAGACTAATTCTACAAATGCCCGCACAGCATAAGTTTGACCGGTGGCCAGCACATAATCATCCGGTTGGTCCTGCTGCAATACCAGCCACATGCCTTCAACATAATCCCGCGCATGGCCCCAATCACGCTTTGAATTTATATTTCCTAAATACAATTTTTTCTGAAGGCCACATTTAATCCTGGCGGCGGCGCGCGTGATTTTGCGCGTCACAAAAGTTTCTCCACGCAACGGAGATTCATGATTAAACAATATCCCGTTACAGGCATAAATGCCATAGGATTCCCGATAGTTCACTGTAATCCAATAACCGTACAGTTTAGCCGCAGCGTAGGGACTGCGAGGATAGAAAGGCGTTGTTTCACTCTGCGGTGTTTCTTGCACCTTGCCGTATAATTCCGAGGTGGAGGCTTGATAAAAGCGAACTTTCTTCTCGAGTTTCAAAATTCTTATTGCCTCAAGAATCCTTAAGGGACCCAGAGCATCGGAATTGGCGGTGTATTCCGGTGTTTCAAAAGAAACTTGCACATGTGACTGGGCGGCCAAATTATAAATTTCATCAGGCTGAACATCTTGAATAATCCGAATAAGATTTGTGGAATCCGTCATGTCGCCGTAATGCAGATGAAACTGAACCTTTTTTTCATGCGGATCCGTATAAAGATGGTCGATCCGTTGTGTATTAAATAATGAACTCCGCCGCTTCACCCCGTGAACTTCATACCCTTTCGCTAATAATAATTCCGCCAGGTAAGCGCCATCTTGCCCCGTAATTCCTGTTATCAATGCTTTCTTCGACATAATTTTTTACTCCTTCCCAAATGCAGTTCGCACTTTTTTTAGTTTTGATATTTTAAGTTTTTTGAAATCTGGATGTTTTGTAATAGAAGTTTTCGGATAATTGCTTATTTTGCCCCAATGCCAAAGATGACAACCGGGCCGGTTTTTAAAAGAATTTTTATGTCTAACCACACCGACCAGTTGTCGATGTATTGGAGGTCAAGTCTGGCCCATTCGTTGAAGTCGGTAATCTTGTTCCGTCCGCTGACTTGCCAGAGGCAGGTAATCCCGGGGCGCATGCTTAAACGTCGTCGCTGCCAGTCATCATACTGGGCGACTTCGCTGAGAAGTGGCGGGCGGGGCCCCACCAGGCTCATGTCACCTTTAAAAACATTCCAGAATTGGGGCAATTCGTCTACGCTGAATTTTCGTAAGAATTTTCCAACAGGGGTTACGCGAGGATCATTTTTTATCTTAAAAGCTGCTCCTTGCATTTCATTAAGGTGGCCTAATTCTTCAAGTTGCGATTCGGCTTCGGCATTCATGGTTCTAAATTTGTACAAACAAAATTTCCGACCGTTTAAACCGCCTCGTTCTTGAACAAAAAATACCGGCCCGTGTGATGTCATTTTAATAAGAAGACCTGTCAGGAAAAATACCGGAAGCAATACAATAAGTGTCAGACCAGAGACAATCATATCAAACAGACGCTTAACAAAAATCGGAACCAACCTCTCCGGAGTACTCTCAATACTTAAAAACGGGACGCCAAAAAATTCGGTCTGTCTAACATGGGCTAATTTCTGTGTAAAATAATCCAGGGCCACATCGATTTTCACCCCGACCGTTTCCAAATACCGCATGGGTTCTTCGATTTTACTAAGCCACATAACCGGGACAACAAATAAAACCTGATCAAGCTCATTCTCACGATGAATGCGCGGAATATCTTTTAACGATCCAATAATTTTATGACCGCTTATTTCCTCGCCAATTTTATTTGAATTCTTGTCAACCAAACCGATAATCCTCAACCCCAATTCTCGATTTTCATCAATGCTTTTAATAAAACGTTTGGCTCTTTGATCTGTCCCAACAATTAAAAGTTTTCTGTAATTAAATCCTTTTTTGCGTAAATAACGAAAAGACTGCATTAATGCAATTTTTTCCAAAGTTAAAAATCCGGAGGCACATATAAACACTAAGAAAATAAAAATCCGACTAATGTGGGCCACCTTGAAAATATAACTTAACCCGACAAAAATAAAAAATGTTACATAAGCTGATTGCCAAATTAGAAAAAACACCTCCGACCGGCCCTTAAGTCGAAATGAAGAATACATGCCGGAAAAATAAAGAACAGCTCCCCAGAAAACAAGTAACAGCGGTAAGAATTTTAAATAATACCCTATTGAATATAAGGCTTCGTACTGATTCCTCACATAATACGCCAAGAAAAAAGACACGGCGATAACAAACAAATCTGTAAAAATCATAACCCGACGAAATATTTTGGCTTGTTCTCTTAACATGGGATATTTTTTACCTAAATTCTGTTGTACACAAACCCGGGAATGGCAAAAGTGCGGTTGTTTAGGATGGCGCCTGTCAGCCTAGAACCCTGTTCTTTTAAGGGCGTAATGACACTTTGGATGACTTGGCGGCGGGTTTTGTGTTCGGAAACAAGAAGAATGACACTATCAACATAAGCAGCCATGGCTACGGAATCTTTGTAATGCTTTAAATCTACGCCATCAACAAGAATAACATCGAACTTCTCTTTAAGTTTATCCAGGATATCGCCCATCTTTCCTGAAGCAATAGCATTCATTGGGTTACGCAATACTTTTCCCGCTGTGATCAAACCAAATTGAGGGGCCACTTTTTGAACGACTTCTCCAAGACCAGCGCTCCCTTCAAGAACATCAGACAAGCCTGCAAATTGGGGCAGTTTAAACATTTTGTGAAGAGAAGCCTTCCGGCAATTGCCATCAATCACAAGGGTATTGATTCCTTCGTAATTCGCTAAATAAAATCCTAGATTAACCACCGTTGTACTCACCCCTTCGGATTCGTCTGGAGAGGTGATCAAAATAGATTTCATCTTTTTATTTTTGGCTAAAAGACGGACCTGATCGGCAAGGTTACGATAGGATTCATAATAACGTGAGCGTTTTAACACCTTACGACTATTTTTAATCAGCTTTCTTTGAAAAAATTTTCTTCTTGGAATCGTTCCGATAAGCGGCAACCTTAGAAGTGATTCTAATTCTTGTGCAGATTTAACAGTTTGATCCATATACTCAAATATAAAAGCCATCATACCACCCAAAAAAAGGCTCATGACTAAGGCCATGGCCATGGTCAACGTTTTGGAAGAACTGCTGGATTTTAACGGTGGCGAAGCTTGTTCAATAATTTTAACCGTCGCCGGCCCGATGGCATCCATCCCTTCCAAATGCTCACCGTTTAAATCCTTAAGTATCTCTTCAATACTATCCGTAAGCTGCCGAATAAGCGGATGCCTTTCTCCGTATTTCAGCTGTAATTCTGTTTTTTGCTGCTGCAAATCAAACACCACGTACGATCGACTTACCACATTAGCCATAACCGCCGCCATCTTAGGATCATAATCGGAAACCTTAATAATAAACATACTTGTATCCCGAATAGGCTCCACTTCAATCTTTCTACGCAGTGTTTCTAATGCACTCCGGTAAACCATGTCCAGTTGCTCTTCCGGACTTCTGCTATTCGTCTTCTTCGCCAACTGTTCGCTTTGCCATTCAAGCCATTTCTTCTTTATCGGGGAAGCAAATTTCTTTTCATAATCTATGGGCCGCTCATAAAGCCGCAAGGCTTCAACCGCCATCGTAGTCACCGGCATTGATTTAACAATTTGACTTCTGGTGACACTCAACTCTTCGTATCCTCGACTACGTAAATCTTTTGAATAAACTTCGGCGCCCTGCTGCTCGCCTGAAACAAGCATCTTGACCTTGGCTTCATAAACAGGCGTTTTAAACTGCAGCCCAATGTACACCGTACATATGACGACGGCAAAAATAACAAAAATTATGATTTCGTGCTTAAACAATACACGCGCATAATCCCGCAATGTCGTGTCTGTAGAATGACTGTTTTGAGAAAATTTATCCATTAAAATGCCCCTTCGGAAATCACTAAAATATCTCCATTCTGCAAAACCTGATCTGCCTCCAGGTCTCCCTCCATAACCGACTTGATACTTATTTTGATATTATCATATCCAGGCTGATCTTTTCTGGAGCGCAGTAATTTTACACGACTGGAAGAGCCGTATTTGCTAAACCCCCCGGCCATAGAAATGGCGCGTAAAACAGTTATTTGCCCGTCTAAAGGATACGTGCCCGGCTTTTCCACTTCACCATAAACAAAAAATTTACGGCTACGCGATTCACTTAAAGATACGTACACGACAGGGTATTTCATGTACCCATCGGCTAATATTCGTTCTACCGTCTCCTGAACCTCCTCAAGCAGCATCCCTTTCACTTTAATGACACCAACATAAGGAAAAGAAATCGTGCCGTCAGGAGAAACGATCACCTCTTGAGATATCGCATCGGGTTTAATAACATTAATCTCCAAAATATCATCAACCCCGATGGTATATCGCTTATTAATTTCAGATGCGCCCTTTGAGTGATCCTTTTGAGCAAAAACTGAGGATAAAGAACTCATAACAATGAGACTGAATATAGTGAATGTCTTTAAATTCATAATTTTTAATAAAGAAGTGTTACGCCAAACGAAACTAAGTTTCTGCGATAATTTCGTGTCGTAACATTGGAATCTGTTTCGGAGTAAGTGTAGGAGAGAAAAGACTTTATATTTTCTTTAAGGTCATAATCGAGCTTTGTCGTTATTCCCTGTAATTGATCATGTGTACCTAAAGATTTAAATTCGCCTTCTCCCCAAAACCCCAAAATATTCAACTTTAACCGCCTTAAAATTTGCTGCTGTACGTCAAACCCGATGCGCCACGAATCAAATATATCTTCACTAAATGAGCTGGGCGAATTATCTTTACGATAAAACAACCGCATTTGTGTTTTTTCACTGAAATCATTTTCTAAAGCCACAGATATTTTAGGTTTTGTCGAATTATCCCCGCTAAAGGTATCGATAAACGAAAGCCCTACACTGACATCTAAAGACAATTGTTTGGTCAAATATTGCGTAATGCCGGTAAGTAATGTATGGACAATGGCTGTTTCGCCAGGATCAAACGTTCGTGCGGAAAAATCATATTTCCCAAAAAATGACCGCTTACTGCTTTGATCATAATTAACTTTAACACCCGTCCCGTGCAAAACAGAATCACTCAAATCCTCTCGGTCAGGACTATATACTTCATTATTATAATCAAACTCTAGAGCAACACTCTTAGACAACTCCTTGGAATACTCAAATCCAAAATTATTACGAATATAACTGTATCGTCCGGACGTCCGACCAAACTCATCTTCAAAACCACCCGGCTCTTCCGCATGTGCAAATGCATTGCTGACATGAACACGGTCGAATCTTGAAAATTCTTTTTTAAAATCAACACTAAAATCTTGGGCATTCTTATTAAAAGAAGAGTTATCAAAAAATAACCGCTGCCGGATATTTCCAGCCAAGGCCAAAGTGTGCGTCTTACTTTCTTTTTTCAAACTTAACCCTACTAAAAGAGTAGATATAAAATCGTCTTTTTCATCTTCATGCGCAAAAGTGATATTGTCATCATAGTCCATACCCACAGATCCCAGGACATCTACTTCATAATCTTCTAAAGATAATTCGGCCGCGCTTTGGCTGACAAAAATCCCTAAGATGATGCAACATAATAAGATTGCTCTTTTTGTAAATTTCATAGCAGCTACTTTACTAGTAGAGTTTCCTTTTGTCAACTAGATAAAAAATAGGGGCAGGCACTTTGTTTTCTGTCAAATCTGAAACAAAGTAACTACCCCTGATTTTTACGAATTTCGTTTTCTTTTTAATCCAAACCCTAATAAGCCAACACTTAAGAGCACAAGCGTGGCCGGCTCAGGAACAGTATTCGTACCACTCCTTACTTCCTCAATACTTGGATACTGTCGAAGAGTAAATAAATAAGGTTCCTGATCATTAGAATCCGGGACATCTAGCGAAAATGTTAAAAAAGCTAAATCATCTTCATAAATATTTCCAGTTAGATCAAGCATAGGAATTTTTCCGTCTTCCCACCAAATAGCTGTATCCATATGCTCGGTTGTGGAAAAAATTGATTCTTCCCCATCCTTTGTAAAAAAGAATGAACTCGGCGCTGGATCTTTTTCTGGCGTGTCAAAGTCTAAAGGAATATCCGAAATCTGTTCCCACGGCACAAAATTATCCCCTATGCCTGCACCTAATTCAATATGATAATCCGTCCAGTCATATTCTGTAAAGTTCGCCACTCCTTCAATAAAAAGATATTCCGATGTCCCACCGGAAGGCCCTACTTCAAAAATAATATCAATCGGATCAAGAGACTCAAATTCCTTTATAATAAAGCCCCAGTTAAAATCCGGTTCAATGTTTGAATTAATAAAATCATCAATATTAAAATTGACATTATCATTATTAGGCGTGGGCGTATTTCCTTCTGCAAATACATTAAAGGGAAGGTTAACGTCGTCAATGATCCCGGCATATGACGTCTGAGATACAAGCAAACCAAATACAGCAATGATAAGAACCAAAAATATTTTTTTCATCCCACCCTCCATTAAGTGAATTAAAATTAAGTCCATAGTCTAGGGCCAGACAAAACTCCTGTCAATAGGACAAACCCTCCCACCCTATGACATCATGGCAAAGGTAACTCATTTTGAATTGTTGCGGTAAAATTTGGCTCTGCATATTCCACATTCGGATCTTTAGCATACTCTTCACAAATTTTTCGTATGCTTGTTTTTTTATCGTCAAATTCAAATTTATACGTATCACCTAAATTAGGCGCCTTGACACCCTTTGGAATTCTTTTAGACCTTTCCGGAAACTTTTTCTTTATTTCTTCAAAGGACAATTTCCCTTTGTATAATTCGGTTACTGCTTTAAGTTGATATTTTTTATTTAACTGATCAAGATAGGCACTCTGTGTAAGGCTTTGAAAATCCTGTTCGCGTTCAAATAAATCCTGCACGGCTTCACTTAAAGGAGACGTGCCCTTAAACTTGATCAGCATTTCACCCGACGCATAAGATGGCACCTGTCTCGCAGCCTCCTGTTTTTGTTGAATAAATTTATTGTAAACCTGAAGATTCTTTGGCTCCACATGAGGACCTTCCGCAGCCTTAAGCAGACCGAAACAAACCATGCCTATCGTCATGAAAAAAAATACCGTTATCCAATGTCGTTTCATTTATGTACACACTCCTTTATTTAGATTTATCCAAAATTATTTTTTTCTGACGTCTGATGTCTGATAGCTGGTGGCTAATATTTAATTATGTCACCACCCAATTATGGTGTCAAATAATGATATATTTTTTTCCATTTCAAATTGACAACCCACGCCGCTGTCGATATTATGTACTAGCATGTTTATTTATCTCCGACTAATTCTAGGTCACCTCATTGGAGATTTTCCTCTTCAATTTAATTCTGTTTACCGAATGAAGCATCAGGGGTTAATGGGGGGCATTCCTCACTCAGCTCTTGTCGCCTTAGCGCACACCGTCTTACTTTGGCCTTATCTTCAAAACCCTAAAATCTGGATATTTATAGCATTTCTTGGCATTACACACTTGTTTCAGGATTCCTATAAAATTAAAGCTAAAAAAGACGGATTTGCCTTTTATATTATTGATCAATTAATGCATGTTGCCTTTGCCAGCTGTGTGTGGTTTACCGACTTAACAAAACTTCAACCGCCACCCCAATCAGATAATTTCTGGATTTCTCTCTACAATAACGATGTGGCCATACTCTATGTTATGGCTTTTCTACTCGTCACTTACAACGGCCATTGGATGATTGTCAGCTTTAAACAATCCTACCCCAAAGCCCTCGGTGAATATACCCATTTTGATCGATGGTACGGCATGATCGAACGCCTGCTGGCCGTCAGTATGTTTTTTCTAGGTGGGAAATATTTTCTCTTATTACCTATCCTCTTCTGTGCAAGATTTATCGTCTACGCCATTGGCCGCAATACATCAGCGATCCATAAAGGTTTCATTTCCCCACGAACCCTCCTCTTCTCCTGGACCATTGCCCTCGTCATCGGAGCCGTTTGTTTTAATATCCTGCAGTAAAAAAAAACTTCCCCTATTTTCTTGTTATACCAAAATCAATTTTGTTTTTCTCGATAATTTAACGAGAAATGTTACGTTGAAATAGTACAATTATTCAATGGATTTGGTATTATTCGGCGGGTAAAAAAACTTTCTACGGAGCACTAATGACAGCATCAACTTGGGAGGAAACGCTTTGGGAATTTACGGAGATATTGATGGTTTGTCCAGCAATGAGGGTGACATTGATGGTAAATTTGGCCACGCCGGATGAGACATCAACGCTTGTAGTACTGCTATTAAGTATGCCAGATCCTGAATAATTAACGCTTGCCGAAGAATCATTGGTCTTAGCATTCACACGATTGCTTCCGGTTAAATATCCACAGGCATTTTTATGATACACCGTGACTTCAATATCTGTCGGCGTTGAAGGTGTCACCGTCGTCGGACTTACTTGAACTTCAAACCAATCCTCACCAGGAATGGCTCCTCCCTGATAATCTACCTCAGGCACGACAAAAGGAATCACTTGTTCACCTGAAATATAATTTCCATTCTGATCTTTGATACCATTGGTTCCATTATCACTCCCTTGAACCGTTATATTTTGTGTACTTCCTAAAGTCATAGCTGTGTCTAAATGAATTGTCACATTGTCATTGTACCAACATACTGTATGAATATTAATACCGACATCATAATTGGCTTTGATCAAGGCATTTTTTGAATCAATCTCTTCATCAAAATATAAATGAATCAAATAAGGACTCTCCGCCACAGCATTAATAACCGTAGGCGCATTAGTATCTGTCGATAGAAAAGCAAGAGTAGTATCAACACTAATGTTTGTACCATCTGTAACTTTAAAAGTAAGATCTTCGTATTCTGAATTTTCTACATAAAATTCAGCTACACCATCTTTCATACTTATACTCGCCGGTGACGCATAACTACTATCGTTCGCATCCCCAGATTGTTTAACCCACGTTAACGTAGCATCATATCCTCTTACACGTGTTCCACTGGAAGCAGCATAAACCGTAAATTTTGCTCTATTCCCTAAAGCCTCATGACTAATGCCCGATGTCCCCCCGGAAAAAATAAGATACTCATTTACTGCAAAAAAATCAACAACATGCGCATCTGATTTTCCGCCTGAAGCGGCTGTAAATGTTACCTGCTCTGCTGTTGTATCCTTGACGATAAAAAGAACTTCCCCATTATCCCCCGCAGCAAAAGTATATTGATTACCTGATAATGATCCACTATTATTCGACGGACTATAGGTTGCGCTACCAGTCACCGTAATGTCAATTACTCCGGCATAATCTGAAATTACCTGTCCGTTGACATCAAGCGCACTGACCCATATTTGAGCCCCTTCCAACGTTGTGCCATTTGTCCTTGCCGTAGAAGGGCCTTGAACCGCAAAGGAACTCAACGTCGCACTCGTCACAGAATCTGCACCAAACTGAATCTGCATCGCACTAGAACCAATACCAACAGTAGAAATAGTGAGCACATCCGGCTCAAGGCTATCAATCGTAAAGTGTCCAATCCCATTAAACATATCTACTTCAGCCAAATCCCCTGAAAATCGATCCTGCACAGACAAAAGCCAACTATTGGACACACGTGTTGACTGTTCCGTAACAGACACTCTTACAGAATCAGAGAAATTTGCATCAACACTCCCTCCATCTTTTGCTGTGAGTGTGACCAATTCCGGTGTTCCCATTGTTCCTGTACTCGCAACCTGAATATCAATTGTTCTGACCCCTCCACCTGCAACTATCGTCTTTGCGCTCTCGATTCGATTATTCATTTCTCTATTTCCTAAATTATCTTCAGCTCTAACACGAAAATAATACGGGGTGTCATTTGATAAGCTGGAAACTGTATATGGCGAAGGGGCGGTTGTTGCTATCCCCACGTTTAATGAAGATGGGCTTATTCCATAATCAATATAATATGTAATTGGTGTATTTACGTCTGATGCTTCTCCCCAACGGACTTCAATGGAAGGGTCGGTAGTTCCGATAGCGACGGCACTTTCAATCCCGGCAAAAGTGGGTGGGGTAATATCCGTTCCCGATGTCGTTGGTGTTTTTGTGACCAATCCTGTTCCTGCATCCTCTACACCACCAATGACCGCATGAACTTCAAAATCATAGGCTGTGCCATCGGTCAACCCTGAAATCTGTGCTGTCGGCCGGGTGACAACGGCGTTAGGTGTATTTGGAAAAGCCCCTCCTGACAAAGTGTGATAAACATGGTATTGCTGTACAGTAGCGTTCGGATCGGTCCAATACAAATCAACGGTCCCTCCCGTTCCTCTATCACTTGCCTGAAGACCTGTAATCGCTAATGGCGTAGATGTTCCTATGATAGTAAAACCAACAGGTAACGTTTCAAGCGGCTCCGAAGCACCAATGTCTCCATCGCTATCCGCGTCGTTATAAAATGTTAACATTGTGCCATATTCTCCAGCCGCAACACCGGATGGAATAACCACACAAATTTGACCTGTAACAGTACCGCCAACAGTAATGCTTGTTGGAATAGATTGCAGCACTTGCCACGAACCGGAAGCTTGCACAGGCTGTCCATCGAGATTAAAAATCGAGGGGGCAATTAATTTGATATTTGCATAATTAATACTGCCGGTATTTTCCAAAGTAAAAGATCCCCAAACCGTATTCCTTCCAGGTGCATATGTCCCCAAACCTAAATCATTTTGCGAAATATCTAACCCTGCAGCACCGAATAAAAGCTTTGTAAATGCGGTTGTAGAACTTTCATCACTATCTTTAACATCATTATTATTTACATCGTCATAAAATACAATATCCCCGATATAATCCCCTGGATTAAGGCCTGTGGAAGGCACACTCACGGAAATAGCTATACTGCCGGAAGCCAAACCAGCCAGTGTCAAAGACGTTGGGCTTACATTAATATTAGAAGAAGGTATTGTGCTCGCATTATTAATTAAATTCTCTAAAAATGACGGTAAATTCACTTTAACATTAGCCGTTGTAGAACATTTATTCTCGACGGTAACATTAATCGTTTCTGTATCACTACCGGCTACCACATTGTTAAAATCTAGATCAAATGGACTGTGGATTAAACATCCTTGCCCTGGTTCATCACTTCCCGCTACGGCGACAAACTCCGGCGAAAAAGCACTCTCCATTCCAGAATTTGATAACGTTGTAATAACAATGTAATACGTTTGTCCGGCAATAAGACTATTAATAATTTCAAAATTTACATTCCCGCCATCGACCTGTATAGGCGAAGTGGGATCATTGTAACTTTGCGATGCATCGCCAAAATGTATTTTATATCCTGCGGATTCCGGAACATTAACCCAATGAAGATTAATCTCTCCGGGAGCCGGATTAGGCTCATCCCAAAGACTGTTCGGTGGCGAAGGAACAACCCCACAACTCCAATACTTTTCAGCCAATACCTGACCTTGCTCATCCTTGGCTCTGATAGCACAAATTTCATCATTAATATCACTTCCCGGAATGAGCATATTCATTTCAGTGACAGGTGCTGTTTGGCCAAACGGATATATCACCGATGGATCATTAAGAAATTCTACTTCTATTTTGGCATTAACATTAATCATACCCGTATTTTCCTCGAGAAGAGTTACATTCAAGTCTTGCTGATACTTAGGTGGCTCTGGATCAATATAAAGCGAATAGGCATGCGTATCATCCGGAGCTGACCCCATCGGCCATGTATAACGTACCGTTCCCTGTGCATCTACTAAATCGATGTCGTTAAGGTATTCTGTTAGACTCGCAACTGTGCCCGAAAATAATTTTCCTGGTGTTGTCCCTTGCAAAGGCACAGACTCTGTTGTGCCATCGATAAATTTTAATGTCAAGGTTGGAGGAATAGGGACATCCCTAGGCGTTTCTACATTAAATGTCGCCGGAAGTCCTTTGACAGGCGGGTTAGGATCCATATTTAAAATAGGTTCACCGCCGCTGCCCGCCGCTGGCCCAAAAAACCGTTCGGCTAAAATAAGCCCTGTTGCATTGCGTACCACGATTTTCCCTAACGGATGTTGATGTTGATCTGGTGGGAGGATTGCATGAAAAACATTCTCTTGCCCAGAGGTGGGAAGCATATGCCCCGTAGGTCCGCCATCATGAAAATCAAGAAAAACTCTTGGGGCTGTGGCAAGAGCGTCCAAACATGAAATAGTAATATCTAAACTGAGGCCTACTGCCGGTGGCTCCGGGGCAACCTCTATCGTACATGACTGTTGAGAAGAATTATCTGGGTTTGAAGTTAAATCCCATGTATATCTGACGGCACCCTGATTATCAAAAAGATCCACAGAAATTAAATTATTATTCAACAATTCTAACCGACCAGTAAACACACTGCCCGGCACTGCCCCCTGCAAAGAAACAGGCTCACTACTTCCTTCATAATTTAATCGCAAGCTTGGGGCCCCCGGAACAATCCTGTGAAGATCAACGGTAAAATCAACAGGACTTCCTATTTGAGGAGGATTAGGATTTGGCTGTAAGTCTGGCGGTGCTGAATTTTGTTCATCAAAAGGTCGCCCCATAATATGATTACCGTTTTCATCCTCGACATCAACAGCCATCACGGGTTTTATATGTTGATCAGCCGGTAATATCGCTATAAAATCTCGTCCTGCTCCCGTTGCCTGCAAAAGTACGGTTGATCCGTCATCAAAACGGACAATCACTTGCGGCACAAAATAAATATCTCCATAAAATCGCATATTTATGAGAAAATCTGTCCCTACTTGCGGATCGCCTCCGATATCTCCACCAGGAACAGGCGGAGGCTGCACCATATGAACCATCTCAGGACTCTCACTAATAATATTGCCGCCACTTAATGCATAACCCTTAATATAATATGTTTGCCCCATCACCAAGCCTGTTAACATATATTGCAAATCATTTATATTGACCGGAGGAAATGTTCCATCGGCATTTCTCCATTCCACACGATATCCATCCGCCAAAGGATATTCATTCCAGGAGAGCATAATATCTTGTCCCACGATCCTGCTATCAACCAAAAATGGAAGCTGCGTTTGCCCGACCTCTACAAAAACCACCCTAGATGCCATAATTTCATTGCCATTGCTATCTAAAGCCGCGACTTGAAAAGAATACGGACCTGGTACTAGGCCTGTAAAAACATATTGTGTATCTCCTTGTACAGATACCTTTAGGGTTAGCGCTTGATCTTCTCCGTATCGTATTTCATAGGAGTCTGCTCCCCTAACCGCGCCCCAGGTTAAATCAGCCCCATCATCGGTGGGCATCACATTTAACGTAATATCCCCCGTTTGGGTTGAATCATCGGAAACTGTTTCTTGCCAAAGAATACCGCCTTGCGGATCAAAAAGTAAAATTTTAATATTAGATAAATCAGCATCCGACGGCACAATAAAGCTACCGAAAAATTCTTGCCCAAATGGCGCCCCATTTAATGGAACCTCAACAATCGTGCCTTGAAAATCTAAACGTAAACGCGGAACAAATGGTATATCTTGATTCGCGCGTACAACTAAACTCACTGATTCTCCTGGAATAACATCGGAAGTTGGTTCAATATGCCACTCTGGTGGTGGTCTATTATCTAAGACTTCAAGCGGAATATTGGCCAGCACATTACCGTTATTATCTAAAATCTCAATAGCGTCTAACGGTTCATCCAGACTATTTAATGTGGCAGAAAAACTATCCCCCGGAATCGCGCCATATAAGGGAAGCTCTTTAGGGGCACTCGTAAAAAGTAATCGTAATGTCGGTTGAAAATTAATAGCCGATGGTGGCATCACTTTCACTGTTAGTGGTTGTCCTAAAATGGGTGGCATAGGATTGAGGATGATATTGCCCTCGCCTTCAGGGCGGTGTTCAATACGAAAATCCCCAAGCATATATCCACTTTTATCCTTAACTTCAATACGGGCCATTTCAAAATCTTCCGCAGGTGACGTAAATGCCCCTTCCAGGCGGTTACCTGGAATATTACCTTTCAAAGGAATCTTGATCGAGCCGCCATCCCATATAAAATTCGCTTCAGGCATTTCATAAAATGGTCGGCTGGCTTCCACAAACATACGCACACTTTCTTGCGGACCGAAATCTTCATTCTCTAAAATAATATGGGCACTGCCCCCTTCTGTTTTTTCTTCCACAACTTCAGCCGGCGCTGTCCCCAAAGACTCTTTATCTTCATTAAACACTGTAATCGAAATCATGCCAAAAGGAGCTGTTTCCGGTAATGTAAAATTTCCTTTGGCTGTATTTTCATTGGTTTCCAATGGCACAACCACTTTACTTCCATCAATAAAACTCATATGGGCTTCAAGTTTTTTCCGAAAATTATTTGTCGCATTGACTTGAATCATGCCGCTATCCGATGGTGTTAACATATCCGGTACCACAAAAATATCCACCCCACGAACCGTTTCAAACGCTGGGGCTACCTGTGTGGAAAATCGATCTAACACCGTACCTTCCTCATCTTTTAAAACAAACGCAGCTAACCCGTCCACCGCATCTTCGGGTAAAGTCATATTGGCACTAAATTGATTCGCCGGGGCACTTCCACCTAACGGAATAGGAATGCCCTCTCCATTAGACAAACGTAAAAATAATTGCGGCACAAAATCAACATTCTCCGACAGACTAATTTTTACTTCAAACGGTGCCCCAACCAAAAGTGGATTTGGATTGGAGGTTAGAAAGACATCAATCTCTTCACCCATATGAAACTCTTCTTCTACACCAAATGGACGTCGGACTTCTTCTTGTGTCCCTGGATTAAGAATAATTTCAGCTCTCCCCGGCAAAAGATCTTCCGGCGATGTATACTTTCCTTGAAAATTTCGTCCACTACCGCTTAAAGGAACCGTCACACGCTGATTATTAGGTAACACAACAACTAATTCCGGAGCCTCATCTAAATCCCCTTGTGTCTCAACAGCAAACTCAGCATCCTGACCAATCACCATTGGATCCGGGTTGACCTGGATATTAAAAAAGTCTGCCGTATTCAATTTTTTCATCCATTCCGAAGAAAGAATAATTTCAAAATCTTTACTTTCCGATTGAGTGCCGCTGATCACCTGAAACGTAGCCGATCCTAAAGGTGCATCCTCGCCAACCACAAACTGCCCCTTAAATCCTTCGTCCACACTTCCCTCTAAAGTCACAGATAGCCTTGAGCCATCCGGTAAAGAGATAACCCCTTGTGGTTTCTCTTCTCCTATATTAGGCACTTCAATCATAATATCCAAAATTTGCCCTTGCTCAACACGATCCGGTTGAAGTGTAATTTGGGGAGCGCCTTCCTCTTCTTCAGGTAATGGCGGCAAGGTGACATCAATACTCATTTCCAAAGATTCAAACCCGGCATAATTACGTGCCTTCACTTTAACACTGATCACTTCGGATTCTCCATGCATCGCTTCAAGCTCTTCCAACGTAATAAACCGCTCAAACATAAACTTACCTTCTTCATCGGCCATAACATCTTTGGAATCCGGCCCCATGCCAATGTGTACTAAAGCTGCCGAGGATGTGGTTCCTTTTAATATAAATTTATCTTCCAAAAATTCTACATGCTCAATGGTCAAAGGAATTGCGGTATCTTTTTCCGGCGCTGCCAACTCTACCTTTTTCTCTGTTGTATCATGTTTGTTCCCAGATAAATCTTCCCCGCCGGTTAATGTCAACGTCACTTCACCCATCGGAACATCTAAATCAATCGATAATGTGGTTTCATATTCAAGACTGCTTAATTCGGATAATGTTAAAACCTGAGTATCGCCGGATGGCAACAAGGCATTTAAGACGGGTGGTTCTTTGAGCTCCTCGGAGGCATATACTTTAACTTTTGCATCTTCCCCAATGGCCATTGGGTCAGGATTAACCTCTAAAGAAAAACTTGGATTTACAGCATCCTTATCCAATAAAGTAAAAATATTCGTTCCTTCAACCTCACTGGATGCATTGCCAGCTTGATCTTCCCCTTCGACCTGAATTTCGACTAAAGCCGGTATTAATCCATTCGTATCTAATGTTGCAATAAAACTTGAACCCGATCCCTCTACTTGTAAAGCTATCGCTGTGCCATCCATATTCGCTGTTACTTGAGGGGCCTCTTTAAGAATTTCCGGACCTCCTGTCTGCGAATCAATACTGGAAATTTCAACGTTCACGGAATTCCCAATAATAGCGGGATTCGGTTTAATTTGGATGGCAAAAATGGGCGGCCAAATATCCGGTGGTTTAACTTCTTTGGAAAGCGATGTTACATTACCAATGTAGTCGGTAGCGACCACAACCAACGAACTTTCGGTCAAAGAACTTTTATAGGTAAAATTGCCTTCTTCATCAAAATCGACGTTTGCACTATTAATCATTAAAGAATATAAACCGCTCTCTGTATCTTGCGCTTTTCCAGAAATGAGTACAGATTCCTCTTCTTTGTTGTATTCCAAATCTTGCAATTCTAAGAGAGGCCCATTGGCTTCTAAATCCAAACTTGCTAACGAAGTATTTTCAAAAGGATCTTGCGCTTCAACCTTTACGGATTTCTTACCTGACTCTAAAACAACTTCTGTCTTAAAACGATTCTCTGCATCTACATCAACAAGTAGACCTTCGACTAAAACATGAATTTCTTTTGGGGCATAAGGCTCAACCTTCTTGGTAAACATCACCCCACGATTTCCCAAAAGGTCTTCGGCTTCTACGGAAACTTCCGATGGCGTAAACCCGCCACCAGCCACCTTCCCAGCCACAATGGCTTTTCCTTCATTGTACGATGGCGACTCCAGAGTTATGACCGGCGCCTTAACCTCAATGGACACCTTAGCCTTAAAACTTCCATCTGCGTAAATATCAATAGCTTTCCCTTGCACATACACGCTCTTAATCCCAGCCGGATCATCGACCTGACCGGAAATGTAGGCAATCGGGCTGCCGTACTGAATATCATTGGACACGACTGTAGGCGGCACACCGTCTTCAGGCAAAGTCAATTCACGCGGACCTTCTTCTGTCACATTACCGTAAAGATCAATAACCGTAATCACAACATCTTTCGCATCTTCATTTAAAACAGCTTCATAAGAAAAATCCCATGCCGTGCCGTCGCCTGTTTTAATCGGCACTTTGTCGAGTCTAATTTCTTTAAGTCCAATATCATCCTCAGCCTTACCGCTGATCACAAGCTTCCCTGCTTGAACCTCCCAAACATCAATCGTTAACTTCGGCGGTTGACTGTCCTCAAGTAAAATCTTTTTTGTGGTTGCTTTATCCGCCATGTCGGTCGCAATGATTTCAATAAAAGAAAGACCTTCCGTTAAAGCGACTTCTTCGGAGAACTGTCCTTGTTCAGAAACTTCGGCAACCTTCTCTTGTATAGTCACGCTCTTAATATACGTATCATCTTCGACTGTTCCTTCAATCAAAACATTTTCGCCTTTGAATTGAGGTTGCGACACAAATAATTGCGGAGGCTTAGTATCTTCCAAAGGTTCAACCTTGACCGCAACTTCATCCGAAGACTTTCCTTCTAAATTTTCTGCCACTAAAATCGCCTCGACAGTTGTTTCCGGTCGTGCCACTTTAATCGTAAATACGCCATCACCCGAAGCTTCATACGTTGTATCAAATAAACTTTTACTCTTATCCAAAATCTTAGCCTGAGGCGCTGTATTTCCTGTTATCTCTACGGTGTCTTTCGTATAATTTACCGAAGACACCTGAAGCTCCGGAGGAATAACCATGACCACCGGAAGTTTTTCTGAAGCAACGAGCTCTCCGGAAGAACTTTCTAAATCCACAAGAATTTCTTTCAAATCTTGATTAAAACCAATTTCTTCACGAAATTCTCCTTGCGAACCTAACAGTACCTCTACGCTGTTAACCTTAACAACAAGGCTTTCCGTGACAATATCCAAAGGTATAGATTGTTCTGTGCTGTTGCCGGCTTGATCTTCAACATACACTTTGGCGGCCACATCCTCAGCTGTGAGAGTAACACTGGTGCTAAAACGCCCCTCTTCATTAAAATGCACATCCCGGTCAAATATTTTTAAAACCGTTACTTCCCCACCTATGTCAGATACCTGCCCCTCAATAGTCGCCATCATTTGGACTTCAACCTTACCACTGACCACAAGGCTACTTTCCAAATAATCTAAAGAGTTCACGGCCAAATTTGGGGCCACATTGCCCGCAAACTTAACATCGCCAACTTTAATAATAGGCTGCCATTTATCTTCCACTGTAAGGCTGACTTCTTGCGTCTTTGTACCGTCGGAATTTGTACCGATGATAATAATAGGATTTTGAGTAATATCGTCATCAATGATCAGCTCAACGGCAAAAGCACCTTGACTGTCCGCAAAACTTTCGATATCGCTTATGGTAATTTTTCCACTTGGAACAAATGCCCCTTTCACAATCAAGGCCTCATCTGAATATTCTAGTTTAGCCTCCGTAATTTCGCCGCTCTGTTCGGCATCTACCTCAACCACGGTTGGCTTTAAAGTCACCGGAGGGGAAAGATTGCCAGCCATGTCTTCAGCCACAATCACAATGGCCTCCAATTGAGCGGAAGGAACAGTTTCAAAACCAAACTGGCCATTTGCGGCAACATCGACTAAAGAATTATTAACCGTAACTTGTTTGACTTGTGTATTGTCATTGACCACCCCATCAATAACAATTTTGTCTTCACTCTCTTCAAACGTGAGTATCTGCACTACCGGAGGTTCAGAATCTTTAATCTCTGCTAATTTTTCTTTGGCCTTTTCTAAAAAGGAACGTGCCAAATGAATATCCCCTTTATCAATCGCGGATTGTATCCGCTCCTTTAAATCTTTGAGCTCTTTGACATCAAGTCCTAAAGCCTCTTTTTCACTAAAGTGCTTAACAAACTCTTGCCATTCTGTTTCAAAACCTTCCGGCAAGCTTAATGTCTTTAAAGCTTCCTTAATAAGGGTGTATGTTTTTTCTAAATTCTCTAAATCACTTTGCTTTTTATAGGCCATCAATTGAACTAATTGATCTAAAATATCACCCAAATTTAATCCCTGTGCCTTTTGATAATTGATCTTTTTTTCCAAGTCATTAATCTTAACTTCCCACTCCACCGAAATTTTCTTTATGGCAGCACCAAGCCCTTCCTCAATATCCTGAATCAATTGTTTGACCTTCACAAAAGATTCGGATTCTAATAACTTCTTAAGTTCATCGACTTGCAATGTAATCGCATCAACTTGATAACCCTCTGCCTTCTTTTTGGCTAACTCTTCTTCTATATAAGTTATTTTTTCCGTAATGTAGGCAGGAACTTCCTTAGAAGTCTGTTGCAGTTTATCTTCAACCTCTTTCAATAAGCGAAAAGCCTTTGCAAAATCTTTGCTTTCATATGAAATAAAGCTGCGACGCAAAAGCTCCTTGACTTCATCAACCGAAAAACCTTTTTGTGCTTTTTCTAAAACCAATGCTTCCATTGCGTGATAATCTTCCAAAAACCCTCCATCCCCTTTCGGTAACGTTTCAAATTTTTGTGTAATCTGTGTGAGAAGATTTTCAATCACTTGTTTGTCTTTACCCTCCAAGGCTTGTTCTATTTTTTCTAAAAGAAGATACACTTCTGAAACACCATAACCTTCATCTGCTTTGGCTTGTATTTGTGTACGTATAGCGTCAATGGCCTCTTTAAGCTCATCAAACATAGGTAATTTCTCAGACTGTTCTAATTTTTCTTTACCCTCTTCAATCAATGTTTTCACAAAATCATAGGCCTTTTGCTCTAAATGGGCATACGCCTTCTCTAATATATCCTCTACGGCCGAAACATCATACCCCGCTTGTTTCTTAGTCGCATATTCAGCTTCCAAAATCTTTAGCGCCTCAATCAATTCTTGATTCATTTCTGTGAGGGCTTTGGCTTCTTCTTCCGCATCACTGGCATAAAGGTCGACATCATCGTCATCCATGTTATACACATCCCCTTGTTTTTGGGCGAGCCCACCTTGGCCGTCTTCATCTGTATTATAGGTAGTTCCCTCAATGAGGATATTTTCTGTAGGCTTGTCATCCCCTTCGACATGAATCACCCCTTCGGTTCCGGTGACCCCGACAATGGCCGTGGAAGAATAAATTTTTAAATCAGAAGCTTTTTCTTTAAGCGGCGTGACTTTGTAATGCAGCGTTCCCAAGTCTAATTTGAACTCGCGGTTGGTTGCTTTTGTTTTAGGATTCTGGGAAATGTCTTTAATTTGTAATGACGAATTTTCTCCTAATATAAACTCACTTTGATCGGGATACAGAAGAACAGCGGAGGATTCTAAAAAGGAACGGATTTTGTCGCCGGAAGATAAAGGCATGTTAGGCGTAGCCTTTTGCCACTTGTCTTCACCGGTTTTTTGAATTTGAACAAACCCTTTTATTCTGGAAAGCTGAACAGAGCTTAAATCCTCTGCGATAGAGACACCTTGGGGTGGAAGAGGTAGGACAATTACGCCTGTAAGTAAGACAAATACAATAACCCAAATTTTCTTCAATCTAATTTTCTCCTGGGAATTTCGCAACAACCCCCTAAAAAGTCATAATATGTTTAACACCAATAAGTTACTTTAATCTTAATCCACTCTTACAGACTTTTTAAGTGTAGTATAATATATTTTTTTTAGCAAGGTTAGAGTGGGATATTTTTAGAGATTTTTTTAAACAAAAAATAAATCCTCATCTCCCTGTTCTTTTAGGTTTTTGTATTACTGCATATTCAGTAAATCCGTATTATACTTATAACAGACTAATTTAGTATTTCAGTATAACTACAATTATAAAAAGAGGCTTTCATTATGATTTCTACAGTACCAAAAAACGTCAAACTTTGGGGACGCGGTCAACTAACAATTCCTAAAGAATGCCGTAAAGCGTTAAAATTAGATAATGAAACACAATTAAATGTGTTTGTTGTCGGGCGATGCCTTGTGTTGACACCAAAATCTTTGATGCGCTCATCATTATCCAAAAATGTTGAAAAAAGCATGAAAGATCAAAAATTAAGTCTTAATGATTTACTTAAAGACCTTAAAAATGAACGTCAACGATCCGTTAAAAAATAATATGGAATAATAATCAGTGGAGAATTTTTATTAATACTGACCCAAAACCTAAGGCCGTGCGTGAGGCAAATAAGGTTATCGAATTAGGCGATGCCCCTATTTTAGCCGCTGTAAAATCTGAGAAAATTGATTATTTAATAACTTTGGACACAAAACATTTTAAGAATTCTAAAGTAACTAATTATATTAAAACTCCAATCGTAACGCCCGGTGAGTTTCTTAAAGAATTCCGTAAATATTGGGAAAAATTTGAATAATTGAAAGGCTCTTCTTCATCCACAATCCCAAGTAAACCATTGAGATTCGTGACCGGTGTAATCTGAAAAATAATCGGAGTAAACCCCGTGAGAGGCATATTTTCCAGAGCCTCAATATCAACACGCTCACACGCCCCATCATTGTCATCATCAATGCACATTTCCGTTGGCACGGGAAAATTGTAATCAACCCCACCCCCTTGTACATCCAACGGAAGCGTGTTGGCGTTAAAGTCGATCCCACCTTTAGGAGAAACCATCATAGAAGCATCAATCCCAAAATCATCCTGAACAACTTTATTCTTATCTTTTGGAAACGTCACCTGATATATTTTCCATTGATGTCGACTGCTGACCCCTTCCCGATGCACCTTAAAAGCAAATCCTTTTTGTTCAAACTCAAATAATATCTCTTTTGTACGGCTATATTCACCCTCCGGAGGATTAAATGCATTGTGGTACCATCCTAAAATTAAAAAACCTTTATCTTTCAAAGTATTGAGAGCATTTTTCAATATAATTGTTTTACTATTCTTTTTTTTCGTAGTATCAGAGAGTACACTCATCATAACGACCACGGATACGGATGCGGGTTTAATATTACTATTCTCATCAAACTCTTCTTTAAAGTATTCAAAGTTTTCTTCAAAATTCTCCCCTTCTTTTTGTTGAATTATTTGGTCCCAACCCACTGATTCTAAAGGTTGAAACACTTTCACCTTCGCACCTAATTGTAAGAAAGATTTTTCGAATACAACATTCCTGGAAAGATCCTTTTGAACGCTTGCCCCAATGGAAAGCACTAATGCTTTTTCTTTTATATTTAGAGATTCGAGATCTCTTAACATTTCTTTTTCCTCTATCGACCTATAATAAAAATCAAATGGAATGAACCCTTCATCCGACTGGCCAGATGCATGAGCAAAGGGTAATCTGTACAAAGGAATATTAATTTCATTATCGGATTGTTTTATCACCTTAAAATAACTTAAATGTTTTCGTGGACCAACCCGTTGAAGAAACACATGATCCTTTGAAACAAAACCTTCTTTAATAATGTGCCCGGTTTTTTGTGTGCCCATATCCTTATCCATGGGGCCCTTTTTAGCTTCATAATCCAGCGTAAACATTCGATCGATATCAAGCCCGAAAACACCACCTTTCTTTAGCCTTTTATTAAACATATCCTCGACAATTTGAATTTTATTCTTTATCAAATAGGCTGAATTTGGTTCAAATAAAATCATGTCAAAGGTCTCACCCAAAAGTTCGTCATATACTTGCCACTCATCCTCAATATCAAATATTTTTACATGCATTCTTTTTCTTGCGGCTAATATTTCTTCGTCTTGATACCCTTTTTCCAGCATCGCTCTTAGCATTTCTTTTTTGTCCCACACCCCCTCTGTTTTATTTACCGCCCAGATTTCAATATTCGGGTATCGTAAAGCCATTTCAACCGCGGCAACCCCCATTCCCCCGCCAATCAATAAAACACTTTGTTTTTGATTCTTTCTCTCTTCCAAATCACCTGTAATATTATATGCGGATTCCAAATCTTTGTATTCACCAACAAAAACCTCTTTTGCTTTATAAAACGATAAAACTACCTCATCAATTAAATCATTAGCCGTCTTTATATCTTCAGCTTTCGTCAAATGATCAGAATGCGTAAAACTGCTCTTTGTATAGCTCTGCAAAAAACGCCTCATCTTTACAACGAGTTCTTTATCTTTAATAGCCTCTTCACTTAAAAGAATATCTATATCCGCAGTAATCCCGGTCCACCCATTTTTCCTCACCTTGTGATCAAGCTTATCACGATCCCGACCAGATATAACCTCCTCAAAAACATCATCCCTGTTACTATTTTTCATCCATCTTAAATGTTCAATTGTTTCTTCTATATATTCTTCTAAATCAATAACCATTGAACGGTCTTCTCGGAATTCATTTCTTTTAATTACAGCACCTGACATCATCGCTTCATCAAAATCAATATTTTTCGTCTGAACCAATGTAATAGTCCAACTTCCTTTGTTCATTTTATCCTCCGCTAAAACAACTTCGATTTCTTCTTTTCCAAATATCATTTCTACTTTCTGGCCTATTTCTATTAAAGATTGAATTAAACGATTGGCATCTAGATGATTTAAAAACTTTTTAGAAAGCTCCTTGGGAACAATGGACGTTCCGCCATCTTTATTAAGAATGAGCTGTTTCTCTTTTGTTCCTGCATGCTTTTCAATAACCTCCTTATTAATTTTATCCCAAATAATTTGAGTTGGACGCCCCTCTTTAAACTCTTTGGTATTACCTCTTAATGATTCTCCAAGACCTTGAACAATTTCAATAAGGAATTGATCAGGATTTTCCAACATTACACGCGATGTGTGTAGAGTGCCTGAATAATCGGGAGGAACTGATGGAAGCAACCAAATTGAAGGGTGTACAGTTCTTTCATCAATACTAAATTGCCTACGCTCCTCATATGGATTGGCTAGCCATACGGAAGCATATACTTCTTTAATCGCCTTCCACAAGGCTTCACGTGATGTAACATTTTGCACGGTAATATAACGTCCGGCTCCCAATCCCGGATGTTCTGGATCATCCTCAGCATTGGTTGATGGTCGGACAAATAGCCCCATGGATAATAGCGCATTTAATTCTCCGTCTTTATCCATTTGTTTCCAAAAAGCATCCGAAGCTTGAAAACTTTGACTTAGAATAATATTACGCATCTGCGTCAAAATATTTTCAGCGCCTTCAAAGGAAACATTCGCAAGCTGCACCATCAAATTTTGAAACGTTTTTAATTGTCCATTATGCTTTAAAAGATGCTGAAATGTTCGAAAAGGAATGGCGGAACCTTTGGCAATTTCAACTTTAATTCGAGGATCGGACACTTTTATATTATGTTCTTCTAACTGATGAACTCTTGCCGCTTTATGTCCAACAATTTTATGATTTATCAGATTCGGATGATTAGAAGAGAGATAGTACTCCTCACCGTCTAACTCTACTGCAGGAAGTTTTATGCTTGGAATACGTATCAAATGTTTTTGTTCCTCAAAGTCCTTTTGCTCTTGTTTATCTGCTTCACGAAGTTCTACCTCTTTTGCTCCTACATCAAAGACAACTATCTTCCCTTCTAAAAAGTTTAACGTCTCATCATTAGTCTCAGGCCAAACCGCATGAGGAACCTTTAAAAGCTTGGCTTGCCATTGAGCATGTGACGTTTCTGCAGGTTCATCTTGAAGAGTTAAAATCCCTTGAAATTTTCCCATTGTCCGTGGTAAGAAATCCATCGCAACAATCGCATATGGAGGCACATTTTTTAAAATTTCTCTACTTGGCTCCTCCCGAAAAATAATTAACCTCCCAACAGACTTTCCGGCAACTTTTGGTATTGGAACTGTAGTACGAATAATTTTAGGGGATGCTGGCTTGCGTTTAAGACTTAAATATTCTCGAATTTCATCTGCTCCCGTTAATTGAATTTTTTTCAATCGATTCAATACAGTTGCTCCAAGAATCTCCTCTACCTTCCCGAAGTCTCTCCATCCCCAATATTTAATGATTGAATTCACAACTAAAATTAAGTTTTCATCATTCATATCTTTAAAAATAGGATTAAGTTGTTCACGCGTAAGCTCCCCCAAAAGCCCCCCTATTCCATTTATGTCATAATTTACCTCTATTAATCCATCTACAGTATTAACTTTGTAATCATGTTTATATAAATTTACGCCATGATTAATTATCTTGGCTAATAATTCAGGTTCAACTGAATAGTTCGCTTGAAAAAAGCCCTTAGGATAAAGTATATATCTCCAATAATCGTGCCCGGAAGGAAAACTTAATAAGATTGCACCTGCGATATCAGGATAAAGATAAAACATTGCGCGAAGCACACGTCCACGGCCATAATCATCTAGCTTTTGACCAGCAATACCTATGCGTGGAAATATTTTTCCACCATAAAACGTATTATCGTAATCAATTAATATCTCCGCTTCAAAAACATTCTTGGCATATTCAAACTCATCCTCTGTTGGCTCTTCCCATTCCGGATTCCAATGGGCAGGATGTCCTTCATTATCAAAAATACCAATATCAAGTAAATGTTGCAGCCCCTCTAAATCAAAATATTCTCGAATCTCCTGCGTTACTCGCTTGGGAATTAAACCTAATGCCTTAACCTTTTGCGTATTCTTTTTTACATCAGCAGGACTTTCTATAAAACTATAAAAATTAACTACTTCCAAAAGCACATCATGAATAAATAAATGTGTATTCTCATCCGGAAGACGGTTCCAAACCTCTTTGAGTTGATCTTTATTGAAACTCGACAGTATTAAAGACGTTCCTTTCATGGAATACTTTACATCATATAATTTGTTATCCACCTTTAATTTTTCATTTTGAAGAAATAATGAAAGCCCTTCCCTCACCATGTTCCCCACCAATTTTGGCTCAAGGACACTAACATTTTCCTCTGAAGGAAAAACTTCCTCAAAATGCTCATGCCCTATCCCAAAACTAAATAAAATTGCAGCCGCAACTTGAGGATAATCATAATAAATATTTCGTAATTTCTTCATAGTCGGCCCCACCATCACAAAAAAACTTGTCCCAAGAAATTCAGGATGCTCACCTAAAAGACTATGCATAAAATAATTCACACGACTTTTTGCCCAATCTACTTCCGCATCTGTTGGTTTTGGCCACGTAGGATCCCAATGAGGTCTTTTATTTGTCATTGCATTATCATCTTTTATAGCCTTCAAATATACAGGTACATGTGATGCTTTTTTACTAATAGCTACATCTTTTGCATTACCATTAATTGATAACATAGACATATCCATAACAAGTCCCCCAGAAAAATACTTCCGAGGCACGATTTGTTGAGTCGCGGGATCATAATCTTCTTTAATATAATCATACGCGCCTTGTTTGAAGGACTCGAGGTATTGGGTGTAGATTTTTTCTTTCGCCTGTTTATCTTCGATGTCTACACCACTAACTTTATTCTTCCCAACATAAACTTTCCCAAGTACAGACTTTTTCAGATTACGTTTGAACCACGTGGCGAGGATGAGGGAATGGTAGATTTGGCGGAGTTGAGCGAAGTTGGTGCCTTCGTTGACTTCTTGTTCGATGGCGGGGATTATTATGTTACGTAAGACGTCAGATGTAAGACGTGAGACGTTTTTTACGTCCCTCGTCCTTCGTCCTTCATCCCACGTTTCATTCGTCATTGCCTCGTAATCCTCTTCAAGCATCACCTTCAACCTCGACTCAACAACAAACGCCGTATTCGTTTCCGCATTCTCATAAACGACAGCTTTCTCCGGGACAATCCAAACCTTGTTAAACGTATCAACCGGAATGTCGGTGACTCCGTATTCTTCATAGGCCTTCTCATGCACACGATCCCAGAATTTTTCTCCAAGCTCATCCTCAGGATACATCAACGAGGCTGTGAGCTGCTTCAAAATGTAGTCTTGCGCCAACAGGTCTCGACCCATTTCGGTATGACCAAATTTTTCCGGAATGATACGATCAGCTTCATACGGACTGAGGTTAACCCATAAATCTTCTTCCGGCACAGTGAGTGAGGCAAGGAAATATTTGATGAGCTTGTTGGATTCAGATTTTAAAGCATCTCCTTCTAAATCTGCCTCTCCTGTATCCACGATAAAATCGAATCGTAACGGATTATCCGGAAATACGGTCACCCCCTTGATCAAAGCAGGTTCAAAGGCAGCGGTTGGCATAATCATAGTTCCCACTGGTGGCAAACCTACACGAACCTCGGAGGTTCGGATTCCCGAACCTCCGAGGTTCGTGTAAGGTTGCGCCGCCATAACCTGACTCACAGGAAACGTGATCAATAAGAGAAGACATATAAATCTATTAATATTCTTATATATTTTATTCAAATAGGAATGCATACAGCAAGTATGGAATATTTACAGTCCTCATGCCATAAATATTTTTTTACCATATTGAACCGTCTATCAATTTAAAGATGACAAAAAAACCAGGATAATCTTTGTCTTTTGCCATCTTTTTGCTAGACTAAGTTTAATATGATAAATTTATTATTTCTTACAACATGTTAACCTACTTAAAGTTATGTTAAAGAAAATTTTCTTTTGTATTTTTTGCCTATATTTTTGCCTAACCCCTCACCTTTTATGGGCAAAACAGCCAACAAATACCTTATTTCTGGAAGGCGTTCGACTTCTCAATGAAAAAGACTTCAAAAAGGCGGAAAAATACTTTAAAAAAGTAATCAAGGCTATTCCGGAACATTACCCTTCTTATTTCAACCTCTCTCTTCTCAATATCTTACAAAAAGACTACAAAACAAGTCTTACAAATTTACAAAAAGCTAAAGAATTAAATCCTTTTGACACACGTGTGTATCAAATGTTGACAACAGTCTATGCCCTACAAGAAGATTACCCAGAATCTAAAAAATGCCTTACCTCAATGATCACAAAAAATCCGCAAGATATTACGCCTCACAAAAAATTAGGATTGATTTACCTTAAAGAAAATGACATTAATTCCGCTACCGCAGAATTTACAATGATCAAAAATTTAGCGCCGCGTGATATTGAAGGTAATCTACTTTTGAGTGTTTCCTATGCCCTCAATGAAAACCTCCCAAAAGCCTTAGAGAAATTATCAAAAATTCAGGGTGATTTAAAAGATCCCACACATCTCGCCTATTACGCCCTAATCTTAGAAAAATTACCGCCCAACGATGAATTGACTAAAGAAATCATTACCTCTATTTCTTCCAATATTATTTCGGCGGACATCCAAAAACTTACCCCGATGGAAACATTTGAAATTCCGGAAGTTGCGAAACGTATGGCGGATAAACTCAAAAAAGAAGCTGACCCAATACAAACGGAAGAAACTAGAACTGCAAAAAAAGTAAAAAAGAAAATCAAACTTCCCTATGGGCTAAAAGGTACGATCACGCAAACTATAGAAAATTATGAACGTTTCCCCAAGGCGACCAGCCCGATTAACGGAACCAGCTTCACATCAAACATCAAAGTCGAAGGGAAAACTAAAAAAAATCAAAATTTCTCTGCTGAATTTGAATCGTTTTATAATCGATGGGATGAAACTGTTTTAGATTTTTACAAAATTAATGTCAATAAACGCAGTAATTATGAAGTTGATGTCGGTAAATTTTCCGCCAAACATTTCCCTACCCTCGTGAGCTACCCGACCGTTAAAGACGGCGTGCGTCTCTGGAAAAAAATTACGCTGCCTGAGTTTAAACCGGAAGAAATCCCACTTTCTCCGGACATGAACGGCGTCAATAAAATCAACTTAGGCGAATTATACCGTAAAGGATATGTGGATACCCGGCTGTTTAAATCAATGGAATTCACCGTCTTAATGGGGCGTACACTTAAGGCTATTGACCTTGGTAAAATGAAAGAAAAAAATGAAAATACGTTTGAAACAAGTGGCCAGTTTGAACAATGGACCAATGCTTATCGTGTCTTTTCCGAATTTAATTCTTTTATGGATATCGGTGCCTCGCTAGCTTTCACCGTAGACCGTCCGACCTCAGCCGAGGCAAGCTCTACCACAGATCCCGTCCAATCGACGGCTATGGGTGTCGACGGTGGTTTTAAATTCTTAGATAAAAAACTGACTTTCGATTGGGAATTAGCCTATGGGAATTACGATGAAGATCTAAATGACATAACCAATAAACACAAAAAAGATAAAGCATGGTTAATGAAATTAAAATATAAACCTTACAACCCCTTAACCCTTGCTTATGAACAAAAAGCTGTCGAAAGAAATTTTAAAGTCGAAGGGGCCTCGCAGACAGAAGATAAAATCAGCCATACTTTTGATATTCAATATAAACCACTAAACCCCGACCCGTGGAGTCTCAAATCATTTGCTATTAAATATAAACCGGAACAAACTAATTTTCAAGGTGGCGGCTCCGCGAAAAAAACATATCGTACCCTTCAACCGATTGCCTCGTTTAAACTTCCACAAGACGCCTCGTATACTATTGATTATAAATTTTATTCGGAACATGACAAATGTGGCTGTACCAATTATAAAACAACCACCCTTAAAAACAGCATTGACTGGGAAATCAAACCATTCAAAACAACGTTTAAACCGTCTTACACGTTTGAACGCAAAGATGACTTTACCGATTCAGAAACAGATGAAAAAAGAGAAGAACTCGTATTCGCCGTTGAAAATAACTCATTTGAAAAATGGACACTCAAATATTCTGATGAAAGAGAAGTTAAAAATTTTACTGGATTCACCACAAAATCCTATCACCAATACATCCGTTCCTTTGAGGCAAAATACGGCCTTATCCCTTACCGTTGTGACGTAACATTTAAAGCCTCTCGTGACCTTAAAGACCCATCGGATACTAATAAAACCGATATCAGCACACTTAGCTTAAATCTTGACTATACCTCTAAAGACAGAGACAATAAATTAACCTTTAAATATGAACGTAAAAATAATATTTATAAACCCTGGTCGGATTCTTCGGCTTATAAGCAAAATTATATAAAAGCAAAATATACACGTAAATTTTAGACGTCAGACATCAGTCCTCAGCTGTCAGTTTCATTTTTTGATTTTTGCTGATGACTGACGACTGATGTCTGACGCCTTTTAAAATGGAGGCCCCTATGCCCTGGTTACTCATTCTTATTCTAACTTTCACTGGATGTGCAACAACGCAATATAAAAAAGTTGTCAGTCCATCACAAGATCTTTATTTTGACGCCAACGATGTCTTTGAAAATGAAGATTATGTACTCGCCATTGAACTCTATGAAGAATTCTTAGAAAAAGCCCCCACTTCCTCCTTGGCTGTTCCAGCGAAAATTAATTTAGGGCTTGCCTATTACAATGAAAATGATTGCGAAGGAACAATGAACACTCTCAAAGGTACCAAGATACAAGACACCAATATCAAAGCCATTATTGATAACATTCTTAATGAATGTAACGGTGTCATAGCAAAGACTGAACCTTCCGAAGCAAAAGGCGAAGGCGAAGAAATTGCTATTGTCGTAGAAGATGCTTATATCGACGATTACGGCTCCATTGTGCTTTATGGTCACGTTGATAAACCTGCAACACTTTATATAGAAGGCGCAAAAATACCGGTTAATGAACACAATATATTTACCGCCACCGTCCCATGGCGTAAAGGGCGTGATTTAGAAATTATCGCCAAAGATGAGTTGGGTAATGAAGGGGCTATAGATTTTTATGCCGATAGCGAAGAGCCTGAAGAACCAGAAAATCTAAGAATCATACGTGCAACCGCCGATAGTATTGAGTTCGAATGGGATGCCAATGAAGAACCGGATCTCAAAGGATACCTCCTTTTTTTCCGACGTAAAGGTGGCTCCTTACAAGAAATTCAAGAAATCATTACAGACCTCCGCTACGAAATTGTCGGCCTACAAAGATTTATCAGCGGTAGCAACAAAACGTTTGAACTGTATCTTCGTGCCGTGGATAAAATGAATAACTATTCCGAAGACTCAGATATTTTGGAAATAACGTTACCGTAAAACTTACTTTACATTTATGAAGAAAATACTCATCTCCCTCCTAATCACTTGCGGCTTGGCCTTTTCGCTTATCCTCACAAAAGACGTAGCGTTCCTTCATATGCTGGAATTAAAATTATTTGACTTACGAATGAATCTACGTCCTGCCCCCATCCAAGATGAAAGAATTGTCTTCGTTGAAATGGATAGCAAGGCCATGGAAAACTTAGGACGTTGGCCCTGGCCGCGAGATACGAATGCCTTTATTATCGAAACTCTAAAATTGCTCGGCGCCAAACACATTCTCTTTGATGTGACCTTTTCTAAACCATCGCAACTGATCGTTGATCAGCAAAAAATTAACGATATTTTAAATGGCAAAAATCAACTTAATGAATATATCGGACAAGTAACCGACGGTGTTTCATTAACACCTATCCTGGAAAAACAAAATATTCTCCAAGGCTTTAAAACGATTCATCTGGCTGTCAATGAACTCACTTCGAGTTTCCAAAAAGTTTTTAAAGACACTGATCTTATTCTTGAAACTTCTTTAAAAAATAATGATGTGTTTATGGGATATGAATTTGAAGTTTTACATGATCCCAGAGATGTTCGACAATTTAAACGCCTCCCTCAGCTCAAATTAGACATAAACGACCTCATTCAAAAACACCTTCAAAAACCATTCAATGAAATTCTTCCTCTAATAAAACAGGCTCAATATTTTGACCATGCCAACCTCAAGAGTATTTTCCTTAAAAGAAAAATGTCAGCTCTCTTAAAAGAAAACTTTTCCCTTAGCCTTGATGTAATCGCTAGCGCCTTAAAAACGCAACCTAAAGATATTCAACCGTACCTTAATTCCGTGAAAAGAGAATTAATTCGTACAAACATCCAAACATTCTTAAAAGAAAACCCAAAGAAAAACTTCGTAGACGTCACTTACCATTATGAAATTTTCGATAAAGATCTTCAAAATCTTTACAAAGACGTGTGGGAAGAATTAGCAACAGAAAATACCTTCATACAAAAATTTGGCCTACCGACTAGCTCATCCCAAAATTTATTGAACGCCATAAACATATCCCCTCCTCTCCTAAAATTTACAAATGCAATAAAAGGGGCCGGCATGCTAAACGGTATACCCAATTTAGATGGCACCCTACGCACAGTGCCTCTTTTTGTCCAATATGAAAATAAAATATTTCCCCATATCGGACTAGCCAGCATGTTAGCCTTTCTTAACCCACAAAAAACATCTTTCATCCCAAATAAATATTTCATATTACACAATCCGACGGCAATCAAATCTAAAAATGATATTTATATTCCCATTAACAATAATGGCGAAATGATCATCAACTGGGCCGGCAAATGGAAAGAAACGTTTAAACATATCTCCTGTGCCGATATTATTTGGCTGTATTCGTTCAGAAAATCATTAGCCCAAATGGACCCATCTACTATACCTAAAGAAATGTTAGATCAATTAAATCACAAAGAAACAGAGTTAAAAAAATTAATCCATGGCAGTATTAGTATTATCGGCTTAACCGCAGCAGGAACTCACGACTACAATCCTATTCCCTACGAACCAACCTACCCTATGGTTGGTACGCATGGAAATGTGATCAACTCTATTTTAACAAATCAATTTCTTCAAAAAGTCCCTGACACCACTAACACCCTTGTCTTGATATTCCTTGCCCTATTGATGGGACTGTGTTTAACGTTCTTCTCTCCTATCGGAGGACTTATTTTCACAGTAATTGTTGTTCTCGGCTGTTTTTCAGGAGTACTTTTTGTTTTCCATCAAGGCGTATGGATCGATTTAGCATCACCTCTGTTACTATCCTTTTTTTCTTACCTAGGTATTACGAGCTATAAATTTGCTACTGAAGAAAAAGAAAAACGTTGGGTCAAAAAGGCTTTTTCACAATATGTTTCCAAAGATGTGCTGGATGAAATTATTAGCGATCCCAAAAAACTACAATTAGGCGGGGAAAAAAGAGTGATCACGGTCCTCTTTAGTGACATCCGCGCATTTACAACCTACTCGGAAAAAAGGCAGCCTGAAGAAGTCGTAAGTATTTTAAATGAATATCTTGACGCAATGACACAAGTTGTCTTTGACAATAAAGGCACACTCGATAAATATGTCGGGGATGAAATCATGGCCCTCTTCGGCGCTCCAAATTTTCAACCCCCCGAAGTCAGTGCCAAACAAGCCGTTATTACGGCTTGCCAAATGCTGGATAAATTAAAAGAACTCCATCAAAAATGGGCTAAAGAAGGTCTGGAACCGTTGGATATCGGCATTGGAATCAACACCGGTGAGATGGTTGTGGGAAATATGGGATCAACGTTACACATGGATTACACCGTCATCGGTGATGCCGTTAACTTAGGGGCACGCGTTGAAGCCCTCACACGCCAGTATAATGCCCATCTGATCGTCTCAGAATTCACCTACCCTTACATCAAAGACATCGTCGACGCCCAACCCTTGGAAGCCATCAAAGTCAAAGGCAAAAACATCCCTGTGATGATTTATCGGGTGAATGGATTGAAATAACTACCCCACCACATCCATCGGATCGCGGGTGAGGTGGTTGAAGCTTAAGTGCATCGAGACCTTGGTGGGTTCGTCGGTTGGAGTGGTGTCAAAGCCGAGGTATTGTGGTAAATTAATAATATAAATCCCATTCACTCTTGGGAAAAATCCGACACTATTTCGAAACTCCACCGGTTGAAACTTAAGCGGTATCACATTCCCCTGCTCATCCTTTAACACCTGAAAATCACTCACCTGCTGGTTCAAGTTGATACCACCTTTTGTATGTAAATCTTTTTTAATTTGCTCCCGACGAATTGGGCTTACATACTCACTAGCCCCATCTCCCGGCAACTGAGGCCTCATCTTACGAGTATCCATTCTATCGGCTGTTTTTATCCCTTTTAATTCCTTTTCTAATTTCGCAAAATCATCCGTTATTTTTTTATCGATATCCATCACCTTATCATCAGACACCATCGCTAAATCATTGATAGCACCGAGGACAATTTGGGCAAGCACATTGTAGGGCTCAGGGCGTATCGTAAAACCGTCATAGGTAGATTCTGATTCTCGCTCGCTCTTTTCATTAAATTCTTCCTCTTCTTTTTGTATTGCCTCAAGCACCTCAACTAATTTTTCCCTATGTTCGGGATATATATATAACTCGTTCGTCACAATGTTTGGCACAATAGTATTAGCAATATCTTGATTAATTTCATTACGATTCTTAAATAAAAATTTCCTTGCAGAATTTGCTTTACCATTCTTAAAGTTGAGCCACGAATTAACAAACTTCCCATTTCTAAACTTTTCTTTTCTTTTTCTATTTAACTTAAAAAGTTTCTTATTTGTTGCCTCTTCATTTAATTTATTCTTTATATTTTCTACAGTAATCAACTCCCTCGAAACTCTTTCCTTTTCTATCCACCACGGTTGATTGAACAGAGCTTCTTTAACAATATTAAAACGGTCAATAACACCTGAATCGGTATCTTTCATATACTGCCCAACCGCCTCGACTTGTTGCTTTGTCTTTTCTCTAATATCAAAGTCAGTCCCCATGAGTTCTTCAAATGTCTGCATTATAGTTGAACTAGCTTCCGTATCATCTATTTTCTCAGCACCATTCGTAGTAAGAGCAATAATAATGTTTTTTGCTAATACTTCATTCAACTTCAAACCTTCAATCGACTTATAAACAAAATTTACTACGTTACGAGTATTGTGTGATTCAACATTTTTTGCTATTCCGTTCAGACGATTAAGAATAAAATGGACATTTTCTGGAGTAATTCCGGAGTTTTTCAGCGAGTTTGACCTCAAGCCGGTTGCATAGTTACTTCTGATGGCTCTCTGTGAGAACCATGCTGACTTGTCTGCCATGCAGTATAACGCAGCAGACGAGCCATTTCAAGATTGCGTTTTCTCTGATTA
>JAJDCA010000073.1 GCA_029261055.1 Candidatus Omnitrophota bacterium | reverse complement strand
TTGGACTTTATACTTAGTTCTGTTTTTAATGTCTCTTCTACCTTTAGCTTCTCAGCAAATTGTGCTATAGGGATTAATCCACTATTGCCGGTGAGATTTTTACCTTCAAAATTTACGCTTACTTTCTCCACTTGTTAAGTCTTCCGTTTATGTTGGGATATTTACAATTTAATTGACGTATTATACCATAAATAAAGAACTTACAGGAATTATAAAATTGATTTATTTGGACAACTTGATACTTTTAGGTAAAAGATCAAACAGTTTAAGCGGTTCAAACGGATTAAACTGTTTGAACGGTTATTAATATTTTAGATAAAAAGGAGTAAACAGAATGGTAAGAGGATATTTATTGACAGGTTTATTTGTCATGTTTTTGGGTATTACAGGCATAGTTAATGCGGCTGACACCAAAGTGACGACTGAGAATAATGATGGTAGTAGCGGGTTTTCGGTAGAGGACAAAAATAATGAAGAGAGATTTCGTGTAAACGATGCAGGTGGGGTTGTTATTTCCAAACTGACAACGGTTGAACGTGATGCGTTAACTGCTATTGCCGGCATGGTAATATTTAATACAGATACCGGTCTTTTTGAAGGTTACGATGGTACTTCCTGGGCAGGAGTTGGTGGCACACCTGCTCCATCATTTACCTGCGGAGTAGATGAAGTTCGGGATCGTACTAACTCGTACAAAACCGTACAGATCGGTAATCAATGCTGGATGGCCGAGAATCTGAATGTGGGTACCAGGATAGATGGAACAAGTAGTCAGACAGACAACGGTATAATAGAAAAATATTGTTACAATAATGACCCGGTTATTTGTGCTACAGACGGCGGCCTCTACCAATGGGATGAGATTATGCAGTATTCTACAACTGAAGGCGTCCAGGGCATATGCCCCACGGGTTGGCATTTACCAACAGATGCAGAGTGGACGACCCTGAAAAATGCGCTTATTCAGTCTAATCCTGATTCGAAGGGAGATCAGTTGAAAACAGCGTCAAATTGTAGTGGTGGGGTTAATTGCGGCACGTCGGGGCTTCAGGCTCTGCTTGCGGGCTTCCGCAGTACCGGTGGTTCGTTCGACGGTCGTGGCACGGGCGCGTTCTTCTGGTCTTCTGCGGAGAGTGGGTCGGATGCGTGGGTCCGGATCCTGGGTGCGAGTGAGGCGCGCGTCTACCGGGGTGTCATCGTTAAGGCGTTCGGCTTTTCTGTGCGTTGCGTTAAGGACTGATCCGACTATTTGTCTATTTGACTATTTGCGTTTTTAGGATGGATGGGTGATGGTGGATGTTTAGTAGTGATTGAACTTAGATTTTGAGTAATCTTCCAGACTGCTCCAAATGTTTTTGCGTAATTTAGAATTATCTTGAAACAAAGGAGAATAGGTTTTTAATGAAAGCCGAAGGCGATAAATTTTTTTGTAGAAAAGACAGCTTATGAAAGTACAGGATATATTAAAAATCGAAGAGTCTAATAGATCGTCAATATTTCTTTTTAAGGAGGGTTTCTTTTGGCGTGCTTATGAGAGATCGGCTTTCCGATTTGTAAAGAATATTCAAGGATATTCTGTAATAAAAAGATACGTTAAATGCGTTAAACAAGACGTTGTGTTTATAGGCTTTCCTTTAGATAATCTTGATAAGATAATTAAGGTTTGCGAAAATGGACAAAGGTATCAATTCAAACAAAAAGAGGAAGGTATCTTAGAGATAGGTTCGTTTACGGATGCTGAAAATTATGAAATTTGGAAGGAAGGTTTAAAGGAAGTGAAGCAGAAAAATGATTGTAAATCTCTTATAGATAAGATCAGGGAATTTCCTGTTGCAAATAAAACGCCTGTTGAGACAATTGAGTTTGTCATGGAATTGCAGGAAACCGTTAAGAATGGTATTATCGTAACTTAAAAAAACGCTGGAGTTAAAGGGGGTGGGTGAACTATGGCAACTTATGATCATTTGCCTGTATATAAAGCGAGTTATGATCTATTGGTAGAGATTTTTCGGTTTACCAGTAATTTTACACGGGAATACAAGTATACAATTGGAGAGAGTATAAAGAAGGTAACAATAGAGATGATTACAAATATTTACCGCGCAAACAGCAGCTACTCAAAAAAGATGATTATTCAATCTGCAAGGGAGAACTTGGAGGTTATCCGCCTATTTTTAAGGCTGCTAAAAGACTTGAAACAGGTAAGTCTAAAGAAATTTGTTCAAATCAATGAAAAGATAGAAAGTGTTTCAAAACAGCTTACTGCATGGCTAAGATCAAGTAAGCAATAGGAAACAGCGCTTTGCAATGCTCAATATGACAAGAAGTGATTGGGAAGTTACAACTTTTTTTACATGGCGGGAGTTGTCTTTTGTTACGGCAGAGGCAAGTGAGCCTATTTTAATCGGGTGTAAACGTTCCTGTTTCAAAACACAATAAATGTAAGTATAATAAACGCAGTACTTTACTAACATTTAACGGATTTGAAAATAATGAGAACCGAGCAAAACGACAAAAAATTGCAGGAAAAGAATAAAAGCAAAGGAATAAAAGCTGGAACTGAAGAATACACAACGAAAGAAGAATGCCTATTAGCAATAGAAAATCATGTGAAAGAAAGCATAAATACATGTATAAATATATTAGTAAATCAAAAAATATATCAATCAGAAAAAGAGATAATACAATTAGTATGGGGTTTCGGTCGCCTTTTAATGCAACTTTACTTAATAAGTTCACATGAGAATTTAAGCTATGAATCCTGGTTAAGAGAAGGGTTGTATTATTTAAAAAAGCGTTTGAAATATCGAAACATAAAAACATATTTTGGAGAAATCCGTTATGGTAGATATTATCTAATAGGTAGAAAAGAAGTGCAAAATATATACGTGTTAGATAAAGAATTAGGGATTCCGCAAGATGGTTTTAGCCCAATGGTAATAAAATATGTAACAAATTTACCAACAC
>JAJDCA010000072.1 GCA_029261055.1 Candidatus Omnitrophota bacterium | reverse complement strand
AAGGATTGTGCTAGTTATAAAATACATTTGTTATAGCCATAATAAAAATATCACTTTTATTCATGGAAATACCTGTCATGGGTGCAATAACAACGGGCCAGTCATGATTGATATCGGGCCCTTTTTGATGATCGCCTACACCGCAGGGGTGAACAAGCGTTCCTGCGTGAAATAATCCCTTGCTTTAGCTCGCAGATAGCTCAGAACGCTAAACATTTACTAATTTTTTATTTTGAAAAATTTAAAACAACAAAACCGAACAAGCCACACTTAAGACTAAAACCTTAATTCTTAAGGCCCGTCCCTTTATTAAGCATGTGGGTAATGATGCTTACAAGTGAAATGATAAACAGGAAGATGATCAAAAAACTAGTGAGGACATTTACATCGGAGAATCCGTAAAAGCCAAATCGAAAACCATTGACCATGTACAAGACTGGATTAAAGGAAGAAATTTTCTGCCAGAATAGCGGCAAACTTTTGACGGAATAAAATACTCCGCCTAAATACGTGAGAGGCATTAAGATGAACGTAGGAAATATGGTGACGTCGTCAAACTTCTTGGCGAGGATGCCATTCAAAAGACCTGCCAAAGAAAAAACAATGGATGTCAGCACAATAAATAAAAACACAATCCCAAGATTATAAATCTGCGGTTTGGTAAATAAACATGAAACAATAAACACCAGAAAGCCGACGACATTCCCCCGAAATACGCCGCCGGATATATATCCGGCAATGATGGCCCAATTTGGGGCCGGCGAAACCAACAATTCCTCTATGTTTTTCTGAAATTTAGAACTAAAAAAAGAACCGGAGACATTGGAATATGAATTATTAATCACCGACATCATCACTAACCCCGGCACAATAAACGCCATGTATGTCACCCCGCCAACCTCACCTAAACGTGAGCCGATAAAATTACCAAAAATAACAAAATACAATGTTTGTGTAATCATCGACGGAACCAATGTCTGAGGCCAAATACGCAAGATACGCCAAATCTCTTTGCGGGCTAGTGTTTGAAAAGCAATAATTTTGTAAGACAACACGGTTACTCCTGTAATATGTTAAGAAATAACTTCTCCAAGCGAAAACCTTTCGTCCGGATATCGGTCATCACCATGCCTGTTTGCGATAACTTCATAAGAAAATTATTTAATTCTGATTTTCGATTTAAGACTACTTCTAATGTATACTCATCAATGACTTTAAGAGAATATTCTTTAAGCTGATCAACACCCTGTACATGCTTAACCGTAATCAAATAATCTTCCAACTCCAATGTTTGCACAAGTTTTTTTACAGACTCATTTTTAATAATCTTGCCTTCTTTAATAATCGCGGCATGCGCACACATTTGTTCTACTTCTTCTAAATAATGCGTCGTCAATAAAATCGTTGTCCCTTGCTGATTTAATTTATTCAAATATTCCCACATCCCATGGCGCAATTCCACGTCGACACTGGCCGTAGGCTCATCTAATATTAATAATTTCGGTTTATGCACTAAGGCCCGCGCAATCATTAAACGTCGCTTCATCCCGCCGGATAGTTGTCGACTAACAACATTGCGCTTATCCCACAGATCCATGGACTTCAGTAATTTGTGTGTTTCTTTTTTGGCGATTGCCCGCGGGATACCGTAATAACCTGCCTGCGTCATTACAATGTCTTCGACCTTCTCAAATAAATTAAAATTAAATTCCTGCGGCACAACTCCCATCAAACGTTTCGCCTCCTGATGACTTGCATCAATATCGACACCAAACACCTTAACCTGCCCCGCCGATTTCACAACCAGCCCTGTTAGAATACTAATAATGGTCGTCTTCCCCGCCCCATTAGCCCCCAACATGGCAAAAAAATCCCCCTCGGCAACATCCAGATCAATCCCCTTAAGGGCCACTGTGCCGTTGGCATAAGTCTTGGCTAAATTTTTAATAGAAATTGCGTTCATTTTTAAAAACCGTCCCCTTGATCCCCTTCAACGCCCATCCCTTCCTGCATATATTCCACAACAATCCCAATAATTTTCTGAACTGTTATATTGCAAGATTTAAAAAAGATATGATCCAATGTATTCCCTCCATATTTCCTTAAAATATCGCTGATAAGCGCATGCACGAAGGATTGTGTGGCTGCATCTACTTTATCAAAATCAAGAGTGACCTCCTCATCTTGCGCCAGGATAGGAAGAATCTCCTTAATCCGAATGTCTCTTGCAACATCTTTATTTTCTGCAAAGGCCCCAGCTCTATCAAAAATAACAATATGTTTCATATAAACCTCGGCTTTCTATAACGACTTTTTCTTCTTTCTCTGATTGCACTCGTGTATGTCTTTCGTATGGCATCCAATAAAAACGAGAACTCCTTAGTTTGATCAAGATTTATATCTATTCCAACAACTGTTCCACCCCAATAGGGAAGATCATCATCCGTTGAGTGCCTTTCCTTAAATGGATCTGCTCTCAAATTCAGCCTGGAGGTAGATGGCTTTCTAAGAAGCTTGTAAAAAGCATCCCCACTATAAATGATAAAAAAATCACGATTCACTCCAGCAATTGATTTTATAAAAAATAAGCCAGCTCCAGCATTTTGCTCTGTTCCCCCTTCTCTCCGAGTCGTACCGGTGATCCCCGGCCAAAGAGCTAATTGAATGGCTTCCAAATCGGTCTTCACAGAATAAGATTGATTAATCGCCGTCTTGATCCCCACCCCACGATCGGCAATCCCAATACGAATCGTATTACTTTTTGTATAATACTGCGCACAAAGAAAAGCTCCATACATAGAATTGGCATGCTCTATAACATTACGCCCTAATTCACTTACAATATATCCAATCGTCTTCGCCTGTTCCGGTTCAAGGTGCAGTAGTGGAATCATTTCTGTAATAAATTTTGTAAGTTCACTTGATGTACGAATCTGTGTTATAGGAATAAATCGGCCAGCAGGTTCATGCTCTACAATATTGATATCTGAGGATACATTCAGAATTTTAAAAAGCCCCATGCGAAGAAGATAATGCTTAGATTTCGCCTCCAATCTTTCAAATCGTATTTTACTTGCTTTTATTGACACACCAAGCGCGGCAATCATGGATAAAACAACAGGATGCACAGAAATCCACTTTTGATTCGCCGTAATCTCGAGAAAATCAGGCATAGAAGGATCGAACCCCCGCAGAAAGGGGTCAATATTGCCCAAAAATGCACTATTAGGAAGATGTATCTTCATATTGATAATATACCAGAAATCCCGGTAAAGTCAATAGTACCGGGATTCCCGGTAATTACAGGGGCGGTTCGCGAACCGTCCGTACTTAATCCTTAGGAAGTATTGGCTGAGACAATAAACGATCCATATCCCGCCGTTCTTTCTTTGTAGGACGACCTTCCCCTTTTAATCGACGTGGTACCCAGGCCCCTTTGATGAGTTTTAATTTATGCAATTGCTCCTCTGGTGTCAAGTCTTCGTAGCACTCAATAGCAATCTTAGCACCTACGCGTTTTTCAATACATTTCAAAACCTTAAACTGCCAATCAATACTATCCTTACGCACCGTAACGATTTGCCCCACACGTATCTCGCGCGACGGTTTAACCGCCTGTCCATCGACACTCACTTTGTGCCGTTTACACAAATCCGTGGCTATCAAACGCGTCTTACAAACCCTCACCGCGTGCAGCCACTTATCAATACGTATAGAATTTAAAATTTCAGGCATTGTTTATTTATTAATCCGAGCGGACAAAATCTAGCAACATTGTGTAATCATTTTTATCCGCTTGCCTTAACGCTTTAAGATATAAATCTCTGACTTGATTTTTACTGGTAATGATACTTACACTCCAAGTAAAAGATTTTTGCTTTAAAACATCCTTTAATAGCACGTCTGTCATCAAACGTGCATGACGACCATTCCCATTAGGAAATAAATGGAGCCACACCAGTTTGTGATGAAATCTAACAGCAATTTCATCTTCTGAGTATGTTTTATTATCGATCCAATAGCGGACATCTTGGAGTAAAGCATGAAGTTGAATAGAAATTTGAGACCAATCAACACCTATATTCTTACCTGATCGTCGAAATAAGCCTGCCCAACGCCAAACCTTACCAAACATTTTTTGATGCAACACCTTAATAAATTTTTCCGTTAAAATATCCTGCTTACGACGATTTTCCAACCATTGAAGAGCTTCATTAATATTATCTTGTTCAAAACGATTTAATTCCTCACGGGTTGTAATATGCCCTATTTTTAAACCTTCCATTTCATCAGGATCAAGTGGTGTTGCCCCAGATAAATTCTGAAAATCATCCATTTTTTTAATCCCAAAAGTCCTTGGGTGGATCAACCAATATTTTATCGATCATATCTTGCAAAGCTTGTTCCTGCTCTGGATCAGATAATCCCTGTTTTTCCAAACGCATAGTATCGTTTAAGCGTTTCAGCCGATTTAAAGCAATGTGCTTTGCCTGCACCTTGACCATCGCCTCTAATGATTCCTCAGGCACAAAACCATAAACAAACTTCATATTCAATCCTTGCGCAATTTTTTGCAAAGTCGCCAGTGTCATATTTCCTTGTTTTTCAGTACGTTCCAACCGAGAAATGCGCGGCTGATCCATCCCTGTCTTTTTGGCTAACTGCTTCGCAGATAATCCTAAAGCATCGCGGATAGTTTTAATCCATCCTTGTTGAGGCACATCAAAAGCCGCAAAATCCTTTAAATGTGTCAACTTTTTATCTAATTGTTTACAAACAGTCTTTTTATCCCAATAATTCATATATATGTCTCCTATAGCATATATTTAACCGTATCACATGTTAAATATAACATATTTATACATTATGTCAATGTAATATAATACATATTATTTTCGGTAAGCTTTAATAGCAATTCCAGGAAGGGATCTGGCATAAGTAGTGGTTGTCGATATGTCTAAATGGCCTAAAAGGGTCTGTAAATAGGCTATATCAACGCCGGGAGATGCGTTTAGAAGGTATGTGGCATGGGAATGCCGGAAAATATGCGGGGTCAATGGCGAATTAAATCCGCAGAATTCGGATATTTCTTTACAGATTTTTTGAATATATCGGGCGGTGTACTTTTTACCCCAGGATGACAAAAATAACGGCCCATCACAACGGCCAGCCAGATGTTCCTCCAAATCTTTAGCCAAGGTATTGGATATCGGCACAAGCCATTGCTTGCCACCTTTAGCAAAGCGAACAAGGATGGTGGCTTCACGGACGTTTAAATCCTGAACTTCCAGATTAACAAATTCCGAAACCCTAACCATAGATTCATATAAAGTCTGCATAATAAGGACACGTGGTGGTGAATTACGGCGTTTTTTGGTGAAAATGATCTTATTAGCATCATCGACGGCTCGATCAATATCATCTTGATATTTGAATTTATAGAGTTGCTGTTTATATTTTTTAGAGCTTGTATCACGCGGTCTGCTATTGGTGTAAAAAATAGAATGAAACTGTTCCGGAGAAATCTTACTATTAGCATGAAAGTTGATGTAATCTTTGAGACCTTTGAAGTGTTTGGGCATAAAAGAAGTATAGCAAAAGCGTTAAATAGTGCCAAATGAGAAGTTCGTCTTTTGTGACTTTTGCAAACTTTTATAGGCTTTACAAAGAAACTTTATTTACGCATTCGCGAGCTCTACAAATTCTTTAATCTTATTTCTTTTTGGAAATTTTTGTTGTGCATTCCACAAGTCAAGCTTAGTTTGCATGAATAACCAACTTTCTGGAGTAGTATCTGTAGCTATACTAATACGAACAGCCATTACAGGGCTTACGGATGCCTTACAATTTAACAGCGCTGATAACGTTTTGCGCGTTACTCCAAGGTCTTTAGCCGCTTCTGTTACGGTCAACCCTAAAGGATTTATAATATCTTCTCGTAAAACTTCTCCCGGATGAGTAGGTTTTCTGGTTCCATTCATTTTTATCCTCCTTTTCAGTGATAGTCACAATAATCTACATTTACGACGTCAATTCCATCAAATTGGAAAGTAATTCGCCAATTACCGCTTACCCAAACTGACCAAACTCTTTTTTCCTTTCCAATCAACGGATGTAACTTGTATCCCGGTAAATTCATATCCCGAGACGTTGCTGAGGCATCTAGACGATCCAAAATTCTGGCAATTTTAGCTGCGTGTTGCGTATTTATTCGACTTAAACTGCCAGTGCGAAAAAAAGAATTTAGTCCTTTATGTTTAAACGATTTAATCATATCTTTATTCCATTCTAAGTATACTATGTAACCTGTAACGTGTCAAGTGTCAGATAAAATTTTTATCTATAAATATGATAAATTCGCTTTTTGCACATTTTGCGAACTTTTATGTAAATTGAGATATTTCGGTTTGAGGTTGCTTTAAACAGTTGAACAAATATTTATTTCGGTATTTATTGCTAAAAGTTAAATCCTCAACTTTATTTTTATCTTGAGCTGAATCGAAAGGGTTTTCTTCATTAGTAATACCAAGAAGTTGAATCATATTAACAGGTACTATTTGAAGAATATTAGGAACAAATCCTGTAATATTTAAATTTTTTAATTCCATTTCACTACATTCCGGATCTTCATCCTCTAAACAAGGCGCCAAAATATTCGAAGAATCAAACACTACACCATCTCCATGCGTTTGAAGATCTAAATTAGCAGGATCAAAATCAATCCCACCTTTCGTTTCAGATTCTGTCATCATTGCAAAATCTTTTAAAATAGTCTCATATGCCTCATTTATTTTTATCATTTTTTCGTGTGCCAGATTCTTAAATTCATCTCCTAAATGAATAACCTTATCAGGATGATATTTCTTCGCCAGTTCTTTATATGCTTTTTTAACCTCACCTTCAGTGGATTTTGGCGACACGTTCAGGACTGAATAGGGATCTTTTTCCTTTTTTTCCTCTTTATTCTCAGATTTATTTTCCTTAGAATCATGATTCTTCTTAGCATTATTATATTTCTTCCAAGCTAGCGTTACCCTCCCTTTTGGTAAAAATTCTTGCACACTTTCTAAAATTTTTCGTGCATCGTCAAATTTCAAAAGCTGTAAATTATTTTCAAAATTTATTTCCCAAGTATTAAGTAACTCTTCTTTTTTGAGAGCTTTCTCAGCCGCATTGTATTTTTGCCAAGCTGTCAAATTTTTATCTTTTGGTAAAATTTTTTGCATTTTCTCTAAAATTTCTCGCGCACTTTTTAAGCTTAGCGATTGTAAATCATTATTAAATTCTATTTCAAGATTATGTGTAGGCGATCATCAAAAAGGGCCCGATATCAATCATGACTGGCCCGTTGTTATTGCACCCATGACAGGTATTTCCATGAATAAAAGTGATATTTTTATTATGGCTATAACAAATGTATTTTATAACTAGCACAATCCTT